>NZ_CP109178.1:3026136-3631363 GCF_036248255.1 Streptomyces sp. NBC_01717 | reverse complement strand
GTGTCGTTCTGGCCGTAGGTCGTGTACGGATCCTTGCCGTACAGCTTGGCGATCAGGGGGGCGCAGAGGGCCACCACGAAGAAGGCGATGACCACGTAGGCCGAAATCATGCCGGTGCGGTCGCGCTTGAAGCGCCGCCAGGCCAACTTCCCCGGCGAACGGCCCTCGCCGCCCTTGGGAGCCGAAGGATCCGGCGTCGGCAACGCCTTCGCATCCACTACCTCAAGAGGAGCGGTTGTGTGCGGGGTTGGAATCGTCATGGTGCTCCTGGCCCGAGGGTCGAAGGACTCCGCAGGGCAACACCTACGGGCTACTCGGACTTTTTCAACGCAATTCACGGAGGGTCAATGAATGTCCGGTTGACTTGAGGCGCTCTTTGGAAGCTTGACGGATACATGACCAATGGTTGCCCTCGGGTTTGCTGTCCCTTGACCTCGTCGAAAGGATGTTCGTCGCATGCGAGGAGGAACCCGGCAATGAGTCCGATATGCGGGCGGCGCTGTCTCGGAATTCGTACATCCACCCAATTGGATGCGCGGGTGATGCGCGTTCGATGCGCGGCTGTTATCACTCCGCTGCTCACCGGAATGCGCCCGCGGCGATCCCGCGGCGCTCGGATGGGTGGTGTAAATGTGCAGAAGGTATGCCATCAGGTGATATTTGACTCCACGTGAGACGGAGCTCGATGAGGAGGCATTCCATGCGCGGAGCCACACAGGCCAAGTGGGCCGCATGTGCCGTGACCGTCGCCCTGGTGGCGACGGCCTGCGGTGGCGGCGGCGGGGGCGGCGGCGGTGGTGGCGGTGGCGGCGCCAATGGGATCGTCAGCTCCTCGTGGGGTGACCCGCAGAACCCGCTGGAGCCCGCCAATACCAACGAGGTGCAGGGCGGGAAGGTCCTCGACATGGTCTTCCGAGGGCTGAAGAAGTACGACCCGAAGACGGGTGCGGCGACGAACATGCTCGCCCAGAAGATCGCGACCACCGACTCGCAGAACTTCACCATCACGGTGAAGGACGGCTGGACCTTCAGCAACGGCGAGAAGATCACCGCGAAGTCCTTCGTGGACGCCTGGAACTACGGCGCCCTGCTGAAGAACAATCAGAAGAACGCCTACTTCTTCGGATACATCGACGGTTACGACAAGGTCCACCCCGACACCGGCAGTGCCGGCGCGGCGAAGCTCTCCGGCCTCAAGATCGTCGACCCGATGACCTTCACGGTGAAGCTGTCGCAGAAGTTCTCGCTCTGGCCCGACACCCTCGGCTACCCGGCCTTCGCCCCACTGCCGCAGAGCTTCTTCACCGACCATGCGGGCTGGCTCGCCAAGCCCGTCGGCAACGGTCCGTACACCATCGACAAGTACACCAAGGGCTCCTCGATGAGCCTGCGCAAGTGGGACAAGTACCCCGGTGACGACAAGGCGCAGAACGGCGGCATCGACCTCAAGGTCTACACCGACAACAACACCGCCTACACCGATCTGATCGCGGGCAACCTCGACCTCGTCGACGACGTACCGGCCTCGCAGCTGAAGAACGTCAAGGCGGACCTCGGCGACCGGTACATCAACACCCCGGCCGGCATCATCCAGACCCTCGCCTTCCCCTTCTACGACAAGAAGTGGGACACCCCCGGCGGCATCAAGGTCCGCCAGGGCCTGTCGATGGCGATCAACCGCGACCAGATCACCGACCAGATCTTCCAGAAGACCCGCACTCCCGCCTCCGACTGGACGTCCCCGGTCCTCGGCGCGGACGGCGGGTTCAAGGAGGGGCTGTGCGGGGCCCCGTGCGAGTACAACGCGGCGGACGCCAAGAAGCTGATCCAGGAGGGCGGCGGCATCCCCGGCGGCCAGCTGAAGATCTCGTACAACGCGGACACCGGCTCGCACAAGGAGTGGGTCGACGCCGTCTGCAACAGCATCAACAAGGCGATGGGGAACAACAAGGCCTGTGTCGGCTCCCCGGTCGGAACGTTCGCCGACTTCCGCAGCCAGGTCTCCCAGCAGAAGCTCACCGGCGCCTGGCGCGCGGGCTGGCAGATGGACTACCCGCTGATCCAGAACTTCCTGCAGCCCCTCTACTACACCAACGCCTCGTCAAACGACGGCAAGTGGAGCAACAAGAAGTTCGATTCCCTGGTCGACAAGGCCAACGCCGAGTCGGACAAGGCCAAGGCCGTCTCCACCTTCCAGGACGCGGAGAAAGTCCTTGCCGAGCAGATGCCCGTGATCCCGCTCTGGTACCAGAACGGCAGCGCCGGCTACTCGGAGCGGATCACCAACGTCGCGCTGAACCAGTTCAGCGTCCCGGTGTACGAGCAGATCAAGGTCAAGTAACCCCGCAGGGCCGGATGGCCGGTGCGCTGTGCCGCACCGGCCATCCGGCTTCCTCATCCCCGCGCCACCGACCCCCGCGACCTCCGGAGTCTTCATGGGACGTTATGTGATCCGGCGGCTGCTGCAGATGATTCCGGTCTTCTTCGGCACCACGCTGCTGATCTTCCTCATGGTGAACGTGATGGGCGACCCCATCGCGGGTCTCTGCGGCGATCGCCAGTGCGATCCTGCGACCGCAGCCCAGCTCCGCTCGGAATTCGGCCTCGATAAGCCGGTCTGGCAGCAGTACGCCACCTACATGGGCAATGTCTTCACCGGCGACTTCGGCACCGCGTTCAACGGCCAGAAGGTCACCGAGCTGATGGGCACCGCCTTCCCCATCACCATCCGGCTCACCATCGTCGCGATCGTCTTCGAGGTCGTCATCGGCATCACCCTCGGCGTCGTCACCGGCCTGCGCCGGGGCCGGCCCGTCGACACCACGGTGCTGATCCTGACCCTGGTCGTCATCTCCATCCCGACCTTCGTCACCGGTCTGCTGCTCCAGCTCCTCCTCGGCGTGGAGTGGGGCGTCATCAAACCCTCCGTCTCCCCGGAGGCGCCGTTCAACGAACTCCTCGTCCCCGGACTCGTCCTCGCCTCGGTCTCCCTGGCGTACGTCACCCGGCTCACCCGGACCTCGATCGCCGAGAACGCCCGCGCCGACTACGTCCGTACCGCCACCGCCAAGGGTCTCCCCAGGCGCCGGGTCGTCCTCCGGCACCTGCTGCGCAACTCGCTGATCCCCGTCGTCACCTTCATCGGTACGGACGTGGGCGCCCTGATGGGCGGGGCGATCGTCACGGAGCGCATCTTCAACATCCACGGCGTCGGCTACCAGCTTTACCAGGGCATCCTGCGCCAGAACTCCCAGACCGTCGTCGGGTTCGTCACCGTCCTGGTCCTCGTCTTCCTGGCGGCCAACCTGATCGTCGACCTCTTGTACGCCGTACTCGACCCGAGGATCCGCTATGCCTGAGCAGACGCCGGACGAAGCGATCTCCCCGGGCGGGGCAGGAGCGGCCATGGATCTCGCCATGGCGCAAGGGGAGACGCTGGAGAAGACACCGGGCGGCCCCGAGGGCACCGGACCGGCCGAGAAGCCCCGCAGTCTCTGGTCCGACGCCTGGCGCGACCTGCGCCGCAACCCGGTTTTCATCATCTCCTCCCTGATCATCCTCTTCCTGGTGATCATCTCGATCTGGCCGTCGCTGATCGCGGACCAGGACCCTCTCAACTGCGACCTGGGCAAGGCTCAGGAGGGCTCCCAGCCCGGCCACCCGTTCGGCTTCGACGGTCAGGGCTGCGACGTCTACACCCGTACCGTCTACGGGGCCAGGACATCGGTCACCGTGGGCGTCTGCTCCACCGTCGGAGTCTCGATCCTCGGCGGCATCCTGGGCGGGCTGGCCGGCTTCTTCGGAGGCTGGTGGGACTCGTTCCTCTCCCGTATCACAGACATCTTCTTCGGCATCCCGGTCGTCCTGGGCGGCCTGGTCTTCCTCTCCGTGGTGACCAGCTCGACCGTCTGGCCGGTGATCGGATTCATCGTGCTGCTGGGCTGGCCGCAGATCGCCCGTATCGCCCGGGGTTCGGTCATCACCGCCAAGCAGAACGACTACGTCCAGGCGGCCCGCGCGCTCGGCGCCTCCAACTCCCGGATGATGGTCCGCCACATCGCCCCCAACGCGGTCGCCCCCGTGATCGTCGTCGCGACCATCGCCCTGGGCACGTACATCTCCCTGGAGGCGACGCTCTCGTTCCTCGGCGTCGGTCTGAAACCGCCGGCAGTCTCCTGGGGCATCGACATCTCGGCCGCCTCCCAGTACATCCGCAACGCCCCGCACATGCTGCTCTGGCCCGCCGGAGCGCTGGCGATCACCGTGCTCGCGTTCATCATGCTCGGCGACGCGGTGCGCGACGCCCTCGACCCCAAGCTGCGCTGAGGAGCCCGTTGCCATGTTGCTCGAAGTGCGCGATCTGCACGTGGAGTTCCACACCCGGGACGGGGTGGCCAAAGCCGTCAACGGCGTCAACTACTCGGTGGCCGAGGGCGAGACGCTCGCCGTCCTCGGCGAGTCCGGCTCCGGAAAGTCGGTCACGGCACAGGCGATCATGGGCATTCTCGACATGCCGCCGGGGAAGATCAGCAGTGGCGAGATCATCTTCAAGGGCCGCGATCTGCTGAAGCTCAAGGCCGACGAGCGCCGGAAGATCCGCGGCCAGGAGATGGCCATGATCTTCCAGGACGCGCTGTCGTCCCTCAACCCCGTGCTCAGCGTGGGGGACCAGCTCGGCGAGATGTTCGTCGTGCACCGAGGGATGTCCCGCAAGGACGCCAGGCTGAAGGCCATCGAGCTGATGGACCGGGTCCGCATCCCGGCCGCGAAGGAACGCGTCGGGAACTACCCGCACCAGTTCTCCGGCGGCATGCGCCAGCGCATCATGATCGCCATGGCGATGGCGCTGGAACCCTCGCTGATCATCGCGGACGAACCCACCACCGCCCTCGATGTGACCGTCCAGGCCCAGGTGATGGACCTGCTCGCCGAGCTCCAGCGCGAGCTCAACATGGGACTCATCCTGATCACCCACGACCTGGGTGTGGTCGCTGACGTCGCCGACTACATCGCCGTGATGTACGCGGGCCGGATCGTGGAGTCGGCCCCCGTCCACGAGATCTACAAGGCGCCTGCCCACCCGTACACCAAGGGCCTCCTCCAGTCGATCCCACGGCTGGACCAGAAGGGCCAGGAGCTGTACGCGATCAAGGGGCTGCCGCCCAACCTGCTGCACATCCCGCCCGGCTGCGCCTTCAACCCGCGTTGCCCGCTGGCCCAGGACATCTGCCGCGGCGAGGTACCGCCGCTGTTCGAGGTGGCCCAGCACCGCGAGAGCGCCTGCTACTTCTGGAAGGAGACGCTCGATGCACGCTGAGCAGGGGAGCGTCCGCACGGGCGGCGAACCCATTCTGGAGGTCCGCGACCTCGTCAAGCACTATCCGCTGACCCAGGGAATCCTGTTCAAGAAGCAGGTCGGTGCGGTCAAGGCGGTCGACGGCGTCTCCTTCCAACTGGCCGCGGGCGAGACCCTCGGCATCGTGGGGGAGTCCGGCTGCGGAAAGTCGACCGTCGCCCGGATGCTCGTCCATCTGGAACAGCCGACGGCCGGCTCGATCAAGTACAAGGGCGAGGACATCACCAAGCTGTCCGGCCGTGCGCTGAAGGCCGTACGCCGGAACATCCAGATGGTGTTCCAGGACCCGTACACCTCGCTGAACCCCCGGATGACGGTCGGCGACATCATCGGGGAGCCCTACGAGATCCACCCCGAGGTGGCACCCAAGAGCGACCGGCGCCGCAAGGTACAGGACCTGCTCGATGTCGTCGGCCTCAACCCGGAGTACATCAACCGCTACCCGCACCAGTTCTCCGGCGGTCAACGCCAGCGCATCGGCATCGCCCGCGGCCTCGCGCTCAACCCGGAGATCATCGTCGCCGACGAGCCGGTCTCCGCGCTCGACGTCTCCGTGCAGGCCCAGGTCATCAACCTGCTCGACCGGCTGCAGGCGGAGTTCAACCTGAGTTACGTCTTCATCGCGCACGACCTGTCCATCGTCCGGCACATCTCCGACCGGGTCGGCGTGATGTATCTGGGCCGATTCGCCGAGATCGGTACGGACGAGCAGATCTACGACCACCCCACGCACCCGTACACCCAGGCGCTGCTGTCGGCGGTGCCGGTGCCCGACCCGATGGCGCGCGAGCACCGGGAGCGGATCATCCTGCACGGCGACGTGCCGTCGCCGGCCAACCCGCCGTCCGGCTGCCGCTTCCGCACCCGCTGCTGGAAGGCCCAGGAGCGGTGCGCACTGGAGGTGCCGCTGCTCGCGGTCCCCGCGGTCTTCCGGCTGACGGACACCCCGGCCCATCACGACTCGGCGTGCCACTTCGCCGAGGAGAAGCAGGTGGTGCCGCCTGCCGAGGAGCCCGCCGACGAGCCCGCCGAGGAGCTGGATGGGCCGGGGGAGGGGCCCGAAGAGCCCGAAGAGCCGGGGGAGCCCGGCACCGGCCCCCGCATTCGTTAACGCATGGGCAACTCGGCTGTCGCACGTCCGATATACGAACGCGCCAGCATGAACGGCGTACGGCCGTGCGGGTGCCGTGAACCGGCCGGGAGGACCTTCAAGTCCCCCCGGCCGGTTGCCCGTTGACCACGCTCTCGGTGGCGTCGGACCGAGCGGCCGGAACTACTCGCTCAGCCCCAGCGACCGCTTCAGGAAGTCCACCTGCAGCAGGAGCAGATTCTCCGCGACCTGCTCCTGCGGAGTCATGTGCGTCACCCCGCTGAGCGGCAGCACCTCATGCGGCCGCCCGGCCGAGAGCAGCGCCGACGACAGCCGCAGGGAGTGCGCGACCACCACGTTGTCGTCCGCCAGGCCGTGGATGATCATCATCGGCCGGACCTGGTCCGCGGCCTCGGACAGCCCCTCGTCGGTGAGCAATGAGTTGTACGCGTACACCTCGGGCTGGGTCGTCGGGTCCCCGAGATAGCGCTCGGTGTAGTGGGTGTCGTACAGCCGCTGGTCGGTCACCGGAGCACCCACGACCGCCGCGTGGAAGACGTCGGGCCGCCGCAGTACGGCCATGCCCGCGAGATATCCGCCGTACGACCAGCCGCGGATCGCCACCTTGGAGAGATCCAGCGGGAACCTTTCGGCGAGTGCGTGCACCGCCTCCACCTGGTCGTCCAGGGTGAGGACCAGGTTGTCCCTGATCGCCTTCTCCCAGGCGGGGGAACGCCCCGGAGAGCCGCGGCCGTCCGCGACGACCACCGCGAAGCCCTGGTCGGCGAACCACTGCGAGGTGAGGTGCGGATTGTGCGCGGCGACGACCCGCCGGCCGTGCGGTCCACCGTACGGATCCATCAGGACGGGAAGCGGACCGTCCGACTCCTGATAGTCGGTGGGGAGCAGCACGGCGCACGGAATCCGGTGTGCGCCCCCCTCGGTGAGCTGCACCCGCGGCGACAGAACCGGCTCCTCCGCACATGTCGCGACCGTGGCGATCTGCTTGCCGTCCCGCAGCACCCGCACCGCGGCGCCGGGCCGCTCCAGCGAGGTGGAGACCAGCACGGTCACCCCGCCCGCCCGGACCGCCGAGTGAACTCCCGCCCCCTCGGAGACCCGCTCCACGCCCAGCTCGTTGACCCGGTACACATGGCTCTCGCCGATCTCCGGCTCCGCGGCCTCCTCGCCCGCCGACGCCGTCACCAGGACATCCGATTCACCGATGTCCAGGACCGCCAGGATCTGCAACTGCGCCCCGGTCAGCGGCCGGTCGCCGACCGAGAGCACCCGCGCCCCGCCCTCGTCCACGATCCGCACCAGCCGCCCGTCCGGCGCCCACGCGGGCACTCCGGCGAAGAGGTCCAGCCACACCGGGTCCTCGTCGACATGGACCGTCCGCGTCGTACCGCTCTCCGGGTCCACCGCGAGGAAGAGCTGGCTGCGCTGGTCGCGAGCCTGGACAAGGATCAGCGGGGCACCCTGGGACGACCAGTGCACCTGTGCCAGGTACGGATGGCGCGACCGGTCCCACACCACTTCGGTACGGGTGCCGTCCAGCCCCAGCACCAGGAGCCGCACGTCGGCGTTGGGTGTCCCCGCCGCCGGGTACGCCACCTCGGCGGGCTTGCGGTCCGGGTGTGCCGGATCGGCGATCCACCACCGCTTCACCGCGCTGTCGTCGACCCTGGCGACCAGCAGCCGGTCCGACTCCGGCGACCACCAGAACCCGCGCGAGCGCTGCATCTCCTCGGCCGCGATGAACTCCGCGAGACCGTACGAGATGTGCGCGTCCTCCGGCTCCGCGAGCGCCCGGTCCCCGTCGCCCTCCGCCCCCACGACCCGCAGTGCGCCTTTCGACACGTACGCGACGTGGCGCCCGTCGGGCGACGGCCGGGGGTCGAGCACCGGACCGGGTACCGGCAGCGCGCGCGTCGAACCGGCCCGCAACTCGGCGACGTACACCTTCCCGGAGAGCGCGAACGCCGCCAACTCGGCCGCCGAGTCCACCGCGTAGCCGACGATCCCCGAGGACCCCTCACGGCTCCGCTCGCGCCGCGCCCGCTCCTGCGCCGACAGCTTCTCCGCCGAACCGCCCAGCAGCGTCCCGGGGTCGGCGACGACCCGCTCGTTCGGCGTGCCGTCGGCCGCCAGGTCCAGCACCCAGAGCTTGTTGGACCGGTCCGTGCCGGAGGCCGACCGCAGGAAGATCACCCGCTCCCCGTCCGGCGAGACGGTGAACGCACGGGGAGCGCCGAGGGTGAACCGCTGAGTCCTGGCGTGCTGTCGGGGAAACGAAAGCTTCTGCAAGGTCATAACCCCGAACCCTAGGGCCTGATGGGGCGTCGGTCCCCGGACCCGGCAGAGCACCCGACCACTCGGTCGTGCGCCCCTCGTGCTGCTGTGCCCCGATCAATGCGGGGCCACGGATAGTTATGATCCGTAGCGCTCGGTGGGTAAGAACCTGCTGGCTCCATGCGTGCTGCCTGTCCCCGACCGTACTGATGGAGGTGAACCGCCGTGGCACTCTCGATTTCGGCGGTGGTGCTGCTGGCGATCGTCGTCTTCCTGCTGATCCGGAAATCCGGACTGAAGGGCGGACATGCGGTGGTCTGCATGCTGCTCGGTTTCTATCTCGCCAGTTCGTCCATTGCGCCCACCATCTCGGAACTGACCACGAATGTGGCCGGCATGATCGGGGGCATCAAGTTCTGACCCGGGGCCCGGGCCGCCCGCCACGGTCGGACCGTGGGCCGGCCGGCTCGTAGGGTGGGTCCCATGACGGACCTTCCCGCCCGTCGTCTGCTCCTGGTGCACGCGCACCCCGACGACGAGTCGATCAACAACGGCGCCACCATGGCCCTGTACGCGGCCCAGGGCGCCCGGGTCACCCTGGTGACCTGCACGCTCGGCGAGGAGGGCGAGGTCATCCCGCCCGAGCTCGCGCACCTCGTGGCCGACCGGGACGACACCCTGGGCACCCATCGCATCGGTGAACTCGCCGCAGCGATGAAGGAGCTCGGGGTCACCGACCACCGGTTCCTCGGCGGACCCGGCCGGTTCCGTGACTCCGGAATGATGGGCGCCGAGCAGAACCACCGGCCCGGCGCCTTCTGGAACACGGACGTCGACGACGCCGCCGCGTACCTCGTGGAGGTGATCCGCTCGGTACGGCCGCAGGTCCTCGTCACGTACGACCCCGACGGCGGCTACGGGCACCCGGACCACATCCAGGCGCACCGCGTCGCGATGCGCGCAGCGGATCTCGCGGCCGATCCCGCCTACCGCACCGGGCCCGACGCCCCGCACGCATCCCCGGACACCTCGCCGCACACCATCGACAAGATCTACTGGAACCGGGTGCCGCGCTCCGTCGCCGAGCAGGCGTTCGCACGGCTGCGCGACACGGCCCCCGACGCCTTCCCGGGGATCGCCGCGACAGACGACGTACCGGGTGTGGTGAACGACACGCAGATCACCACGGAGATCGACGGCGCGGCCCACGCGGCGGCCAAGACGGCGGCGATGCGGGCACATAGCACCCAGATCGCCGTGGACGGCCCGTTCTTCGCCCTTTCGAACGATCTGGGACAGCCTGTCTTCACCACCGAGTACTACGAGTTGGTACGCGGAGCCTCCGGAGCACCCGAGGGCGTACGGGAACACGATCTCTTCGCGGGCGTACCGGGCGTACCGGGCGTACCGGAAGCACAGTCGGGAGCACGTCCATGAGCAACGGCAAGCAGCGCCCGCCCCGCACCGGTGCCCCGCCCGGAGAGCCCGTGCCCACCGGCCTCGCCGCGCCCCTGAACCCCGGCCGCATCGGTGCCTACCTGGGCCTCGCGGTCCTCGGCGTGCTCGTCGGGATCGCCGGAGCGTTCGTCCAAGCCGCCTGGTTCCCCGGCGGTTTGCTGCTCGCTCTGGTGGCCGCCGCCGGACTGTTCCACGGCGGCCGGCTGCTCACCGGCACCCAGATCGGCGCCCTGGCGCCCGCCGCGGGCTGGCTGATTTCGGTCGTCGTTCTGCTCGGCGGACGGCCGGAGGGCGACTACCTCTTCGGCGACGAACTGGGCCTCACCCTCTTCATGCTGGGCGGGATGGCGATCGCTGTGATCTGTGCCACCATGTCGCGGTCACCCCAACAAGGCGCCGACAGCGGTCGACCTGGCAAGTAATGTGCCACGTCCGATCCCGTAATGCCCCCTGTTCGTCCGGGGGGTGCGCCGCCGTCTCCCCCGGTCGCGGGGTGTCCGGCGGCGGCGGCCAGTATGGTGGTTCGCGCGCCGAGCCGTCCCCTGGCCTGCGGCATGGGGGAAGTACGGGCGGCGGAGCCAATCGGGAGAACCTGCTTTGAGTCGTGAAACTGACAGTTCGTCCTCCGGGCCCCAGGGGCGCGGGGGAGCCGCGTACCCGTCGGGTACGCCGCCGTACGGATCACGCCAGTATCCGTCGCTGCACCCTTCGCAGGACGCCCCTGAGGAGTCCCCGGAGTCTGCGGATGCGCCTCAGCCCGAAGAGCCGAGGACCGAGACGACACTGACGACGCGCATCCGGATCAACATCCCCGGCTCGCGCCCCATCCCGCCGGTCGTCATGCGTACGCCGATGAGCGACGCCGAGGCGGACGCCTCGCGTGAGCGCACAGGCAGCACGCCGCGTCCGGGCGGGCCCGCATCCAACGGCGCACCGGGTGCACAGGGTGATCCGGCCGACGAGGCGCGGGACGGAGCGGCGGCCGCGGAACCGGCCGCCGACAAGCCCTCCAGAGAGAAGAGCGGCAGCGACTGGTTCGCCCCGCGCAAGGCCCCGACGAACACGTCGGTGGTCGGCGGCGCGGGCGCACCGGCCGGCGGTGGCCCGGGCGTGGGCCCGGGTGCCGGTACGGACGTGGACGCCGGCAGATCTGCCGGACCCGCCGGACCGCCCCCGCCGCGCGCCGACCTTCCGTACTTCTCGGAGGGTCCGCAGCACGCGGGCGACCAGGGGGCGCCCCGCCCCGGTGCCCGTGACGAGTTCGGTGGGGACGAGATTCCCGGGCCGCGCGCCACGCCGAACCTCGGTGTGCGTACGCCGGGCCCGTCCGGTGCCACCGGCGGCCCGGTCACCGGCACCTCGCCGCTCACTCCGAACCTCGGTGGGGCGGACGGATTCGCCGGACGCCCCGGTGGCCCGTCCGGTCCCGGTGCTCCCGGTGGCGTACCCCCGCGGATGTCCGACGACACGGCCGTCCTGACGCCGCAGTTCGCGGCGCCGGGCTCCGGTACCGGGGGCAATGTCTCCGGGGACACGCTCACCAGTGGCATCCCGGTCGTCCCACCGGAGCACCGCTCGCCGTCCGCCCCGTCGCCGTTCGCACGGCCGGGCGCTCCCGGTGGTCCCGGCGTGCCGGGCGTGCCGGGTCCCGGCCTGACGCCCGGTCTCCCGGACAGCCCGATGGGTACCGGACCGGGTGGGCCGGGTGGACCGGTTCGCCCCGTCGCCCCGGCACCCGCCCCCGCCGCCCGTCCTGCCCCGGCCCCCGTGAAGAAGGGCCGCTCCAAGCTGGTCCTGCTCTGCGCGGGAGTCGTCGGTCTGGCCGGAGTCGCGTACGGCGCGGGCCTGCTGATGAACCACTCCGAGGTTCCCAAGGGCACCACCGTCCTCGGCGTCGACATCGGCGGCGGCACGAAGGAGCAGGCCGTCGCCAAGCTGGACGCGGCGCTCGGCGAGCGCGCCAAGACCTCCCTCCAGCTGTCCGTGGACGGCAAGAACACGCAGCTGGCCCCGGACAAGGCCGGTCTCTCGCTGGACAGCCAGGAGACCGTGCGCGGTGCCGCGGGCAGCGACTACAACCCGGTGTCGGTGATCGGCTCGCTCTTCGGCGGCGAGCGGGAGGCCGACCCGGTGATCCCGGTCGACGAGGAGAAGCTCGGCGTCGCGCTGACCGATCTGGCGGGCGCCTCCGGCTCCGCCCGTGACGGCACGATCAAGTTCGAGCCGGGCAAGGCCGTCGAGGTCCCCGGCAAGGTGGGCAAGGCGCTGGACGTCAACCGGTCGATGATCTCGGTCCGGGACGCGTACCGCGCCCAGGTGCAGACGGGCAAGCCGGCCACGGTCGAACTGCCGGTCGCCACCCGCGAGCCCACCGTCGGCCAGGCCGAACTGGACCGGGCGATGAAGGAATTCGCGAAGCCCGCGATGTCCGGCCTGATCACCATCAAGGCCGGGCCCAAGCAGATCCAGTTCGGCCCCGCGAAGTCGCTGCCGCAGATCCTGTCCATGAGGGCGGTCGAGGGCCGACTGGTCGCGTACTACAACAAGATCGCGATCGACACCCTCTGCGACGGTGTCTTCGACGGCATCATGATCACCAAGGGTGACGGCAAGAAGCACCAGCTCAGTGCGGACGACGTGGCGCATGCCATGCAGACCGCGCTGCTCGGCAGGACCCCCGCCGAGCGCACCGCCACGATCGCCCTCGACGGCAACGGATAGCACCACCCGTACCGCCGCAGTACGCACGGCACCCGCCCCCGCCCGGACCTCCGGCCGGGGGCGGCGCCATGCGTACGCCATGGCGGCGGCACAGGGGCGGTGTCATGCGTCGGGCATGACATCTGTCATCCACGATTCACGACCCGTGACCCTGCCGGGCGGACACCCCGCTCCGCCAGGCTGGGCGCATGACAACGACAGTCACCGAAGCCACCACCGCGCAAGCGGCCGTGGTCAGCTTCGACCAGGTCAGCAAGGTATACGGGGACGTGCGCGCCGTCGACGGGCTCTCCCTCGACCTGCACCCCGGCGAGACCGTGGCGCTCCTCGGCCCCAACGGCGCCGGAAAGTCCTCCACCCTCGATCTGCTCCTCGGCCTGCGCACCGCGGACTCCGGCACGGTCCGGCTCTTCGGTACGTCCCCGCAGGAGGCGATCGCCCGGGGCCGGGTCGGCGCGATGCTGCAGAGCGGCGGCCTGATGGAGGACGTCACGGTCGAGGAGATCGTCCGGCTCGTCTGCGATCTGCACCCGCGGCCGTACCCGGTCTCCGACGTCCTGGCCCGCGCCGGCATCGCGTCGATCGCCGACCGGATGGTCAACAAGCTCTCCGGCGGCCAGGAGCAGCGCGTACGGTTCGCGCTCGCCACCGCCGGGGCCAACGACCTGATCGTTCTCGACGAGCCGACCACCGGCATGGATGTCACCGCCCGCCAGGCCTTCTGGGCCACCATGCGCGAGCAGGCCGAGCAGGGCCGTACCGTCCTGTTCGCCACGCACTACCTCGAAGAGGCCGATGCGATCGCGGACCGCGTCCTCGTGCTCCACAAGGGCCGGCTCCTCGCCGACGGCACCGCGGCCGAGATCAAGGCGAAGGCCGGGGCCCGCCGGATCTCCTTCGAGCTGGAGGGCCCGGTCGACGAAGCGGCCCTGCGCGACCTGCCGTTCCTGTCCACGCTCGACATCAGCGGCAACAGGGTCCGAATCCAGTCGCACAACGCCGACGCGACCGTCCACGCGGTCTACGCGCTCGGCCTCTACCCGCGCGAACTCGAAGTCGCAGGACTCGGCCTGGAGCAGGCCTTCGTCGCCATCACCGAGGCCGAGGAGGCCAGGACCGCATGATGAATTTCTTCTCGTGGACACTCATCAGGCTCGAAGTGACCCGAACCTTGCGGAACAAGAAGTTCATGTTCTTCTCGATCATCTACCCGTCGGTGATCTACCTGCTGATCTCCGGCACGCAGAACACCACCGACAAGGTCCCGCACACCGACCTGACGCTGCAGGCCTTCTTCATGGTCTCGATGGCCTCGTTCGGCGCGCTGACCGCCGTACTGATGGGCAACAGCGAGCGCATCGCCAAGGAGCGCGAGAAGGGCTGGGTCCGCCAGCTGCGCCTGACCGCACTGCCCAGCCGTGGCTACGTCCTGGCGAAGATCGCCAGCGCCGCGATGGTCACCCTGCCGTGCATCGTGGTCGTCTTCCTGGTCGCCGCTGCGGTCAAGCACGTGCGGTTGGACGCCTGGCAGTGGTTCGCGCTGGTCGGGGTCATCTGGGCCGGTTCGCTGGTCTTCGCCGCGCTCGGGGTCGCCATCGGCTACATCGCCAGCGGTGACGCGGTCCGCCCCATCACCATGATCATCTACTTTGCGCTGTCGATCCTCGGCGGCCTGTGGATGCCCAGCGCGACCTTCCCGCAGTGGCTCCAGAACATCTCCGAGTGGCTGCCCACCCACGCGTACGCTTCACTCGGCCAGGCCGTCGAGATGGGCGGCTCGCCGCACGCCAAGGACGTCGGCATCCTCTGCGTCTACTTCCTGCTCTTCGCGGGTGGCGCGGCCTGGCTCTACCGGAAGGACACCCTCAAGGCGTGAACGACGACGCGACGTTCGTAGGGATCGGGCGCCCGCCGACCAACCGCCGCCAGGTGGGCATCAAGCTGCTCTGGATCGGCATCTGGCTCGCGTTCATGAGCGCCCCGGTCAAGGACCTCCTCGACGGCAACCACACGCCGTGTGCCACCGCGCTGGGCGCCCTCGGCCTGGTGGTCTTCGTCGGGACGTACCTGGTCCTCGTCTTCCGCCACACGTCGAAGGCGCTGGACCGCCGCCGGGTCGGGACGACCATCGCCTTCCTCGGCGCCCTGGCCGTCGCCCTCTCCCTGACGCTGGGCACCCCCTGGCTGGTCCTCTTCGTGTACGTCTCCGTCACCGTCGGGGCCACCCTGCCCCTGCGGACCGCCGGGTGGCTGATCCCCGCCGTCACCGCCGTACTCGTCGGCATCGGCCTGACCGGCGACCACCCGCGCGAGATCATCACCGCCCTGGTCGTCCCCGCACTCCTCGGCGGGTTCGCGATGACCGGCGTACGGCAGATGATCCGTACGACGATCGAGCTGCGCGAGGCCCGCGCAACCGTCGCGCAGCTCGCCGCCAACGAGGAGCGGCTGCGGCTCGCCCGCGATCTGCACGACCTGCTCGGCCACTCGCTCTCCCTGATCACGCTCAAGAGCGAGCTGGCCGGACGGATGCTCCCCGACCACCCCGACCAGGCGGCGCTCCAGGTCTCCGACATCGAACAGGTCAGCCGGCAGGCCCTGGTGGACGTGCGCAGCGCCGTCACCGGCTACCGGCGGCCGACGCTCCCCGGCGAACTGGCCGGAGCCCGTACCGCACTCGCCGCCGCCGGCATCACCGCCGACGTCCCGACCGATGCCCCCGACGACCTCCCCGAGAAGCCGGAGGAAGTCCTCGCCTGGGCGCTGCGGGAAGCCGTCACCAATGTCGTACGCCACAGCGGCGCCCGCCGCTGCACGGTGACCCTCGCCCCACGCCAGACGCTCGGTGGCCGGATCCTGGAACTCACGGTGGCGGACGACGGCCTGGGCGGCTCCGGTACGAAGCCGGGCAACGGCCTCACCGGTATCACCGAACGGCTCGCCACGGTCGACGGCACGATGACCACCCGGCCCACCAACTCCTCATCAGGTAAAGGCTTCACCCTCACCCTCAGTGTTCCGCTCGGATCCGGCCTAGGATCCGGGGAATGAGCATGATCAGACTCCTCCTCGCCGAGGACCAGTCCATGGTGCGCGAGGCCCTCGCGGCGCTGCTCGGTCTGGAACCCGACATCGAGGTGGTGGCCCAGGTCGCCCGCGGTGACGAGGTGCTCGCCGCGGCCCGCGAACACGCCGTCGACGTCGCGCTCCTCGACATCGAGATGCCGGGCATGACCGGAATCGAAGCGGCAGGACTGCTGCGGAGCGAACTCCCGGCCGTGAAGGTCGTCGTCGTCACGACGTTCGGCCGCCCCGGATATCTGCGCCGCGCGATGGAGTCGGGCGCCGACGCCTTCCTGGTGAAGGACGCCCCCGCCGCCCAACTCGCCGAAGCGGTACGCAAGGTGCTCGCCGGAGAACGCGTCATCGACCCGACGCTGGCGGCGGCCGCGCTCGCCGACGGGGCGAGCCCACTGACCGAACGCGAACGCGATGTCCTGCGCACGGCGGCCGACGGCTCCACCAACGCGGAGATCGCCACCGCGCTCCACCTCTCGCAGGGCACGGTCCGCAACTACCTGTCCACGGCGATCCAGAAGATGGCGGCGCGGAACAGGGCGGAGGCGGTACGGATCGCGAGCGAGAAGGGGTGGCTGTAGCGGCCCGGAATCGGGCCCCGCGGGCGGGGACGGGGCAGCCCGGGCCTACCGCCCCCTGTACACGGCACCGCCGATTCGGAGATCCTCGGTAACCGTGACCGACAAGACAAGCGATCCTGCGTGGCTCAGAGGCATCGGCGCCCTCACCCTGTTCGTCGAGGACCTGGACACCACGAAACGTTTCTACCGGGAGGTCTTCGGGCTGCCGGTGATCTTCGAGGACGACAACTCCGCCGTATTCGGCTTCGGGGACACCCTCGTCAACCTGCTGAGGACCACCGAGGCGCACGAGCTGATCGAGCCCGCACGCGTCGCGTCGCCCGACGCCGGATCCCGCTTCCAGCTGACCCTCGCGGTGGACGACGTGGACGCGATGTGCGAGGAGCTGACCGCACGAGGCGTGACGCTGCTGAACGGGCCGATGGACCGCCCCTGGGGAATCCGGACCGCCAGCTTCCGCGATCCCGGTGGGCACATCTGGGAGATCGCGAAGTGACCGGGGAAGCGCCACCGGACGGCGAGATCAGAGCGCTGCTCAGAGCCCTGGACGGGCAGCGACGCCACATCGTGGGAATCCTCGACGGGCTGGACGAGGATGCGCTGCGGCAAGCCGTGCTGCCGTCCGGATGGAACTGCCTGGGACTCGTGCAGCACCTTGCGCTGGACGTCGAGCGGTTCTGGTTCCGCGCCGTCGTCGCCGGGGAGAAGGACGTCATCCGAGCCCTGGACGACAACGACGACGCCTGGCAGGTGGGCCCAGATCTGACGGCCGCCGACGTCCTCGGACGGTACCGCCACGAGACGGACCTCGCAGATGCCGTCATCGCCGCCACAGCCGCGGACACCGGCCTGGCCTGGTGGCCGCACCACCTCTTCGGCGAACCGCACCTGCACAACCTTCGGGACGTTCTGCTGCACGTCATCACCGAAACCGCGTGCCACGCCGGCCATCTCGACGCGGCACGGGAACTCATCGACGGCCGACGCTGGATGGTCCTGACCTAAGGGCTGTCCTGGCGGAGGGCGCGCACCATGACGGCGAACAGCGGGCTGTCGGGAAAGGGCCGCTGGTCGCCTATGTGGGCGTATCCCCACGTCTCGTAGAGCGCCTTGACCCTGGAGTGTTCCCGCTCGCACAGCAGCGTGACCCGTTCCTCCGTGCGACGACTGAGCAGTTCCTCATGGATGGCGTGCGCGGCGCCCGTGTCCCGCCACGGCTTGCGCACCATCAACTCGAACAGGGCGAGCGTGCGTGACCCGGTCTCTTCCGTTAAGCCATCGGGCAGGGGGGTGGTCATGTGTGTCCACCAGCGGGCGTCCTCGGGTAAGGGAGCGGCGTAGGCGTAGCCGACGGGTTCGGTTCCGGTATAGCCGATCACCGCCTCCCAGCCGGTGCCTCTGGAGTGATTCGTCAGTCGTTGATCGAAACGCTCAAGGCTGGTGAACGGCACGTGCAGTTGACCGGCGTACACCTCCGCATACACGTCCAGGAGGACGTGGCGGATGCCCGGCAGTTCGCTGTCCGTGCAGTGCCGCAGATCGAGGTTCATTCGGCGGTCTCCTTCACGGTCGTGTGCCGCAGCCATTCGCGTGCGAGGGGGGAGGGGTGCGTGGCCATCCGACGGCGAAAGTCGTCGAGGAGACTGCTGATGCGGTGGCTTCCGGGCGCAGTTCCGGCTGTGGTGAGCGCGTGGTCGGCTGTCGCGCACGCCGCCTCGATGTCGTCCTGATCCAGCTGGGCGAGAGCGAGTTGGGCGGTGTAGTAGACCCGGTTCCGGGTGAGCTCGGGACTGAGCCGCGCAAGTGCCTGATGGGTACGGGCTTCGGCCTGCTCGGGGCGGCCGAGCCGCTGGTGGACGATCCCGGCCAGGCCGTGCAGCTCCGCCCTGTCGTAGTAGGCGAGCCAGGTGGGGCGATGGGCCGGATCGGTGCGGGCGAGCGCGTCCTCCGCGTGGCCCAGGGCGCGCAGTGCGGCCTGTTTGTCGCGGATACGCGCGTGGGACAGGGCGATCCGGACGTGGGCGTGGGACGCGTACAGAGGATCGCGCCGCGCCATGCCCGAGTCCCGCGCCGCCTGCGCGGCATGAAGGGCCTCGATGGGTCGTCCGCGTTGCCCCGCAAGCATGGCGACGTTGTTCCACGCCCGGTGAACGGCCTCGGGATCTCCGGACAGGCCGGCCAGGGTGACGGCACGCTCGAGATGCTGCGCGGCCCGCTGCTGGTGGTGCGAGTCGAGAGCGGCCCAGGCTGCGGTGCTCGCCGCGTTCGCGGCCGTGGCATAGAGCAGGGAACGTACGCGGGCCGAGGCGCGGCCGCTGTTGAGCAGGGACAGGGAATGGTTCATCCAGCCCAGGAACTGGGCTTCGATACGACTGGTGCCGCCGAGCTTGTTCTCCTCCTGATACAGAGCGTCCAGGGCCTGGTCGATTCGCCGGACGTCGCTGAGGCCGATGCTGTTCCGCGCTGCGGGCAGGACGACGCCTGCGGCTACCACCGCGGCCCTGGTGGTGAAGGCTCGTCGCTCCACGGAATCCTCCGGTGTCGCTCGGACGGCAGCCGAGGAGGAGCTCTGCCGGGGGACGAAGCCGAGCTCTTCGGCCGTGCAGCCGAATTCTGCCTCCAGAGCCTGCCGTTGACGGCTGTGCGGCCAACGGGTTCTTCCGGTCAGGTAGTTCCGGATATGCCGGTCCTGAATGGTTCCGGGCCGGCCGGTCAGCCGCTCGATGTGCTCATTGAGCCGGGCTGCGAGTTCGTGCTGCATCAGACCCGCAGCATTCATACGATCGGCCAGTACGGCGTTGCCGGTCTTTCCCGTCATGAACTCACGGTAGCGACAACCGGCACCGGCAGTGGGGCGATCGGGCGCCAGAAATTTCCGGTCGTCCGTAAGCGGACCACACTCCGAATTGCCTTCTGCGGAGGTTCATATGGGGATCTCCTTGGAGCACCATTCCTCGGAGATCTGAAGGCAATCGGGTGTGCTCCCGGCCGCCGGTAGGAGGACCCGTGACCGGGACCGAACCTCACGCCGCTCCTCAGCACGCGGTCGCCGGCGCCGGCATCGATATCGACGCGATCGCCCGGGCCGTCGACCATGCGCTGGCGAGACGCCCGACACGTCCCCGACGCGACGTCATCGACACGGGGACCAGTGAACTGGTCGGACATCTGCGGACCTTGATGGCCGTCGAGGACTACGGCTACGACCAGGAAGGCCGCGGCGGCGTCCGGGCGCTGTTCCGTGTCGCGTACCGGAACCTCGATCTCGCCGTACGGCCGGACGGCGCCACGTCCGACGCCGTCGCCTTTACGTACTGGCGGATGATCGCGAGCCTGACCGCAGCCTTTCGTGACCTGTACGTGGCCCTGCCGGAGGAACCGGCGCCCTGATCCGTCCGGCCGTCGCGGCGTGATCCCGGAGGCCTGCCGCCGGGAAACGAGCTGCGACGAATCGGGCAGCGGATGGTCCACCGTGACGCGGTGTGCGGTCACGGGTGCAACTCCGACTCGGTGCACCGACGTCGGATGCCTACGTGGTCGTGCGCCTGCGGGCCAGTTCTCTGCTCTCCTCGGGCAACGCGTCGGCGACCAACAGCCGCGGCAGCAGTTCCGGTTCGAGCGTCATCGCGCGGAAGGACAGTGCCACGCTCACGTCGTGGTCGGGCCGGTGCACGATCTCGACCGGGTCGTCGGCGCGAATTTCCCCCGGCTCGATCACGCGCAGATACGCGCCCGGCAGTGCGGCCCGGGTGAACCGTTTGATCCAGCCCTCGCGCTCGAGCCAGCCTTGGAACGTGGCGCACGGGATCCGGGCGCACGACACCTCCAGGACCACGTGGGGCCCGATGCGCCAGCGCTCACCGATCAGGGCGCCGTTGACGTCGAGGCCGAGTGTCGTGAGGTTCTCGCCGAAGGCGCCGCCGGCAAGCGGCCTGCCCAGCTCGGCCTGCCACCCGTCGAGGTCCTCACGGGCATAGGCGTAGACGGCCTGGTCCGAACCACCGTGGTGCTTCACGTCGTACACGCGGTCACCCACGAGACCGACCGTGCCGGTGCCCTTCGGGCCGGGGGCGACGACGGAGACGGGGCCATGCACCGGCCGCTTGTCGATCCCTGTGGCGCTGAGGCCCTTCCACGGGTTGGGCCGGGGCCAGCCGACATTGACGGAGAGCAGCTTCATGCGGGCGAGGCTACGGTCCCCGCCGGGCCGGGGCGACACAATTATCCGCCGCCCTCGGAATCGAGGTGGTACGAGAGGGGGACGGTCGCCTTGCCGGATCCGGTGGTCCGGCCGGAGCGGGTGGCGAGGGAGCGGCACTGCTTCAAACAGATGACGGCCATGGGTGTCGAGCAGCGGCTGATGCGGTCGTCGCAACCAGTGGGGTAGGAGGTGATGTCCTGGCAGACGTCCTGCCGTACGAAGGAAAGGCACCACGACTGTGCGATCCAACGGAGCCGGCCCGACCCGCCGGACGATCCTGACTACCGGGGCCGGGGCGGCCCTGGCCGCCTCCCTGTCGCCTCCCGCGCACGCCGCCTCGACCGTGCACACCTCCTCGACGGCGTCCGGCGCGGCCGCCCGGGCCGCTCGGGAGCTGCGCGCCCTGGAGCGGGAGCACTCCGCCCGGCTCGGCGCCTATGCCCATGACACCGCCACGGGCCGCACGGTGGTGTACCGACCGGATGAGCGCTTCCCGATGTGCTCCCTGTTCAAGACCGTCGGCGCGGCGGCGGTCCTTCGCGATCTGGACCGCGACGGCGAGTTCCTGGCCCGCCGTATCCGCTACACCGCGCAGTACGTCGAGGCCTCGGGCAACTCGCCGATCACCGGCAGGTCCGAGAACCTCTCCCGCGGGATGACGGTCGCCGACCTGTGCGCGTACTCCATCACGCACAGCGACAACACCGCGGCGAACCTCCTCCTCCGAGAACTGGGCGGCCCCGGCGCCGTCACCCGCTTCTGCCGCTCCATCGGCGACCCGGTCACCCGCCTCGACCGCTGGGAGCCCGAGCTGAATTCGGCGGAGCCATGGCGCGAGACGGACACCACCACGCCTCGTGCCGTCGGACGCACCTACGCGCGCCTCGTCCTGGGGGACGCACTCGTTCCCTGCGACCGCCGGCTGCTCACCGGTTGGCTGCTCGCCAACACCACCAGCGGAGAACGCTTCCGCGCCGGGCTTCCCGCCGACTGGACCGTCGCCGACAAGACCGGCGGAGGCAGCTACGGGGGCAACAACGACGCCGGCATCGCCTGGCCCCCCGGCCGCCCCCCGGTCGTCCTGGCCGTGATGACCACCAAGCCCGATCGGGACGCCCCCGCCGACAACCCGCTGGTCGCCAGGACGGCGGGTGTTCTGGCTGCGGCCCTGAGCCGACCGCCGACGACCGCACCGGGGAGGCGGCTCTGTCACCGGCCCGACCAGGCATATTTCGGTTTCGCGTGATCCGTGGCTCCGGCACACTCATGCGTCATGACGACTGGACACAGCGAGGGCGTGACCCTTCGCGTCGGTGCGGAGGACCCGGTGCTCTCCACCCGGCTGAGCGAAGAGCTGACCGCGTTCAACAACGATGCGACCGGCGCCCACGACGACCGCGGCCTCTCCGTTCGGGTCACCGATGAGGCGGGCGAACTGGTGGCCGGGCTGGTCGGCTGGACCTGGGGCGGCTGTGCCGGGATATCGGAAGTGTGGGTGCGGGCCGACCGGCGTCACGAAGGCTGGGGAGCCCGCCTGGTACGCGCCGCCGAGGACGAGGCTGTGGCGCGCGGCTGCACATCGGTGATCGTCTCGTCGATGTCCTTCCAGGCGCCCGGCTTCTACCGTCGGCAGGGCTATCTGGAGACGGGCAGCGGCGGAGGGATTCCTGGCGGTCACACCCGTCATCACTTCTTCAAGGAGTTGGGGCGGACGGAGACGGTCCGTTGAGTCAGGGGCGCTTCGTCGAGTCGAGATGGGCGAACACCACCACGTTGTCCTTGTAGTCCTTGGCCTTCCTGTCGTAGGTGCCGCCGCACGTGATCAGCCGCAGCTGCGCGTTCGGGGTGTCGGCGTACACCAGATCGTTGGGGAAGTTCGCCTTGCTGAACTTCTCGACCGAGTCGACCTTGAACGTGGCGACGCTGCCGTCCGCCCTGGTGATGTCGACCGTGGCTCCTTGCTTCACGAACTGGAGCTGAAGGAACACCGCCGGTCCGGTCGTCGTGTCGACGTGGCCGGCGACGATCGCCGCGCCGCGCTCACCGGGCGTCACTCCGCCCTTGTACCAGCCGACCAGGTTGGTGTCGTTCGGCGGCGGGGCGTTGAGGTGCCCGCTCGCGCCGATGGTCAGCGGTGTGAAGGGTGCTTTGACCGCGATCGACGGGATCTGAAGCTTCGTCGGGTTGGAACGCGGCATGAACAGCCCCGTCGGGCTGGGGGAGGCGGCGGCCGACGGAGCGGGAGGGGCGGGGGGAGCGGCGGCGGGGGCGGGAGCTGCCACCGACGGGGCGGCCAGCGGCTTGTTGTCCTCCGCAGTGCCGAACGAGTTGAAGATCATGAGCAGGCCCAGTCCGGCTGCTGCCGCGGGCCAGAGCAGGGTGCGGCCGAAGGTGAAAGAGCCGGTGCCGGATGCGGAGGGGGTCGAATCGGACGACTGCGGGGCGGCCATCGGAGCGTGCCTTTCTTCCGTGCGTCATCAGTCGGTCGGGCGGTGGGTCGGTCAGCCGGTGGTGGGGCGGGAAACGCAGCCGCCGCGGCCGCCGCCCCGAGGGACGGCGACCGCGACAGATGCGGCGACCCGCTGGCCGTTCAGTTCGTTCAGACCACCGCACCGCCCGTGGCCTGACGGCGGCGCATCTTGTACACACCGACGCCGAGTCCACCGATCAGCAATGCCGAACCGGCGGCCAGACCGCTGCCGGCGGTCGTGGCCGTTCCGCCACCACCGGTGTTGACACCGCCGCGCGGCGTCTCGCCGTTGCCGGCGTTGTCGCCGCCGTGCTTCTCGAGGTAGCCGCTGCCCTCCTCGTCGCCGAAGCCTTCCGCGTCGCCGAAGCCCTCCTCATCGGACACGGCCATGGCCATGGCGCCGCCACCGGTGCGGACGCCACCGCTGGGCTTGCTGCCGTTGTTGCCGTTGTCGGCCTTGTTGCCGCCGTGCTTCTCGAGGTAGCCGCTGCCCTTCTTGTCACCGCCGTGCTTCTCGAGGTAGCCGCTGCTCTCCTCGCTGCTGTCCTCGCTGCCGTAATCGCTGCTGTCCTCGCTGCCGTCCTCCTCGCCGGCCTCGTCGCCGTGCTTGTTGAGGTAGCCACTTTCGTCCTCGTCGACGAAGCCGGTGCCGGCGTCGTCGCCGTCGGCAGTGCCGTTTTCGCCGCCGTAGCTACTGCCGCCCTCGCTGCCGTGGCCTCCCTTCTCGCCGTGGCCTCCCTTCTCGCCGTGGTCGGACTTGTGGCCGTGGTCATCTTCGCCGTCCGCTTTCATGGCCAGGGCGCCACCACCGGTGCTGACGCCCCCGCGGGGCGTGGCGCCTTCGTCGCCGCCACGGCCGCCTTCGTCGCTGCCACGGCCGCCTTCGTCGCTGCCACGGCCGCCTTCGTCGCCGCCACGGCCGCCTTCGTCGCTGCCGCCTTCGTCGCCGCCGCGGCCGCCTTCGTCGCCGCCGCGGCCGCCTTCGTCGCTGCCGCGGCCGCCGCCGTTGCTGTCGTTACGGCCGCCTTCGTCGCTGTCGCGGCCGCCGCCGTTGTTGTCGTTACGGCCCTCGTGGTTGTCGCTACGGCCGCCGTGGTCGTTGCTGCTATGGGAGGAGCCCTCGCCGTCCCGGTCGGCCACGGTCATCGCGTAGGCGGCTGGTGTCGTGATCGCCAGGACCGCACTGATGGCGGCCGAAGCGAACAAGGTGCGGGCAGAGCGCATCTGAACACGTTCCTTTCGGCGCAACTGCGGGAGTGACTGGCTGTCGACTCGGTGTGACGCAGTAGCGACGTGTCCCACCGTCAATCGAAAAGCGACTCCGCGCCATTAGGCGGCTCCGCGTCGGAGCCAATGCGTGGTCTCTTCGGGTGGCGAAAAGCGAATAATCACCCATTGGACTGTATGCAACGCGGCGCCGAGGTTTGGGGTTCGCCGCCCCACTCGTTTGGTGACTGCGCCTCATGGTGACGGGGCGTCCGGTGGAGCCGGCCGGGCTCGCACGCGACACCCGAACTAGCCTGAATCGTAGGCGAGTTGGAGGCCGCGTGGTCCCGACTCCACCCCTGGCCGGGTCGTCGCCCGGGCCTCCGGCCCCGCGATCCGCGCAGAAAATCGGGGCATCCGGTGGTACCGGCTGGAAATCCGGTCATAAATGAGTTGTCCGCCGGGGCGGCTTCCTGCTGTACTCCCGGCATCGGCCGACCGGACATCGGTCAATCGAGACCCAGGAGACGATCATGCGCGGAACTCTCGTGTTCATTCAGACGGAAATTGCCACCGATCTTGAGGACATGAAGCTTCGTGCACATGCTGAACCTGGGAATTCTGGCGCATGTCGACGCCGGTAAGACAAGCCTGACCGAGCGGCTGCTCCACGCCGCCGGGGTAATCGACGAGATCGGCAGCGTCGACGACGGGAACACCCAGACCGATTCTCTCGCGCTCGAACGACAGCGCGGCATTACGATCAAGTCGGCCGTCGTCTCGTTTCCCATCGACGACATCACGGTCAATCTGATCGACACACCCGGTCACCCGGACTTCATTGCCGAGGTGGAACGGGTATTGAGCGTGCTCGACGGCGCGGTGCTGGTCATCTCCGCCGTGGAGGGCGTGCAGGCGCAGACCCGCGTGCTGATGCGGACCCTGCAACGGCTGCGCATTCCCACACTCATCTTCGTGAACAAGATCGACCGCGGCGGTGCGCAGTACGCGTCCGTCCTGCGGACCGTCTCCGAGAAGCTGACCCGGGACGTGGTCGCGATGGGGGCGGTCGACGGGCAGGGGACGCGGAGCGCCCGTTACGTGCCGTACACGGACTTCGACCCCGGCTTCACCTCCCGGCTGACCGAACTGCTCGCCGACCGCGACGACGCTCTCCTCGCCGCGTACGTCGACGGCGGCACGCCGCTCCCGTACGGCACGCTCCACAGCGCGCTGGTCGCGCAGACCGGGCAGGCGCTCGTCCATCCGGTCTTCTTCGGCTCGGCCATCACCGGGGCGGGTGTGGACGCGCTGATCGGCGGGATCAGGGAGCTGCTGCCCACGGCCGCGGGCGACGTCGACGGGCCGGTCTCGGGCACCGTGTTCAAGGTCGAGCGCGGTTCGGGCGGCGAGAAGATCGCGTACGTCCGGATGTTCTCGGGAACGGTACGGACCCGTGACCGGCTGCCGTTCGGCCGGGACGGCGGACCCGATGGCAGCGACGCGCCGGGCAAGCGAGGTGGGCGCGACGACGGCAAGGTCACCGCCATCAGCGTCTTCGACCAGGGCTCCGCCGTCCGTGCCGCGTCCGTCCGTGCGGGGCAGATCGGGAAGCTCCGGGGGCTCGGCGACATTCGGATCGGCGATTCGGTCGGCGTGCCGGGCACCGCCACGACCGGTCGCTTCTTCGCCCCGCCGACGCTCGAATCGGTCGTCGTTCCCCTCGCTCCGGCGGGCCGGGGTGAACTCCATCTCGCACTCGCCCAGCTCGCCGAACAGGACCCGCTGATCAATCTGCGTCAGGACGACATCCGGAAGGAAGTGTCCGTATCGCTCTACGGCGAGGTGCAGAAGGAAGTCATTCAGGCGACGCTGGCCGACGGATTCGGGATCGACGTCACCTTCCGGGAGACCACCACCATCTGTGTGGAACGGCCGATCGGCAGCGGATCCGCTTTCGAGGTCGGGGACACGGAGCACAATCCCTTCCTGGCGACCATCGGGCTGCGCGTCGATCCGGCCCCGATCGGCAGCGGGGTGGAATACCGGCTGGAGGTGGAGCTCGGATCCATGCCGTTCTCATTGATGAGGGCGGTCGAGGAAACGGTCCGTTCGGCGCTGCGGCAGGGAATTCACGGCTGGCAGGTAACCGATTGCATTGTCACGATGACGCATTCCGGCTACTGGCCCCGGCAGAGCCATTCGCATGCCGTATTCGACAAATCCATGTCGAGTACGGCCGGGGATTTCCGAAATCTGACACCGCTGGTTCTGATGGCCGCGTTGCAACAGGCCGGCACCACCGTGTACGAGCCGATGCACCGGTTCCGGCTGGAACTTCCGGCGGACACACTCGGCCCGGCCCTGCCCGTACTCTCCCGGCTGCGCGCCGTGCCGCGGACACCGGCCGTGCAGGGTGCGTCGTGCGTACTGCAGGGTGAGATTCCGGCGGCCCGGGTCCATGAACTGCACCAACAGCTTCCGGCTCTCACGCGCGGCGAAGGCGTCCTGGAGACGGCCTTCGACTCGTACCGGGCGGTTGTCGGTACGGCCCCGGACCGTCCGCGTACCGACCACAATCCGCTCAACCGCAAGGAGTACCTGCTGCACACGGTGCGCAGGATCGCCGGGCAGGGGGATCCCCGGTAGCCGGTGCCGGGGCGGGAGGGGGTCCGAGTCCGGCGTACCGCCGGACCTGCGCGGCTCCCCTTCCGTCCCGATGTAGGGCACCCTTGGCTGCCGCCCGACACCGCCCGCAGGGAGCCAGTGCACCTTTGTCGACAGCTGAGATCGCACACGAGCAGGACCACCTCGACATGCTCCACGCCCGCGTGGAGACCCTCCGCGACGACGCCCGGCACCAGCTGACCGGCGTCCTCCGGGAGACCGGCGGGACCCGGCAGGGGCGGCTGGAGCGCGAGGCCGCCGCCGGCCGGTACGCCGCGCAGGTCGCGCGGTACGACGCCGCCGAGAACGGGCTCTGCTTCGGGCGGCTCGATCTGCGGGACGGCGATCGGCACTACATCGGGCGCGTCGGACTGCCCGCCGAGTCCGCCGACGACGATCCGCTGCTGCTGGACTGGCGCGCACCCGCCGCCCGCCCCTTCTACGTCGCCACGCCCGCCGCCCCGCACGGCGTCCGCAAGCGCCGCCACATCACCACCCGGGGGGACCGGGTCGTCCGGCTCGACGACGAGGTTCTCGACCACGACGGGGTGCCGGTCGGCGAGCTGACCGGGGAGGCCGCACTGCTCGCCTCGCTCGACGCCGGGCGCACCGGCCGCATGCACGACATCGTTGCCACGCTCCAGGCCGAGCAGGACGCGATCATCCGCTCCGACCACCGCGGGGTCCTGGTGGTGCAGGGCGGCCCCGGCACCGGCAAGACCGCGGTCGCGCTCCACCGGGCCGCGTATCTCCTCTACACGCACCGGCAACTGGCCTCCCGGGGCGTGCTGGTCGTCGGACCGAACCCCACCTTTATCGGGTACATCGGCCAGGTGCTGCCCGGTCTCGGCGAGAACAGCGTGCTGCTGTCCACCGTCGGCGAGCTGTTCCCGGGCGTCCGCGCCGACCGGACCGAACCGCCGGAGACCGCCGAGCTCAAGGGGCGTACGGAGATGGCGGCCGTGATCGCGGCGGCGGTCCGGGACCGGCAGGTGCCTGCGGGCACCGGGCTGGAGGTCGAGTTCGACGGCGATGTCGTCCGCCTCGACCACCAGGAGTGCGTACGCGCCGCCGACGTCGCCCGCGCAACCAGGCTGCCGCACAACAGGGCCGCCCCCGTCTTCCGGCGCGAGATCGTCGCCGCGCTGGCCCGACGGTCCGTCGAGGACACCCGCCACCTCGCCGACCGGCTGGAGGCGGACATCGCCGAGGTGCTGGCCGAGGCCGACCTCGACCGTGCCGTACGCGCCGACCTGGACGCCCTGCCGGGGCTGCTCGGCGAGGAGGACTCGGCCGCTGCCCAGGAACGGACCGAGGCGCAGGACATCGCCGACGTACGGCGGATGCTCGCCACCGACACCGACGTAAGGGCGGCGGTCGACGCCCTGTGGCCGCCGCTCACCGCACAGCAGTTGCTGACCGACCTGTACGGCGACCGTACGCGGCTTACTTCGGCGGCACATGAACTGACCCGCACGGAAAGGGAGTTGCTGTACCGGGCGCCGGGGGGCGGCTGGACCGCCGCGGACGTGCCGCTGCTCGACGAGACCGGCGAACTGCTCGGTCAGGACAACCGTGCGGCCGAGGCCGCCGCCGCGGCCGAGCGGGCGGAGGGTGTCGCGTATGCGCAGGGCGTCCTCGACCTCGCGGCAGGCGAAGGTGAGGACGAGGAGAGCCTCACGGGCATGCTCGACGCCGAGACGCTCGCCGACCGTCACGAGGAACGCATGGTCCGCACCGTCGCCGAACGCGCCTTCGCCGACCGGGACTGGGTCTTCGGGCACATCATCGTCGACGAGGCGCAGGAGCTGTCCCAGATGGCCTGGCGACTGCTGATGCGGCGCTGCCCCACCCGCTCCATGACCCTGGTCGGCGACGTCGCGCAGACCGGTGACGCGGCGGGTGCCTCTTCGTGGGCGTCCGCGCTCGCCCCGCACGTCGGCGACCGGTGGCGGCAGGTGTCCCTCACGGTCAACTACCGCACCCCAGCCGAGATCATGGCATCCACCACGGAGGTCCTCGCGGCGCTCGGCCCGGGGCTCCAGCTGCCACGCTCGGTGCGGGAGACGGGGGTGGAGCCGTGGCGCATGCGCACCGAGCCAGGCCTGCTGGCCCGCACCCTCGCCGACCGGGCTGCGAAGGAGGCCGCCGTGCTGGAGGACGGCCGGCTCGCGGTACTCGTCCCCGACGCCCGCCGCGACGAACTGGGCGCCGCGGTCGTCGAGTCGGTCCCGGACGCGGTGTACGGGGACGAGCCCGACCTGGAGAGCCGGGTGGTGGTGCTGGGGGTGCGCCAGGCGAAGGGACTGGAGTTCGACGCGGTGCTCATCGCCGATCCGACGGAGATCCTGGCCCGCTCGACACGCGGTCTGAACGACCTGTACGTCGCACTGACCCGGGCGACACAACGCCTCGGGATCATCCACGGGGGCCCGGTCCCAGCGGTGCTGGAGGGGACGGTCACGGAACTCCCCTGAGGGTGGGCGACACACCTCGCAAAGGGATCGCGGCCCGGCGCGGTCAGGGGATCGCGAGCCGGATCCGCTCCGTCACGACCGCCAGGTCCTCCTCGATCGCGGCCGCCGCCGCCGTGAGCGCGGGCAGCACCGCTCGCCGCACGGCGTCCAGGGTGCCCCGGCTGGCGTGGGTGGAGACGTTCACGGCGGCGACCACCCGGCCGGTGCGGTCGTGCACCGGCACCGCGATCGACCGCAGCCCCTCCTCCAGCTCCTGGTCCACCAGGGCGTGACCGTCCCGTCGTGCCTGTGCCACGGCCTCGGCGAGATCGGCGGCGTCGACCCGGGTGAACCGCGTCAGCGGCCGCACCAAGGCGCGGGCCAGCCGCTCGGCCGCCTCCCGCTCGGGCAGACCGGCAAGCAGCACCCGGCCCATGGAGGTGGCGTACGCCGGGAAGCGGGTGCCGACCGTGATGTTGACACTCATGATGCGTACGGTGTGCACCCGGGCGACGTACATGATGTCGTCGTCGGCCAGCACCGCGACGGACGCCGAGTCGTGGACCTGCTCCACCAGCCGGGCCAGATGGGGCTGCGCGATCTCCGCGAAGCTCAGCCGGGAGAGCCGGGCATAGCCCAGTTCCAGCACCGTGGGCAGCAGCGTGAAACGTCGTCCCTCACCGGCAGGGGCCGCGTACCCCAGCTGCTGGAGGGAGAGCAGCGCCCGACGGGCGGTGGCGCGGGCCAGGCCGGTGGCCTCCGCAGCGCCGGACAGGGTCAGCCCACCAGGTGCTGATCCCAGCGCGGTGAGCACGGCCAGCCCCCGGGTCAGCGACTGCAGGAATTCCGGACCCAGTTCCGCCTTGGCGGCGCGCGAGGTGTCCGGGCCGCCGGGCGCGGGCGGCGTGGCCGCCGGTGCGGGGGAGGCCAGTGCCGCCTCCATCCGCGCCCCGTACTCCCGCAGCCGGGGCAGGGCGTGCTCGGCCAGCGACCGGGCGCTGTGCCTGCTGGTGTGACTGACCACGCTGAGCGCGCACACCGTGCTGCCGTCGGGGGCGTGCACGGGGACCGCGACGGCGACCAGACCGGGCTCGATCAGCTGGTCGTCGGCGGCCCAGCCGGCGCCACGGGCGTTGGCCACCCGCTGCCGGAAGGCCGACTCCACCTCGCCGGGGGCCGGTGGCGCCGAGCGGGGCGGAACGGCGGGGAAGCCGGCGTCACGGGGGTCGTCGCGCAGCCGGGCGCGCCAGTCGGCTTGCTGCTCGGGGCCCCAGTCGGAGGCGAAGAGGGCGCCCGGGGCGCACCGCTCGGCGGGCAGCAGGTCACCGATCTGGAAGGCCAGCGCCATGGTGCGCCGCCGGGTGGACTGGCTGATGAACCGCACCCCGGCGCCGTCCGGCACCGCGAGGGAGACCGACTCGTCCAGCTCGTCGGCCAACGCGACGGCGAGCGGTTCCAGGGCGTCGGGGAGACCGCAGCAGGTGAGGTAGGCATTGCCCAGCTCCATCAGGCGCGGTGCGAGCAGCACGTCGCGGTCGTCCTCGACGCGCAGATATCCCAGGTGGGTGAGGGTGGCGACGATGCGGTCGACGGTGGAGCGTGCCAGGCCGGTGGCGCGGACCAGATCGCCGGGGCGCATCCGCGGTCCGGGGCGGGCGGCCAGGGCGCGCAGCACGGCAAGACCGCGCTCCAGCGGTCCGACCGGCTCGCTGCCGGGTGCTGCGGCGTCCGCCTCGGGTGCGGTCGCGGCATGCGGCATGCGGTCCTCCTCGTCGAGCCTCCGGGGTGTGCGGAAACCGTACCCGCCGGACCCTGCGGCCGCGCGGGGCGGCCGGGCCCTGCGCACCCGCTCCACCTGCGCCGACGAGGTGGTGATGGGCGGCCGCGCCCGGGCAACGTCCGCGGTGCGCGGCGTTCTTCGGCCCCGCACCGCCGCTGCGTCCGCAGGAGCTCAACCGATGTGCAGGCCCGCGTAGTTCTCGGCGAGCTCCGCGGCCGCGTGCCGGGACGACGACACGCGGTCCAGCTGGGAGACCTGGAGCCGGGTCTCGAATGCGCTCTGGCCCGGGTCGGTGTGCAGGGTCGTCGTCATGAAGTACGAGAAGTGCTCCGCGCGCCACACCCGGCGCAGACAGGTGTCCGAGTACTCGTCGAGCAGCCCGCTGGAGCCGCTGTCCTTCAGGTGCGCAAAGGCCCGGGCGAGCACGACGACGTCGGAGACCGCGAGGTTGAGCCCCTTGGCACCGGTGGGCGGCACGATGTGCGCGGCGTCGCCGGCCAGGAAGACCCGGCCCCAGCGCATGGGCTCGGTGACGAAGCTGCGCATCGGCAGCACGGCCTTGGAGGTGATCGGGCCGCGTTCGAGCCGCCAGTCGCCGTCGGTGGCGAAACGGGCGTCGAGCTCGTCCCATATCCGGTCGTCCGGCCAGTCGGCCGGATCGGTGCCGTTCGGGACCTGCAGATAGAGCCGGCTGACCGTGGCCGAGCGCATGCTGTGCAGGGCGAAGCCGCGCGGCGAGTGGGCGTAGATCAGCTCGTCGCAGGACGGCGGGACGTCGGCCAGGATGCCGAACCACGAGTAGGGGTAGACCCGCTCGAAGGCGCTCATGACGCCGTCCGGGACCGCCTTGCGGGTCACGCCGTGGAACCCGTCGCAGCCCACGACGTAGTCGCACCCGAGTGTCCTGTCCTGGCCCTGGTGGGTGTAGTGGATGACGGGCCGGTCGGTGTCGGCTCCGACGACCTCGTTCACCTGGGCCTCGAACAGCAGCGGGGCGCCGTCCGCCACCTGAAGGGCGATCAGGTCCTTGACGACCTCGGTCTGGGCGTAGACCCACACCTTGCGGCCGCCGGTGAGCGACGGGAAGTCGATGCGCTGTGCCCGGCGGTTCCAGCGCAGCTCGATGCCGTCGTGGACGATGCCCTCGCGGTCCAGTCGCTCGCCTGCACCGGACTCCCGCAGCACGTCGACCGTGCTCTGCTCGAGGATGCCGGCGCGCTGGCGCTGCTCGACGTAGGTGCGGTCCCGGCTCTCCAGAACGACGCAGTCGATGCCGGAGTTGTGCAGGAGCCGGGCGAGCAGCAGCCCCGCGGGGCCGCCGCCGACGATGGCGACGGTGGTGTGGTCCATGGCGGTCAGTTCTCCTCTTCGAGAATGCGGTTCGCGATGGCGAAAGCGGCGTTCGCCGCGGGCACGCCGCAGTAGACGGCCGACTGGAGCAGCACTTCCTGGATCTCCTCGGGGGTGAGACCGTTGCGCCGCGCGGCCCGTACATGCATGGCCAGTTCCTCGTGGTGGCCGTGGGCCACCAGCGCGGTGAGGGTGATGCAGCTGCGGGTTCTGCGGCTCAGCCCGGGCCGGGTCCAGATCTCGCCCCATGCGTAGCGGGTGATGAAGTCCTGGAAACCGGCGGTGAAGTCGGTGGTGCGGGTGATCGCCCGGTCGACGTGCTCGTCGCCGAGCACGGCGCGGCGCACGGCCATACCGGCGTCGTGCCGGGAGGCGTCGTCGGCAGGCGGTGCGGCATCGGCCGCGAAGTGTCCCAGCAGGGCGGCCAGCACGGGCACCGGACGCTCGACGTTGGCGAGGTGCGCGGCGTGCGCCACCTCGGTCAGGGCCGCGCCGGGGATGCCGTCGGCCAGCTCGCGGGCGTGTGCGACGGGCGTCGCCAGGTCCTCGCGGCCCGCGACGACCAGGGTCGGTGCGGTGATACGAGACAGCTCGGCGCGCAGGTCGAGGTCGGCGAGTGCGTCGCAGAGCCCGGCGTAGGCCCGGGGATCGGCCGCGGACAGGTCGGCGACCATCGCCCGTGCGGCCGGGGAGGCCGCGGAGGACGGGGTGAACCAGCGGGCGGGGGCGGTCTCCGCGACCGGGCCGGTGCCCTCGGCGCGCACCAGCGCCGCGCGGTCGGACCAGCCCTCCGGCGGTCCGAAGTGGGCCGAGGAACAGAGGATCACGAGCGAGGTGACCCGCTCGGGGTGGTGCACGGCGAGCCAGGTGCCGACGGCGCCGCCGAGCGAGATACCGGCGTAGCCGAACTCCTCGATGCCGAGTGCGTCGGCGAGGCCGAGGACGAGCTGCCCGAGGTCGGCGACGGTGCCTCCGTCGGGCAGCAGGCCGGCCGGGGAGCCGCCGTGGCCGGGCAGGTCCCAGCGCACCACTCGGCGGGTCCGGGCCAGCGACGGGGTCTGCGGGTCCCACACGGCCAGCGAGGTGCCGAGCGAAGGGCCCAGGATCAGCGGCGGGGCGGAGTCCCGGCCGTCCACACGGTGGTGCAGCAGATGCTGCGCGGGGGCAGAAGTGCTCATGCGGTCTCCTCGTGCTGGTGGTACAGGGCCGCCCGGCGGGCGGTGGGGCGCGGACGGCCGCGGCCGCCGGCCGGTGCGGTGGGGCAGGGGGCTGCCCGGCGCCGTCGATGTCCGACGCTCTATCAGATCGGGGCCCGGACGACACCGATGCTGCGTCAGATCGAGTCCTGCGCAGCGCGGACGCCGTGTCAGATCGGGTTCTGGGCGGCGCCGGTGCGGCGCAGGGCGCGGTCCACGAGGGCGCCCGAGGAGCCCGCGTACCGTGTCGGGTCGGTCAGTGCGCGCAGCCGGTCCTGCGGGAGGGCGCCGGCGATGCCGGGCTCCTGCCGGAGCGCCTCGTCGAGTTCCATGCCCTGCTCGACGGCGCGGCGAGAGGCCCGGGACAGCGCCTGCCTGGCCTCGCCCCGGCCGATCAGGGCCGCCAGCACCGCGGCGAGCCGCTCGCTGATGATCAGGCCGTCGGTGGCGTCGAGGTTGTCGCGCATCCGGTTCGGGTGGACGCGCAGGCCTTCGGCCAGTTCGGCGGCGTCGCGGGCGGCTCCGCCGACCAGGCGCAGGGCCTGGCGCAGGGGCTGCCACTCGGCGTGCCAGGCGCCGGCCGGGCGTTCGTCCTCGGCGGCGAGCCCGGCGTAGAGCACGGACGCGAGGGCGGGGACCTGTCGGGCCGCGGCGGCGATCAGCGTGGCGCGGACCGGGTTGGCCTTGTGCGGCATGGCGGAGGAGCCGCCGCCGCTGCTCTCGCCGAGTTCGCCGATCTCCGTACGGGACATCAGCAGGACGTCCGCCGCGAGTTTGCCGAGTGCTCCGGCGGTGAAGGCGAGCGCGCCGGCCAGGTCGGCGACGGGGGTGCGCAGGGTGTGCCAGGGCAGCGTGGGCTCTGCCAGTCCGGCCTCGGCGGCGTAGCCGGCGAGCAGTCGCAGGCCCAGGTCCGGGCCGGGATCCGGGTCGGCGGTCGAGCCGTCGGCCTCGGCGAAGGCGTGAAAGGCCGCCAGGGTGCCGGCCGCTCCGCCGAGTTGCGCGGGCAGCGCTGCCCGGACGGCCGCGAGGCGTTCGCGGGCGTCGAGCACCAGCGAGCGCCAGCCGGCGGCCTTGAGGCCGAAGGTGGTGGGCACCGCGTGCTGGGTGAGCGTGCGTCCGGCGATCGGTGTGTCGCGGTGCTCGGCGGCGAGCCGTGCCAGGGCGCCGGCCGCGCGTCCGAGGTCGGCGAGGACGGGTTCCAGGGCGCGGGCGGCGACCAGCATGGCGGCCGTGTCCAGGATGTCCTGGCTGGTGGCGCCGCGGTGCACATGGGCGGCGGCCTGCCGGTCGTGCTCGGCGACGGCCGCGGTCAGGTCGGCGACGAGCGGGATGACGGGGTTGCCGCCGGAGCGGGCGCGCAGCGCGAGATCCCGGACGTCGTAGCGGGCGGTCTCGGCGGCCGCCGCCGTGACGACCTGCGCCGCCGCGGCGGGGGCGAGGCCCAGCGCGGCCTGCGCGCGGGTCAGCGCGGCTTCGGCATCCAGCATCGCGCGGACGTACGCGGCGTCGCCGGTGGCGGCCTCGACCGGTGACCCGGCCTGCCCCGGGGAGAGCAGGCCGAGGTCCTCGGCGGGGTCAGTCGAAGGCAAGGAAGACCGTCTCCTCGTGCTCACCGTCACCCTGGAGCCGGATGTCGAAGCGGTGCAGCCGTTCTCCGTGCGGGACGGCGAGGAGCGTGGCGCGGCGGGCGGGCTCCAGGCCGGCCAGCAGCGGGTCGGCCGCGGTGTCGGTCAGGCCGGGCAGGTAGATCCGGGTGTGCAGATGGTGCAGCAGACCGCGGGCGAAGACGATCACCGAGAGGTAGGGGACGCCGCCGGGCGGCAGCGTGCGCAGCTCGTAGTGGCCGTCCGCGTCGGTCCCGACGCGGCCGAAGCCGGTGAAGCCGACGTCGGCCCGGCCGATGACCGCTCCGGTGACGGGGTCGCGGCGCAGCGAGCCGGGCGCGCCGCGGCGTGAGCCGTCGGGTGCGGGCTGCCAGATCTCGATGAGGGCGTCGGGCACGGGAGCCCCGGCGCCGTCGTAGACGTAGCCGTGGACGGTGAGGGCGTCGGGGTGTCCGGCGGGGGCGATCTCGCCGCCCTTCGCGAAGGGCAGCGCGTAGCCGTAGAACGGGCCCACGGTCTGCGACGGGGTGGTGGACATCAGCGGCCCTCCTCGATCCAGGTGGCGGCCGGACCGTCGAGGACGATGTCCCAGCGGTAGCCGAGCGACCATTCGGGGGTGGACAGGTCGTGGTCGTACGTCGCGACGAGCCGCCGGCGCGCGGAGTCGTCGGTGACGGACTGGAGGATGGGGTCGTAGGCGAAGAGCGGATCCCCCGGGAAGTACATCTGGGTGATCAGCCGCTGGGTGAAGGCGTTGCCGAACAGCGAGAAGTGGATGTGGGCAGGACGCCAGGCGTTGACGTGGTTGCGCCAGGGGTAGGCGCCCGGCTTGACGGTGACGAACTCGTACGCGCCCTGGTCGTCGGTCAGGCAGCGGCCCACGCCGGTGAAGTTGGGATCGAGCGGGGCAGGATGGTCGTCGCGCTGGTGGGCGTAGCGACCCGAGGCGTTGGCCTGCCAGATCTCGACCAGCTGGCCGCGCACCGGGCGGCCGTCCCGGTCCAGCACCCGGCCGGTGACCCTGATCCGCTCGCCGAGCGGCTCGCCCTGGTGCCGGCGGGTCAGGTCGTGGTCGAGGGCGGTGACATCGGTGACGCCGAAGACCGGGCCGGAGAGCTCCACGGCCTCGGGGTCGTGCAGGGCGACCAGCGGCTTGCCGGGGTGGCGCAGGACGCTGCTGCGGTAAGGGGCGTAACCGCGGTCGGGGTGGCTCCTCGCGGGCGCACCGGCGGCCACGGCCTTGGCGTAGGCCTCGCGCTGCTCGGCTATCTCCTCGGAGATCCGACCTTGGGTCAGAGGGGTGGTCATACGGGGTTTCCTACCTTTCCAGGACCAGGGCGAGGCCCTGTCCGACGCCGATGCACGGGGCGGCGAGGGCCGGTTCCGGAGCCCGCGCCGGCGAGCTGATGGGCGACGGCTCCGGTGATACGGGCGCCGGAGGCGCCGAGCGGGTGGCCGATGGCGATGGCTCCGCCGCGCGGGTTGACGACCGCGGGGTCGAGGCTGGAGGCGCACAACCGGTTGACGGTGCTGCCGGGGACGGTGACGGGTGGTCCGGCGAGCAGCATGGCCATCCGGGTGACGTTGCGGTCCTCCCCACCGGCGCCGTTGGCATTGCCGACGAGGACGTTGTCGATCCGAGCCGGGTCGAGTTCCGGTGTACGGGTCAGCAGGGACCGCAGCATGCGCGGCGGGCGGTGGACATCGCGTAGTTGACGGGTCATCGCGCGCTCCCTTCGACGGCCGCGGTGATCCGGACCGGGGCGGCGGTCAGGCGCTGGATCTCCTCGACGGTGACGCCCGGGGCACTCTCCACCAGGACGAGGCCGTCGTCGGTGACGTCCAGGACGCCGAGGTCGGTGATGATGCGGTCGACACAGGTCCGGCCGGTGAGCGGGAGCGTGCACTCCTCGACGATCTTCGGGCTGCCGTCCTTGGCAGTGTGAGTCATCGTCACGATGACCCGCCGGGCCCCGTGCACCAGGTCCATGGCTCCGCCGATGCCGGTGACCAGCTTGCCGGGAACGGCCCAGTTGGCGAGGTCGCCACGGGCGGAGACCTGCATGGCGCCCAGCACGGCGGTGTCGATGTGGCCGCCGCGGATCATCCCGAAGGAGAGCGCCGAGTCGAAGAAGGAGGCGCCGGGCAGGACGGTGACGGTCTCCTTGCCGGCGTTGATCAGGTCCGGGTCGACCTCGTCCTCGCGGGGGAATGGGCCGGTGCCGAGGATTCCGTTCTCCGACTCCAGGACGACCTGGACGCCGTCGGGAAGGTGGTTGGGGATCAGTGTGGGCAGCCCGATGCCGAGGTTCACGTACTCACCGTCGCCCAGCTCGCGGGCCGCGCGGGCGGCCATCTCGTCTCGCGTCCAGGTCATCGGGCCGACACCTTCCTGGTCGTGCGCTTCTCGATCTTCTTGTCCACGGCCTGCCGGGGAGTGAGCGCCACCACCCGCTGGACGAAGATGCCCGGCAGATGGACCTGGTCCGGGTCGATCTCGCCCGGCTCGACCAGCTCCTCGACCTCGGCGATCGTGATCCGGCCGGCCATGGCTGCCGGCGGATTGAAGTTGCGGGACGACTTGTTGAAGACCAGGTTGCCGTGCCGGTCCCCCCTGGCCGCCCGGACCAGTGCGAAGTCGGTGGTGATACCTCGCTCCAGCACGTACTCGACGCCGTCGAACTCGCGGGTCTCCTTGCGCGGCGATGCCACCGAGACCTCGCCCGCGCCGTCATAGCGCCAAGGCAGCCCGCCGTCGGCGACCTGCGTGCCGACGCCGGCCGGTGTGAAGAAGGCGGGGATGCCGCAACCGCCGGCGCGCAGCCGCTCGGCCAGGGTGCCCTGGGGGATGAGCTCGACCTCCAGCTCACCGGCGAGGTACTGCCGGGCGAACTCCTTGTTCGCGCCGATGTAGCTGCCCGTGACCCGGGCGATCCGGCCGGCAGAGAGCAGGACCGCGAGGCCGGAGTCCATCGCACCGCAGTTGTTGGAGACCACACCCAGTCCGCCGACCCCGGTGTCGTACACCGCCTGGATCAGCGTGTTCGGTACGCCGCTGAGGCCGAAGCCACCGACCGCGAACGATGCACCGTCGTGGACATCTGCCACGGCCTGTGCGGCCGAGGCGACCACCTTGTCCATGCGCCCGCCTATCCATCGTGTTCGCCAGGTGAACTTAAGTTCACAGTGCTCCCGAATTCTGATGCCCCGACACCCGGTTCGTCAACGGCTCGGGGTGGCAGGGTTTCGGGCGCAGCCACCGCATCGGACGGCGCGCCCGCGGAACGCCCGGCGTCGGCCGGGGTTCCGCGGGCGCGTCCGATCACGTCACTCGCGAGGCGGGGCAGGGCGAGGCCTCAGTCGGTCGCACCGGCCAGTGTCGAGGTCTGCTGCGCGGCCGCCCCGCGCCGGGCGCGGCGAGCCAATGGCACCAGGCAGATCGCGGCCGCGCCCAGCACGGCGGCGGCGGCGAAGGTGGTGAATCCGAGGCCGGCGTCGCCGCCCTCGATGACGGCGCCGCCGAGCCAGGGGCCGACGACCGCGCCGGTGCGGCCGATGCCGGTGACCCAGCCCAGGCCGGTGGCCCGCTGGGCGGGCGCGTACACGGTGGAGGTGGCCGAATACACCATGGCCTGGGCGCTGAAGAGCCAGATGCCGGTGATGAAGACGACCGTGTAGGCGACGCCGAGCGGCAGGTGGGCCCTGAGCAGGAAGGTGCCGCAGGCGGTCAGGATGAACCAGATCGCGGAGACGCGCACGGCGCCGAAGCGGTCGGCGGCGCGGCCGGCCAGGAGCATGCCGACGATGCCGCCCGCGTTGATGATCATCAGGAAGGTGACGGAGGAGGAGAGGGAGTAGCCGGAGGCCCGCATCAGCTGAGGCAGCCAGGTGGAGACGCCGTAGACGAGCAGCAGACCGGCGAAGGAGGCGACCCACAGCAGCGGGGTCGCGATCCGCGAGCCGGGCGCGAACAGCGACGCGACTGCGGCGAAACGCCCCCGGGCTCCGGCCTCGGGTGCCTCGGCCGCGGTCGGCGAGGGCAGGCCGTAACGGGCGGCGACGGCCTCGGCTTCGGAGGCGCGCCCCTTGGCGAGCAGCACCCCCGGCGACTCGGGCAGCCACTTCAGTACCAGCGGCACCGCGATCAGGGCGGGCAGCACACCGGCCCAGAAGACGGCGCGCCAGCCGAGGTCCGGTGCGAGGGCGAGACCGAGGCCGGTGGCCACCATGCCTCCGGCGTGGTAGGAGGTCATCATCAGCCCGATGGAGAGCGCGGCCCGGCGCGGCGGGGCGAACTCGGTGACGACTGCCAGGGCGATCGGCATCAGCCCGCCCAGGCCCAGGCCGGCCAGGAACCGCCCGGCGCCGAAGACGGTCACGGACGGCGCGAGCGCGCACAGCGCGGAGCCGACGGAGAACAGCGAGACGCTCCAGACCACGACGGGCCGACGACCGAGCCAGTCGGTGAGCGTGCCTGCGGTCAGGGCGCCGATCAGCATGCCGAAGGTGGTCCAGCTGCCGACGGTGCCGGCGGTCGAGGCGGTGAAACCGAGGGAGGAGTCGTCGAGCAGGTGCGGCATCACGGCGCCGTAGATGTTGACGTCCATGCCGTCGAAGAACACGGCCAGCCAGCACAGGGCCATGACGGCGCCGACGGTGCGGAACGAGCGCTCAGGCGGGGTGTGGGGGGTAGTCACTGATACTCACTTCTCTCACGTCGTCGTGGTACCTGCGCTGCACGCCGAAGGGAGGCGGCACGGCCTCCCTGTCGCTGAGGCCGGAGCGGGCCTCTGGAGTCTCGCGTTCGCTGGGTGAACAATGGTTCGAGAGGTGACGTGAGTTTCGGGAAAATCAACGGCCTTGTCAATGGTTCGGGCAGCGAATGTGCCGCGCCGAACGAGGGCGCGCGGGAAGCCCGGAGGGGATCCTCCGGGGCCGGGGGGTGAAGGTCCGCGCGCTCGTACGCTGTCCGGCGGGTGCGCAACTCGGCGCGCGCCCGGGGCGACTTCGGTCCGCAGGAAGCCGGTGGTGAACACGGCGGCCTGCGTACGGCCCGTCCCGGGGCCTGCTCGCCGCAGTCGGGACAGCCCTCAGTTCAGCAACGCCCTCGCCGCGCGCGCCCGCCCTCTGATCGCCTCGGCGGCTGTCGGTTCCACCACCCCGACCAGCTCCGCGTACTCGTCCATCTCGGCCGCCCCGCGAAGGAACTCTCCGCTCTGCACGAGTAGTTGAGCCCGCTCGTAGCGCAGCCTCGCCGGATGGGACGGCAGCAGCAGGGACAGTTCCACCGCCCAGAGCGCCACCCGCGTGCTCTCCGGGCGGACCGCCGCCCACGCCCTGATGTTGTTCAGGATCCGCAGCACGATCTCCAGCGGTCGGGCCGGTACCAGCATCGACGGTTGCAGCGGCGCTCCCGTCGCCCCCGTCACCAGCAGCTCCGCGTCCTGCCCGGTCATGGGCCGGCCGCCGGCGAACGGGTCGGCCAGCACCCGCTCGGCCGGATCGCCGAACCCGACGACGAAATGACCCGGCAGCGCCACCCCGTAAACCGGGGCGCCCGCCCGCCGCGCCACCTCGATCCACACCACCGACAGCAGGATCGGCAGTCCTCGCCGGCGCCGAAGTACGTGGTGCAGCAGTGACGACTCCAGCCGCTGGTAGTCCGCCGAGGAGCCCGAGAACCCGCACCGCTCACCGAGCAGTTCGGCCAGCGCCGAGGCCCAGGCGTGCCCACCCCGTACCCCGTACGGAAGCAGGCCCGCCAGCCGGTCCAGCTCGATCTGCGCCGCGTCGATCCCGTCCGTGTCCAGTGCCGGGTCGGCCTCCGCGGCCAGCAGCAGGCAGAGCAGCGCCAGGTCCGGCCGTTCGGCGCGCGCCTCCTCGGCGAACTGCCGACGGAGCTCGTCCCGCCCGGAGCCCGAAGGGTTCTCGGGGTCCGGCGGGTTCGGGGGGTTCATGGGGGACACGTTTGTACCTTCCCCGGTTACGCCGACCGGAAGTGGTGATAGAGGTGATGCGTCTCGAACCCCATCCGGTCGTAGAGTGCACGCGCCCCCTCGTTGTCCTCCTCCACCTGCAGCCAGGCCGCCGACGCGCCCTCGTCCAGCGCCTGGCGGGCCAGGGCGGTCATCACGGCGGTGGCGAGACCCCGGCGCCGGTACGCGGCACCGACCTCGACGGCCATGAAGCCCGCCCAGCGCCCGTCCACCACACACCGCCCGATCGCGGCGGGCGACTCGCCCTCCGTGTCACCCGGCACGGTCGCGAACCACACCGAGGGCCCGCTGCCCAGCACCTTCAGCACATGAGGGCCGGGGGTGTCGAACCGCTGGTAGCGCGAGAGCCACCCCTCGTCGATCTCCCGGCTCAGCCGCACCGCCGAGATGTCCGCGTCCAGATCGCCGATCGGTGCCAGCGCCGCGATCCGTACCTGCGCCGTCACCTCGCGCCGCCACCCGTGGCCCTCCAGCTCCGCACACAGCTCCTCCTGCGCACCCTCGGCGCCGGTCGCGGTCTGGATGTACGCGGGCAGGCCCCGGTCGTCGTACCACCGCTTCACCCGTGCGAGCGCCTCGTCGAGCGGGATCCCCGGGTCGCCGAGGGGCAGCACGGAGTTGGCGCGCCGGGTGAAGCCGGCCGCGGAGCGCAGCAGCCACTCGCCGAGCGGTTCGCTCTCCACGGGCTGCCAGGCGCGGGCATAAAAGGGGGCGAGCTCCGCGAACGTGGCCGCCGGACCCCGGCGCCGGGCCGGTGCCGACGGCACGACCTTGCCCGCCACCAGCGACGATTCCGCGATATGGACGGACTCACCGCTCTTCGGTGTGATCGACAGCACATCGGCGTCCCATGATGTGAGAACACCTACCGTGTCGGTGAACTTCGACCCCGCCGCGTCGCCTTCGGAGCGGCGTCGGACTGATACCCGTTTGCCCACGTCAGCTGGTGTAATTCGGACCTCAAGCCGTCCGCCCATGGTGAATTCCACAGCTCTGTCCGCCCCTCCTGTTCGGTTCGTGCCCAGGAACGGAGATACTAGGCGTGGGCATCGACGACGCCGCGCTCCCGCGCGAGAGCCAACGCCCTACCGAGGAGGAACGACAGCGTGACCTACGTCATCGCGCAGCCTTGTGTCGACGTAAAGGACAAGGCCTGCATCGAAGAGTGCCCCGTCGACTGCATCTACGAGGGCCAGCGGTCCTTGTACATCCACCCGGACGAATGCGTCGACTGTGGAGCCTGTGAGCCGGTGTGCCCGGTCGAGGCGATCTTCTACGAGGACGACACCCCGGAGGAGTGGAAGGACTACTACAAGGCGAATGTCGAGTTCTTCGACGACCTCGGTTCGCCCGGTGGTGCCTCCAAGCTGGGCCTGATCGAGCGCGACCACGCGTTCATCGCAGCACTGCCGCCGCAGAACCAGTAGGCAGCGACCGGCACGTGCGCCGCCTCGGTCCCGTACGGCTCGTCACCGTGCGGGGCCGAGGTGTTTTCCGGCCCGGGCCACCGGCGGTCCCCGAACCATCCGCATCACCAGAACCACCCTCGTAACCCTCGTACGAGAAAGCAGAGATCCGTGTCCGCAGCAGTCTCCTCCCGCCTCCCGGTCTTCCCCTGGGACAAGCTCGCGCCCTACAAGTCGACCGCTGCGGCCCACCCGGACGGCATCGTCGACCTGTCCGTCGGCACCCCCGTCGACCCCGTGCCCGGCCTGATCCAGCAGGCGCTCGTCGCCGCCGCAGACAGCCCGGGCTATCCGACGGTGTGGGGAACGGCCGAACTCCGCGACGCCCTCACCGGCTGGGTGGAGCGGCGCCTCGGCGCGATCTCCGTGGCGCACGAGAACGTGCTGCCGGTCGTCGGCTCCAAGGAGCTCGTGGCCTGGCTGCCGACCCAGCTCGGTCTCGGTGCGGGCGACAAGGTGGCGTACCCGCGGCTGGCCTACCCGACGTACGAGGTGGGCGCCCGGCTCTGCGGCGCCGAGCCCGTCGTGTACGACGACCCGACCGAGCTCGACCCGGCCGGCCTCAAGCTGATCTGGCTCAATTCGCCGTCCAACCCGACCGGCCGCGTCCTGTCCAAGGACGAGCTGACCCGGATCGTCGCCTGGGCGCGCGAGCACGACGTGCTGGTCTTCAGCGACGAGTGCTACCTGGAGCTGGGCTGGGAGGCCGAACCGGTCTCCGTGCTCCACCCCGACGTCTGCGGCGGTACGTACGAGGGCGTTGTCGCCGTCCACTCGCTCTCGAAGCGCTCCAACCTCGCCGGCTACCGCGCGGCCTTCATCGCGGGCGACGCGGCCGTCCTCGGCGAGCTGCTGCTGATCCGCAAGCACGGCGGAATGATGACGCCCGCCCCGGTCCAGGCGGCCACCGTCGCGGCGCTCGGGGACGACGCGCACGTCGCCGAGCAGCGGACCCGGTACGCGGACCGGCGCGCGGCACTGCGAGCGGCGCTGGAGGCCCACGGCTTCCGGATCGAGCACAGCGAGGCGAGCCTCTACCTGTGGGCGACGCGCGACGAACCGTGCTGGGAGACCGTGGCGTACCTCGCGGAGCTCGGCATCCTGGTGGCGCCGGGCGACTTCTACGGACCGGCGGGCGACCGCTTCGTACGCGTGGCGTTCACGGCGACGGACGAGCGCGTCGAGGCAGCGGTCAAGCGGCTGTCCTGAATCGGACGACCGGCACCGTGATCCGCACCGCATGATCTGAACGACACGCGATTGGGCCTCGGGAGCCGCACCCCCGAGGCCCAATCGCATGTGCCGTGCCGGCTGGATCAGCCGATCGGCAGACCCTGGGTGGGCAGGCCCTGCGTCGGCAGCCCGTGCGTCGGCAGGCCGCCGGTGAGGCTGTCGGTGGGCAGACCACCCTTGGGCGCGGCACCGGTGGCCCCACCGACCAGCTCACCGGCGCTGCCCGCGGCCTCACCGGCGGCCTTCTGCGCGGCGGGGGCGACCGTGCCGCCCGTCTTGACGACGGTCTTGCCGGCGGCCGGAAGGGTCGTCCCGACGATCTTGCCGCCGGTGGCGTCCGCGCCCTTGGCGCCCTGCTGGGACGCGCCGTCGACGGTCTTGCCGAGGCCTGCGCCGTCGACCGTGGTCAGACCGCCGAGCTCGGGGGTCTGCGGGAGCTCCGCGGCACCTGCGGCGCCGGCCGCACCGACCACGGGGGCTGCACCCGCCGCGATCAGCAGCGCGGCACGGGCGATCCGACGGGTCAGGGGGAGGGACATGATGCTCCTTCGACGCTGTGGATTCTGTCTGTCCGTTGACCGGACGCAGTGACAACCGTCGTGGGGGAGGGAGAGGTTGCGGTGTGCCGAGGTAAAGAGTCGGTAATGCGTCACATAATCGGCAACGGAGCAACCCGGGCAAACATTGCATTCACCGATTGTTCGATGAATCGTCACTTCTCTTTGTTCCCAAGGGATTTGGGCAACGCAGAGAGAGGTTTCGAAAGTGTGTGGTGACCACCGTTTCGGGAAGGATCGGATGGCCCGTACGGGGGACCTTCCGTACTAGCGAACGAGCCGAATGCGGACCTCTGCGGTGCCCGATTCCGCACGCTCCGTCCGCCAGCCCGACCCGGCCTTCCACACCCGGCCCGCATACGCGACCTCGTCGATGTCCAGTGCCTCGGCCTGCGCCACCGCCCAGTGCGCCAGCTCCCAGCCGCGCTGCGTCGTGCCACCGTCCCCGGCGGTCCGGGCGGACTTCTTCACCGGCACCGAGACCGTGCCCGCCGCCGACGCCCCGCCGTGCGTCCCGCTCGCCGACTCCCCGTCCTTCGCCTCGCCCGCGGCGGGCAGCACACCCTTGCCGAAGGTCCGCACCAGTTCCGCGCGCACCTGCGCCGCGTCGGCCGCCGCGACCGCCGTCCGCGTCGGCGTGCAGTTCAGCGCCGTGGGTGTACGGCCGGTCAGCGCGGCGGCCAGCAGCGCGGCATCCGGCTCGTGCTTGGCGTACGCCTGCGGGTAGCCACTGCGCTGCACACGCTGCGCGGCGACGGTCAGCGGCAGCCGCGAATAGCCGGGGACCTCGGCCAGATGCTGATAGAACTCCCCGGCCGAGTAGACCGGGTCGAGGATCTGCTTCTCGGTGCCCCAGCCCTGCGAGGGACGCTGCTGGAACAGCCCGAGCGAGTCACGGTCGCCGTGCTGGATGTTGCGCAGCCCGGACTCCTGCAGCGCCGTCGCCAGCGCGATCGTCACCGCACGCTCCGGCATCCCGCGGGTGGTGCCGACCGCGGAGATCGTCGCGGCGTTCGCGGCCTGCTCCGGACTCATCCGGTACGTACGCCCTTGGCCCGCCGAACCGTCGGCGGACTGCACCGTGCACCGCTCGCCACCCTTGTTGCCGGTGACGTACTGCACGGTCAGGTAGCCGGCCACGGCGAGGAGCACGGTAAGGGCCGCCGCGATACGGAAGGGGCGGCTGCGGCGGGTGTGTCGGCGGGTGGAGGAGGCGGTCCGGGGCACGGCCCCACCGTACTGGAGGGGCCGAGCGGGCCCGAGACCGAAGTCCCTTAGGGTCGGTTCCATGCCCGAAAGCACGCTTGACCTCACCCTGGACGGCCCCGCGCTCACCGCCCGGCTCGTCGACTTCCCGTCGGTCAGCGGGGACGAGAAGGAGCTGGCCGACGCGATCGAGGCGGCTCTGCGCGCCCTCCCGCACCTGGCCGTCGACCGGCACGGCAACAACGTCGTCGCCAGGACACAGCTTGGCCGCGCCGAACGCGTGGTGCTCGCCGGACACATCGACACCGTCCCGATCGCCGACAACGTTCCGTCCCGGCTCGACGAGAACGGCGTGCTGTGGGGATGCGGTACCTCCGACATGAAGTCAGGCGTCGCCGTCCAGCTGCGGATCGCGGCCACCGTGCCCGAGCCCAACCGCGACCTGACCTTCGTCTTCTACGACAACGAAGAGGTCGCCGCACACCTCAACGGGCTCGGCCATGTCGCCGACGCCCACCCGGACTGGCTGGAGGGCGACTTCGCCGTCCTCCTCGAACCGTCCGACGCCCAGGTCGAGGGCGGTTGCCAGGGCACCCTGCGGGTCTTCCTCCGTACGGAAGGGGAGCGCGCGCACTCCGCACGCAGCTGGATGGGGTCCAACGCCATCCACGCCGCCGCCCCGATCCTCGGCCGCCTCGCCGCGTACGAACCGCGCCGGCCGGTCATCGACGGACTGGAGTACCGCGAGGGCCTCAACGCCGTACGGATCGAGGCCGGCGTCGCCAACAACGTCATCCCGGACGCCTGCACCGTCGTCGTCAACTACCGGTACGCCCCCGACCGCAGCGCCGAAGAGGCCCTCGCCCACGTCCATGAGGTCTTCGCGGACTGCGGCGTCGTCGAGTTCACCGTCGACGACCACTCCGGCGCGGCGATGCCCGGCCTCTCCCACCCGGCGGCCGAGGCGTTCATGGCGGCGGTCGGTGGCACCGCCCAGCCCAAGTTCGGGTGGACGGACGTCTCCCGCTTCGGCGCGCTCGGCGTTCCCGCGGTGAACTACGGACCCGGCGACGCGCTCCTCGCGCACAAGCGCAACGAGCACGTGGCCGTCGACCGGATCACCCACTGCGAGGAGCGGCTCCGCTCCTGGCTCACCGGCTGACCCACAGCATTCCCCTGTGCGTAACCTCCGTAGATCTACCCTTACCTGACACACAACGTCGGCATGTCGTCGGAGGGAGCAGGTCATGGGCAACCCCGAGGAAGCGCACGTCCCCGAGGAGCAGCGGCTCGGACCGGTACTGCGCCGCAGGGAACAGGTGCAGCCCGGCACCACCGATCAGCGGCTGCTGGACACCGAGGGCGACTCCGAGTGGGTGCACACCGACCCATGGCGGGTGATGCGCATCCAGTCGGAGTTCGTCGAAGGATTCGGTGCCCTCGCCGAGCTGCCCAGCGCCATCAGCGTCTTCGGCTCGGCCCGCAGCCCGGTCGGCGGACCGGACTACGAGGCGGGCGTACAGATCGGCAAGGCGCTGGTCGAGGCGGGCTTCGCGGTGATCACCGGGGGCGGGCCCGGAGCGATGGAAGCCGCGAACAAGGGGGCACGGGAGGCGAAGGGCGTCTCGGTCGGCCTCGGCATCGAGCTGCCCTTCGAGTCCGGCCTCAACCCGCACGTCGACATCGGCGTCAACTTCCGCTACTTCTTCGTCCGCAAGACGATGTTCGTGAAGTACGCGCAGGGCTTCGTCGTCCTGCCCGGCGGCCTCGGCACCCTGGACGAACTCTTCGAGGCGCTCACCCTCGTCCAGACGGGCAAGGTGACACGCTTCCCGATCGTGCTCTTCGGCACCGCGTACTGGTCCGGGCTCGTCGACTGGCTGCGGGACACGGTGGTGGCGCAGGGGAAGGCGTCCGAGCGGGATCTGCTGCTCTTCCACGTCACGGACAGCGTGGAAGAGGCGGTCACCCTGGTGACGAAGGAAGTCGGCCGGTAGGACGGCGCGCGGGCGCCGGACGGGCTCGCTCAGGCCCCCGTGGCGATCGAGGTGCGGGGTCCGGGGCGGAGTCCCGGTCTCGGGAAGGGACGGGCAGCGGACAAGGCCCGTCGCAGGCCCCGCCGCCTCACGCCCCGGCTACGCCAGCCCCCTCCGCGCCACCGCCGGCGCCCGATGCCCGGCGATCGACGCCACCATGTCCAGCACCTGCCGCGTCTCCGCCACCTCGTGCACCCGATACACCCGCGCCCCCAGCCAGGCCGACACCGCGGTCGTCGCCAGCGTCCCCACCAGCCGTTCCTTCACGGGCCGGTCGAGCGTCTCCCCGACGAAGTCCTTGTTGGACAGCGATACGAGGACGGGCCAGCCGGTCTCCGTCATCTCACCGAGCCGACGCGTCGCCTCCAGCGAGTGCCGGGTGTTCTTCCCGAAGTCGTGACCGGGGTCGATCATGATGCCGTCCGGCCTGACCCCGAGCTCCACGGCCCGCCGGGCCAGTCCCTCCGTCACCCGCAGGATGTCCGCCATCACGTCGTCGTACACGACCCGGTGCGGCCGGGTCCGCGGTTCGGCGCCGCCCGCGTGCGTGCACACCAGCCCCGCCCCGTACCGCGCGGCGACCTCCGCGAGCTTCGGGTCGACCCCGCCCCACGCGTCGTTCAGCACATCCGCACCGGCCTCGCAGACCGCCTCGCCGACATCGTGGCGCCAGGTGTCGACACTGATGACGACATCCGGGTGGCGGCGCCGCACCTCGGCGACGAACCCGACCGTGCGTCGGGCCTCCTCCTGGGCCGTCACCTCCTCGCCGGGACCGGCCTTCACCCCGCCGATGTCGATGATCGCGGCGCCGTCCGCGACGGCCTGCTCGACCCGGGCGAGCGCGGGCTCGTCGCGGAAGGTCGCGCCCTGGTCGTAGAAGGAGTCCGGAGTACGGTTCACGATCGCCATGATCACCGGCTCGTGCGCCCCGAATTCGCGCCGCCCCAGCCTGAGCGCACCGCTTCGCATCCCGTGTTCTCCTCTGGTAGATCGCCCCGTGGGTCGCCTGCGACCCTAACTGTCGGCACCGCATGGCACGATCGGAGCCGGACAGGTTTTCGCTCCCGGGGAGATGCGCGTGTTCTGGTTCTTGCTGCTGGCGATGGTGGTGGTCGTGGCCGCGGTCACCCTCGCGGTGGTCGGCGGAGGGAAGAGTGCCGTCCTGCAGGACGTGGCGCCCGAGCAGCTGACCGACCCGCTGCCCGCGAACCGGCCGGTCGGCCGTGCGGACATCGAAGCGTTGCGACTGCCCGTGGTGGCCCGCGGCTACCGGATGACGGACGTCGACGACGCCCTCGGCCGGCTCGGCGCCGAGCTCGCCGAACGGGACGCGCGGATCGCCGAGCTGGAGTCGGCGCTCGCCGGCGCGCAGGCGACGGCGGTGGGCGGCAAGGGGCTCTTCAAGGAGCCGCAGAACCGGCCGCACCTGGAGCGGTCCCCGTGGGAACCGCCGCACCCGCCGCGTCCCGAGCGGTCCCCGTGGGAACCGCCGCACCCGTCGGCGCCGTCCGGCCCCCCACCCGGAGCTTCCGGGCCGCAGTCCGGGCCCCGGTCCGGCGAGGAGCCGCAGCGATGAGCGTCGCCGGCGTCGAAGTCGCGGCCGACGGCAGGCTGCGCTGCTCCTGGGCACTGTCCACCGACGACTACCTCGTCTACCACGACACCGAATGGGGCCGCCCCGTCCACGGCGACGACGCCCTCTTCGAACGGCTCTGCCTGGAGGCGTTCCAGTCCGGACTGTCCTGGCTGACGATCCTGCGCCGCCGGGAAGGGTTCCGCAGCGCCTTCGCCGGATTCAAGATCCATGCGGTCGCCGAGTTCACCGACGCCGACAAGGAACGTCTCCTCGCCGACGCCGGGATCATCCGCAACCGCGCGAAGATCGAGGCGACCCTTGCCAACGCCAAGGTGCTGGCCGACTGGCCGGACGGCGAGCTGGACGCACTGATCTGGTCGTACGCCCCCGACCCGGCCATCCGCCCCGCCCCGCGCTCCCTCGGCGACGTCCCGGCGGTCACCCCGGAGTCCACTGCTCTCGCCAAGGACCTCAAGAAGCGCGGCCTGCGCTTCATCGGCCCCACGACGGCCTACGCCCTGATGCAGGCGTGCGGCCTGGTCGACGACCACCTGGCCGACTGCGTGGCCCGGGGTACCGCGGCGTAGCGGGGAGCTACTTCCCCAGGTACTTCGGCTTCGCCTTGTCCAGGAAGGCCTGCACCGCGATCGTGTGGTCCTCCGACGCGCCCGCCTTCGTCTGGAGCTCGTCCTCCTTCTCCAGCGTCTCGCTCAGCGTGTGGCCGGCGCCGTAGGCCAGGGACGCCTTGAGCGCGGCGTACGCCACCGTCGGACCGTCCGCCAGCCTGCGGGCCACCGCCAGGGCCTCCGCGGCGAGGTCGTCGGCGGGCACCACCTTGTTCGCGATGCCCAGCTCGTAGGCGTCCTGCGCGGAGATCGAACGCGGGAAGAGCAGCAGATCGGCCGCGCGGCTCTGACCGATCAGCCGGGGCAGCGTCCACGAGACGCCCGAGTCGGCGGTCAGGGCGACCCCGGCGAACGAGGTGTTGAAGGACGCGCTGTCGGCCACCACCCGGTAGTCGCACGCGAGCGCGAAGCCGAAGCCCGCGCCGGCCGCGACACCGTTGACCCCGGCGACGACCGGCTTCTCCATCCCGGTGATCGCCCGTACGACCGGGTTGTAGTGCTCCTGAACGGTGCTCAGCGCATTGCCCGTGCCGGACTCGCGGGTGGCGGTGAGCGTGGCGACGTGTTCCTTGAGGTCCTGGCCGACGCAGAAGGCGCGCCCGGTCGCGGTGAGCAGAACGGCCCGTACGGCGGTGTCGGCGGCGGCCGACTCCAGCGCGTCACGGAGCGCGACCTTGGCCGCCGTGTTCATGGCGTTCATCGCGTCGGGCCGGTTGATCGTGATCGTCGCGAGACCGTCAGTCACTTCGTAGAGCACCGTGTCGGCCACGTTGTCCGCCATTTGCTGTCCCCTTTGCGCCTCGGGCAATGCCTGTCGAGCCAAGCATGGCCGACATCACGGAGGGCGAACATGTGACCTGCGTCTAACAATTGCGCCCCGATGCAGGGGTGCAGGCGACGGAGTATCGCAGCCGGATCGCCGAATTGAGTGGTTTTGAGAGAGCGCGTTGCGCAAGCGATGCAGACCGATGTTGGTCATCGGGGTCTGTGATGCGGGATAATGGCCTGGAAGCAATGTGTTCGATGCCGGTGACACAGCGCCTGTCATGGGGCCGCCGGTTGATATGAGCTGGTTTCAGGAAGGGGAACGAGCATGGCGGCCATGAAGCCGCGGACGGGCGACGGCCCGCTCGAGGTGACAAAGGAGGGGCGGGGCATCGTCATGCGCGTTCCGCTCGAAGGCGGCGGTCGGCTTGTCGTGGAGCTGACGCCGGACGAGGCCGATGCGCTCGGCGACGCCCTCAAGAAGGTCGTCGGCTGACGCGGAGGCGCCCACACTTCACCACTGCCCCGCCACGGAGCCCGTGCCGGGGCAGTGGTGCGTCCGGGACACTTCGCAGCCCGGGTGCGGGGCGAGGGGTGAGGACCGATGGACGGTCAGCCGCGCCGGACCGCGCACAGCAAGCCGTCGCCCACCGGCAGCAACGTGGCCATCAGCTCCTGGCTCTCCCGCACCGCCCGCAACAGCTCCCGCAGCTTCAGCACCTCGGCGGGCTGCGCCGCCGAGTCGACCGTGCGGCCGTCCGCGAAGACACCCTCGAAGCAGACCAGACCACCGGGGCGCAGCAGGCGCAACGATTCAGCGAGGCAGTCCAGGCTCTCCAGCCGGTCGCCGTCGCAGAACACCAGGTCGTATCCGCCGTCCGCGAGTCGCGGAAGTACGTCGAGGGCGCGTCCCGGGATGAACCGGGCCCGATTGGCGGCGAACCCCGCGGCCCGGAACGCCTCGCGGGCGAACTGCTGACGCTCCGGCTCCGGATCGACCGTGGTCAGCACGCCGTCAGGTCGCATCCCGTGCAGCAGATAGATGCCGGAGACGCCGGTTCCGGTGCCGATCTCGGCCACCGCCTTGGCGTCCGTCGTGGCAGCGAGCAGGCGCAGCGCTGCGCCGGTGCCTGGTGACACCGAGCGGAGACCTGCGTCCCGGGCCCGGTCCCGGGCCCAGCGCAGTGCTTCGTCCTCGGCGACAAAGGCGTCGGCGAACGCCCAGCTCGTCTGCCGGTTGGCGGTAATGACCCTCTCCTGTCCCCGTAGTTGGCGCAACGGTGACTGTATCCGCTGTACCCGGGAACCCGCAGATGGGACCGGGCGTTATCAAGGGGCAGGGGAAAGCGCGTGGACAGGGCCCGCAGATCGGGCCCGGGAATCCGCGGCCGGCGGTTCCGGGGCGGTCCCCGGCCCCAGCAGGAAAAAGGCTTATCCGGAGCTAACGGGCGAGGTGGCTATGGTAGGGGCTCCACTGGACACCACCAGAGCCGACAGGGGAGGTGCGGCTGCGCCTGTGGATCGGGGAGGAGTGCTGCGGCGCTTCCTCAGGTCGGCGGGTGAGCCGAAATCCGTGACCAACATTGCTGACCGTTCTTCCAGCGACTCCGCACCGACCGCGACCTTCGCCTCAGATGCGGACTCCCAGGCTTGGATGCCGCCCTCATGGGAAGAGATCGTCAGCACGCACAGCGGTCGTGTCTACCGCCTTGCCTACCGACTGACGGGCAACCAGCATGACGCCGAGGACCTCACCCAGGAGGTCTTCGTCCGGGTGTTCCGTTCGCTGTCGACCTATACGCCCGGCACCTTCGAGGGCTGGCTGCACCGCATCACGACCAACCTGTTCCTGGACATGGTCCGTCGTAAGCAGCGGATCCGTTTCGACTCCCTCGGCGACGACGCCGCCGAGCGGCTGCCGAGCCGTGAGCCGTCCCCGCAGCAGGTTTTCAACGACACCCACTTCGACGCGGACGTGCAGCAGGCGCTGGACACCCTTGCGCCCGAGTTCCGCGCCGCGGTCGTGCTCTGTGACATCGAGGGACTCTCGTACGAGGAGATCGCCGCGACACTCGGCGTGAAGCTCGGCACCGTGCGCAGCCGTATCCACCGCGGACGCTCGCACCTGCGCAAGGCGCTGCAGCACCGCTCTCCCGAGGCCCGCGCCGAGCAGCGCTCGCTGGCGGGCGCGATGGTGGCGGGGGAGGGCGGATCGGCGTGAGTGGCACGGGTCCGACCCCTGCGGAACAGCATCTGGGGGACCGGCTTGCCGCGCTTGTCGACGGTGAGCTCAAACATGACGTCCGTGACCGGGTGCTCGCCCATCTCGCGACCTGCACCAAGTGCAAGGCCGAGGCCGCCGCCCAGCGGCGGCTGAAGAGCGTCTTCGCACAGTCCGCACCGCCTTCGCCGTCCGAGGGGTTCCTCGCCCGGCTGCAAGGCCTTCCCGGGGGACCTGGTGGTGACGACGACAGCCAAGGAAGACCATTCGGCGGCTCCGGGCGCTTCGCCGACGGACGCTTCCCCGCGATCCAGCCTCCCGGCAGCCGCAGCGATTCACCTTCGGGGAGCTCGCCGCTCGAGCGCTTCGGCTATCTCCCGACACCGCACGGCTCGGCCGCGGTGCTTCCGGGTGCCGCATCGCGCTCCGCGTTCCCCATCCATGAGGTGGGCCGGGACGCGGACCGTTCGCCGTGGCGCGGCCGCAGGTTCGCCTTCGCGGCGGCCAGTGCCGTCTCGCTGGCGGCCATCGCGCTCGGCGGCGCCCTGCCGACGGACGCCGGTCCCGACGCCCCGGTCCGTGCCGAGGGCGCCGGCAACAACGTGACGCCCCTCGATGCCGACGCACGCGCCGAGCGCGGCAGCGTGACCAGCCGCCGCGGTGGTGGCATCGGCACGTCGGCCGCGCCCCACAGCCGCCGCACCGTCGCAGCCGCCACGCCGTTCCAGCAGCGGAACGGCCGTGTACCCGCACTGTTGGGCACGGGTCTCGCCACACCCAACCCCTTCATGGTGCCGGTGCTGACCAATGTGTCCGCGCCACCGTTGATACGTCCCACTGCTACCAGCCCCCTGTTCACCCGGGCGCTCGGCAGCGGACTGACCCCCACATCCCCCGCGCCCTCGCCGACCTCGTCCTGGACGCCCACATCGGCCTCGGCCCTGCCGAGCTCCGCCGATCACGGTCTGCCGCTTTCTCCCCGGCGCTGACCGGGGTCTGCGCAGCCATTCGCAAACCTGGTTGAATCCCGGGAGGAATTCCCGGAGGGACGTCTCTCGCGGGCGTGCAGAGGGCCAGTTGCGGCAGTTGCGGGGAGAACATGGACGACGGAAAGCCCACCGGGCCGAAGGCGAAGTGGTGGAGCCGTCCCACGCAGGGACACACCACCACTTCAGCGCCGAAGAGTGCATCCGCCGCGGCGGATGCGCCGGTCGAGGACGCGCGGGCCGCGGACACACCCGCACGGCCCGAGCCGGTGGCGCCCGCACAGCCCATGGCACCCGAGCCCGTGACGCCCGCGCAGTCCACCGCACCTGAGCCCATAGCACCCGAGCCCGTGGCGCAGGCGCCCGAAGCCCCCGCACCGGCGGTGACTCCACTGCACGAGCCCGACGAGTACAGCACCCCGCCGTACGGCGGCCCCGGGCCCTGGGCGCCCGCACCCCCCGTACAGCGCCCGGTCCCGACGCTGGCCCACGGCACCCCGGTACCTCCGGTACCCGCGCCGTACGCGGGCACGAACGGCGCGGAGACACCCACCGGGCCCGCACCCGTCACCACCCCGGGCCCCGTCCCCGCCCCGGCCTTCACGCCCCCGCCCCCGCCGCCCCAGTCCACGCACTGGCTGCAGTACGACCCCTGGGGTGGGTACCGGCAGCCACTGACCCAGCCCGGTCAGCCCCTCGGCTCCGACGGCGGACGGGGGAAGAACCGGCGCGGCTCGCTGCTCGTCGGCGCGCTGCTGCTCGCCCTGGTTGCGGGCGGCATCGGCGGTGGCATCGGGGCCTACATCGAGCGCAACGGCGGCCTGACCACGGTCGAACTCCCGCAGGCCGCGAAGAACAGCGGCGGCCGCGCCCCCGACAGCGTCGCGGGCATCGCCGCCAGCGCTCTGCCCAGCGTGGTCACCCTCCACGTCAGCGGCACCACCGAATCGGGCACCGGCACCGGCTTCGTCCTCGACAACGAAGGCCACATCCTCACCAACAACCATGTGGTCGCCCCGGCCGGCCCCTCCGGCGACATCACGGTGACGTTCAGCGGCGGCGAGACCGCGAGCGCCGAGATCGTCGGCAAGGACAGCGGCTACGACCTCGCCGTGGTCAAGGTCAAGGGCGTCTCCGGGCTCAAGCCGCTGCCGCTGGGCAACTCCGACAACGTGCAGGTCGGCGACCCGGTCGTGGCCATCGGCGCCCCCTTCGACCTGTCCAACACCGTCACCTCCGGCATCATCAGCGCCAAGGACCGGCCGATCACCGCGGGCGGCGAGAAGGGCGACGGCAGCGACATCAGCTACGTGGACGCGCTGCAGACCGACGCCCCCATCAACCCGGGCAACTCCGGCGGCCCGCTGGTCGACACCGACGCCCACGTCATAGGCATCAACAGCGCCATCCGCGCAGCCGACAGCGGTTCGACGGCAGAGGGCGGCCAGGCGGGTTCCATCGGACTCGGCTTCGCCATCCCGATCAATCAGGGCAAGCGGGTCGCCGAGGAGCTGATCAACACCGGAAAGGCCACCCATCCGGTGATCGGCGTCACATTGGACATGAAGTACACCGGTGACGGCGCCAAGGTCGGCGCGAAGGGCGCCGAGGGCAAGCCCGCGGTGACACCGGGCGGTCCCGGTGCGAAGGCCGGCATCAAGCCGGGCGACATCATCACCGAGGTGGACGGCCAGCGGGTGCACAGCGGCGAGGAGCTGATCGTGAAGATCCGCGCCCACCGCCCGGGCGACCGTTTGGACCTCGGGCTGACCCGCAGTGGTAAAGACCTGTCCATGACTTTGACCCTCGGGTCCGCAACGGGCACGTGACGGCACCAGGACGCTACCGCCCGGACAGTTCCGCCGGGTACCGTGGGCCGGGGCCGGACCTCATCCGACCTGGTCCATGGTCTCGGAGAACACGAGGAGCAACTAGGTGTTCAATGACATAGGCGCACTCGAGGTGGTCACGCTCGTGATCCTCGGCGTGCTCGTCTTCGGCCCGGACAAGCTGCCCAAGGTGATCCAGGACGCCTCGCGCTTCATCCGAAAGGTCCGCGAGTTCTCCGAGAGCGCCAAGGAAGACATCCGTACGGAGCTCGGCCCGGAGTTCAAGGACTTCGAGTTCGAGGATCTCAACCCGAAGACGTTCGTCCGCAAGCAGCTCATGGACGGCAACGACGATCTCGGGCTGAAGGAGATCCGCGAGAGCTTCGACCTCCGCAAGGAGATGGCGGAGGTCACCGACGCGGTGAACGGGCGCGAGACCACGGCCGTGGAGTCCGCGGGCGGCGTGTCGGGCAGCGCGGCGATCACCGCGGCGAACGGGTCACCGGGCGCTCCCGACCTGCTCAAGAAGCGTGAACAGCCCGCGAAGGACGACCGCCCGCCGTTCGACGCCGACGCCACCTGACACCGGTCAATCCCGACTCGTCCGGACGGTATGGCTATTCTCCATCTGTCCGGTTGCGAGGCTGCCCGAGGGGGGCGGGCCACTCCGGACCTTAGGGATCGAGGAGGCGGCCGGGCAGATGGAGACGACAAGTCGGGCAGGCGCGGAAGGTGCGTCCAGCGCAGTCACCGAAGAGGAGGTGCCGGCGGCCCGGCGTACGGTCGACGGCTATCTGCAGGCGTCGTTCCCCTGGTACGGACTGGACGAGGCCTTCACCGGTCCGCGCTGGCTGATGCAGGTCGGCACGGCGGCGGACGGCACGGTGCAGCACGGATCGACCGGGCACGGTGACGAGCCACTGGTCCGGGGCGACTCGGGCGGTGACAAGCAGCGGTTCGCGGTCGTGGTGACCGTGGGGAGCAGTCCCGTGCGGCGCAGCGGCGACGGTACGGGAGTCCTGGACGCGACCACGGTCTCGTCTGCCGCCTGGCTGGCCGGCTCGGGCCTGCTGTCGTACACCTGGCCCGCGCAGCTGGACCACACACTGCGCGACGACTGGCTGGACCAGCAGACGGAGACGGCGTTCGAACTCGCCGATGATCTGGACGGTCCCGCGTGGTCGGTGCTGTCCCTGCCGGTGGACGGGGTTCCGGTGCCGTTCCACTACCGCGAGTCCGAGTACGGGTGGGTGCTGGCGGGGTCGGCGCGCGGGGAGGTGCACATCGGGGCGTACGGGCGTGGGATGAGCGCGTACGGACTCGGGTTCTCGGTGGTCGCAGACATCGCCACGTACGCGTAGCGGCTCGATCGGTGCGGTGAGCCGTGACCGGACGCGTCCGGTTCGCCGCGCTTTCCCCGATCGCCGGACGGGCTTCTTCCGTCGCGGCGATCGAGGTCTCGGGCTGTCGTCAGAACTTGTTGCGCGGGGTGATTCCCAGAGACATGCCCGACAGGCCCCGCTGACGGCCACCCAGCCGCTCCGCGATCGCGCGCAGCGCCTTGCCGGCCGGGGAGTCCGGGTCCGAGAGGACCACGGGCTTGCCCTCGTCGCCGCCCTCGCGCAGACGTACGTCGATCGGGATGGAGCCGAGCACCGGCACCTCGGCGCCGACCGTCTTCGTCAGGCCCTCGGCCACCTTCCGGCCGCCGCCCGTGCCGAACACGTCGACCATTTCGTCGCAGTGCGGGCACGGCATGCCCGACATGTTCTCGACGACGCCGACGATCTTCTGGTGGGTCTGCACCGCGATCGAGCCTGCCCGCTCGGCCACCTCGGCCGCGGCCTGCTGCGGGGTCGTGACGACCAGGATCTCCGCGTTCGGAACGAGCTGCGCCACGGAGATCGCGATGTCACCGGTGCCCGGCGGCAGGTCGAGCAGCAGGACGTCGAGGTCGCCCCAGTAGACGTCGGCGAGGAACTGCTGCAGCGCTCGGTGCAGCATCGGGCCGCGCCACACCACCGGGGCGTTGCCCGGGGTGAACATGCCGATGGAGATGACCTTCACGCCGTACGCCGACGGCGGCATGATCATGTTCTCGACCTGGGTCGGCTTGCCGTCCGCGCCGAGCATCCGCGGCACGCTGTGCCCGTAGATGTCCGCGTCCACGACGCCGACCTTGAGGCCGTCGGCGACCATCGCCGCCGCCAGGTTCACCGTCACGGACGATTTGCCGACGCCGCCCTTGCCGGACGCCACCGCGTACACCCGGGTCAGCGAGCCGGGCTTGGCGAACGGCACCTCGCGCTCCGCCGTGCCGCCGCGCAGCGACGACGCGAGTTCCTTGCGCTGTTCGTCGCTCATCACGTCGAGCGTCACGTCGACGCGCGTGACGCCTTCGACCTTCGCGACCGCGTCGGTCACGTTCTTGGTGATGGTCTCGCGCATCGGGCAGCCGGACACCGTGAGATACACCGTGACAGCGACCGCACCGTCAGCGGCGATCTCGACCGACTTGACCATGCCGAGTTCGGTGATCGGTCGGTGGATCTCCGGGTCGTTCACTGTCGCCAGTGCTTCGCGCACCGCGTCTTCGGTAGCCATACGACGATGTTACGGCGCCCGCGCCCGCCGCCGGGATGGGTCGTCAGCGGTCTTCGTCACTCTCGGCAGGGAATAGTGTGCGCCGGTCGTCCATGTCCTTCACCATGTCCTGGAGTTCCGAGCGGATCCAGTCACGGGTGGCGACCTCGCCGAGCCCCATCCGCAGGGACGCGATCTCCCGGGTGAGGTACTCGGTGTCCGCGATGGAGCGCTCGTTCTGCTTGCGGTCCTGCTCGTGGGTGACCCGGTCGCGGTCGTCCTGCCGGTTCTGCGCGAGCAGGATCAGCGGGGCCGCGTACGAGGCCTGGAGCGACAGCATCAGCGTCAGGAAGATGAACGGGTACTCGTCGAAGCGCAGGTTCACCGGGGCGAAGATGTTCCACAGCACCCAGACGATGATGATCAGCGTCATCCAGACGATGAACCGCCCGGTGCCCAGGAAGCGGGCGATCCGCTCGGAGAATCGGCCGAACGCCTCGGGGTCGTACTCCGGCAGCAGCCGCGGCCGCACGCCCTTCGGCTGATCCAGCCGGCCCCTGGCGGTGCGCGTCATCGCCGACGACCCCGTCGACGACGGCCCGGGTCCCGTCGTCCGGGGGCGGTGCTCACCCGCCATGGGCCACCCACTCCTCGCCGTGGAAGTCGGTCTCCCGCCAGTCCTCGGGCAGCAGGTGGTCGAGGACGTCGTCGACGGTCACCGCACCGAGCAGCGACCCGCTCTCGTCCACGACGGGCACCGAGACCAGGTTGTACGCCGCCAGGTAACTGGTCACCACCGACAGCGGGGTGTCCGGGGTCAGCGGCACGAGGTCGCTGTCGACGATCGAGCTGACCAGGGTGAACGGCGGGTCGCGCAGCAGCCGCTGGAAGTGCACCGCGCCCAGGTACTTGCCGGTCGGCGTCTCGTCCGGCGGCCGGCACACGTACACCTGCGCGGCGAGCGCCGGGGACAGGTCGGAGCGGCGGACCCGGGCGAGCGCGTCGGCGACCGTGGCGTCCGGCCGCAGCACGATCGGCTCGGTGGTCATCAGGCCGCCCGCGGTCCGCTCCTCGTACGACATCAGCCGCCGCACGTCCGCCGCGTCGTCCGGCCGCATCAGCATCAGCAGCCGCTCCTTGTCCTCCTCCGGCAGTTCGGAGAGCAGGTCGGCCGCGTCGTCCGGGTCCATCGCCTCCAGGACGTCGGCGGCGCGCTCCTCCTTCAGCTTGCCGATGATCTCCACCTGGTCGTCCTCGGGCAGCTCCTCCAGCACGTCGGCGAGCCGGTCGTCGTCGAGGGCGGCGGCCACCTCGGCGCGCCGCTTCGGCGACAGATGGTGCAGCGCGTTGGCCACATCGGTCGGGCGCAGCCGCTCGAACGTGGCGACGAGCGACTCGGCGCCCTGCCCGTGCTCCTCCAGCGAGAAGCCGCTGACCGCCGACCAGTCCACCGTCAGGGTCTCGCCCTTGCGGCGCAGCGCCCCGCCCCTGCCCTTGCGGACGAAGTACTTGACGATCTCCCAGTCGCGGCGGGCCGGGAGCTGCTGGATCGCGACGTCGAGGATGGTGACCTCCTCGTCGGTCTCCACCAGCCGGACCCGGCGGTCCAGGAACTCGCCGAGGATCAGGCGCTCGGTGGGGCGCTGCTCGAAGCGCCGCATGTTCACCACGCCGGTGGTGATGACCTGGCCCGAGTCGATGCCCGTCACCCGGGTCATCGGGAGGAAGATCCGGCGCCGGCTGACGACCTCGACGACGAAGCCGAGCAGCCGTGGCGGACGGCCGCCGACCCGCAGCATCGCGACGAGATCGCGGACGCGGCCCACCTGGTCGCCGTTGGGGTCGAAGACGGGCACACCGGAGAGGTGCGAGACGAAGACGCGGGAGGCACCTGCGGCCATGCGGTGTGCCTCCTTCCGTCCCGTCGAGGCGGAACCCGGTCCGTCCAGCCGGTTATGCGCTGTTATGACGGGATCAGGCTAGCCCGTACCGCTCCGGGTCGGCCCGGTGGAGCCGTCCGTACGGCTCTGCGCCGGACGGCGTACCCGGCACCGGTACGCTGCCGTCAGCCACCCCCACACGCAGATGAGAGGCAGTGCGCCCGTGACCTCTTTCGTCCCCCCCGTCGCTCCCCGCCGCCGGACCGCTGTTGCCGTCCTGCTCTGTGCGGGCCTGACCGCAGCCCTGACGGCGTGCGGCAGCGAGGATCCGGACAAGGGGACCAACGGCGTCGGCAGACTCTCGGCGGCGGAGATCGAGAAGCGGGCACAGAAGGCGGCGGACTCCGCGGACGCGGTGCGGCTGGCCGGCACGCTGGTCAGCAAGGGCGGTACGTACAAGATCGACATGCGGCTCAAGGAGGACGGCGGCACGGGCTCGCTCACCTCGAAGAACAGCACGTTCGAGCTGCTGCGGATCGGTGACGAGGTCTACCTGAAGGCCGACTCCGGCTTCTGGAGCCACGACGAGAAGGGCAGCACGGACAAGAAGGGCGACGCAGGTGCCGCAGCCGGGGACAAGCTCCGGAACAAGTACGTGAAGGTCCCCCAGGGCGACCCCACGTACAAGCAGCTGCGCGGCTTCACGGACATGAAGACCCTGCTCGACGGGATGCTCACACTGCACGGCAAGGTCAACAAGGGCGACCACGGCAAGGTGGGTTCCGTCCGTACCGTCCAGATCCTCGGCGGCAAGGGGGAGGGCGGTGCGCTCGATGTCTCGCTGAAGGGCACGCCGTATCCGCTGCGGTTCGCCCGTGGCGGTGGCGGAGGCATTCTCACGCTCGCCGACTGGGGCCTGGACTTCGAGCTGAAGGCCCCGGCCAAGGGCGACACCGTCGACTACGGGCAGCAGCTCCCCAAGTCCACCTCGTAGCGCCGTCCGGCCGCCGTCAGCTCTTGCGGCGGCGCTTCAGCAGCAGCCGCGGGAGCGCGTCGGGCACGGGGTGGCGGGTGGTCGCCGGGGTCGGCAGCGGCGGCGCCGCGTGCGAGGCGTCCGGCAGGTCCGTACGGAAGCTGCCGGGCGTCAGCCGCAGGACCCGGCACTCGCGTGCCCACCGTTCGGTCATCTGCTCGGCGTCCGGCGCGTTCAGCCGCTTGCCCTTGAGCTCGGCGACCGCCGCCTCCCACTCCTCGGAGTGCGGCGCGAGCTCCGTCACGGCGGCCGTCCAGGCGACCAGCCGGCCGCCCTTGTCCTTGCTGCGTACGGTCACCTCGGCGGCGGACCCGTCGGTGAGGCCGGCCGGCAGCGGCTGCTCGCCTGGGCCGTCCCCGACGAGATGGGCCGCCCCCTCGTGCCATGTGTGCCACAGCGCCCGCGCGGGCCCGGTGCCGCGCACCCAGATGAGGCCGGACTTCTTGGTGGCCTCCTCGACGAGGGCCGGTCCGAACAGCGAGTCAGCGGCGGCAGCAGTCATGGGCCCAACTCTATTAGAGCCACCCGTTGCGCTTGAGCGAGCGGTGGATGGAGAAGCAGACGACCCCGATGACGCCCATCACCATCGGATAGCCGTACGTCCACCGCAGTTCCGGCATGTGGTCGAAATTCATGCCGTAGACGCCGCAGATCATGGTCGGCACGGCGATGATGGCCGCCCAGGACGTGATCTTGCGCATGTCCTCGTTCTGGGCGACGGTCGCCTGCGCCAGGTTGGCCTGCAGGATCGAGTTCAGCAGTTCGTCGAAGCCGATGACCTCTTCGTGCACCCGCGCCAGGTGGTCGGCGACGTCCCGGAAGTACTTCTGGATGTCCGGGTCGACCAGTCGCATCGGCCGCTCGCTGAGCAGCTGCATCGGCCGCAGCAGCGGCGAGACGGCCCGCTTGAACTCCAGCACCTCACGCTTCAGCTGGTAGATCCGGCCGGCGTCCGAACCGCGCGGGCTGCCCTTCGCGGGGGTGGAGAAGACATCGATCTCCACCTCGTCGATGTCGTCCTGGACGGCGCTCGCCACCGCGATGTAGCCGTCCACGACATGGTCGGCGATGGAGTGCAGAACGGCCGACGGCCCCTTGGCGAGCAGCTCGGGGTCGTCCTGCAGCCGGTGCCGCAGCGCACGCAGCGAGCCGTGCCCGCCGTGCCGGACGGTGATGACGAAATCCCGGCCGGTGAAGCACATCACCTCACCGGTCTCGACGACCTCGCTGGTCGCGGTGAGCTCGGCGTGCTCGACGTAGTGGATGGTCTTGAAGACGGTGAACAGCGTGTCGTCGTACCGTTCCAGCTTCGGCCGCTGGTGGGCGTGGACGGCGTCCTCGACGGCGAGCGGGTGGAGACCGAACTCCCGGGCGATCCCGGCGAATTCGGCCTCGGTCGGCTCGTGGAGACCGATCCAGGCGAAGCCGCCCTTCTCCCGTACCCGGAGCATCGCCTCGTGCGGTGTCAGGCAGCTTCCGCTCTCCTGCCGCCGCCCGTCGCGGTAGACCGCGCAGTCGACGACCGCGCTGGAGGCGGACGGGTCACGGGTGGTGTCGTAATTGCTGTGCAGGACGTTGGTCTTGCGCAGGGACGGGCGCACGGCGGCGCGCAGGTCACGGATCATCGACATGGCTGGCTCCTTCACGGAGGGCCGTCGTCGGGCGCGTGGAACAGCCCGGAATGGGGACGTGTGCTCACATCCGCAAAGCGGGCGGCACCGCGGCGGCACGATGACGGCGTTCGCTACAGACAGGCAAAAAAGGAGTGCTCTTCCGTCGTGCGCAATGCCCCGGGCCTTGACCGAGAAGGCTTCAGATCACCGAAGAAAGGTGTCGGGCGGAAGAGCGATCGGTACTGCACGATCGACTTCGATCCATTGCAGCCCCACCTCCTCCAGCCGGTCCCCCGTGGGGGATGACGTGTCGTCGGAACTGAGAGCGACGCTTCTGCGTGCTGTCCGACCAGCGGCCAAGACTATCAGCCGACACAGGGCCAATCCCTTACTTTGCCCGTTCGATACGCGTTCTATGCTCGCCGCATGGGAGAAATTCTTGCTCTGGTCGAGGCCCGTCTCCGGACGGCTCTCGGTGAACCGGACGCACGCGCCGCGGTGACGTTCCTCGGTACGGACCGGATCGAGGTGCTCCGTTTCGTCGACGGCGATGTGGTGCGCTACGCGACGCTCGGCATGTCCGCGCAGCCGATGGCCGACCCGACCGCCGCCCTCGCGGACCCGGTGAAGGGGCCGCGCGCCGAGCTGGTCCTCTCCGTGCGGGCCGGTCTCGCCGACACCGACAAGGTCCTCCGCGGGCTGGCGGTGCTGGCGGCCTCGCCGCAGGTCGAGGGGCTGATCGTGGCGCCCGGCGCCTCGCTGGACCTCGGTGAACCGCTGTGGCCCGGGGCACCGTTCAGCTCCGTGCTGGTCGCCGAGTCGGGCGGTCTGGTCGAGGACCTCGAACTGGACGAGCCGATGGAGCCGGTGCGGTTCCTGCCGCTGCTGCCGATGACGCACAACGAGGCGGCGTGGAAGCGGGTCCGCGGGGCGCAGGAGCTGCAGGAGCGGTGGCTGTCGCACGGGACGGATCTGCGTGATCCGCTGCGTACGTCCGTGACCCTGGACTGAGACGTACGTCATACGGGATGCGGGGAGGCCCCGCCGCGCGGCCAGGAGGGAGAGCCGCGGGCGGGGCGGAACAAGGTTGACCCGGAGGTCAGTTGGCGAAGACCGCGACGCCGTCCTCGGTGGCGTGCCTGGGCTCCAGCTCCTCCGCCTCGTGGGTCAGGGCGGTACGCCGGATCCGGACGACGAGCGCGCCGGCCACGGCCGCGAGCGCGGCGACCACGAACGGGACGTGGATGTTGCTCCACTCCTCGATCTTCGGGGCGAGATACGGGGCGGCAGCCGCGGCGAACCAGCGGACGAAGTTGTAGCCCGCGCTCGCCACCGGGCGAGGCGCGTCCGAGACGCCGAGCGCCAGCTCCGTGTAGACGGTGTTGTTCATGCCGATGAAGGCCCCGGAGACGATCGTGCAGACGATCGCGGCGGTGTGATTGCCGTAGCCGAGGATCAGCAGGTCGACGGCGAGCAGGACCAGCGAGGCGCCGAGCACCTTGAGCGAGCCGAAACGCTTCTGCAGTCGAGGTGCGACGAGCACCGAGAAGACGGCGAGCAGCAGACCCCAGGCGAAGAAGACCGCGCCCGACTTGTACGGCGTCATGTTCAGTACGAACGGGGTGAACGCCAGGATCGTGAAGAACGCGTAGTTGTAGAAGAACGCCGAGGCCGCGACCGAGGCGAGGCCGCCGTGACCCAGCGCCCTGACCGGATCGAGCAGTGAGGTCCTGCGGGCCGGCTTCGGCTGTTCCTTCAGGAACGCCGTGATGCAGATGAAGCCGATCGCCATCAGCGCCGCGGTGCCGAAGAACGGGTAGCGCCAACTGGCGTCACCGAGCAGCGCGCCGAGCAGCGGTCCGCAGGCCATGCCGAGGCCGAGCGCCGACTCGTACAGCAGGATCGCCGCGGAGCTGCCGCCGGCCGCCGCGCCGACGATCACGGCGAGCGCCGTCGAGACGAACAGTGCGTTGCCGAGCCCCCAGCCGGCCCGGAAGCCGACGAGTTCCGCGACGGACGACGAAGTGCCGGAGAGTCCGGCGAAGACGACGACGAGCGCGAGGCCGGTCAGGAGTGTCTTACGGCCGCCGATCCGGCTGGAGACGAAACCGGTGACCAGCATCGCGACCGCGGTGATCAGGAAGTACGAGGTGAAGAGCAGGGACACCTGGCTGGGCGTGGCCTCGAGACCCTTGGCGATGGACGGCAGGATCGGGTCGACCAGCCCGATCCCCATGAACGCGACGACCGAGGCGCCCGCGGTGGCCCAGACGGCCTTGGGCTGGCGCAGGATGCTGCCCGTTCCCTGATCGAATGGATCCGCTGCCGGCATGGGGGTTCTCGCTCTCCAGTAGATCGATGCGTTGTGCACACAATAAGTTAGGGAATCTAATGAATGCAAGCTACATCTATTTATCCTGGTGGGAGCCACGCTGCGGACGGGTGATCGTCCTTGACGCGGCGACAGCCGGGGAGGACCGTTGGGCGCTATGAGGGGCGAACCCAGTTGCCCGAAGTGCGGTGGCCGGGTCAGGGCGCCCGGTCTTTTCGCCGACACCTGGCAGTGCGACGTGCACGGCGCCGTGTATCCCTTGCAGCCGGTGATCCCACCCAGCGTCGAGGCGCTCGGCGTGGTGGTGCACCGTGCCCGGGTGCCGGTGTGGATGCCCTGGCCGCTGCCGGTCGGCTGGTTGTTCACCGGCGTGGCGTACGCGGGGGACGACCGCAGCGGCGGCCGCGCCACCGTCGTCGCCTGCTCGGGACCCGGTCCGCTCGGCGGGGTGGGCGAGATGCTGCTCGTCGCCGAGGAGCTCGGGGTCGGCCTCGGCGCGCGTTACGCCGGGATCGACGGCCCCGACCCGGGCCCGTACCTCCATGTCGACGGCCCGCCCAATGCCAAGGTGCTGGCCGCCGGACGGCCCACCCCGCTCTGGCAGGTCAAGAGCGCCCCCGAGGACCGGGCGGTCTTCGCGGGTGAGGCGCGCGGGCTCTGGCTGTGGGCAGTCGTCTGGCCCGAGCAGTCCGCGCTGCTCATGTACGACGAGCTGATACTGACCGATCTGCGCGACGCCGGGGGAGAGGTCGACCTCGTGCCCTGCGGGGCGCTCAGCCCACGACTGCTCAGCCGGCCCTGAGGGCGGCACACGGTCCCGGCCGCCCTGCTGCGCTGCCCGCTGTCCTGCCGTCCTGACCGGGCGGTGTTCGAATGCCGGTTATCCTTGGGCGTCCCCCCTGTCCGGCTGAGAGCACTGGAGTACGCGTCGTGCACATCGACCTGCACACCCACTCCACCGCGTCGGACGGCACGGACACCCCCGCCGAGCTGGTGCGGAACGCCGCCGCGGCAGGGCTCGATGTCGTCGCTCTCACCGACCACGACACCGTCCGCGGTCACGCCGAGGCGATCGCCGCGCTCCCCGAGGGCCTCACTCTCGTCACCGGCGCCGAGCTCTCCTGCCGGATCGACGGCGTGGGCCTGCACATGCTCGCGTACCTCTTCGACCCCGACGAGCCCGAGTTGGCGCGCGAACGCGAGCTGGTCCGCGACGACCGGGTGCCGCGCGCGCAGACGATGGTGCGCAAACTCCAGGCGCTCGGCGTTCCCGTCGAGTGGGAGCAGATCGCCCGGATCGCCGGCGACGGATCGGTCGGCAGGCCGCACATCGCCACCGCGCTCGTCGAGCTCGGTGTCGTCGAGACCGTCTCCGACGCCTTCACCCCCGAGTGGCTCGCCAACGGTGGACGCGCATACGCCGAGAAGCACGAACTCGATCCCTTCGACGCGATCCGGCTGGTCAAGGCCGCCGGTGGCGTCACCGTCTTCGCGCACCCGCTCGCCGTCAAGCGCGGTGAGGTGGTGCCCGAGGCATCGATGGCCCGGTTCGCCGCGGCAGGCCTCGACGGCATCGAGGTCGACCACATGGACCATGACGAGCCGACCAGGGCCCGGCTGCGTGGGCTCGCCAAGGAACTGGGGCTGCTGGCCACCGGTTCCAGCGACTACCACGGCAGCCGGAAGACCGTACGGCTCGGCGAATACACCACCGACCCGGAGATCTACGGCGAGATCACCCGGCGCGCCACGGGAGCCTTCCCGGTGCCGGGTGCCGGCGGACCCCGCCCCGCCTAGCACCCCGCCCGCGCGCCTCGCGCACTTCATTGCTTCCCGCGTACGTCGCGTACGTCACCCCCCTCTCTCTTCGCGTGCCCGGCCGGATCCGGCCGTGGGCTGCGTGTGTCCTGTTTCGACCCGCTCTCTTCTCGCAAGGCCTCACTGTGTTCGACGTTGCTGTCTTCGGATCCCTTTTTCTCACGCTTTTTGTGATTATGGATCCGCCCGGGATCACCCCGATCTTTCTCGCCCTGACCGCCGGACGGCCCGCCAAGATCCAGCGCCGAATGGCGTTCCAGGCGGTTGCGGTCGCCTTCGGTGTGATCGCCGTCTTCGGTGTGCTCGGCCAGCAGATCCTCGACTATCTGCACGTCTCCGTCCCCGCCCTGATGATCGCGGGCGGACTTCTGCTGCTGCTGATCGCGCTCGATCTGCTGACCGGCAAGACCGACGAGCCGACGCAGACGAAGGATGTCAACGTGGCGCTCGTACCGCTGGGCATGCCGCTGCTCGCCGGACCCGGGGCGATCGTGTCGGTGATCCTGGCGGTGCAGCACGCCGACAGCTTCGCCATGCAGATCTCCGTATGGACGGCGATCGTCGCCATGCATGTCGTGCTCTGGCTGGCCATGCGCTACTCGCTGCTGATCATCCGTGTGATCAAGGACGGCGGTGTCGTGCTGGTGACGCGGCTTGCCGGCATGATGCTCTCCGCCATCGCCGTACAGCAGATCATCAACGGGATCACCCAGGTCATCCAGGGCTCCTGAGGGCGCCCGCAGATGCCACAGCGCCCCCGTACGGACATTCCGTACGGGGGCGCTTCGTCTTTGTGCGTCGTCAGGTGTTACGAAGCCGAGGTCTCGGCCGGGCGGATATAGATGCGCTGGCCTGTCGCGGCGGCCTGCTGCACGATCCGGTTGACGGAGGCGGCGTCCACGACGGTGCTGTCCACGGCGGTACCGTCGACATCGTCGAGTCGCATGATCTCGAAGCGCATATGGCTTCCCTTCGTCTGATCCTCCTGCTGGAGAACTACTGGGAGGACGGATGGTCCGTCCGCAAGGATGTGGAGCACCAGACATCGGTGTCTCGCGCTCCACATGGTGTACAACGGCATGCTCTCTGCAAACATTCCCTACGCTAAGGAAATTTTTTGGATGTCTAAGTACCAGTGGGTAACGGGTCGTGCGCGGACGATGAGGTCCGTATGAGCGAGGCAGAGATCGCAGAGATCGGCGAGCGCCTGGACCGCACCAACGAGCTGCTCAAACGCATGCTCGCCGAGGTGTCGAAGACCCCTTCGACCCACGCGATCTTCGTGGACGCGGGCTATGTGTACGCGGCGGCCGGGCTGCTCGTCACCGGCACCGAGGACCGGCGCTCCTTCGACCTCGATGCGGAGGGGCTGATCGAGGCGTTCATCGACAAGGCCCGCACGATCTTCGCGGACAGCAGACTCCTGCGCGTGTACTGGTACGACGGGGCCAGGCGCCGGATCCACACCGTCGAGCAGCAGTCCATCGCCGAACTGCCCGACGTCAAGGTCAGACTCGGCAACCTCAACGCCAACAACCAGCAGAAGGGGGTCGACTCACTCATCCGCACCGACCTCGAATCGCTCGCCCGGCACCGCGCCATCAGTGACGCGGCGCTCGTCGGCGGCGACGAGGACCTGGTGTCGGCGGTCGAGGCGGCGCAGGGGTACGGGGCCCGGGTCCACCTGTGGGGCATCGAGGCCGGAGAAGGCCGCAACCAGGCCGAACCGCTGCTCTGGGAGGTGGACAGCCAGCGCACCTTCGACCTCGACTTCTGTCGCCCGTACGTCACCAGACGCCCCGTCACCACATACGAGGACGACACTCCGGCCCCCTCGCGCGACGACGTCCGCTTCGTCGGTGCGCAGATCGCCGCGGCCTGGCTCGCCGCCCGCGGTCGCGAGTCCCTCGCCGATCTGCTGCCCGGACACCCCTACCTGCCGGGCTCCGTGGACCAGGATCTGCTGGTCGAGGCCGAACGACTCCTCCAGCACTCGCTGCGCGGCCACGCCCACCTGCGGCGGGCGCTGCGCGACGGCTTCTGGCAGCACCTGCAGGCGCAGTACTGAGCTACACGCCGTCCCAGAAGGAGACGAGCGCGGCAGCGGTCTGCTCCGGGCGGTCCGTGTTGGGGGAGTGTTCGGCGCCCGCGATCCGTGTGCGGTGCGCGCCGAGGCGCTGCGCCATCGTGTCGAGCAGGGGGACCGGCCAGGTGTCGTCGCGCTCGCCGGACAGCACATGGACGGGCAGCGGAACGGCGGTGAGTTCGGCCACCCGGTCCGGCTCGGTCACCAGCTGCCGGCCGGTGGCGATCAGCTGGGCGGACCGGTGCCGCAGCCAGCGCCGGCGCAGACCCTCGCCGTCCGTGGCCGCGTCCTCCGGTGGGTCGAGGGCGCGCATCGCCTCCCACACCTCGGCCATGCTCAGCGTCGCGAGCGCGTCGCTGAGCATCTTCACCTTGAGCTGCTGGGCCTCGGTGACCTGGGCGGGGCCCGAGGACATCAGCGTCAGTGAACGGAACGGCGAGGCGTCGAGCAGCACGGCCGCGCGGGCGATCTGGCCGCCGAGAGAATGCCCGAGCAGATGCACGGCGCCGTCACCGCCGGCGTCGAGCGCGGCGGCCTGAGTGAGTACGTCACGAGCCAACTCGCCCTGGGCGTAAGTCTCCTGACTGTCCGTCCCCTCGGTCTCGTACTGTCCGCGACCATCGACGGCGACGATGCGGTAGCCGGCGGTGGAGAGCGGTTCGAGGAGCGCGATGAAGTCCTCCTTGCTGCCCATGTAACCGGGCAACAGGAGGGCGGTGCCACGCGGTTCGGCGGGTGGCAGGGCTTCCAGCACGGCAAAGTCCCCGCGCGCGGTACGCAGCGGGTGGACGCGGGCGCAGGGAGGCGGGGTGAAGGTGTGCGGCCGACTCATGGAAAGAGGCTATGTCCTCGAACGCCGCACGGGCTGAATCGGGTGCACGCAAACGCCGGACGGGCTTGAGGTTGCCCTCAAGCCCGTCCGGCAGTTCAAGCGTCCGGGGCGGAGCCCCGGACCAACCGACCTGGTGCGATCAGCTCTCGGTGGTGGCCGCCCGCGCCCGGCGGCGCCGCGGCTTCGCCTCACCCTCGGCGACCGGAGCCTCCACCACGGTCTCCGCCTTCGGCTTCGCCGCAGCCCGCGTCCGCCGGCGCGGCTTGCTCTCCGGCACCGGTTCGGCGATCGGCGCGATCTGGAAGTCGACCTCGTCCGCCGCCGGCTTGGCGACGATCCGGGTGCGACGACGCGGCTTGGTCACCGCCTTGACCTCCGGCATCGGTTCGGCGATCGGCGCGATCTGGAAGTCGACCTCGTCCGCAGGCTTGGCGGCGACGCGAGCCCGGCGGCGACGCGGCTTGGCCTCGGCCACCGGCTCCGCCTCGACCGTCACGGGTGACTCGACAACAGCGGCCGGAGCCTCCGCCACGGCCACCGCGGCCTCGGCCGCGACATCCGGGGCCCCGACACGGGTACGACGACGGCGACGCGGCGTACGCGGCTCGGCCGGCGCGTCGGCAACCGACACGACCTCCGAGGCCTCCGAGCCCGGCGCCGGCACCACAGCGGCGGCGCCGTCCGCGACCGAGGACCCGCCCCGGGTACGACGACGCTGACGCGGCGTACGCGGCGCCCGCTCCTCAGCTGCCACAGGCGCCGAGGACGCGGCGGACGACTTGCGGCCACGGCCGCCCGTCTCGCCCAGGTCCTCGATCTCCTCGGCCCGAAGACCCGCACGGGTCCGCTCGGTGCGCGGCAGCACACCCTTGGTGCCGGCCGGGATGTCGAGCTCCTCGAAGAGGTGCGGCGACGTGGAGTACGTCTCGACCGGGTCGGGGAACTTCAGGTCCAGCGCCTTGTTGATCAGCTGCCAGCGCGGGATGTCGTCCCAGTCGACCAGCGTGACCGCGATGCCCTTGGCACCGGCACGGCCGGTCCGGCCGATGCGGTGGAGGTACGTCTTCTCGTCCTCCGGCGACTGGTAGTTGATGACGTGCGTGACGCCTTCGACGTCGATACCGCGGGCCGCGACATCGGTGCAGACGAGCACGTCCACCTTGCCGTTGCGGAACGCGCGCAGCGCCTGCTCACGGGCGCCCTGGCCGAGGTCGCCATGGACCGCGCCGGACGCGAAACCGCGCTTCTCCAGCTGGTCGGCGATGTCGGCGGCCGTCCGCTTCGTACGGCAGAAGATCATCGCGAGTCCGCGGCCGTTGGCCTGCAGGATGCGCGAGACCATCTCGGGCTTGTCCATCGAGTGGGCCCGGAAGACGTGCTGCGAGGTGTTAGCGACGGTCGCGCCCTCACCGTCGGGTGAGGTGGCACGGATGTGCGTCGGCTGCGTCATGTAACGCCGCGCGAGGCCGATGACCGCACCCGGCATGGTCGCCGAGAACAGCATGGTCTGGCGCTTGGGCGGAAGCATCGTGATGATCTTCTCGACGTCGGGCAGGAAGCCCAGGTCGAGCATCTCGTCGGCCTCGTCGAGAACGAGCGAGCGCACGTGCGACAGGTCGAGCTTGCGCTGTCCTGCCAGGTCGAGCAGTCGCCCCGGGGTGCCGACAATCACATCGACGCCCTTCTTCAGGGCTTCGACCTGGGGTTCGTACGCACGGCCGCCGTAGATGGCGAGAACGCGGACGTTACGCACCTTGCCGGCCGTCAGCAGGTCGTTGGTGACCTGCTGGCAGAGCTCACGGGTGGGGACGACGACCAGTGCCTGCGGGGCCCCGGTCAGCTGCTCGGGCTGGGCCCGGCCTGCCTCGACGTCCGCGGGGACGGTGACGCGCTCCAGCAGCGGAAGACCGAAACCGAGCGTCTTGCCGGTACCGGTCTTGGCCTGTCCGATCACGTCGGAGCCGGAGAGTGCGACGGGGAGCGTCATCTCCTGGATGGGGAACGGGGACACAATGCCGACGGCCTCAAGGGCCTCGGCCGTCTCGGGAAGAATCCCGAGGTCTCGGAACGTAGTCAGGGTGCTGCCTCTTCTGTGAGACGCGGTCCGAGGCGAACGCTGGGGGTCGTACCGTGCCGGGGTTGGTCATCCGGCCGTGGATGGGCCGGGTGGCGCGGGACCACTGCCGTCGCTCGAGCGCTCGTGCCGCTGAGGGGGCCCCTCATCTGCGGTCGTACGTGTCGTACGCCCCGCGTGGAGGGCTGTCGGGTCGGAGCCGATCGGGCCACCGACCGGGCATCCTCATTCATTTCGCGCCACCGGCACATACAAAATGCTCTGTCGGCGCAATATCACTGTACCCCGGATTCGCGCATGTGTGTTGGGCGAATTCATCGGAACGGTGTGATGTCGGTGGCTGACCAGGCCCTTCCACCCCCTGTCGGGCGGGCTATTCTGCGGTTCATGGAGACGCCTGACAACGCCACTGAAGCCCCCGCACCCACCGGAATCGCCGCCCAGGACTGGGCCACGGCATCGGCGGAACCGCAGTACCGCGCCGCGGTCGTCGATCTGCTGGGGGCGCTCGCATACGGAGAGCTGGCGGCCTTCGAGCGGCTCGCCGAGGACGCCAAACTCGCGCCGACGCTGGCCGACAAGGCGGAGCTCGCAAAGATGGCGTCCGCCGAATTCCATCACTTCGAGCGGTTGACGGACCGGCTGACGGCGATCGACACGGAGCCGACCGCCGCGATGGAGCCTTTCGCCAAGGCGCTCGACGACTTCCACCGTCAGACCGCCCCGTCGGACTGGCTCGAGGGCCTGGTCAAGGCATACGTCGGCGACTCGATTGCGAGTGACTTCTACCGCGAGGTAGCCGCCCGCCTCGACTCGGACACCCGCTCGCTCGTCCTCGCTGTGCTCGACGACACGGGCCACGGCAACTTCGCCGTCGAGAAGGTGCGCGCCGCGATCGAGGCCGACCCGCGCGTCGGCGGCCGGCTCGCGCTGTGGGCCCGCCGGCTGATGGGCGAGGCGCTCTCGCAGGCCCAGCGGGTGGTTGCCGACCGCGACGCGCTGTCGACGATGCTGGTCGGCGGTGTGGCCGACGGATTCGACCTGGCGGAGGTCGGCCGGATGTTCTCGCGGATCACCGAGGCGCACACCAAGCGGATGGCCGCGCTCGGACTGGCTGCCTGACTTCGGCCGCTGCCGGCCCGGGACCGGTCGGCCGATCCGGTCGACCGGTCCCGTACGAGGTCAGGCCGCTGCTGATCGGCTCAGGCGGCGGCTGTCCGGACGGAGCAGCAGGGAGAGCGTCACCGCGCCGATCAGCACCGCGCCGATCAGGGTGGCCAGGGCATGGCCCGGCCCCAGCACCGAATGCGTCAGATACGCGCCGAACAGGGCACCCAGAGTGCCGGTGGCGAAGACGGTACGGCGGGACGGAAGCCGACCCGACAGCGAACGGAGCGCCGCCCAGGAGAGGGCGAGTCCGAGCACGACGGAACCGAGGGATTCCCAGATCACAGACGTTCACCTCGCGGGTTGCGGAGGGGGATATCCCCTGCTCGTGGAGCTGTGGGGGCAAATCGGTCGTAGGCGGTCCTACCCGTGGGCCGTGGAATACAACCCTCCTGCGAGATTTTTCGCACAGGTGTCGCACAGGTGTCAGTGGCCGTGAGCAGCGGGGAACGACGAAGCGGCCCGGCGGGGATCCCCGCCGGGCCGCTTCACTGCCTTGCGTCGAGCGTGCTCCTACAGCGCGCCGAACCCGACCCGCCGCGTGCTCGGCTCGCCGATCTCCACGTAGGCGACCCGGTCGGCCGGCACCAGGACCTTGCGGCCCTTGTCGTCCGTGAGGCTGAGCAGCTGCGCCTTGCCGGTGAGAGCCTCGGCGACCGCGCTCTCGACCTCCTCGGCGGAAAGCCCGCTCTCCAGAACGATCTCCCGGGGTGCGTGCTGCACGCCGATCTTGACCTCCACGGCTATGTCCCTCCGACGGTCAGTCCTCTGCGCGTGTGCCGCGCCGTACGAACCACACATTAGCCCGGTGAGGGGAGCTGTCAGGGGTCGGCGGGCCACGCCCGCAGCGAACAAGGCCGGACGGTCAGTGCTGATCGACGCCGTGCAGCGGGAACCCGGCGATGCCGCGCCAGGCCAGCGAGGTGAGGAGCTGCACCGCCGTGTCGCGCGGGATCGCCGACTGACTGGACAGCCAGTACCGGGCGACCACCTGGGAGACACCGCCCAGACCCACCGCGAGCAGCATCGACTCGTCCTTGGACAGTCCCGTGTCACCCGCGATGACATCGGAGATCGCCTCCGCGCACTGCAGCGAGACCCGGTCGACCCGCTCGCGTACCGCCGGCTCGTTCGTCAGGTCCGACTCGAAGACCAGTCGGAAGGCGCCGCCCTCGTCCTCGACGTACGCGAAGTAGGCGTCCATCGTCGCGGCGACACGCAGCTTGTTGTCCGTCGTCGACGCCAGTGCCGTACGGACGGCCTGCAGCAGCGACTCGCAGTGCTGGTCGAGCAGTGCCAGATAGAGCTCCAGCTTGCCCGGGAAGTGCTGGTAGAGCACCGGCTTGCTGACACCGGCCCGCTCCGCGATGTCGTCCATCGCGGCGGAGTGGTAGCCCTGCGCGACGAAGACCTCCTGCGCGGCGCCCAGCAGCTGGTTGCGTCGGGCGCGGCGAGGCAGGCGAGTGCCCCGCGGGCGCGCCGCCTCTGTCTGCTCGATGGCTGTCACGCCGCCTCCCAAAATTGTGATCGAACGCAGCCGTTGCGTACGCGCTGCGCCGTTCGGCCATCGTACTTTTGAGTAACCCGGGTGTGCGCGGCGCGGACGCAGAATTTCACGGACCGGACCGCTGCGGTAGCCACAGATTCTTCGAACCGCACGGCAAAACGGGATGTATCAGCGGTAGTCGTCCTCGTCCTGTGCGACGACGCGGTGCTGCTCGGCCGCATCTGCCTCATTTGCGGTGGCCCGGTCGATGTCCGTCAACGGATCGTCGCTCTTCTGCTGGAGGTCGGCGTGCTGCTCGACGGCATCCGCCTCGGGCGTCTCCTGGTCCGGTTCGTCCGGCTGAACGTCTTCGAAAGTCTCCGGGTCACTGGGGTCGACCATCATGGTGACTCCCTTCCTTAGCTTCGAGCGTAGGAGCTCCCCCTTCTTGGCGCTATGCGATCTGTGACGGCGAACACACGAACCACGGTGTGATCGTCTCGTAACATTGGCGCATGTCTTCGACCGAGCTGCCGGGAGCCCGCGCCGCTGCCGCCGCGGTGGCCCCCACGGTGAGCCCCGTCCGGGTCGGCGAGGGGGAGAAGCTGCGCTCCGTCGCGCTGCCCGGACTGACGCTGAACGTCCGCACCCGCCCGCCGGAGCGGTCCGGACTGCCGCCCGCCCTCTGTGTGCACGGGCTCGGCGGCTCCTCGCAGAACTGGTCGGTGCTGATGGCGTTGCTCCAGGACGTGGTGGACGGCGCGGCGGTCGACCTGCCCGGCTTCGGGGACTCCCCGCCGCCGGACGACGGCAACTACTCGGTCACCGGGCACGCCCGCGCGGTGATCCGGCTCCTCGATGCGGAGGAGCACGGGCCCGTTCATCTCTTCGGCAATTCACTCGGTGGTGCAGTGGCCACCCGGGTCGCGGCCGTCCGTCCGGATCTGGTGCGCACGCTCACCCTGGTCTCGCCTGCATTGCCCGAGATCCGGGTGCAGTGGCCTGCCGTACCGACCGCACTGCTCGCAGTTCCGGGTGCCGCATCCCTGTTCTCCCGGCTCAGCAAGGACTGGACCGCGGAAGAACGCACCCGCGGAGTCATGGCACTCTGTTACGGCGATCCGGCACGTGTCTCCGAGGAAGGCTTCCGCGATGCGGTGGCAGAAATGGAGCGACGGCTGGAGCTGCCGTACTTCTGGGACGCGATGACGCGCTCGGCACGTGGCATCGTCGATGCCTACACGCTGGGCGGGCAGCACGGGCTGTGGCGCCAGGCCGAGCGTGTGCTCGCCCCGACTCAGCTCGTGTACGGCGGACGGGACCAGCTCGTCTCGTACCGGATGGCACGCAGGGCGTCCGCGGCCTTCCGCGATTCGCGGCTGCTGACACTGCCCGATGCCGGGCACGTGGCGATGATGGAGTACCCGGAGGCGGTCGCCCAGGCGTTCCGGGAATTGCTCGACGAACGCGGCGGGAGCTGATCCGGGGCGTGGGACGACACAGCCGAAAGGGCCCTCCACCCAAGGGACCCGAGAGCGATGCCGCCGCGAAGGCGGTGGGCGGTCGTGAGGGGGTGCGGCCGGAGTCCGGCAACGGACGACGCAGGAGGGCGGCCGACACCCCGCCCGGCGCGGACGGGCACACCCCCTTCCAGGGGATCCCGCAGGTGCGCGGCGGCCATCCCGAACTGCGTGAACCGGGTGGTGGCTGGGGGGCGGGAACCCGGCAGCGGTACGGCGACTGGCAGATCCCGGCGCGGACCGATGCCGGTGGCCAGGGGCGACGGCCGGGGGCACCTCGGCCGGCCTCTCAGCAGCAGTCGATGGGTCAGCGGACGCCGATGCCGCAGCGTCCTCAGCCGACGTCCCAGCAGCAGGCGGCCGGTGAGCGGCCGCTGATACCGGGGCCGCGACGGGAGTTCGTCGACGCCTTCGACGCGCCACCCGCATCGCTCGCGCCACCCGCACCGCGCTCCCCGTCCGCCCTGCCGGCCGATCCGTTCGGCTCGGTCGTCGAGTGGGACGAGCGGCCCCCGGGCGGGGACAGGGATGTGGCGCCGGGCACCGCCCCGGCCCCCAAGGACGGCAAGGGTGCCAAGGGCCGTACCTTCACCGGCATCGCGGCCGCCGCGGTGACCACCGTGCTCGCGGTCGTCGTCGCGGGGCAGGTCGCCCATGACGGCGGTGGGGCGCGGGCCGGTGCCGCCGCGCCGACGGGCATGGACCGGGAGGGTGGCCACGACATCTCCTCCCGCTCGGACGACCGGCCGACGCCCGCACCGGCCGCGGTCAAGGCCCTTTCGTACGGTCAGAAGATGGCCAAGAGCTATCCGCTCGCCCCGGACCTCCGGGGCTCCGGGCATTTCGAGGCGGTCCCGGGCGGGGCGAAGGCTCCGGGCCGCGGGCATAAGTACCGCTATCGGATCGATGTCGAAAAGGGCCTCGGTCTCGATGCCGGACTTTTTGCCGAAGCCGTTCAGAAGACCCTTAATGACGACCGGAGTTGGGCACACGACGGCGCCATGACTTTTGAGCGGATCTCTTCGGGTGACCCCGACTTCGTGATCACGCTGGCCAGCCCGGGGACCACCGGCGACTGGTGCAAGAAGTCGGGCCTCGATACGACCGAGGACAATGTCTCGTGCGATTCCGCGGCGACCGAGCGCGTGATGATCAACGCCTACCGCTGGGCGCAGGGGTCGTCGACGTTCGGCCCCGAGAAGCTCTTCGCCTACCGCCAGATGCTGATCAACCATGAGGTCGGCCACCGGCTGGGGCACGACCATGTGACGTGCCGCACGCCGGGCGCACTGGCCCCGGTGATGCAGCAGCAGACCAAGTCCCTGGACATCGATGGGATCAAGTGCCGCCCCAACCCCTGGGTCCACCCGGCCGGTTGAGCCGGATCGGGGCGTCGGTCCGGTTCTGCCCGGCCACCCCTTGATCGACTCCTGCTGAGGCCTGCGCCCGGGCCGGGAGGGCGGCCGTCCGAAATGCTGTCCAGTATCTGAGACCGGCGTCTTGTCCGGCGTTGACATCGCCGATGCGGTCCCGCATATTTCTCGGCATGTCACGCAGCCTTGTCACCTCCGAATGCGCCGCCATTGTGCTGGCGCTCATCGGCGTGACCGGGCACAGCGTCGCCGACATTCACTGTTGCTGACACCTGCCTGAGCGCGCGTCGGCCCCTTTCTCCGAGCCCTGGTCTCGGTCCGAACGGCCCTTCCCGATTTCCGCGCCCCGGCGTTCTCACGTCCGCAGGCGCGGCAGTTTCGGTGCTCCGGTCCCCTTTTCGCTTTCCGGCCGGTCGTTCCACCACACCCTCGCTGCAGCCTGCACGGACCCACCATCCGGTTTTCACCGCAAGCAGCACTCCGAGAGGTCATCTTCCGATGCGTCAACCGTCCGTCATATCGCGCCGCGTGGCCGCGGCCGTCGTGGTTCTCGTCGTGGGTTCGGGCGCCGCCGCGTGCGGGCCCCAGGACAGCAAGGGCAGCGACGGCAGCTCCGGCGCAGCGGGCAAGCCCGCCAAGGGCGGCACGCTCACCGTCCTCAACAGAGCCGCGCAGGAGGACTTCGACCCCGCGCGGCTCTACACCTCCGGCGGCGGCAACGTCCCGTCCCTGGTCTTCCGTACGCTGACCACCCGCAACCGGGAGGCCGGTGCGGCCGGCGCGAAGGTCGTCCCCGACCTGGCGACCGACCTGGGCACGCCCAGCAAGAACGCCACCGTCTGGACGTACACGCTCAAGGACGGCCTGAAGTACGAGGACGGCACCGCGATCACGAGCGCCGACATCAAGTACGGCATCGAGCGCTCCTTCGCCGCCGAGCTCTCCGGGGGTGCGCCCTACCTGCGCGACTGGCTGATCGGCGGCGCCGACTACCGGGGTCCGTACAAGGACAAGAAGGGCCTCGCCTCGATCGAGACGCCCGACGCGAAGACGATCGTCTTCCACCTCAACAAGCCGGAGGGCGAGTTCCCCTACCTGGCGACGCAGACCCAGACGACCCCCGTGCCGAAGGCCAAGGACACCGGCACGAAGTACGAGAACCACCCCATCTCCTCGGGTCCGTACAAGGTCGTCAAGAACGAGGGCGACGGTGAGCGCCTCGTCCTGGAGCGCAACAAGTTCTGGTCGGCCGCGACCGACGAGGAGCGCAAGGCGTACCCGGACCGGATCGACGTGCGCTCCGGGCTCGACTCGGCCGTCATCAACCAGCGGCTCTCCGCCTCCCGCGGCGCCGACGCCGCCGCAGTCACCACCGACACCAACCTCGGCCCGGCCGAGCTCGCCAAGGTCACCGGCGACAAGAAGCTCGCCGCCCGGGTCGGCACCGGCCACTTCGGCTACACGAACTACATCGCCTTCAACCCGAAGGTGAAGCCGTTCGACAACCCGAAGGTGCGCCAGGCGATCTCGTACGCCGTCGACCGCACCTCGGTCGTCAACGCGGCCGGTGGCTCCTCGCTCGCCGAGCCCGCCACCACCTTCCTGCCGGAGCAGGCGTCCTTCGGCTTCAACGCGTACGACGCCTTCCCCGCCGGTAAGACGGGCGACGCGGCCAAGGCCAAGGAGCTGCTGAAGGAGGCCGGTTACGCCAAGGGCCTGACCATCACCCTCACGCACTCCAACGAAAAGAACTTCGCCACCAGCCCGGAGATCGCCACCGCGATCCAGGAGGCGCTGAAGCAGGCCGGGATCACGGTCAAGCTCCAGGGCCTGGAGTCCAACGCGTACTCGGACAAGATCTACAACGTGAAGAGCGAGCCCGGCTTCTTCCTCACCGGCTGGGGCGCCGACTGGCCGTCCGGCGGTCCGTTCCTCGCACCGATCTTCGACGGACGCCAGATCGTCAAGAACGGCTACAACTTCAACGCCTCCCAGCTCGACGACGCCTCCGTCAACAAGGAGATCGACGAGATCAACAAGCTGACCGACCTGAGCGCGGCCGCGAAGCGCTGGGGCGCACTCGACAAGAAGATCGGTGAGCAGGCGGTGACCGTGCCGCTGTTCCACCCCGTCTACAAGCGCCTGTACGGCGAGTCCATCAAGAACGTCGTCATCAGCGACTGGACCGGTGTACTCGACATCTCGCAGGTCGCGGTCAAGTAACCATGGCCGAAGCTCTGCTGGTCAAGGAGGCGGGGGCCGTGCAGGCCCCCGCCTCCGGGGCCTCCTCGTTCTGGCGGCGGCTGCGCGCACGGCGCTCCGCCGCCGTGGCGGCCGTGATCGTCGCCCTGCTGGTCCTGGTCGCGCTCGCCGCCCCGCTGCTGGCGGGCATCGAGGGCCAGGACCCCACCACGTACCACGCGAACCTCGTCGACTCCGCGACCGGCGGCGTACCGCTGGGCTCGTTCGGCGGGATCAGCGCCGACCACTGGCTCGGCGTCGAACCGCTCACCGGCCGCGATCTCTTCGCCCGCGTCGTGTACGGGGCCCGGGTCTCGCTCGGCGTCGCGCTGGCCGCGACCCTGCTCCAGGTGATCATCGGCGTGGCCGTCGGGCTCGCCGCCGGACTCGGCAACCGCCTCGTCGACCAGGCGCTCAGCCGCGTCACCGACGTCGTCGTCGCCCTGCCCGTCATGGTGATCGCGCTCGGCGCGCTCGCCGTCGTCCCCGCCGGCTTCCCACGTCCGGTGCTGATCGCCGCGATCGTCGGCCTGGTCGGCTGGTCCGGCATCTCCAAGATCGTGCGCGCCCAGACCCTCGCGCTGAAGTCGCTCGACCATGTGGCGGCCGCCCGGCTCAGCGGCTGGAGCGGCCGGCGGATCGCCCGGCGCGAGCTGCTGCCCGCGCTCGCCGCACCCGTCATCACCTACGCCGTGCTGCTCTTCCCCGGCAACATCGTCGTCGAAGCGGCGCTGTCCTTCCTCGGCGTCGGCATCAAACCGCCCACGCCGTCCTGGGGACAGATGCTCAGCGACGCCGACACGTGGTACCAGGCGGCGCCCACCTATCTACTGATCCCCGCCCTGCTGATCTTCATCACCGTGCTGGCGCTGACCGTCCTCGGTGAAGGCGTGCGCAACGCACTCGACCCGCGCGTCGCCTCCCGGCTGCGGATCGGCACCGGACGCAAGAAGGAGGCCGGAGCATGAGCCGGTTCCTGCTGCGGCGCATCGGCGGGGCGCTCTTCGTGCTCCTCGCCCTCAGCGTCGTCGTCTACGCCGCCTTCTACGTCGCCCCGGGCAACGTCGCGCAGATCGCCTGCGGTCCGCGCTGCTCGCCCGCCCAGGTGGCACAGGTCAGCGACCAACTGCGGCTCGGCGACCCGCTGTACCTGCAGTACGCGCACTTCCTCCAGGGGATCTTCGCCGGCCGCGACTACTCGACCGGCACCGGAATCCTGCACTGCCAGGCACCCTGCCTCGGACGCTCCTACCAGAACGACGAGCAGGTCACCCAGATGATCCTCACCAAGCTCCCGGCCACCGCCTCACTCGCCATCGGCGCGTTCGTGCTGTGGATCGTGCTCGGTGTCGGCACCGGGCTGCTCTCGGTCTGGCGGCGCGGCCGCGCGACCGAGCGGCTCCTCACCGGACTGACCCTGGCCGGCATGGCCACGCCCGTCTTCGTCGTCGGCCTGCTGCTGATCATCGTCTTCTGCTCGGCGCTGCAGCTGCTGCCTTTCCCCGACTACGTACCGCTCACCGAGAACCCGGAACAGTGGGCCTGGAACCTGCTGTTGCCCTGGGTCTCACTGGCCCTGGTCTCCGCCGCTCCGTACGCCCGGATGACCCGGGCGTCGATGCTGGAGACCCTCGCCGAGGACCATGTGCGCACCTTCCGGGCGTACGGGGTGAGCGAGCGGAAGCTCGTCGGGCGGCACGCGCTGCGCGGCGCGCTCGGCCCCGTGATCGCGCTCGGCGCGCTCGACATCGGCTCGATGTTCGGTGGCGCTGTCCTCACCGAGTCGCTCTTCAACATCCCCGGCGTCGGACGCGAACTCGTCGACGCCGTGAAGAACGTCGACCTGCCGGTCGTCGTCGGCCTGGTGCTCGTCACCGGCTTCTTCGTCGTCCTTGCCAATGCCGTCGCGGACATCCTGCAGGCGATGGCCGACCGTCGGGTGGTGCTGGCATGAGTCTGGTCGAGGTCTCCGATCTGACCATCTCCTTCGACGGCGCGGACGGCGTACGGGCCGTGGACGGCCTGTCCTTCACGCTGGAGGAGGGTGCCGCGCTCGGCGTCGTCGGCGAGTCCGGCTCAGGCAAGAGCGCGTCGGCGTACGCCCTGCTCGGGCTCCACCGGGGGACAGGCGCCACGGTCGGCGGCTCGATACGGGTCGCCGGCGTGGACGTACAGGCGGCGGACGACGCGGAGCTGCGGGCGCTGCGCGGGGCGAAGGCCGCGATGGTCTTCCAGGACCCGCTGTCCTCGCTGGACCCGTACTACGCGGTCGGTGACCAGATCGCCGAGGTGTACCGGGTCCACACGCGCGCCTCCGGGCGGGCGGCGCGGGCGCGGGCCGTCGACGTGCTCGACCGGGTCGGGATCCCCGACGCGGTGCGGCGGTCACGGTCCCGGCCGCACGAGTTCTCCGGTGGGATGCGGCAGCGTGCGCTGATCGCGATGGCGCTGGCCTGTGAGCCGCAGCTGCTGATCGCCGACGAGCCGACGACCGCGCTGGACGTCACCGTCCAGGCCCAGATCCTGGACCTGCTGCACACGCTGCGCCGGGAGACCGGCATGGGGCTCCTGCTGGTCACCCACGATGTGGGCGTCGCGGCGGAGAGCGTCGACGAGGTGCTGGTCATGCAGTCGGGCCGAGAGGTGGAGCGCGGGCCGGTCGCCGAGGTGCTCGGCGCGCCCCGGCAGCCGTACACGCGCGAACTGCTGGCCGCCGTACCGAGGGTGGACGCGAAGCGCCCGGAGCCGGTGCCGGTTCCGGCGGCTCGTGTCGCGGACGGGGGCGGGCCGGGGCTCGACGCCGCCGTGCCCCGTGTTGCGCAGGCGGGCGAGCCGCTGCTCGAAGCCATCGATCTGCGACGCGAATTCGGACGGGGCGGCAGCCGGATCACCGCCGTGGACGGCGTATCGCTCACCGTCCACCCCGGCGAGACACTCGGCATCGTCGGCGAGAGCGGCAGCGGCAAGACGACGCTCGGCCGGATGCTCGTCCGCCTCCTCGACCCGACCGCGGGCCGGCTCCAGTACCGGGGTACGGATATCGGATCGCTGTCGGACAAGGCGCTGCGCCCGTACCGGCGTGAGCTCCAGATGGTCTTCCAGGACCCCGTCGCCTCACTCAACCCGCGCCGCTCGATCGGTGAATCCGTCGCCGATCCGCTGCGCGCGGCAGGCGCACTCGACGACACCCGGATCCGGGCGCGCGTCCAGGAACTGCTGGAACGCGTCGGCCTCGACCCCGACCGGTACGACCGCTACCCGCACGAGTTCAGCGGCGGACAGCGTCAGCGCGTCGGCATCGCCCGCGCGCTCGCCGCCGACCCCAAGCTGATCGTCTGCGACGAACCGGTCTCCGCGCTCGACGTCACCACCCAGGCACAGGTCACCGCACTCCTCGCCGAGCTCCAGCGCGAACTCGGCATCGGACTGGTCTTCATCGCCCATGACCTCGCGGTCGTGCGGCAGGTCAGCGACCGGGTCGCGGTGATGCGGCAGGGCCGGATCGTCGAACAGGGCAGTGTCGACGAGGTGTACGGGGCGCCCCAGGATCCGTACACCAAGCAGCTGCTGGCCGCCGTGCCCGCCCTCGATCCGGCGCTCGCGGCAGTGCGCCGCACGGCCCGCAAGGAGCTGGCCGCAGCCTGACCCTGCGTAACCGATCACCCTCATAGCGCGACGGAACGCTACCGGGGCGGGAAAGTTACGACGGTTCACCCCTTTCGGTGGCGCGATGGACAACCGTCCGTCGCGCCACCGGCGTATCCGCTTACGGTCGTCCCGCTGCGAGTCGCCATTTCAACGGCGGCCGCCCACAAGGGAGATCGGGGGTGTGCTCGTGCGGATCGGACTCCTCACCGACGGTGGTTATCCGTACGCGACCGGTGAGTCCAGACTCTGGTGCGACCGTCTGGTGCGCGGACTGACGCACGAGTTCGATCTCTACGCGCTCAGCCGCTCCGCCGAGCAGGAGGCGCAGGGCTGGGTACAGCTCCCGCCCCAGGTCAGCCGGGTGCGGACGGCGCCGCTGTGGATGGCCGACGAGGACATCCTGGGCGGCCACGCCCCCAAGCGGCTGCTCGCCCGGCTGCTGACCGGCGGAGGCGGGCGGTCGTACGGACGTCGCGAACGGCGCCGCTTCACGACGCACTTCACGGCGCTCGCCACATCCATCTGTACGGCGGACGTGACGCGCGACGGAGCGGACGGCGTACGTCGGACGGGTGTCTCCGACACCGCCGACGCGCAGTTCACGGACGGGCTGTACGGACTCGCCGAACTGGCCCGCGAACACGGCGGACTACCCGCGGCGCTCCGCTCCGAAACCGCCGTCCGCGTACTCGAAGCCGCCTGTCGCGCCCCCGGCACCGGCCGCACCGTCCAGACCGCGACCGTCCCCGACCTACTCGCCTTCGCCGCGGAGCTGGACCGCGTCCTGCGTCCGCTCTCCCTCGACTGGTACGACGAGGAGAGCCTCGGCGCGGTCGACCTCTGCCACGCCACGTCCGGCGGAGCCGCAGCTCTGCCGGGACTGTTGGCCAAACGCTTCTTCGGGGTGCCGCTGCTGGTCACCGAGCACGGTGTGCAGCTGCGCGCCCACTACCTCGCCGCGACCGGCACGCCGCTGAGTGCGCCGGTACGCGCCCTGCTCGCCAACTTCCTCGGACGGCTCGCCACCGAGGTGTACCGGCAGGCCGCGCTCATCACCCCGGGCAATACGCACGCCCGCCGCTGGCAGGAGCGGTGCGGCGCCGACCGGGCCAAGGTGCGCACCGTCTACCCCGGCATGGAGGCGGCCCGGTTCGCCGCGCTCGGGGAGAGCGGCGACGACGGCGGACCCGACACGCTGGTCTGGGTCGGCAGGATCGAACCCTCCAAGGACCTGGTCGCGCTGCTGCACGCATTCGCCGAGGTACGGAAGACCGAACCGGACGCGCGGCTGCGCATCATCGGCGCACCGGCGCCGTGCGCGGAAGGCGCCACATACCTCGCCCAGTGCCGGGCGCTCGCCGCCCAGCTCTTCCCCGACGAGGCCGCCGACGCGCACGCCATCGGTGACAACCCGGTCTCCTTCGAGGACATCGGCGACGCCGAACTGCCGGACCTGGCGGAGGCGTATGCGGCGGGCGGGATCGTGGTCCTCTCCAGCGTCGTCGAAGGCTTCCCGATCAGCCTGGTCGAGGCGATGTTCTGCGGACGTGCCACGGTGTCGACGGACGTCGGCGCCGTCGTCGAAGTGATCGGCGGTACGGGGCTGGTGGTGCCCCCGCGCAACCCCCGGGCGCTCGCCGACGCGTGCATCACGCTGCTGCGCGACCCCGAGCGCCGCGCACGCCTCGGCGCGGCGGCCCGCGCCCGTGCGCTCGAACTCTTCACCGTCGAACAGAACCTCGCGGCATTTCGCGGCATTTACCTGGAGCTGATCTCGCACTCCCCGGTGCGCAGACACACGCATGCGCTGAACGCGGACGGCGCCCCGCGCCCGTTCGCGACACCACCGGAGGCCCATGTGCTGGGCAGCTGGGCGGCCCCCGTCCCGCTCACGGCCGGGCACACCCCGAGCTGGGCCGCCGAGGGCGTGTGCGCGGGCGCGCGGCGAACGGGGGACGGCGATGTGTGAGCAGGAGACGGACACGAGGGCGGGCCGGCCGGGTACAGCCGCGGGCCGGCCCCGCGGACTCGGCGAAGAACACGGAGGAACCCCCATGGGCGGCCGCCCGACCGAGGCACCTGGTGCCTCGGGCACACCGATGCCCGACGCGAGCTGGGACTCCCGCTCGGAGGCTCTGGTCTCCGAGACACGGGTCGCGGAGATCTCCGCACCGGCCTGGGGCCTGCCCGCATCCGGACCGGGGCGGGCGCCGGTGGTGCCGGGCCTCACCGGGAAGGGGCGCACGTCGATGGTGCCCGGCCTCTCCGGAAGGGGGTGGCCGGCGTCGGTCATGGGGCATTTCCTGAGGCGGGACGGAAACTCCGACCGGGGCGAAGGCTCGCACGCCCCGGAGGTGGACCCGGCCCCGTCGCAGGCGCCGGACGCGGCCGGTAGTCCGGAAGCGGAGCACTCTCCGACCACGGAGTCGGATCCGGCCGCAGATCCGCATGGGGCCGCGGCCCTGGATCAGCCCCCGGCCCCGTACCCACCCGCGCCCACCGACCCCGTCCGCCCGCCGAAGGCGACCGCCCCCCCGGACCGCCTCCCCGCCGAAGAACCGGAGCCCGAGCCGGAGGCGGCCGAGGCCGGAGCCGAGGCCGCGGCCGACGCCGCCCCCATCGCCCGCGCCCCCGAGGTCGCACACACCACCGCCGTGTCCGCGCGCAAGCCCAGTGCGGCCCGCCGTGGACCCATCGACCCCGTGAAGACGCTCATGCACCGGCACCGCGAGCTCTGCGAACGCGCCGTCGATCCCCTGGAGATCGCGGCCGGGCTCGAAGCCCACGGGGTCACCGACCGCACCGCCGCCCGCTACCGGCACCGCGACGTCTTCTCGCTCGCCGAGGAGCTCTACGCGCGGGTGCCCGCCGTCGCGGGCGAGCCAGGTCGCGCGACGGCGCCCGCCCCGATGCGTGACATCGAGACGCGCGCCGCCTGGACGCTCCGCGCGCTGCTCCCCGGCGCCGCCTGCACCGCGACCGCCGTCGTCCTGAAACTCACCGACGGGGTACTCGGCGGCGGGGGGCGGCTCACCGTGGCCCTTGTCGGGGCGCTGGTCGCGCTCCTCGGCCTCGGCCTGTGCCTGCGGAGCGGCCCCCTGCACGCCGGCGAAGGGCGCTCCTCGGCTGCCGCCGCGGTCTACGGGTACTGGCTTCTCGGGTACGTCCTGTACGGAGACGCCCTGCTCGACCAGGTCCTCAGCGGCGGTCCCGAAGGGCCCTGGGCGATCACCCCCGCACCTCTCCTGGGGCTCGCGCTCGCCGTCGCCCCGGCCGCCTGGTGCGCGCACCTCTTCTCCGTACACGCACAGCGCAAACTCGCCGGCAGCCGTGCGCTGGAGGAGTTCGCAGCAGGTGTGCGCCCCCTGCTCTTCGGGGCCGTCGCGCTCTTCCTGTGCGTCCTCACCGGGCTGCTCCACCTCGCCGCCCTCGGATACGGAGGTGGCGGCGCCCCGGTCGCGGCCGCCGTCCTCGGCGTCCTGCTCCTGCTGGCCCGGCTGCTGACCGTCCATGGCTTCCCCGAAGCCGCCACCACCGGACTCGCCGCAGCCTGCGCCGTCGAAGCGGTCGCACCCGCCCTGGTCCTGGCCGGACGGCTGCCCGGCCTGCACTTCGTCGCCCAGCCCGTCTACACCGTCGTGGCGGAGGCCGGCACCGGAGCCGTACCCGCCATCGCCTGCGGCGCAGCCGCGCTCGGGCTGCTGATCCACGCCACCGTCGCTCTCTCCAGGGCCTCCGCCCACACCCGCGCGTAACCCCGCACGACCCCGCACCAACCCCGCGGAGCCGACGCCGCGGGTGCCTGTCCCCGTAACGCTCGCAACCTCCCCAAGGAGACACCGGACATGACCCCCCAATCCCCCGCACCGGCAGCCCGCCGTCGGCACGAAGGGGGCGCACGATGAGGGTTCTGCTGCTCGGAGCCAATGGATTCCTCGGCCGGTTCGTGGCCGACCGGCTGCTCGCCGACCCCGCCGTGCACCTGACCGCGCTCGGCCGCGGCGACGACGCCGACGTACGGTTCGACCTGGCCGGTGGCAGCCCGGGAGCACTCACCCGCTTCCTGGACGCCGTCCACCCCGGGGTCGTCGTCAACTGCGCGGGCGCCACCCGCGGCGGCGCCCGCGATCTGACCCGGCACAACACCGTCGCCGTCGCCACCGTCTGCGAGGCGATGCGCCGCAGCGCCTGCAGCGCCCGTCTCGTCCAGGTCGGCTGCTCCTCGGAGTACGGGCCCTCGCAGCCCGGATCGTCGACCGCTGAGGATGCCGTGCCGCGTCCCGGCGGCCCGTACGGCGTGTCCAAGCTCGCCGCCACCGAACTCGTCCTCGGCTCAGGCCTCGACGCGGTCGTGCTGCGGGTCTTCTCGCCGGTCGGCCCCGGCACCCCGGCCGGCTCACCGCTGGGCCGGCTCGCCGAGGCGATGCGCCGGGCCATGCAGTCAGGCGACGGCGAGCTGAAACTCAGTGGCCTCGGCGTGCAGCGCGACTTCGTCGACGTACGGGATGTCGCCCGCGCCGTGCACGCCGCGTCGCTCTCCGCCGCGCAGGGCGTCGTCAACATCGGTACCGGCCGGGCCGTGCGGCTGCGCGACGCGGCCGCCGTGCTCGCCAAGGTCGCGGGTTACCCGGGTGCCCTGCACGAGCTCGACACACCTCCCGCCCGGCTCCCCATCGGCGCCCCGCGCACCCCCGCCGAGTCCGTCATCGAACACCTCTCGGCGACCCCGTCCCCGTACCCGGACGGCTGCGGGGCCTGGCAGCAGGCCGACGTCCGCACCGCCCGCGACCGGCTCGGCTGGCGCCCCCGGATCAATCTGGAGGAGTCCCTCGCCGACATCTGGATGGAGGCGGCATGCCGCATCTGACCAGTGCCGGAACCGCCCGCCGGACCAGTGGTGTCGAGCAGCTCGGCTTCGGCGTCCCGGGGTACGCGCACCCGTTGCTCGCGCCCACCGAGTGGGCCGAGCTGACCCGCTCCGGCACCCCGCTGCACTGGGCGGTCCTCAACATCGACAACGGCCCCGGCGCCCGGCCCGACCCGCACTGTCTGGAGGCCGCGGGCCGGCTCCGCAACGCCCGCGAACGGGCCGTGCACGACGGGGCCGCGCAGGACGCCGTCCGGGCGGGCGACGGACTGCTGCTGGGCCATCTCGATCTGACCTTCGGCAACCGGCCGTTCGGCGAGCTCGTCGCCGACGCGCAGTCCTTCCTCGACTGGTACCGCGTCGACGGCTTTTACCTCGACCGGTGTCCGGCCGAGCGCGCCGACCTTCCGGCGGTGCGCCGCCTCACCAGCACACTCGCCGCGCTCCTGGAGGAGGGCGAGGACCGCAAGGACAGCGGGGACGAAGAGGCCGGGAGCGGGTTGCTGGTGCTGGGGCACGGGACCCACCCGTATCCCGGCTACGCCGAGACGGCCGACCAGCTGGTCACCTTCTCCGGGCCGTGGACCGACTACCGCTGGTCGCAGGTGGCGGAGTGGACGGCGGACTACCCGCCGGAACGCTTCGCGCACTTCGTGCACGGCGTCCCGCGCACCCACCTCGACGAGGCCATGCGGATCGCCCGCTGGCAGGGGGCCGGGACGATCTTCTTCACCGACCGTACGATCCGCACCGATCATGGTGGACAAACCGACCCATTCGCGGCGCTGCCCGGGTACTGGGACGAAATCGTCTCGCGGATCGGACCTGGTATCTCGGAATGAGGAGGGGCGTGGCAGTGTTACGGGTGAACAACCGTACGTAGATGAAGTACGTAGAAACCGACCACCTGCATTGTTGAGGTTCCTGTGTCGCTGCCACCCCTGGTCGAGCCAGCTGCTGAGCTCACCGTCGACGAGGTCCGCAGGTACTCCCGCCACCTGATCATCCCGGATGTCGGGATGGAAGGACAGAAGCGGCTGAAGAACGCGAAGGTGCTCTGTGTCGGCGCCGGCGGTCTCGGTTCGCCGGCCCTGATGTACCTGGCCGCGGCCGGTGTCGGCACGCTCGGCATCGTGGAGTTCGACGAGGTCGACGAGTCGAACCTGCAGCGCCAGATCATCCACAGCCAGGCCGACATCGGCCGCTCCAAGGCCCAGTCCGCCAAGGACTCGGTCCTGGGCATCAACCCGTATGTGAATGTTGTCCTTCACGAAGAGCGGCTCGAAGCCGAGAACGTGATGGAGATCTTCGCCCAGTACGACCTGATCGTGGACGGCACGGACAACTTCGCCACCCGCTATCTCGTCAACGACGCCGCGGTGCTGCTGAACAAGCCGTACGTGTGGGGTTCGATCTACCGCTTCGACGGCCAGGCGTCCGTCTTCTGGTCCGAGCACGGCCCCTGCTACCGCTGCCTCTACCCGGAGCCGCCGCCGCCCGGCATGGTCCCGTCCTGTGCCGAGGGCGGCGTGCTGGGTGTGCTCTGCGCATCCATCGGTTCCATCCAGGTCAACGAGGCGATCAAGCTGCTCGCCGGCATCGGTGACCCGCTGGTCGGTCGACTGATGATCTACGATGCCCTGGAGATGCAGTACCGCCAGGTCAAGGTCCGCAAGGACCCCGACTGCGCGGTCTGCGGCGAGAACCCGACCGTCACCGAGCTCATCGACTACGAGGCCTTCTGCGGCGTCGTGTCCGAGGAGGCCCAGGAGGCGGCGCTCGGCTCCACGATCACTCCGAAGCAGCTCAAGGAGTGGATCGACGCCGACGAGAAGATCGAGATCATCGACGTCCGCGAGCCGAACGAGTACGAGATCGTCTCGATCCCCGGCGCGAAGCTGATTCCGAAGAACGAGTTCCTGATGGGCAACGCGCTGCAGGACCTCCCGCAGGACAAGCGCATCGTCCTGCACTGCAAGACCGGTGTCCGCAGCGCCGAGGTCCTCGCGGTCCTCAAGGCGGCGGGCTTCGCCGACGCGGTGCATGTCGGCGGCGGCGTGATCGGGTGGGTCAACCAGATCGAGCCCGAGAAGCCGGTGTACTGAGCCGTTGTACCGAGCCTCCGTACGGGGGCTGAACGCTTCGAAGGGGCCGGTCCGCACCGCGCGGGCCGGCCCCTTCGCCGTATCCGTCGACCTGTTCTACGAGCAGGTCCTGCCGTTCGCCGGGACCTTCCCGTCCAGGAAGTACGCGTCCACGGTCGACGTCACACACGCGCTCTCGCCGTATGCGCCGTGTCCCTCACCCTTGTTGGTGAGCATGATGCCGACGCCCTTGCCCAGCTCGTCCGCCATCTTCTGTGCACCCTCGTAGGGCGTCGCCGGGTCACCGGTCGTCCCGACGACCAGGATCGGACCGGCGCCGGGAGCACTCGCCTCCGGGGTGTCGTGCTCACCCTTCACCGGCCAGTCGGCACACCAGCCGGCCGTGTCCCACGCCAGGAACGGGCCGAAGACCGGGGACAGCTTCCGGAACTCGGGCAGCAGCGCCTTCGCGTCGTCCGCCGTCGGCCGGAGCTTGCTGTCCGCGCAGGAGATGGCGCGCTGCGAGTGGCTCTGGGTGTCGTAGTGCCCGTTCTCGTCACGGCCGTTGTAGGAGTCGGCGAGCTGGAGGAGAAGATTGCCGGTGCCCTGGTTCTCGGCCTCGTCCAGCGCCTGCGTCAGAACGGGCCAACTGCTCTTGGAATAGAGCGGCGTCACGATGCCGGTGATCGCCAGCGTCTCGTTGAGCTTGCGGCCCGATCCGGTCGGCAGCGGCTTCCCGTCGATCCGCTCGAGCAGCCGGGCGATGCGCCGGGTGCCCGCCTTCGGGTCCTGGCCACGGTCCTTGAGGTAGTTCTCCAGCGCCCGTTGGAAACCGGTCGCCTGGTTGCGGGCGTGCCCGATCGTGTCGGCGGTGGGGTCGACAACCGCGTCCAGGACCGTGCGTCCCACGTTCTTCGGGTAGAGATGCGCGTACGTACCGCCGAGCTCCGTACCGTAGGAGATGCCGAAGTACGTGAGCTTCTTGTCGCCGAGCACCTCGCGGATCAGATCCATGTCCCGCGCGGCGTTCGTCGTGCCGACGTACGGGAGGACCTTGCCCGAGCTGCGCTCGCAGCCGGCGCCGAAGTCCGCGCCGTCCTTCATGAACGCCGCCTCCTCCGCCGCCGTGTCCGGAGTCAGGTCGATCGTCCGGTTGGCGTCCTCCTGCTCCCGGTCGTTGCGGCACTTCACCCCGGAGCTCCCCGCCACCCCGCGCGGATCGAAACTCACCAGGTCGTAGCGGGTGTTGAGCTTCCCGTACGATCCGGCGGCGCGCGGCAGTATCGAGACGCCCGAGCCGCCGGGGCCGCCGAAGTTGAACAGCATCGAGCCGAGTCGACGGCCCTTGTCCCGGGCCTCCTTGCGGATCAGTGCGATCCCGATCGTGTCGCCGGCCGGTTCGGCGTAGTTCAACGGCACCTTGACCGTCGCGCATCTCCAGCCGGACGCCGGTGCGCCCTCGCCCCCGACTGCCTTGCAGCGGTTCCAGACCGGCCGCTGGGAGGTGAGGGCCGCGGGCAGGGCGGGCAGTGCGCCCGGCTTCCCGTCCGATCCGTCGGAGGCGGCCCCGGACGCCCCGGTGGACGAGGGGGCCGCACTGCGGCCCGCCTTGCCGTCCGCCTTCGCGTCCGCGCCCCCGTCACAGCCCGCGAGCACCCCCGTCAGCAGCAGTGCGGCAGCGGCCAGCGCCCCGGCGCGAGCATGGTGAACCACCTGTACGCCCCTCCCCCTTGTGCCTGTACGTACGGCGTGCGACGCGCGCTATTTGTCGCTGCCGCCAGCCCCTGAGCCACAGACAGTACCGGCCGCCGGAACTTTGCCGTCCAACAGATAGTCGCCCACTGCCTTCTGCACACAGGCGTCGCCGCTGTTGTACGCGCCGTGTCCCTGACCCTCGTACGTCACCTCCACCCCGACGCCCTTGCCCAGTGCGTCGACCATCGCCTTCGCGCCCTCGTACGGGGTCGCCGGGTCTCCCGTGTTGCCGACGACGAGGATGGGGGGCGCGTCCGGGGCGCTGACGTCCGGGGTGTCCCAGGCGCCCCTCACCGGCCAGCCGGTGCATGCCAGCAGACCCCAGCCCAGATAGTCACCGAAGATCGGCGACGCCTTCCGGAACGCCGGGAGCTTCGCCTTCGTCTCGTCGACGCTGAACCGCTGCTTGGTGTCGACGCAGTTGATGGCCGTGTTGGCGGCCGTCGAGTTGTCGTAACGACCGTCGTCGGAGCGGCCGTTCAGTGAGTCGGCGAAGGCCAGGAGCAGGGCGCCGTTGCCGCCGTCCGCCTCGTCGAGGCCCTCTTCCAGCAGCGGCCAGTTCTCCCGGGAGTAGAGGGCGGCCGCGATCCCGGTGATGGCCTGGGACTGCGTCAGTTGACGGGTGCCGAGTCCCGGGATCGGCTTCTTGTCCAACCGCTGGAGAAGATCGGCGATCCACAGCTCGACCTCCTTCCCGGTGGAACCAGGGAGCTTGCAGGCGGCGCCGCGGTTCACGCAGTCCCTGGTGAAGTTGTCCAGGGCCAGCTGGAACCCCTGCGCCTGGCCGAGGGAGGACTCTTCGGTGTCCTCGGTCGGGTCGACGACCGCGTCGAGCACCATCCTGCCGACACTCTTCGGGAACAAGTGGGCGTAGACGCCCCCCAGTTCGGTGCCGTAGGAAAAACCGAGGTAGTGCAGCTTCTCGTCGCCGAGCACCTGGTGCATCAGATTAATGTCGCGGGCGGCGTTGGTGGTGCCGACGTAGGGGAGTTCGGAGCCGGAGTTCTTCTTGCAGGCCGCCACATACTTCTTCTGCTCGCTGGCGTAGGCCTGCACCTCGGCGGCGTCGTCCGGGGTGAGGTCGCTCTCGAAGCGCGCGTCGAGCTGCTTGTCGTTCTCGCACTTCACGCCGTCGCTGCGGCCGACCCCGCGTGGATCGAAGCTCACCAGGTCGTAGCGGGCTCGGAGCTTGTCGTACGTGGTGCCGAACTCAGGCAGCGTGGCGACGCCGGAGGAGCCGGGGCCGCCGAAGTTGAAGATGAGTGAGCCGATCCGTTTGCTCTGGTTGATGGCCTTGGCACGGATGAGCGCCAGTTCGATCGTGTCACCGTCCGGCTTCGCGTAGTCGAGTGGGACCTTCATGGAGGAGCACTCCCAGGCGGTGCCACCGGGGAGCGGGGTGGGGGCGGTGCCGCCGCCCTGTGCTGCGGAAGGGGCGGGACAGGGCTTCCATTCCAGCTTCTGGGAAGCCAGGTCGGCCGGCACCGGCGTGTCGGCGGCGTTCGCCGCGTGCGGAGAGTTCCGGGTGCGGTCCGTGTCGGCCGCACCGTCGCCGCTGTCCGAACAGGCGGTGAGGGGCAGCAGAACGGTCACGGTTGCGGCGAGGGCCGCGGCGCGCAGGGCAGGGGGGGTCCTCATTGCTCCATCGTGCGATGGGGTGCGGGACCGCGCGCGGGACGCCGGTCCAAGCGGGTGGCGGCCGGGTCCGGAGACCGGATCCGTGAGCCGGGACAGCCCTTAGAGAGCGCCCTTGCGGGTGAGGTGGTTGAAGCAGAGCCAGCCGGGAAGGACCGGCAGCCACAGCGTCATCAGCCGGAACAGCAGCACGGCAGGCGCCGCGACCTCCTTGGGCAGACCGACCGCGATCAGCCCCAGCGTCAGCGCACCCTCGACCGCCCCCATACCGCCCGGCGTCGGCGCCGCCGAACCCAGCGCGTTGCCGGCGAGGAAGACCACCGCGATGCTCGCGTAGCTGAGCTGCGGTACGTCGGGACCGCTGAACGCCCGGATCGACGCATCCAGACACATCACGAACAGGCCGGTCAGCAGCAGCATGCCGCCGATGCCGGTGAGCAGCTTCTGCGGCCGCTGCACGACGTCGAGCATGCGCGGTACGACTCCGGCGAACAGTGACCGTACCCGCGTCACCACGAACTTCCGCAGGAACGGGATCGCGGTCACCACCAGCACCAGCACCGCGACGGTCAGCAGTCCGGCGATCACCGTCCTGGACGGCGTGAGCGACGACGGGGTCTTCTCGGTACCGGTCAGATAGCCGAACGCGCCCAGCAGCAGCACATGGCAGCCGAGCCCGAACAGCTGCGAGGCGCCGACACTCGCGACGGCCAGCCCCGGGCGCACCCCGGAACGCTGCAGGAAGCGTGTGTTCAGCGCCACCCCACCGACCGCGGGCGGCGCGACGATCTTCACGAACGAGCCGGCCACCTGCGCCAGCACGGTCTTGCCGAAGGGCACCCGCTCCGGCACGAACCCCAGCAGGCTCATCGCGGCCGCGATGTAACTCAGCGCCGAGAACCCGAGCGCCGCCGCCACCCAGCCCCACTCCGCCTGCTCGACGACCGCACCGAAGTCGGCCTCCGTGACCTGGGAGATCAGGAAGTAGGCGGCGATGGCACCGGCGATGAAGCTGAGCAGGGTGCGCGGCTTGATCCGCTCCAGCCGAACCGGCTCGACGGGCGCCTGCGGCCGGATCAGCAGCACCTGGCGGCGGATCTGGGTCAGCAGGTCCTCCTCGCGGGCCTCGTCCAGCGCATCGTCTATCGCCCGCTTCTCGGCGCGCTTCTCCGCATGCTTCTCATTACGGAGCGCCTTGCGGTCGGCGGGGACCGAGGGGACCCCTTCCGCCTCCGACACCTCGGACTCCTGGGCCTTGGCGCGCTTGGCGGCATCCGATGCTTCGAGTACGGCCTCGCGCTCGCGCTGCGACCGCTCCCGGGCGAGCCTGCGCAGCGCCGCCCGGGTGGAGCGGCTGAGCGCGATCGGCTGGAGCAGCGGCAGACAGTTGGCGACGGCGTCGGGACCGAGTACTTCGAGCGCGACCGCGACGGCCCGCTCGGCGCCCACCCGCAGACCCGTGGTGGTGAGCAGCTGGGCGATGTCCATCCGCAGCACCAGATCACCGGCCGCGATCTCCCCGCCGCGAAGATCGGTGACGAACACCGTGCCGGAAGGCTCCACCAGGATCGCGTCGCCGGTGAGCCGGCGGTGCGCGATCCGCCGCGACTGGAGCGCCTTCACCTGCCGCCAGGCACCGCGCACCAGATCGTCGGTGATCTCCACGTCCTCGAGCGCGTCGAGGGAGCGTCCGCCGATGTGCTCGTACACCAGCATCACGGCGTCGGGGCCGAGCTCGGAGGTGGCGATCAGTTTGGGGGCGTTGGCCCCGGCGGCGATCGCCGCGTACGCCAGAAGCGCCTCCTGTTCCAGGGCCTGGCGCAGCGACTGGATGGAGCGGCGCTGGGTGAAGGCCCGCAGCGTGAGTCTGCGCCACACCCGGTAGAAGAAGCCCTGCGCCTGCTGTTCCCGGTCGACGACCGTCACATCCAGCGGTGGACCGTCCTCGAGGGAGACCAGATAGCGGCGTCCCCGGTCGCTCTGGTCGCCGGAGTCGAGGGCGTCGTCGGCGCGCATCGCGGTGACCGGGCGGAAGCCGACGTGGCGCAGACCGGCCATCAGATGCTGACCGGTCGGCCGGACGTTCGGCGAGCCGACCGCGTACAGCGTGCCGTAGGCCACGGTCCAGCCGATCAGCACGGTCAGGATGATCGAGAACGGTGTCGTATAGCCGCCGACCAGCATCGCGAAGGCGTCGAGCAGCAGCACCACCCACAGCACGACCCGCCAGCGCGGCCGTCTCGCCATGCCGACCGCCGTCATATAGGCGATGACGGGCGCGAGATAGCCGTGGACGGGATCGGTGAGCGCGGCACCGGGCTGCGGCTGGGTGAGGGCGTCCTGGATGGTGCCGGAGGCGGACTTGGCGACCCACAGGTCGGTGGCGAGCGTCACCCCGTGCGCGAGCACGGCGGCAAGCACCCCGTCCGCGATCCGCAGTCCGTCGCGTTTGATCAGCCGCTCGATGGCGAAGGCGACGGGTACGAGCAGCACGGCGATGCTGGAGACCAGACCGGCGATCTTGATGAGGACGTCGGGCGCCTGGTCCGTGCCCTTGTTGATGTCGTTCTCGAGACCGGTGGTCGTGCCGTGGGCGAACGCGGCGATGGAGAACAGGATGGCGATGGCCAGAACGCCGACGAGGACCCGCATGAGGTCGGAGGGGCGGTGTACGCGTGCCGGGAGCAGCGGTTCGTCCCCGGAGACACGGTCGGCCTCTTCGGCTGCGCGGACGGTGGAGAGGGTGGAGCCGACCAGATGGTGCGGGCGGGCCTGCTGTGCAGGCTCCTGGTCGCGCCCCTGCTTCCGCTCGCGCTCCGTCGCGGATGACGGCTTCTGCTCCGGTGCCGGCTTCTGCGCCGGTGTCGGAGCCCGTTCCTGGCCTTTTTCCGGGCGCGGCTCGGCATCAGAGGCGTCCGCCGCCTTCGGTGGCTGCACGCCCTGCTCCTTCGCCTCTGATTGGTCTTCGTGTTCTCGTATCACCGGTCACCGCCCGCATGATGGTGGCACGGCCTGGAGACAGAGGGGGGCATCAGGGTGCATTGCACGGTCGCGCGATGGGCAAGATACGCTCCTTTGCCCCTTCGTGCACACTCGGTGAGCGGATGCATACGTAGAGATCGCTCGTGATCCGGGCCGCACTGTCGGTGCCGTACGGCACCATGGGTCGGATGAGCGAACACCGGACGGGCGACGACGGCGCGAGGGACGAACGCGCGCCCGACGAGCTGCCCGAGTACGCGGAGCGCGTGCTCGACGTCGCCGACCTGATCCCACCCGGCCGTGTCATGACGTACGGCGATATCGCGGAGTGGCTGGGCGAGGGCGGGCCGCGCCAGGTCGGCCGGGTCATGGCGCTGTACGGCGGTGCGGCGCCGTGGTGGCGTGTGGTGCGCTCCGACGGGGCGCTGCTGCCCGGCCACGAACTGCGGGCGCTGGACCACTACCGCGAGGAGAGCACCCCGCTGCGCGAGGCGTCGCGCAGCGCGGAGGGTCACATACCGCGCCTCGACATGAAGCGCGCACGGTGGGACGGCGTGACCGGTGGTCACGGCGGGGCCGATGGCGTGGACGGAAGAGCTCACACCTGACAGCTTCCGCCATTCGGTCCCACGACGGGAGCAGCCGGGACCGCAGGACGTGCGAGAAGTGCGGTGCGGCCTGCTTCCCGACCTGCTCCGAGACTCTCCGCGCACGTTGCCGGGCGGCCTGCGGTGCGACGTGGAACGTGACGATCGCCGCAGCGGACTCGCCGCATCCGACCCCTTCGCTGGCGTAGCGTCGACAGCTCGCGGCGCGTACCCCCGCCCCCTCACCACCAGCACACCCACCAGGACCGGCGATCCACGTGAGCTCCTCCTCCTTCACCCGGAACAGTCCGCACCGTCAGGTACGGCAGGGGGTCCCTCCACGCCCGCAGGGCCGTAGGGGGAGCACCACGGGCGCGTACCGACTGGTGCGTACCCCGCCGGGTTCCGTGGACCCCCCTCTCCTGGACGCTGCGCAGCAGGCGGTGGTTGATCACCCCGGCGGTCCGCTGCTGGTCCTCGCCGGGCCGGGCACCGGCAAGACCACCACGCTCGTCGAGGCGGTCGCCGCCCGCGTCACCCGGGGCGGTGACCCGGCCCGCATCCTCGTGCTCACCTTCAGCCGCAAGGCCGCGGTGGAGCTGCGCGACCGGATGGCCGCCCGGCTCGGCGCCGCCCGCGGCCCGCAGGCCACCACGTTCCACTCCTTCTGCTACGCACTGGTCCGCGCCCACCAGGACGCCGACCTCTTCGCCGAACCGCTGCGGCTGCTCTCCGGACCGGAGCAGGACGTCACCGTCCGCGATCTGCTGGCCGGCCAGCTCGAACTGGAGCAGGAGGGCCTCGCGCACATCCGCTGGCCCGACGAGCTGCGGGCCTGCCTGACCACGCGAGGCTTCGCCGACGAGGTACGCGCGGTGCTCGCCCGGAGCCGCGAGCTGGGCCTCGGCCCGAACGCCCTCGCCGACTTCGCGCGCCGCACCGGCCGCCCGGACTGGGGTGCGGCCGCCCAATTCCTCGCCGAGTACCTGGACGTGCTGGACGCGCAGGGGGTGCTGGACTACGCGGAGCTGGTCCACCGGGCGGTGCTCCTCGCCGAGCGCCCCGAGGTGTCGGCGCTGCTGGCCGGCGAGTACGACGCGGTCTTCGTCGACGAGTACCAGGACACCGACCCGGCGCAGGTGCGGCTGCTCCACGCGCTGGCCGGCAACCGGGGGATCGGGCCGGGGGCGGGCGGCGGCCGGGACCTGGTCGCGTTCGGCGATCCGGACCAGTCGATCTACGCCTTCCGGGGCGCCGATGTGAACGGCATCCTCGACTTCCCGGAGACGTTCCGGCGAGCGGACGGTGCCCCGGCCCCGGTCGGCGTCCTCACCACCTCGCGCCGCTCCGGCGAACAGCTGCTGGCCGCCACCCGGCTGCTCACCCGCCGGATGCCGCTGACCCGCCTGCCGTCGGCGAAGGTGCGCGCCCACCGCGAGCTCGCCGCGGTCCGCGAGGGCGGCCGCGTGGAGACGTACACCTACCCGACCGTGTCCACCGAGCTCGACAACATCGCCGACCTGCTGCGCCGCGCCCATCTGGAGGACGGCGTGCCGTGGAACGAGATGGCGGTGCTGGTACGCGCCGGCGGCCGCACCATCCCCGCGGTGCGCCGCGCGCTCACCTCGGCGGGCGTGCCCCTGGAGGTCGACGGCGACGACCTCCCGCTGCGCCACGAACCGGCGGTGGCCCCGCTCCTCACGGCGCTGCGCACGGTCGCAACGGCGGCGCTGCACCGCACGACGACTACGAAGAAGACATCGGGAGCGGACGCGGCTCCGGACCTCGCCCTGGACCCCGCCGCGGATCCCTCCTTGGATCCTGTCTCCGACGAGCCCCCTGCACCCTGGCTCGACACCGAGACCGCTCTCACCCTCCTCTCCTCGCCTCTCGGCTCGATGGACGCCGCCGATCTGCGCCGGCTCGGGCGGGCGCTGCGCGACGAGGAGCGGGCCGCCGGGAATCGCGTACCGGCGCCCTCCGGGGAACTGCTGGCCCGCGCACTCGCCGAGCCCGAGCGCCTCGTCGCGCACGACCCCGCGTACGCCCGCGGTGCCCAGCGTCTCGGCGCGCTCCTGCGCAAGGCCCGTGAGCTCCTCGAAGGCGGCGGCACCGCCGAAGAGGCCCTGTGGGAGCTGTGGGCCGGCACCCCGTGGCCCGGACGGCTCGAGAGGGCCGCGCTGCGCGGCGGCGCCGGCGGCCGCAACGCCGACCGCGACCTCGACGCCGTCTGCGCGCTCTTCGACACCGCGGCCCGCGCCGAGGAACGCACCGGTGGCCGTGGCGCGCTCAACTTCCTCGAAGAGGTCGACGCCCAGGACATCGCCGCCGACACCCTCTCCAAGCGCGTCGTGCGCCCCGACGCCGTACGGCTGATGACCGCGCACCGGTCGAAGGGGCTGGAGTGGCGGCTGGTCGTCGTCGCAGGGGTGCAGGAGGGCCTCTGGCCGGACCTGCGCCGCCGCGGTTCACTCCTCGAAGCGGACCGGATCGGCCGCGACGGACTCGCCGAACCGCTCACCCCGGGCGCGCTGCTCGCCGAGGAACGCCGCCTCTTCTACGTCGCAGCGACCCGCGCCCGAGAACGCCTGATCGTCACCGCGGTGAAGGCCCCCGCCGACGACGGTGACCAGCCGTCCCGCTTCCTCACCGAGCTCGGCGTCGAACCGCGCGACGTCACCGGCCGCCCCCGCCGCCCCCTCGCCGTCGCCGCGCTCGTCGCCGAGCTGCGCGCCACCACCGTCGACCCGGATGCCTCCGACGCCCTGCGCGACGAGGCGGCCCACCGGCTGGCCCGGCTGGCCGCACTCACCGACGACGAGGGCCAGCCGCTCGTACCGTCGGCCCACCCGTACCGCTGGTGGGGCCTGTACGGGCCGACCCGCTCGGCCGTCCCGCTCCGCGACCGGGACCACCCCGTGGCCCTCTCCGGCAGCGCACTCGACCAGCTCGCCAACACCTGCGCCCTGCAGTGGTTCCTCGGCCGCGAGGTGAAGGCCGACGCCCCGGCGACGGCCGCGCAGGGCTTCGGCAACGTCGTGCACGTACTCGCCGACGAGGTCGCCTCCGGCCGCACCCCCGCGGATCTGGCGGTCCTGATGGAACGCCTCGACTCCGTCTGGGACGGGCTGGTCTTCGACGCCCCCTGGAAGTCGCAGCAGGAGAAGGAGCAGGCGCGGGTCGCCCTCGAGCGCTTCCTTCGCTGGCATGTCATGGACCGCACCGGCCGCACCCCCGCCGCGAGCGAGCACGACTTCGACGTGACGCTCGAAGCGGGGGAGTACGAGGTACGGATCCGCGGCTCCATGGACCGCGTCGAACGGGACGCCGACGGCCGGGCGTACGTCGTCGACTTCAAGACCGGAAAGCAGGCTCCGACGAAGGACGAGGTCGCCCGTCACCCCCAGCTCGCCGTGTATCAGCTGGCCGTCCGGGAAGGGGCGGTCGACGAGATCTTCGACGGCCACCGTCCCGCCCCCGGTGGCGCCGAACTCGTACAGCTGAGGCAGCCCGCCCCCAGGAAGGAGGGCGGCGACACCCTGCCCAAGGTGCAGGCCCAGGAGCCGCCCACCACCGAGTGGGTCTCCGACCTGCTGGCCACGGCCGCGGGCCGCGTCCTGGACGAACGCTTCACCCCCACGACCGGCCAGCACTGCACCCACTGCACATTCCGGGCGTCCTGCAGCGCGCAGCCGGAGGGCCGCCACATCCTGGAGTGACGCGGCTGTCGGCTGTGGACGGTCAGCCCTTGCGTGCCACGGTCACGTAGACATTGATGTCGTCGTCGGTCGCCTCGCCGATGCTCACGTACCGGGTTCGTTCGATGGCGTCGAGACCCGCCAGGTGCTCCGCGGAGGGCGGCGGTTCCGGTGCCTCGGCCGCGTCGGCCGCATGGTCCGGGCGCCAGTGGTGCGCAGGGACGATGCCGGGCTCCAGTTGCTCCAGGCCGTTCTCGGTCAGGAAGCGCTCGATGCCGGCACGCGAACGCAGCACGAAGGAGAACCCCCGCTTCCGGAATGTCTCCGCGACCTTGTTGATCGCCACCGGGTTCATGTCCTCGCTGAGGTGGCTCAGGACGAGATGGCTGCCGGAGGGCAGAGCGTCCAGCAGGTTCCGGACGATGTCGTACGCCTCGGCGTCCTCGATGAAGTGCAGTACAGCGGCGAGAACGAGGGCGACCGGCCTGTCGAGGTCGAGCGTCCGGCGTGCCTCCAGGAGGATCTTCGCGGGGTCGCGCAGGTCGGCCTCGACGTAGTCCGTCCTGCCCTCGGCGCTGCTGGTGAGCAGGGCCTGCGCGTGGACCAGGACGACCGGGTCGTGGTCGACGTAGACGATCCGGGACTCCGGGGCGATGTCCTGGACCATCTGGTGCACGTTCTGCCGGGTCGGCAGTCCCGCCCCCACGTCCAGGAACTGCCGGATGCCCGCGCGCGTGGTGAGCTCGGTCACGGCCCGCCGTACGAAGTCCCGGTTGTGCCGGACGTCGAGGTGTCCCCGCGGATTGGCCGCCAGCGCCATGGCCGCGGCCTCCCGGTCGGCGGGAAAGTTGTCCGTGCCGCCGAGGAATACGTCATACACCCGGGCCGGATGCGCCTTCGTCGTATCGATGCGACTCATGAGCCCGGCGGAGTCCGGTGCGGAGTCCGACCCGAAGTCGGGAACGGGTGCGTCGGGGCTCATATGCCCCTCCTCGTAAGGTCATTGATGCGATCACATGTGATCGGGACCGATCGGCCTTCAACCTAGACCGGTCAGCAACCCCGGACGAGGCACTTCCCGGCCACCGGCCGGTCCGGCTCATCGCCCCCGCACACTGTCGGTCCGCCCGGTTAGCCTCTGTGGAGTGTCCTCACGTATCACCGATCCCGAGCAGCTCAAGGAGCTCCTCGGGATCCCCTTCACCCCGGAGCAGACGGCCTGCATCACCGCGCCGCCCGCCCCGCAGGTGATCGTGGCCGGAGCCGGGTCCGGGAAGACCACGGTGATGGCGGCGCGCGTGGTGTGGCTGGTCGGGACCGGACAGGTCGCCCCCGAGCAGGTCCTCGGGCTCACGTTCACGAACAAGGCGGCGGGCGAGCTCTCCGAGCGCGTCCGCAAGGCCCTCGTCGCCGCCGGGGTCACCGATCCGGACGTCATCGACCCGGACAACCCCCCGGGCGAGCCCAGCATCTCCACGTACCACGCCTTCGCCGGAAGGCTCCTCACCGAGCACGGACTGCGGATAGGGCTCGAACCCACCACCCGCCTCCTCGCCGACGCCACCCGCTACCAGCTGGCCGCCCGCGTGCTGCGCGAGGCCCCCGGCCCGTATCCGGCGCTGACCAGGTCGTTCCCCACCCTGGTCAGCGATCTGCTGGCACTCGACGCCGAGCTCGCCGAGCATCTCGTCCGCCCTGAACAGCTCGCGGAGCACGACACCGAGCTCCTCCGTACGCTCGCATCGGCCCGGCTCACCAACGCCGAGCTGCGCAAGATCCCCGAGACCGCCGAGGCCCGCCGCGAGCTCCTCTCGCTGACCCGGCGCTACCGGGACGCCAAGCGCAGCCGCGACCTCCTCGACTTCGGCGACCAGATCGCGCTCTCCGCCGAGCTCGCCCTCACCCGCCCCGAGGTCGGCGCGATCCTGCGCGACGAATATCGGGTGGTCCTGCTCGACGAGTACCAGGACACCTCCGTCGCCCAACGGCTGCTGCTCTCCGCCCTCTTCGGCAGCGGCCCCGACGGCACCGCCTCCGGGCACGCCGTCACCGCCGTCGGCGACCCCTGCCAGGCGATCTACGGCTGGCGCGGCGCCTCGGTCGCCAATCTCGACGACTTCCCGCGCCACTTCCCGCACGCCGACGGCACCCCCGCCACCCGGTACTCCCTCAGCGAGAACCGCCGCAGCGGCGGCCGCCTGCTGCACCTGGCCAACGGGCTCGCCGAGCCGCTGCGCGCCATGCACGAGGGTGTCGAGGCACTGCGCCCCGCCCCGGGCGCCGAGCGCGACGGCATCGTCCGCTGCGCCCTCCTGCGTACCCACACCGAAGAGATCGACTGGCTCGCCGACTCGATCGCCCATCTCGTACGGACCGGGAAGGCACCCGGTGAGATCGCCGTCCTGTGCCGCACCGCCGGCGACTTCCCGGAGATCCAGGCCGCGCTCGTCGCCCGCGACATCCCGGTCGAGGTCGTCGGCCTCTCCGGGCTGCTGCACCTGCCCGAGGTCGCCGACCTCGTCGCGGTCTGTGAAGTCCTCCAGGACCCCGGCGCGAACGCCTCCCTGGTCCGGCTGCTCACCGGCCCCCGCTGGCGGATCGGCCCCCGCGACCTGGCCCTCCTCGGCCGCCGCGCCCGCCTCCTCGTCCACCACGCCGCCCATGCCGACGACGAGGACTTCGACCCCGACCGCCGGCTCGCGGAAGCCGTCGAAGGCATCGACCCGGCCGAAGTCGTCTCGCTCGCCGACGCCCTCGACACGTTCCTCGAATCGAGCGGTACGGAGGACGACGGGCTGCCGTTCTCCACCGATGCCCGCGTCCGCTTCGCCCGCCTCGCCACCGAACTGCGCGACCTGCGCCGCTCGCTGGCAGATCCCCTCATGGACGTCCTGCACCGCGTCCTGGCCGCCACCGGCCTCGACGTCGAGCTCTCCGCGTCGCCGCAGGCCCTGGCCGCCCGCCGCCGGGAGACCCTCGCCAACTTCCTGGACGTGGCGGCCCGTTTCGCCGCCGTCGACAGCGAGGCCACGCTCCTGGCCTTCCTCGGCTTTCTGCGCACCGCAGTCCAGTACGAGAAGGGCCTGGACAACGCGCTGCCCGGCGGCGAGAACACCGTCAAGGTCCTCACCGCCCACAAGTCCAAGGGCCTGGAGTGGGACGTCGTCGCCGTGCCCGGCCTGGTCGCCGGCCAGTTCCCCAGCGGCCAGTCCCGAGACGCCTGGACCTCCCAGTCCAAGGTTCTCCCGCACGCCCTGCGCGGCGACGCGGCCACGCTCCCCGTCGTCCACACCTGGGACGCCCAGGGGCTCAAGGGCTTCAAGGCGGAGATGAAGGAGCACCAGCACACCGAGGAGCTCCGCCTCGGATACGTCACCTTCACCCGGCCGCGCACCCTGCTGCTCGGCTCCGGCCACTGGTGGGGCCCGTCCCAGAAGCAGCCGCGCGGCCCGTCCGACTTTCTGCAGGCGCTGTACGAGCACTGTGCGGCCGGACACGGCGAGATCGAGGCCTGGGCGGACGAGCCGGCCGAGGACGAGGAGAACCCGGCGCTGGCGGCCACCGCGGCCGCCGACCACGCCTGGCCGCTCCCTCTGGACGACACGGCACTCGCCCGCCGCCGGGCGGCCGCGGACACGGTGCTGGCCCATCTGGAGAAACTGGCGACGGCGGGGAGCGACTCGGTGCCGGGGGCGTATCCGGCCGCACCGGAAGACGACGCGTCCCCGTTCCCCTTCCCGGACGACGACGCGTACGCCGACGAGGACCCGTATCCGGACGAGGACCCGTACCCGGACGAGGCCGCGGACTGGGACGCCTGGTCGACCGAACCCCCCGCGGCCCAGGTGCCGGCCCCCTCCCCCGCACCGGACCCGGCCTCCGCACCACACGCCCCCGACCCCCACGTCCCCGCGGCCCGTACCCCCTCACGGCTCACCCCGGAGGAGTCCCGCACCCTCGCCTCCTGGGACCGGGACCTCGACGCCCTCGCCGGTGAGCTGCGCCGCGCCCGCGCCACCGTGCGCGAGGTCGTTGTGCCCGCCTCGCTCTCCGCCACGCAGCTGCTGCGTCTCGCCGACGACCCCGACGGCTTCGCCCAGGAGCTGGCCCGCCCCATGCCCCGCCCGCCCGCTCCGGCAGCCCGTCGCGGCACCCGGTTCCACGCCTGGGTGGAGGCCCGCTTCGAGGAGCTGCCGCTGCCCATGCTCGGCCCCGACGAGCTGCCCGGGGGCGACGAGAGCGACGCCGACATCGCGGACGAGCGCGACCTCGCGGGGCTCAAGGAGGCCTTCGAGCGCACCCCGTACGCCCACCGCACCCCGTACCGCGTCGAGACACCGTTCCGGATCACCCTCGCGGGCCGGGTGATCCGCGGCCGGATCGACGCCGTGTACCGCAACGAGGGCCCCGACGGGTACACGTACGAGATCGTCGACTGGAAGACGACCCGAAATGTGCCCAGCAGCCGTGAAGGCACCTCAGGCATCCCCGCGGCCGACCCGCTCCAGCTGGCCGTCTACCGCCTCGCCTGGGCCGAACTGCACGACATACCGCTCGACTCCGTCACGACCACATTTTTGTTCGTCCGCAGCGGGGAAGCCGTCCGTCCCGACCACCTGCCGGGCCGTGCCGAGCTGGAGCAGCTCCTCCTGGACGAGCCACCTCCGATGGGCCGATAGGCTCAAGACCATGAGCGACACCCCGGACAGCGCCGTCCGTACGTACACCGAGCAGCACCGCACAGCCTTCCTCGACGAGCTCGCCGAGTGGCTGCGGATCCCCTCCGTCTCCGCCCAGCCGGAGCACGACGGAGACGTACGACGCAGCGCCGAGTGGCTGTCCGCCAAGCTCAAGGAGACCGGCTTCCCGGTCACGGAGATCTGGGAGACCGCAGGTGCGCCCGCGGTCTTCGCCGAGTGGCCGTCCGACGATCCGGACGCTCCGACCGTCCTCGTCTACGGGCACCACGACGTGCAGCCCGCAGCCCGGGAGGACGGCTGGGACACCGATCCGTTCGAACCGGTGATCCGGGACGGCCGGATGTACGGGCGCGGCGCGGCCGACGACAAGGGCCAGGTGTTCTTCCACACCCTCGGCGTCCGGGCCCACCTCGCCACCACCGGCCGCACCACCCCCGCCGTACACCTCAAGCTCCTCGTCGAGGGCGAGGAGGAGTCCGGCTCCCCGCACTTCCGCACCCTGGTCGAGCAGCAGGCGGCGCGTCTCGCCGCGGACGCCGTGATCGTCTCCGACACCGGCATGTGGGACGAGACGACCCCGACGGTCTGCACGGGCATGCGCGGCCTCGCCGAGTGCGAGATCGAGCTGTACGGCCCCGAGCAGGACATCCACTCCGGATCGTTCGGCGGCGCCGTCCCCAATCCGGCGACCGCGGTGGCCCGTCTCGTCGCCGCGCTGCACGACGCGGACGGACGGGTCGCCATCCCCGGCTTCTACGACGGCGTGACGGAACTCACCGACACCGAGCGCTCCCTCTTCGCCCAGCTCCCCTTCGACGAGGACACCTGGCTGCGCACGGCAAAGTCACAGGCGACGACAGGTGAGGCCGGCTACTCCACGCTGGAACGCATCTGGGCCCGCCCCACCGCCGAGGTCAACGGCATCGGCGGCGGCTACCAGGGCGCCGGAAGCAAGACCATCATTCCGTCCTCCGCCCTCGTGAAGATCAGCTTCCGGCTGGTCGCCGGCCAGGACCCCGACCACGTCCAGCAGGCCGTCCGTGCCTGGGCCGAGGCGCAGTTCCCGGCAGGCATCCGCCACCGGATCACCTTCGCCCCCGCCACCCGCCCCTGCCTGACCCCGCTGGACCACCCCGCCCTGCAGGCCGTGGCCCGAGCCATGGGACGGGCCTTCGGCCAGAAGATCCTCTTCACCCGCGAAGGAGGCTCGGGACCCGCCGCCGACCTGCAGGACGTGCTCGGCGCACCCGTCCTCTTCCTGGGCATCTCCGTACCGTCCGACGGCTGGCACGCCCCCAACGAGAAGGTCGAACTCGACCTCCTGCTCAAGGGCGTGGAGACCACCGCCCACCTGTGGGGCGAGCTGGCGGCCGCACTCCGCTGAATCCTCTGAACACCCGAACCGTCCCGGGGGAGTAGGAAGCACCTGTGAGCACCTTCGACAACGCCACGACAGACCGGCCCATCGGTCTCACCGCGCCCAGCGGCATCGACCGCGCCGCGCACCACCGCCTCGACGAGGCATGGCTCTCCGCCGCCTGGAGCCACCCGACCACCCGCGTCTTCGTGGTCTCGGGCGGGCAGGTGCTGATCGACGACACGGCCGACGGCGGTACGGAGATCGTCATGACCCCGGCCTTCGAGGCCCCGGTCACCGAGACCCACCGCTACTTCCTCGGCACCGACGAGGACGGCGTCAGCTACTTCGCACTCCAGAAGGACTCCCTGCCCGGCCGCATGGACCAGCCGGCCCGCCCGGCCGGCCTGCGCGAGGCCGGACTGCTGCTCGGCCCCCGCGACGCGGGGCTGATGGTGCACGCGGTGGCGCTGGAGAACTGGCAGCGGCTGCACCGCTTCTGCTCCCGCTGCGGCGAACGTACGGTCATCGCGGCGGCCGGCCACATCCGTCGCTGCCAGGCCTGCGGCGCCGAGCACTACCCGCGCACCGACCCCGCGGTGATCATGCTGGTCACGGACGACCAGGACCGCGCTCTGCTGGGCCGTCAGGTGCACTGGCCGGAAGGCCGTTTCTCGACCCTCGCGGGCTTCGTCGAGCCGGGGGAGTCGATCGAGCAGTCCGTGGCCCGCGAGGTGTTCGAGGAGGCGGGCGTCACGGTCGGCGAGGTCGAGTACATCGCCAGCCAGCCCTGGCCGTTCCCGTCGAGCCTGATGCTCGGCTTCATGGCCCGGGCCACGTCGTCGGAGATCAATGTGGACGGCGAGGAGATCGAGGAGGCCCGCTGGTTCTCCCGCGAGGACCTGACAGCGGCCTTCGAGTCGGGCGAGGTCCTGCCGCCGTTCGGCATCTCGATCGCGGCACGTCTGATCGAACTCTGGTACGGCAAGCCGCTCCCGCGGCCGGGCAGCCTCGGCTGACGCGCGCTGCTCGGCGTGCGACCGAGGCCCGCGTGGCCCGGTCGTACCTTCAGGGCCGCGCCGGTTCTTCCCCCCGAGGAGACGATCGCGCACTAAACTGGCCCCGGGCCGTGACTGGCGCTGAGGTGGAGCACCACCGGGGAGCGGCCCGCCGGAACCCTCGACAACCGTCGATGCCGTGCGCCTGGGCGACACACCGTGATCCTCGTGATCCTCGTGACACCCAGGAGCGAAACGTGGCCCGATCTCAGACAGCCCGTCCGATGGACGGCACCGCCCTCGCCCGCAGGATCATCGAAACCAGCTCGGCGACGGCAGCGGAACTCCGGCTGCGCACCGGGACGGCACCCTGCCTGGCGACGGTGCTGGTAGGGGAGGACCCGGCCTCGGTGACCTACGTCCGGATGAAGCGCCGCCGGTGCGAGAGCGCGGGCATCGAGTCGCGGCACGTGGCCCTTCCCGCCACCTCGACCACGCAGGATGTGGTCGACGCGGTCACCGCGCTGTCGGCCGACCCCGGTGTCCACGGCATCCTGCTCCAGCACCCTGTGGGACCGCACATCGACGAACGCGCCGCGTTCGAAGCGATCGATCCGGCCAAGGACGTCGACGGGGTCACCATGCACTCGTTCGCGACGATGAGTTTCGGCCTGCCCGGCTTCGTCTCCTGCACGCCCGGCGGAATCGTGCGCCTGCTGGACGAGTACGACGTCGACCTCGCGGGAAAGCAGGCGGTCGTCGTGGGGCGCAGTGCCATCCTCGGCAAGCCCGCCGGGATGCTTCTGCTGGGCCGGGACGCCACTGTGACGTACTGCCACTCACGAACGGCGGACCTCCCGTCGATCGTGCGGGAGGCGGACATCCTGCTGGCCGCGGTCGGCAAGCCGCGCTTCATCGCCGGTGCGGACATCAAGCCGGGTGCCGTGGTGATCGACGCCGGCTACAACGAGGGCAACGTCGGCGACGTCGACTCCGAGACAGCCGCCGAGCGGGCGCGGCTGATCACCCCGGTCCCGGGTGGTGTCGGACCGATGACCATCGCGGTCCTTCTCGAGCAGACGGTCGCGGCGGCGGCCCGGCAGCTCGGCGTCGCGGCGGGGTGACCCGAAGCCGGCTTCCGGGTACGAGAACGCCCGTTGCCCTCCGGGGCGACCGGAGGGCAACGGGCGTTCACGCGGGCTCTTGGTGCCGGCTCTTCGCCCTGGCACTTCGCGCCGGCGCGAGGGGCGCAAGCGCGCGATCAGACGCCGATCATTCTTGCACTCCAGGTCTCTCGACAGCTTCCGCAACGGTGCACCCACGTCTTCCCCCTCACGTCGACAGTCCTTGTCACGTTCGATGCTTTCGACCTGCGGACAGCAAGGCCAAGATGCCCGACTTTCCAGAACGGGAAAGTCGCACACTTGGCGTCCGGCGTCGGTGTGGTCCCGGTGGTCCTCGGCAGGTGTGAGGGGGATCAGCGCCCGAGCACGTCAGTCCAGCAGCGCGACAGTGAACGTCTCGCGGTGGTCGGTCAGCCAGGCCTGCATGCGGTCCCAGCGTTCCCATCCGCCACGGTCGGCCAGCGCTTGGAGGTAGAGAGGATCACCGTCAGCCACGCGGCGGGCGACGAAGGCCCGGCAGATCTCCGTGGCCTGTTCGATCACGCCGGGCAATTCGGCGCGCTCTCCCGCCGAGAGGCCGTAGCCGTCGGAGAGGATCCGCAGCCGTGCAGGCGCATCCAATCCGGCGGGATACAGGGCAGCTGCGGATACCGGATCAAGCATGGGAACCCAGTAGCGGGCGGCCATGGCTACGTCCCAGAGAGGACGGCCCGGAGCCGCCAGGTCGAAATCAATCAAGGCGGCGGCACGACCGTCGCGGAAGACGACGTTCTCCGGGCACACGTCGTTGTGGCACAACATCGTTCCTCCCTCCGGGTCGGCGAGGTCCTGGGGCCACTCGACGTCCGTGTCGACCGCGATGGTCGCGCTGGCCTCATGCAGGCGGCGCAGCAGGATCCCCACCGATTCGAGAGCGGTTGTCGTCAGCACCCAGGGCGGGAACGGTGGCAGAGCCACGTCGCCAGGAATGAAGGTCAGCTGCTCACGACCGTCAGCAGTCAGACCCACGGGAGTCGGAGCCGCGTCGAAGCCGTGCTCTTTCAGCGCGAGGAGGTGGGCATGGAGGGCGTGTGCGTTGTGCGGTGCCGGGCGTTCCACCAACGCACCCCGGCGGAAGACCGCGCCCGCGTTCACCATGCCTCCGACCAGCGCCTCACAGTCCGCTTCGTCCTCGGTCGTCATGTCGATCACGCTACCGCCAGGCCGCCTCGTACAGCCTGGGCATACAAAACCCCCGATCCGGCGCCAGGCCGGTCGGGGGTCGTGGGCGTCATGTGAGTCAGACGCCGAGCGCCTGCTTCACCTGGGCAAGGCTCGGGTTCGTCATCACGACCTCAGCACCACCGTTGGAGGAAATTACCTGAACGGTCGGAACGGTCTGGTTGCCCCCGTTGGCCTTCTCGACGAAGGCCGCGGACGCCGGGTCCTGCTCGATGTTGATCTCGTTGTACGTGATGCCCTCGCGGTCCATCTGGCCCTTGAGCCGACGGCAGTATCCGCACCACGTGGTGCTGTACATCGTCACAGTGCCCGGCATGTTTTCCCGCTCCTCTGTCTCGTTCGTCTCGTCACGTTGCGTTGCCGCGTCTCGCGGAAAAGCTGGAAAGGTGCCCCCCGCAGGGAGTGGAACGTACGTGACCTGGCCGCCATTCCCGCAGCCGCCCCTGCATTGGTACGACGGATGCCGCTCCCCTGTGGACAACTTCCGCGTCCGCCTCTCCCGACCTGGCAGCATGGCGGGGTGACATCAGCAACGCATTCCTCTCTCTTCCCCCGGGTCCCCGAGTCGGCGGACGCCGTGCTCGACGGGCTGGACCCCGAGCAGCGCGAGGTCGCCCTGGCCCTGCACGGCCCGGTGTGTGTGCTGGCCGGAGCCGGTACGGGCAAGACGCGCGCGATCACGCACCGCATCGCGTACGGGGTGCGTGCCGGGATACTTCAGCCGACGAGTGTGCTGGCTGTCACGTTCACCAACCGGGCCGCGGGCGAGATGCGGGGCAGACTGCGCCAGCTCGGAGCGGCCGGGGTGCAGGCGCGGACGTTCCACTCCGCCGCCCTGCGCCAGCTCCAGTACTTCTGGCCGAAAGCAGTCGGTGGTGATCTGCCGCGGCTGGTGGAGCGCAAGGTCCAGCTGGTCGCCGAAGCCGCCGCCCGCTGCCGCATCCGGCTCGACCGCAACGAGCTGCGGGACGTCACCAGCGAGATCGAGTGGGCGAAGGTCACCCAGACCGTGCCCGCCGACTACCCGGCCGTGGTCGCCAAGACCCAGCGGGACGCCCCGCGCGATCCGGCCGAGATCTCCCAGATCTACGCGATGTACGAGCAGCTGAAGCGCGACCGCTCGGTGATCGACTTCGAGGATGTGCTGCTCCTCACCGTGGCGATCCTCCAGGACCGCCATGACATCGCCGACCATGTCCGCCGCCAGTACCAGCACTTCGTGGTCGACGAGTACCAGGACGTCAGCCCGCTCCAGCAGCGACTCCTCGACCTCTGGCTGGGTGACCGGGACAACCTGTGCGTCGTCGGGGACGCCGGCCAGACGATCTACTCGTTCACCGGGGCCACCCCCGACCACCTGCTGAATTTCCGCACCCGCCACCCGAACGCGACCGTGGTCAAACTGGTCCGGGACTACCGCTCCACGCCCCAGGTCGTCCATCTCGCCAACGGCGTGCTCGGCCAGGCCCGCGGCCGCGCCGCCGAGCACCGGCTCGAACTGGTCTCGCAGCGCGAGCAGGGACCGGAGCCGGCCTACACGGAGTACGCGGACGAGCCCGCCGAGGCCGAGGGCACCGCCCGCCGGATCCGCGACCTGATCGCTGCGGGCGTCCCGGCCGGCGAGATCGCCGTGCTCTACCGGGTCAACTCCCAGTCCGAGGTCTACGAGCAGGCCCTGTCCGACGCTGGCGTGCCGTACCAGCTGAGGGGAGCGGAGCGCTTCTTCGAGCGCGCGGAGGTACGGGAGGCGGGCGTCGCCCTGCGCGGCGCCGCCCGCGCCGGGGGTAACGACTCGTTGCTCGACGACGCGGAGGGGCTGCCCTCGCAGGTGCGGGCGGTCCTCTCCACCAAGGGTTGGACCACGGAGCCGCCCGCCGGCTCCGGGGCGGTGCGCGACCGCTGGGAGTCCCTGGCCGCGCTGGTCCGGCTGGCCGAGGACTTCGAACAGGCCAAGCCGGGGGCGACGCTCTCCGACCTGGTTGCGGAGCTGGACGAGCGGGCGGCCGCCCAGCACGCCCCCACGGTCCAGGGAGTCACGCTGGCGTCACTGCACTCGGCGAAGGGCCTGGAATGGGACGCCGTGTTCCTGGTCGGGCTGACCGAGGGCATGATGCCGATCACCTACGCCAAGACCGACGAGCAGATCGAGGAGGAGCGCCGACTGCTGTACGTCGGCGTCACCCGGGCGCGCTTCCATCTCTCGTTGTCCTGGTCGCTGTCCCGGTCGCCGGGCAGCCGCGGCGGACGGCGCCCGAGCCGCTTCCTCAACGGGCTGCGCCCCGGCTCGGCGGCGCTCGGCGGCGGCCGTGGCGCGGCCGGCACCGGAGGAAGCGGCGGGGGAGGCGTCGAGCGGCCGGCGGCGGCCAAGCGCAGGCGCCGTGGCCCCGCCCTGTGCCGGGTCTGCGGCAAGACCCTCACCGACGCGGGTGAGATGAAACTGATGCGCTGTGAGGACTGTCCCTCCGACATGGACGAGGGGCTGTACGAGCGGCTGCGCGACTGGCGTGCGGAACAGGCCAAGGAGATCGGCCAGCCGGCCTACTGCGTGTTCACCGACAAGACGCTGATGGCGATCGCGGAGGCGGTCCCGGCCGGCGACGGTGAACTGGCCAGAATCTCCGGGGTCGGTGTCCGGAAGCTGGACCGGTTCGGCGCCGCCGTGCTGGCCATATGTGCAGGCCAGGACCCAGACGAGGGGCTCGGAGGAGATGACGAGGAGGTGTGAGAAAAACTCGTCGAAAAAATAGTTTGCGCCTGCCCCAGTCATCACCATAGGTTCTTAACCACGGGAACAGCGACTTCTCTGAAGCCCTCACCCCGTGCTGTACTTATCCGAATACGCAGGACCGGCGAGACCGGTCCCCCCGAGACGCCGAGAGGAGGCGATTGTCGTGATCAGCATCATCGAGACCAACAAAATGACCGATCTGTCGGTCGTCTCCGCCTGCTCGCTCGGCCTCGCCTGCTCTTCGGAATCTTCGCTGCGTGGCACCGGTCTGTCCGGCATTTCCGCCGTCAGCCCGCTGTCCCTGGCGAGCCTCCCCGTGCGGGAGCGCAATGAGCGACCGACCCAGGCACCGACGGCAGCAGTAGCGAAGGGACAGGCCAAGGCGGCCTATGCCTTTGCGGCAGTCGGTGCCGGAGCCGAGCAGCAGACGACGCACCACCACAAGATGTGGGCCTTCCGTGGGCCTGAACCCTGGAGTGATCCAGCCTGATGGACCATCAGGCCGGCGCCTTCAGGGCCGCGGAACCCCACTCGGGATCCGCGGCCCTTTTGTTTTGTCCAAACGGACGACACAGCGAGAAGGCGCCTCGGGACAAGCAGCACCCGGTACCAGCAGCCACCCGGCCGACCGGCCGGAACGACCAGACGAGGACACCACCACCGTGCAACTCGAAGCGCACGCCCCGTCCGTACCGCCTTCCGAAACGATCCCCCCGCCCGGCCTCACGGAGGACTCCACCTTGATCCCCCTCACTGCGCTCACCGCGCTCGACGACGCCATCGAGAACCTCGGCGTGCCCGTCCCCTGCCGTTCCTACGACCCGGAGGTCTTCTTCGCCGAGTCGCCGGCCGATGTCGAGTACGCCAAGTCCCTCTGCCGCACCTGCCCGCTCGTCGAGGCCTGCCTCGCCGGCGCCAAGGAGCGCCGCGAGCCGTGGGGTGTCTGGGGTGGCGAGCTCTTCATCCAGGGCGTCGTCGTCGCTCGCAAGCGGCCGCGTGGCCGTCCGCGCAAGAACCCGGTCGCGGCGTGATCGCCGGCCTGGGGGTCACGGCCCCCAAACCCATGAAGCGCATCGGAACCATCGACCGTCCCCGAACCCACGATCCCCGAAATCAGGCACCAATGTCCGTCCCCACGAATGAGCCCGTCGGCTCCGCGACACCGAACGTCACAAGCATCGGCGCGAACGACTCGCGTCAGAACAGGACCCGCGAAATGCAACTCATCCCAGAAGCTCTGGCTCGTGCGCATATGCACGACCGCCTGAGGGAAGCCGATGCGGAGCGCCAGGCCGTACGCCTGGTCTCCGCCCGGCGGATGCAGCGCCGGGCGGAGCGCGCTTCGATGCGCGCCCGCCGCGCGCTGGCCATGGCGGTCATGCACTAGTCAGGCCGAAGAACCGCTCCACCCGCTGCCGGGCAGCCGCTCTGCCCGGCAGCGATCAGTACCTCTTGTCAGTACCCCTTCCGCGGGGCCGGTCCGGACGGACCGGCCCCGCGGTCGTGCTGTGTGGTGACGTGCCGCGCGGCGGGGACGGAGTTATCGTCACGAGGTGAACGAGGAGACTCATCACCCCGCACAACCGGGCGGCCATGTCGTGGTGTGCGCCCGGTGCGACACCGCCGCCGACAGCGAGTACGCGCCGCCGACCTGGGTCTGCTCCGTGGAGAACGGCAGACGCCAGTACTTCTGTGACAACTGTGCCCGCAGCCATATCAGGGCGATCGAAGGCCGCCTCGACTCGCCCTGGTGGTGACAGGCCTGCCCCCGGCCCGGTCCCGGGGGCCTATGCCTCGGCTGCCGCGTCGCCCACCCGCTGATCCTGCTCAGGCAGGTCCGCGATCGGCAGGTTCTCGACGGGCAGGTCCTCGATCGGCAGGAACCCTGGGACCCAGGACTCCAGTTCGTCCCGCAGCCGCACCGTCGCACCCAGCTGACACAGCACCCCGATCGTGCTCAGCGTCACCCGGTGTATGAGCAGATAGGCGGGCGGCAGGTTCAGCTGCTTGCCCAGCTGATGGGCGGGGGAGCGGAGATCCGCTATCCGAGCGGCCTGATTGCGCATCCAGCTCCGGGTGAAGGTGAACTCCTCCACCTGCGCCGGCTCGATGATCGGCAGCAGATAGTCGAGTACCGCATTCGGGTCGAGGTCGATCGACTCCTTGACGAAGCCTTCCTCGCGCAGCAGCTCGTACACCGCTTCCGCGTCACCCGCCAGCGTGAGCCGCAACGAGTCCCCGATGGGCTGCGGCAGACCGCCCGGCAGTCGGTCCACCGTGCCGAAGTCCAGCACCCCGAGCCGCCACTGCCCGGCCTCGCCGTCCTCCGTCTCCGCAGGCAGCAGCCGGAAGTTGCCCGGATGCGGGTCCGCGTGCAGCAGACCCGTGCGCGCCGGACCCGAGAACAGGAAGCGGGCCAGCAGCTGGCCCGCCCGGTCCCGCTGCTCCTGCGTGCCGTCCGTGATCACCTCGGAGAGCGGCACACCGTCGATCCACTCCGTCACCAGCACCTGGTCCGACTGGTGCACCACATCGGGGATCACCACATCGGGATCGTCCGCGAACTCCTCCGCGTGCTCCTGCTGGGACCGCGCCTCCAGTTCGTAGTCCAGCTCCTCCGACACGCGGTCGCGCAGCTCCGCGATGAGCGGTTTGATGTCCATCCCGGGGATCAGCGGGCCGAGCAGCCGGGCGAACCGGCTGAGTTGGGTGAGATCCGAGAGGAGGGCTTCCCCGGCGCCCGGATACTGCACCTTCACCGCGACCTCGCGACCGTCGTGCCAGACCGCCCGGTGCACCTGCCCGATCGAGGCGGCGGCCGACGGCTTGTCCTCGAATTCGAGGAACAGCTCCCGCCAGTCCTCACCGAGCCGCTCCTCCAGCACCGTGTGGACGGTGCGGGTCGGCATGGGGGGCGCGGCTTCCTGCAGTTTGGTGAGCGCCGCCCGGTACGGCCCGGCAACCTCCTCGGGCAGCGCCGACTCGAAGACGGACAGGGCCTGACCGAGTTTCATGGCACCCCCCTTCAGCTCCCCCAATGTCTTGAACAGCTGGTCCGCCGTCCGCTGCTGGAGCTCGCGGGCCACTATCTCCGCGGACCTGCCGCCGATCCGTTTGCCCAGACCCCACGTGGCCCGGCCGGCGAAGCCGAGTGGCAGCGCGGCCAACCTGGCGGTGCGGGTGACCGCTTTCCGGGGTAGATCAGACATACGCCCCTCCAAATCCCAGACTGCCGTGCCGCGTGCGGCGGTTACCCGGCCATTGTGTCCTGCGTCGTGCCGAGCCCAGAGGTGCGCTCCCCCACAGTGTGCCCACCCGCTCCGCAGGAACAGTCGAGATGCGCTCCGACCTGCTCCGACCGCCAGTCCAACAGCGGCAGAGCAGCCTCCCACCTGGCCCCTGTGCTGGCGGGCAGTTCGCCGTCCAGAAAGGACAGCGCATGGGCCGCGGCGAGACCGGCCACCGCTGTCGCGAGCCCCAGGTCGCACGCCTGTACCGCGTTGCGTCGCCCGGACCGCCACTGCGTCAGCATCCTCGGCCACTGCGGATCCCGGTCGGTGCGGGTCAGCGCCAGGCATCCCGCGCAGGCCGTACCGCCGGGCAGGACCAAGGGGCCGACCACACCGGTGGCCTCGATCACCCCGGCATAGAGATGAGGAATGCCCGACGCGATCCACGGTTCGGCGGCGCGGGGATCGGGGGCGTACACCGCGAGACCGTCCCGAGGGGCGGCCACGACCAACGACAGCCCGGGACCACCACTCGCAGATGGGCCACCCGCTGACGTGTCACTCGCCGCGGCGTCTGCCGTCCCCGTCGCCCGATGAGTGGAGCCGACGGCCGAGCGACGGACCAACTGCCGGGCTGCGGTGTCCCTGCGCTCTCCGACCGCCGCTGCGGGAAGCCCGCCCGGCGCGATGTCGGAGGGCTCGGTGACTCCGCCGTCCAGAACCTCGACCCGGCCCACTCCGGACCCGGACAGCACCGCGGCGATTGCCGCACCGACCCGGCCGGCGCCTCTCACCTGGACCCGCATCGCACGGCGGGCCGCCAGTCTGCGCATCCCGCCGCCCGGTTCGGGGTGGATGACCGAGAGTGACGCGAGGTCGGGACGCTGCCGCTCCAGGACGTCGGCCCGGTTCCGTAACGCTGCGGCTTCGGGGCCGCCGGCCCGCACATCGTCGATCAGCCCCGCGTTCCCCAAGCGCCTCACCAGTGTGTCCACTTGATGGTCCGACAGATCCAGCGCCCGTGCCTCTTCGCGTAGCAGCGGGAGGCCGCGCGTTCCGTCGAGCAGTTCCAGGAAACTTCCGGTGGCGATATCCACCGGGCCGAGCTTCACCGCGTGAGCGGGTGTCACTCCGAATTGCACGGTGTTCCTGCCGCGCCAGGCGCGGCGCAGTGCGGGCTTCAACATCGGATGCATGGTTTCCCCGGTCTCTGTCCGTCGCGCCGGCCGGCGTCGGTGCGGTCCGTGCGCGATCTCTGTGCGATCTCTGTGTGGTCGCTCTGCGGTCTCTGTGCGCGAGGCGTGGCCGGAGCTTCGCGAGATCCGTTGCCAGAATGCGGGCAGGCGTCGAAACGTGCAGAAAGTTATCCACAGGCAGGGGTATTAGTCGTTCAAATGGTGCATGCCGTGGAGTGGATCAAGCGCCAACCGCCCCGGGGGCGGGACTTCCCCCACTGACAGCGGGTAACGTCGTGGCGTGCCCGCCGACCCGTCACCCGGCTTCGCCGGCGAGACCTCCGCGCGCAGCGCCGGACATCATCAGCGCAGCGCGGCCAGCCATCCGCCCCGCGTCTCGGCGACGAGCGCGGTGGAGGTCCGCAGGAGCAGCCGCCGCAGCAGAACGGTCTCCGCGTACCGGGAGGGCGACCGCACCATCGTGCTGATCCCCGCCCGGATGTCGGAGGCGGAGGAGCAGCGCTGGGTGAGCGTGATGCTCGACAAACTCGCCGCCCAGGAGAGCAAGCGCATCCTCGGTGACAGCGAACTCGCCGCGCGGGCCGAGCGGTTGTCAGACCTGTATTTCGACGGCCGGGCCAGACCCGCGTCGGTGCGGTGGGTGACCAATCAGAACACCCGATGGGGGTCCTGCACGCCGGCGGAGGGCAGCATCCGTCTGTCGCACCGGTTGCAGGGCATGCCGGAGTACGTCGTCGACTACGTGCTCGTCCACGAGCTCGCCCATCTCCTGGTCCCCGGTCATGGGCCGCGGTTCTGGCGGCTGCTGGAGGCGTATCCGCGAACCGAGCGGGCCCGTGGCTACCTCGAAGGAGTGGTGGCGGCCGACCGGTTGCCGCATCTGCCGGCCGCCCGAAGCGAGTGACGTTCGGTGATTCTGTACCGGGTGTGTACCGACTTAGCTCAATGTCGGAGTTTGCGGTTAGCCTGGCGCGACGCATTCACATTCGGGATGGGGGACGGTCGTTACGCATGGCAAGGGAATTCCAACGCGGCCACAAGGCCAAGATCAGCGATCTCACGCCGGGGACGGACCTGTACGTAGGTGTGCAGATCTCCGGCCCGGGACTGACCTTTGACATCAGCTGCTTCGGCCTCGATGCCAATGAGCAGCTCTCCGACGACCGGTATTTCATCTTCTTCAACCAGCCGAAATCGCCGGAGGAGTCCATTCAGCTCCTTGGTGCCCAGGCCGGTGACACCGAGTCGTTCCGCGTCACGCTGGACCGCATTCCGGCGAACATCCACAAGCTGTCGTTCACCGCGACCATCGACGGTGCGGGGCAGATGTCGCAGGTCGGTCCGGGGTACATCCGGATCGTCGCGGGTGGCGAGGAAGTCGTCAGGTACGCCTTCACCGGCTCCGAGTTCACCACCGAGCGTGCGGTGATGCTGGGCGACTTCTATCTGAAGGACGTCTGGCGGTTCGCGGCCGTCGGCCAGGGATTCGACGGTGGCCTCGACGCGCTGCTGAAGAACTTCGGCGGTGAGGTCGCCGAGGAGGCGCCCGCCGCGCCGCAGCAGGCAGCCGCCCCGTCGTTCGCCCCGCCGCCGCAGGCGACCGCCCCGGCCCCGTCCTTCGGCGCTCCGGCTGCCCCGCAGGCCCCCCAAGTCCCCCAGCCCGCCCCTTCCTTCGGGGCCCCGGCCGCGCAGGCCCCGGCCCCCACCCCGCAGCAGCAGATGCATGCCGCGCCGACGATCGCGGCGCCGATGGCGCCGATGGGTGGCACCGTGCCGCCGCCCGCACCGGCCCCGGCTCCGTACGGGCAGCCGGGCCAGCCGCCCCAGCAGCCGCAGTTCGGACAGGTCCCGGGCCAGCCCGTGCCCGCCGCCCCCTACGGGCAGCAGGCTCCGGCTCCGTACGGGCAGCAGCCCCCCGGCGTGCCCCAGGGCGTACCGCAAGGGGTGCCGCAGGCCGGTGCCGGCCTGCAGGCCGCGCTCCAGCCGTACAAGGAGACGGCCACCGGCCAGCGTTGGACCCCGCAGAACCAGCAGCTCATGCGGGTCGACCTCACCATGGGTGGTACGCCGGTGCTCGCCCGCCAGGGCTCCATGGTGATGTACCAGGGCAAGGTCGACTTCAGCTACAAGGGCGCCGGTTTCGCCGGCCGCATCGTCGGCAACGCCACCGGCCAGGAGATGCAGCTGATGCGCTGTACCGGCCGGGGGCAGGTCTTCCTCGCCGAGGACGGCTCCCATCTGCACGCCATCGAGCTCCAGGGCGACGGCATCTGCGTCTCGGCGGAGAGCGTTCTCGCCTTCGACGAGTCGCTGCAGCACGAGGTCCGCAGGATCGAGGGCCACGGCATCCCCGGTGGCGCGCTGTTCACCATGCAGTTCCAGGGCACCGGGACGATCATCGTCAAGACCCACGGCGTACCCGTCGTCCTGCCGGTCACGCCGACCACGTTCGCCGACTGCAACGCCATCGTGGCCTGGTCGTCGGCGTCCCAGGTGATCATCTCCAGCCAGGTCCGACTGCGCCGCAACGCGTACCCCGGGCACAGCGGAGAGACCGTGAACCTCCAGTTCCGGGGAGCCCCCGGCAACTTCATCGTCGTCCAGCCCTACGAGGTCTGAGGGAGCCCGTCATGAACCAGCAACTCGCGGGCTTCGCCCCGACCCCCGTCACGGCCCGGATGGAGAACCACGGCCGCACGATGCTCAAGGTCGCCATGGCCACCGGCCAGGACCTCTTCGCGCGGACCGGCTCGATGGTGTCGTACGAGGGCTTCATCCAGTACGAACCCAATCCGCCCGCCGTCCGTCAGATCGCCTCCCAGTGGATCACCGGCGAGGGCGCACCCCTGATGAAGTGCGCCGGTGACGGGCTGCTCTACCTCGCCGACTACGGCGCCGATGTGGTCGTCATCAATCTCAACAACGACTCGCTCTCGGTCAACGGCACCAACGTCCTGGCTTTCGACGGCCACCTCACCTGGGGCGTCGAGCGGGTCAAGGGGCTGGCCAAGTTCGCCGGCCAGGGACTGTGGAACGTCTGCATCGCGGGCACCGGCTGGGTCGCCATCACCTCGCGCGGCACGCCGATCGTCGTGGACTGCGGACGCGGCGACGACGAGACCTACGTCGACCCGGACGCCCTCGTGGCGTGGTCCCCGAACCTCAAGGTGAAGGGCAAGCGCAGCTTCAAGGCCTCTTCGCTCATCGGGCGTGGAAGCGGCGAGGCGTACCAGATGGCGTTCTCCGGCCAGGGCATCGTCGTCGTCCAGCCGAGCGAGGACAGTACGGACCGCCTGCGGATCCGGAACTGAGGGGGAGGGAGAACACACCATGCAGAGTCCGCTTTTCAGCTACACGGAACAGCAGTCCCAGGAGCGGTACACCGTGCAGAACCCGCAGCTCCTGCGGGTCTCGCTGACCGGTCGCGACGACGTTCTCGCCCGAAAGGGCGCCATGGTCGCCTACCAGGGGCTGATGGAGTTCGACGGCGAGTACCAGTCGCACGGGCAGCGCCGCGCCCGCGCGACCACCGGTGAGGGCCTCGACCTGATGCGCTGCTCCGGTCAGGGCACCGTCTACCTCGCCAACCTGGCGCAGTACGTCCATGTCGTGGACGTGGACCATGACGGCATGACGGTGGACAGCGCCTACGTCCTGGCGCTCGACTCGTCGCTGCACACCGAGGTCATCGCCGTGGACAGCCAGTACGGCATCTCGGGAACCGGCAAGTACCAGCTCAACATCTCCGGCACCGGCAAGGTCGCTCTGATGACCTCCGGCCAGCCGCTGATGATGCAGGTCACGCCCGACAAGTACGTCAACGTCGACGCCGATGCGATCGTCGCCTGGTCCAGCTCGCTGCGGGTGCAGATGCAGGCCCAGACGCACTCCTCCGGGGTCTGGCGGCGGCGCGGCAACACCGGCGAGGGCTGGGAGCTGAGCTTCCTCGGACAAGGCTTCGCCCTGGTCCAGCCCAGCGAGGTACTGCCCCCGCAGAGCGCTCAGATCGGCCAGGGGCTGCGCGCCCAGTACGGCATGGGCCAGCAGGGAGCGCACGCCCAGAACCAGAACAACGCCTGGAACTGAGCCGCACCGCATGGACACGGGTAAGGGGCGACCTCCTGGGGGGCCGCCCCTTACCCGTTGCGGTCCGTCACCGCTGCCGGCCGTCCTCCAGCGCCGCGCGTGCGCGCGCGACCAGGCGTACGACCGACGCGTCGGCCACCTCGGCCACCTTGTCGTACGGGAACCAGTGCAGATCCAGCGACTCGTCGCTGATCTGCGCCGTGGCGCCCGACGGCGCCAGTGCCGTGTACTGCACATCCAGATGCCAGTGGCAGGGCGCCGGGATCGCATGCCGGTCCAGCGCCACCGGGCCGCCCGACAGCAGCGTCAGACCGCTGATGCCGGATTCCTCGGTGGCTTCACGGAGCGCCGCGGCAGCCAGCGTGTCGTCCTCGGGCTCGCAGTGCCCGCCCATCTGCAGCCACATCTGCAGCTTCCGGTGCAGCGTCAGCAGAACCCGGCCGCGCTCCGGATCGACGACCAGCGCGCTGGCTGTCAGATGCCCGGCCCCGCAGGCCTTCCACATGCCGTCCGGGTGCCGTGACAGATGGTCCAGGTAGACCTGGCGCAGCTGCTCCTGGTCAGGGTCGGCCGATGACTCGTACCTCTTCAGTACGAGGACCGCGTCGTCGTACAGGCTCACTGGTCGGTGTCGTCCTTGCCGTCGCTGCCGCTCTTGCCGCCCTTGCCGTCCGCGTCGCCCCGGTCACCGGCGTCGCCCTCGTCGTCCGCGGGTGTCTGGGTACCCTTCGCGGCGTCGCCGAGCATCTTGTCCAGCTCGGAGAAGTCCGCATGCTCGTGGTGCACGAACCCGTCCGGGTCGTCCAGGTCACCGGCGGTCGGCAGCATGTCCGGGTGCGCCCAGAGCGCGTCGCGACCGTCGAGACCGCGCGCGTCCGTGAGCGACGCCCACAGCCGCGAGGCGTCCCGCAGCCGCCGCGGCCGCAGCTGGAGGCCGATCAGCGTGGCGAAGGTCTGTTCGGCCGGACCACCGGAGGCGCGCCGCCTGCGCATCGTCTCGCGCAGCGCGTCGGCCGACGTCAGCCGGGCCTTCGCGGCCTCGTGCACCACCGCGTCGACCCAGCCCTCGACCAGCGCGAGCGCCGTCTCCAGCCGGGCCAGCGCGGCCTTCTGCTCCGGCGTGTCCTCCGGCTGGAACATGCCCTGCTGAAGGGCGTCCTGCAGTTGCTCGGGCTGCGACGGGTCGAACTGGCCGACCACGTCCTCCAGCTTGCTGGTGTCGACCTTGATGCCGCGCGCGTACCCCTCGACCGCGCCGAACAGGTGCGAGCGCAGCCACGGCACATGGGCGAAGAGCCGCTGGTGGGCGGCCTCACGCAGGGCGAGATACAGCCGAACCTCGTCCTGCGGCACGCTCAGGTCCTTGCCGAATCTCTCGACGTTCAGCGGGAGCAGCGCGGCCTTTCCGGCCGGGCCCAGCGGCAGTCCGATATCGGTCGAGCCGACGACCTCGCCCGCCAGCACGCCAACGGCCTGCCCGATCTGCTGGCCGAACATCGCGCCGCCCATCGACCGCATCATGCCGATCAGCGGGCCGGCCATCGCCTGCATCTCCTCGGGCAGCACATCGCCCATGGCGAGGCCGACGCGCTCAGCCACCGGGTCGACCAGCTTCTGCCAGGCGGGGAGGGACGCCTCGACCCACTCCGCACGGCTCCACGCCACGGTCGAGACGGAACCGGACGGCAGCGACGTCACCCCGTCCAGCCAGAGATCGGCCAGCCGCAGCGCCTCGTCGACCGCGGCCCGCTCCGAAGGACCGACGCTCGCGTCCTTCGTGCCGTCCGGGGTGCCCTGGGCGACCGTCTGGCGGGCGATCTGCTTGGCCATGTCCCAGTTCACGGGACCGCCCTCGTAGCTCAGCATCTGGCCGAGCTGTTGGAAGGCGGCTCCCAGGTCGTTCGGGTTCATCGTGCCGAACATCGCCGCGAACGGGTTGTCCCCGCCCGCGCCCGGCCCGAAGCCGAACGGGTTCGCAGGCCCGCCCGAACCCTGCCCACCTCCGGCGGGTTCCTTCTTCTTGCCCTCGTCGCCGTCTTCCGGCTCCTCCGGCGGAAGGCCGAATCCGAATGGGGTGTCACTCACGGGTTTCCTCGGCTCGTAGGGCCGCCGGCTCGAACCGACGGCGACTGCCCGACATCACCATCCAGCGTAGACACCAAGCCCGCTCGGGGCCTCAGTGCTCCGCCGACTCCCGGCCTGCGGCAGGATGGACGCCACCTGGTACGTACGCGTCATTCGGGTACGTACTGAAGACAACCGCTGGAGACGCCCGGTGAGTTCCCCAGATCCTCAGGTTCGCGCAGCGCGAAACCTGGCCGACCTTTCGCCCGAGAGCAAACCCTCGAAGAGCCGCTCCAAGAGCCGCGGCCCCGTCGTCGCGGTCACCGGTGCCGCGACCGGCGTCGGCGAGCTGCTCACCGCGCGCCTCGCGGCTTCCGAGGAGATCAAGCAGGTCATCGCCATCGACGAGCGCCGCGGCGAGGTCTCCGAGGCGATCTGGCACATCCTCGACGTACGGGACCCCGCCATCGCCGAGAAGTTGCGGGGCGCAGACGTCGTCGTCCACCTGGCACTCGATCTCGACCTGGAGACCGATCCCGCCGCCCGTACCGCGTACAACGTACGCGGCACCCAGACCGTGCTGACGGCCGCTGCGGCCGTCGGGGTCCACCGGGTCGTGCTCTGCACCTCGGCGATGGTCTACGGGGCGCTTCCCGACAACGACATCCCACTCGCCGAGGACGCCGAACTGCGTGCCACGGCGGAGGCCACCGGCGTCGGTGACCTCCTGGAGATCGAACGGCTCGGGCGTCGCGCACCCCGAGCCCATCCCGGCCTCAACGTGACCGTGGTCCGTCCCACTGTCCTGGTCGGCGGCACGGACACGGCGCTGACCCGCTACTTCGAGTCGCCGCGCCTCCTGGTCGTCGCCGGATCGCGCCCCACCTGGCAGTTCTGCCACGTCGAGGACCTGGTCACGGCCCTGGAGTACGCGGCGCTGGAGAAGATCGACGGAGAGTTCGCGGTCGGCTGCGACGGCTGGCTGGAACAGCAGGAGGTCGAGGAGCTCAGTGGCGTCCGCAGGATGGAACTGCCCTCCGCGGTCGCCCTCGGCGCCGCCGCCCGGCTGCACCGGATCGGCCTCACCCCGTCCCCGGCGGGAGACCTCGCGTACACGATGCACCCCTGGGTGGTCAGCGTGAGCCGTCTGCACGACGTCGGCTGGCGGCCCGGGTGGACCAACGAGGAAGTGCTCGCCGCCCTCCTCGAAGAGGTCGAGGGCCGCCACACCGTCGCGGGGCGCAGGCTCGGCCGCAAGGACGCAACCGCCGCCGGCGCCGCCGGTGCGACCGTGGCGCTGCTCGGCACCGCCGCCCTGGTCCGCCGCGCGCGCAAGGCCCGCCGCCGCATCTGAGACGTGTCCGGCCGCGGTGTGCCAGGCAGGACCGGGCCGGGGCGCCCCGGGGCTGTAGAAGGCTCCAAGGCGGCCGGCGGCCCGCCGGTGGAAAGCGCTATTCCGCGATGTCGGTGCCGTGCGGCACCATGGGCGCCATGGCACCCACCCATGACCATCCCGGTGAGCAGGCGGCGCAGGACCCGATCCGGCTGCTGGAGATCCGGGACACCCCTCTGTCCGTCGACGAGATCTTCCGCGCCGCCGGGGACGACGCCGCGGGCGGCACGGCGCTCTTCGTCGGCACGGTGCGCAATCACGACGGCGGCCAGGACGTCGGCGCGCTCGGCTACTCCTGCCATCCGTCGGCGCAGGACGAGATGCGCCGGGTGGCCGAGAAGGTCGTCGCCGAGTTCCCGGTCCGGGCACTGGCCGCTGTCCATCGTGTGGGTGAACTGGAGGTCGGAGACCTGGCCGTGGTCGTCGCCGTCTCCTGCCCGCACCGTGCGGAGGCATTCGCGGCGTGTCGCAAGCTCATCGACGACCTCAAGCACGAGGTTCCGATCTGGAAGCACCAGCGGTTCTCCGACGGCACGGAGGAGTGGGTAGGCGCCTGCTGAGCGCAAACCGGACCGGCGACATCCGCCCCGATTTGCGTAACCGCACCCCTGCCCTGAGCGTTGGATCTGCAGAAGACTAATCTGCTCATCGGTCAGTTGCGGTCGCTCATGGCGTGGGGAGGTAGTGATGGCAGCACTCGCCTGGTTGCTGATTCCGCTTTTCGCTGCTTTCGGTGCTGCGATATGGGGAAGCTGGGCCACCCGTAATCGCACGACCGGTGATGTCACCGAACTCGCCGGATATGCCCGGTTCCGTGAAGCGATGGAGAGATCCGACTCCGGTTCCGACGCTGCCTGACGCAGCACCGAACGTACGCAGTCGCCAATCCGCATCCCGGCACCGACTGCCCCGCCACTCGGCACAGCACGAAGCCCGGCCCTCCGCCCCGTACGGACCGGCCCCGGCGGTGCACTGACAGACCCTTCCCGTACTGTCGTTCCATGCCACGCCGCACCGCGACGATGCTCGCCTCCACGCTGATCCTCATCGCGCTGCTCTGCGCAGGCGTGCTGATCCCAGTGCCGTATTCGGAGATGTCTCCCGGGCCGACGGTGAATACGCTCGGCAAGGTCGGCGGCGATCCGGTCCTGCAGATCTCCGGGCATCGGACGTACAAGACGTCCGGCAACCTCAACATGACGACGGTCAGGGTCACCGGCGCCGACTACAACATGAACCTCGTCGAGGCCGTCTACGGCTGGCTGGCCCACGACAGCGTGGTCGTTCCGCACGACACGCTGTACCCGGGCGGCAAGACCGAGGAGCAGTCGACGCAGGAGAACGCCGAGGAGTTCAGCCAGTCCCAGGAGAGCGCCAAGGTCGCCGCCCTGACCGAACTGGGCATCCCGGTGACGTCGCGCGTCGTGGTCTCCACGGTGATCAAGGACAGCCCCGCACAGGGCAAGCTGCACGCCGGTGATGTGATCAAGGCGGTGGACGGCACGGCGGTCAAGCACCCCGAGGACGTCGCGAAGCTCGTCACCAAGCACAAGCCGGGGGAGAACGTCACCTTCACGGTGATCCCGGCCAAGACGGCGGCAGCGGCCGAGAAGGCCGGCAAGCAGCCCGAGGGCACCGAGAAGATCACCATCACGACGAAGAATGCGCCCAAGGAGAACCGGGCGATCGTCGGAATCCAGGCCGGGACGGACCACACGTTCCCGTTCGACATCGACATCAAGCTCGCCGATGTCGGGGGCCCGAGCGCGGGTCTGATGTTCTCCCTCGGCATCGTCGACAAGCTCACGCCCGGTCAGCTGACCGGCGGCAAGTTCATCGCGGGCACCGGCACCATCGACGACCAGGGCAAGGTCGGCCCGATCGGCGGCATCAACATGAAGCTGGTCGGCGCGCGCGACGCGGGCGCCAGGTACTTCCTGACGCCGGGCGACAACTGCAAGGCCGCCGCCTCCGACACCCCCAGCGGGCTCACCCTGGTCAAGGTGAAGACGATCGACGACGCGAAGCAGTCGCTGGAGAAGATCCGCACGGGCGACACGGCCGGCCTGCCGAGCTGCTCGGCAGGCTGACCGCGCCGCCCCTCGCGGCGGAGCGGGCGGTTCCGCCCGCTCCGGTCAGGACTCGAACGTGGCGGCCAGCGCCTCGGCCAGCCCCGGCACCAGGCCGGCGCCGGTCAGTACCTCGGTCGGGGAGTCCTTCTCCCGGAGCCGTACGGCCGACTCCCGCGCACCGTTGCGCAGGACGGCCACGGTCATCCGTACCTCCTGCCGGTCGGGGTGCTTGGCGACCCACTTGGCCAGCTGGGCGTCGCTGAGCCCCTCCGGTACGGAGGACTCGGCGGACGGCGGCAGCATCAGGCGCTCCACCGTCATGGCGCAGCCTGCGACCGCGTCGGGCCAGGCGATCGTGGCGAGGAACTCGTCCAGCGCCTTTCCGGGGGGAAGCTCCTCCTGCTCGATGGGGGTGAGTGCGGCGGTCGTCGAATCGGGGCTGTCGAGACCGAGCTGGGCGGCGAGGCCGGGCTCCTGGACCCGCAGCTTGGCGGTGTCGACGAGCGCGAAGAGCCGGGCCGGCTGGTCCCAGCCGAGGCCGGAGGCGTACTCGTCGATTTCGAGCACGGCGACAGTGAGGGGACTCGCGGCCATCGGGGGGCCTGAGGGGGAAACGTTGGACATGCTCAACATCCTCCCTCCTTCTGCCCCGGGAACGGGAACTAGGTAAAGCCTCAGTAAGTTGCATAGGTGGGCTCTACGATCGCTGGGCCTGCTTCACACGACCGCGAACTTCGAGGGGCGCACGTTGGCTTTCCAGATGCCGGACCGCGGCGGGGGCCCGACCGGGCCACGGATCAGAGTCGGCCGCCCGTCCCGGCGCGCCCGTACCCTGCTCATGACACTGGGCGTCCTGGCGATTCTCGCCATGGTGTTCGTCATGTTCTCCGGGTTCTGGACGGACTGGCTCTGGTACCGGTCGGTCGCGTATTCGTCCGTCTTCACCACCACCCTGTGGACCAAGATCGGGCTGTTCCTCGTCTTCGGACTGCTGATGGCGATCGCCGTCGGCCTGAACATCTGGCTCGCGCACCGGCTCCGGCCGCCGCTGAGCGCGATGTCGCTGGAGCAGCAGAGCCTGGACCGCTACCGGATGAGTCTCGCCCCGTACAAGAAGTGGGTGCTGCTCGCGATCACCGCGCTCGTCGGGCTGATCGCCGGAGCCTCCGCCTCCGGGCAGTGGCGTACGTGGCTGATGTACGTGAACGGCGTGTCGTTCGGGCAGAAGGACCCCCAGTTCCACCTGGACGTGTCCTTCTACGCCTTCGACCTGCCGTGGTACCGCTTCCTGCTGGGCTTCGGCTTCGCGGCCACGGTGCTCTCGCTGATCGCCGCCGCCCTGACCCACTACCTGTACGGCGGGCTCCGCATCACCAGCCCCGGCGCGCGGGCGACCGGCGCGGCCACCGGTCACCTGTCGGTACTGCTCGGCGTCTTCGTCTCGCTGAAGGCCGTGGCGTACTGGCTCGACCGGTACGGCCTCGCCGTGAAGTCCAGTGACTTCAAGGCGACGGACAACTGGACGGGCCTGCGGTACGTCGATGCCAACGCGTACCTGCCGGCGAAGACGATCCTGTTCTGCATCGCCGCGATCTGCGCCGTGCTGTTCTTCGCGACGCTGTGGCGCCGCACCTGGCAGCTCCCGATGATCGGTTTCGGTCTGATGGTGCTCTCGGCGATCCTGATCGGCGGGCTGTACCCGGCGATCGTGCAGAAGTTCCAGGTCCAGCCGAACGAGCAGGCCAAGGAAGCCCCGTTCATCCGTAAGAACATCGAGGCGACGCGTGACGCGTACGACATCGATGACGCACAGGTGGACGACTACACGGGCAAGAGCACCACGACCGACGACGCGAAGCTCCGGGCAAGCGCGGACGAAGCGGCGAGCTACCGGGTGATGGACCCCAACGTCGTCTCCCCGGCCTTCCAGCAGCTCCAGCAGAAGAGGAACTACTACCAGTTCCCCAGGACGCTGGACGTCGACCGCTACAAGGACCCCGCCGGCAAGGACCAGGACACGGTCATCGGTCTGCGCGAACTCAATCTGGACGGCATCCCCAAGCGCAACTGGATCAACGACCACTTCACGTACACCCACGGCTACGGCGCCATCGCCGCCCGGGGCACCACGACGGGCACGAACCCGAAGGGCTCCCCGGACTTCACCGAGTCCGGTCTGCCGACAACCGGCCAGCTCGGCACGTACGAGCAGCAGATCTACTACGGCGAGAAGACCGAGCAGTACTCCATCGTCGGTGGGCCCCAGAAGGAGCTCGACTACGAGGAGGACGGCGAGAGGACCACCAGCTACAAGGGCAACAGCGGGGTCAGTCTCGGCAGCGCCTTCAACCGCGCCGCGTACGCGGTGTCGTTCAGCGAGCCGCAGATCCTCTACTCGGGGGCCATCGGCAACGGCTCGCGGATTCTGTACAACCGCACGCCCAAGGAGCGCGTCGAGGCGGTCGCCCCGTGGCTGACCATCGACGGCGACGCCTATCCGGCCGTGGTGAACCACCGCATCCAGTGGGTCGTCGACGCGTACACCACCTCCAACGGGTACCCGTACGCCTCGCGTACGACGCTCGGTGACACCACGGCCGACTCGCTCACCACCAACCAGCGTGCGGTCGTCGCCCAGCAGAACCAGGTCAACTACATCCGCAACTCGGTGAAGGCCACCGTCGACGCGTACGACGGCAAGGTCAAGCTGTACGAGTGGGACACCGAGGACCCGGTCCTCAAGACCTGGCGCAAGGCGTTCCCGGGGACGGTGGAGCCGCGGGCCGACATCCCCAAGGACCTGATGGACCACCTGCGGTACCCGCAGGACCTGTTCAAGGTGCAGCGCGAGCTGCTCACCCGCTACCACGTCACCAACCCCGCACAGTTCTACAGCGGCAGTGACGCGTGGCAGGTCCCGGACGACCCGACCAACAAGGAGTCCGGCGCCGTCCCGCCGTACTACCTGAGCATAAAGATGCCGGACCAGACGGCCCAGAAGTTCTCGCTGACCACCACCTTCACTCCGAAGGGGCGGCCCGACCTCGGGGCGTTCATGGCAGTGGACGCGGATGCGGCCAGCAAGGACTACGGCACGATAAGGCTGTTGAGAGTCACCACGACGGTGAAGGGACCCGGCCAGGTGCAGAGCGAGCTCAACGGCAACGACGATGTCGCCGAGTTCGTGAGGAACCTCAAGGGCACCGACTCCGACATCGAGTACGGCAACCTGCTGACCGTGCCGCTCGACGGCGGCTTCCTGTACGTCGAGCCGGTGTACACGCGCGGTGGCACGCAGAACTATCCGCTGCTGCGCAAGGTCGCTGCCTCGTACGGTTCGAAGACCGTCTTCGAGAACAGCCTCGGGGAGGCGCTCAACGCGGTCTTCGGAGTGGAGGACACCGGCACCAGCCAGCCGCCGGCGGAGACCACCCGGCCACCGGGCACGAAGCCACCGGCCACCGGTGACGCCGCGCTGAAGCAGGCGATCGCGGATGCGCAGAAGGCTTATACCGAAGGCCAGGCAGCCCTGAAGAAGCAGGACTGGACCGCCTACGGCAAGGCCCAGGCGGATCTGGAGGACGCGCTGCGGCGTGCGGCTGCGGCCCAGCCCAAGACGGAGAAGGGCAGCTGAGCGGCGGCGGGTAGAAACGGGTAAAGCGCCACCTTCGCGTCGTGGTACGGTTTGAACACAACGACGCGGGGTGGAGCAGCTCGGTAGCTCGCTGGGCTCATAACCCAGAGGTCGCAGGTTCAAATCCTGTCCCCGCTACTGAAAGACGAAGGCCCGGATCCTTTTCGAGGATCCGGGCCTTCGTCGTGTCGCGGAGACTTTCTCGCACGAAGGGCCTGAAGTGCGGTTCGCGGGGCGCGTGTTGGCTCCGAACGTGTTTGACTTATCTCTCTGTGGGCATGTCGACAAAACGCTGAAGTGACCTCACTGGCCGCGATATACCAGGTGTACGCGGGTTGCAGGTGGTGGGACGATGGTATTTATGGGGGACAGGGCAACTCTGTTGGAGACAGGGCGGTTTGTGCAGCGGCGCGTCCATGAGATGGAAAACATGGCAGATGCGGCTTTCGCCGCCCATGCCACGGACGACGCCGAGGCTGTCCAGGCTTACGAGAACGGTGGGACCGCCGGGGACACGGAACCGTCACACAGCGCCGAGAGCACTCAGGGCATCGAGAACACCGAGAGCACGGAGACCGCCGAGAGCGAGGCGCGGCACCGTCGCGCCGCCGACGCCGGAGACACCGCGTCGATGAGCGTCCTCGGTGCGCTGCTGCTGCGCCGGGGCGACCTCAACGGCGCCGAGCCCTATCTGCGTGCGGCCACCGCCGACGGCGACCGGGCCGCCGCCAACAACCTGGGTGTCCTCCTCCACCAGCGCGGCTACGCCGACGAGGCGGCCGGCTGGTGGCGTATCGCCGCCGTCGCCGGTTCCGCCGCCGCGGCCCACGCGCTGGGCCGCCACTACCGCGAGCGTGGCGACGAGCCGGGCGCCGAGTACTGGCTGCGCCAGTCCGCCGAGCAGGGCCATGCGCTGGGCGCGTACGCCCTCGCCGACCTGCTGGAGCACCGCAGCGACGTCGGCGCCGAGCGCTGGCTGCGCGCTGCCGCCGAGCAGGGGCACCGAGAGGCCGCGTACCGCCTGGCACGCACCCTGGAGAGCAAGGCCGCCGACGACCCGCACGACGCGTTCGGCCGCCCGGGGGCGGACGCCGGGCTGGGGACGGTCCTGCCGGCGCGCAGTGGCGCCGCCGACGGCACCGGAACCGGGACCGGTGCGCGCAAGGGGGGCCGTGCGGACGGGCACAAGGACGACGGACCGGTGGCGGGACCCGCCACCGGGCGCATCGGTGAGGCCGAGCAGTGGTACCGGCAGGCCGCAGCGCGCGGTCACCGCCGTGCCGCCCTGCACCTCGGCGCCATTCTGGAACAGCGCGGCGAGCTCAAGGAGGCCGGCCGCTGGTACCTCACCTCCGCCAAGAGCGGCGAGGCCCGGGCGGCCTGCGCGCTCGGCTTCCTGCTGCGCGATGCGGGCGACGAGGAGAGCGCGGCCGTGTGGTGGCTCCGCGCCGCCCAGGAGGGCGACGGCAACGCGGCCAACGCTCTGGGCGCCCTGCACGCCGCCCGCGGCGAGCAGCAGACCGCCGAGCGCTGGTACCGCGCCGCCATGGACGCGGGCGACGTCAACGGCGCGTACAACCTGGGGCTGCTCTGCGCGGCCCAGGACCGTACACCGCAGGCCGAGCAGTGGTACCGCCGTGCCGCCTACGCCGGTCACCGCGAGGCGGCCAACGCCCTCGCCGTGCTGTTGCTCCAGGCGGGCGACGCGACCGGTGCGCAGCCCTGGTTCTCCAAGGCCGCCGAGGCGGGCAGCGTCGACGCCGCCTTCAACCTCGGCATTCTGCACGCCGGGCGTGACGAGGACCGGGCAGCTCTGACCTGGTACGAGAGGGCCGCGGCCGCCGGGCACACCGAGGCCGCGCTGCAGGTCGGCATGGCCCTGCTGCACCACGGCGAGGAGCAGGAGGCCGAACGCCATCTGCGCTGCGCCGCGGGCGGCGGCAGCGCCGAGGCGGCCTTCCGGCTGGCCGGGGTGCTGGACTCGCGCCAGCCGCCGCCGGGCCCGCCCGGGCTCGGTGAGCCGATGCCGGAGAAGACCGAGTGCGAGGCCTGGTACGAGCGGGCCGCCGAGCAGGGGCACCGCCGCGCCCAGGTGCGCGTCGGCATGCTCGCCGCCTCCCGCGGTGACCTGGAGAGCGCCGCGCGCTGGTACCGCGAGGCCGCCGAGTCGGGCAGCCGCAACGGTGCCTTCAATCTGGGGCTGCTCCTCGCCCGCGAGGGCAGCGAGCGCGAGGCCGCTCTGTGGTGGAGCCGCGCCGCGAACGACGGCCACGGCAGGGCCGCGCTGCGGATGGCCCTGCTCGCCGCCCGCCGCGGCGAGCTCACCGAGGGGCAGCGCTGGTGCGCCCGTGCGGTCGAGCTGGGCCCGGCGGAGGTCGCGGAGCGGGCCGCCAGACTCCGTGAGGCCCTGCACCAGGAGCTGACCGCATAGCGGGTATGCGGGGGTGCGTCGCGGGCGTCACAGGGGGTGCGGGGCCCCGCGTCACCGCGCTTCCCACAGTCGGCAGGAACGGATTTGCGCTGATCCAGGGCGTCACGTAATGTTGTGTTCACGACGCGGGGTGGAGCAGCTCGGTAGCTCGCTGGGCTCATAACCCAGAGGTCGCAGGTTCAAATCCTGTCCCCGCTACTGAAGACAGAAGGCCGGATCCTTTCGAGGATCCGGCCTTCTGTGCATGCCGCGCCTTCTGCGCATGCCGTACGGGCGCCGCGTCAGAGCCTGTGGCCCACCGCCTCCGCGTACATCGACCGGTCGACGGCCTTCTCCTCCGGTACCGGCGGCTTGCCCTCCGAGACGCCCGCGTCGCTGTACGCCTGCTGCAGCCGGTCCGTCGTACCCGTCCGGATCTCCCAGTCCATCCGCATGGACGGCGTCGACCGCAGCGTCGCCTCGTCGATCTTCATCAGCTTCGCCAGCTCCGTCACGAACGCGGGATCGGACTTGTAGTCCCCGGCGAAGTAGGTGTTCACCGTCCGGATGTAGGCGCGGAGAAAGGCGACACCCGCGTCCGGGTCCTCGGTCAGCAGCGTCGGGCCGAAGAGCAGGCCGCCCAGCGGTTCGCCGACCGGCTGGCCGCCCAGGAACGCGTACCGCTTGTCGCCGTCCACCTTGCGCCAGACCGGGTCGAGCAGCCAGGCGGAGTCCACGCCGCCGTTCTGCAGGGCGGTCAGTACGTCCGCGGAACCGAGCTGCTGGAAACTGATCTTGTCGAGGCCGCCGCCGTGCTTCTTGAGCGAGGTGTCCATCGGATACGCGATGACCGAGCCCTTGCCGATCATCGTGCCCATCCTCCGGCCCGCCATGTCGACGTGCTCGGCGCTCTCGCCGTCCTTGAGGCGCACCCACAGGCCGCTCTTGGAGGTGGGATCCGGGGAGAAGTTCCCTGCCACCCACTTGATGTCGAAGCCGCCGTCGATGCCGTTCATCACGGCTGCCTCGGGGGCCGCCCACTGGGCGTCGACATCGCCCTTGGCGAGCAGTGGCAGGGCGTCCGGGGTGGGAAGCACCTTCAGTTCGACGTCCAGGCCCTCCTTGGCGAACTCGCCCTTCGCCACGGCGACCTGGAGCGGGGCGACGTACTCCGCACTGAGTGTGCCGGTGGCGACGGTGATCTTCCGCTTCTTCGCCAGCGGCTGAGGGGCGGGCGCGCCCTTGTCGCAGCGGGCCGGTCTGCGGTCGGCCGCCAGATCGGCCGGGTCGGTCCAGCTGCCCGCGCCGCAACCGGCGACGGTCTTGACGGTGCGTGGCGCGGCATCGGTGTCGCCGCTGCCGGAAGCGTTCTCGGCACAGCCCGCCGCGGCGAGCAGCGATGCCGCGACGAGCGCGACGGTGCAGGTGAGAGGGGTACGTGTGCGCACAGTGCCTCCGTACGAAGAACTCGGTGGAGCGGGTGGGGTGCCGTTCACGACTGGCTGCGGCCGCGGTCGCGCGGGGCCCACGGGGTGAGCAGCCGTCCGGCGATCCGCACCACTTCGGAGAAGACGACGCCGAGCACCGCCACGCAGACGATGCCGACGAACATCACGTCGTTCTGGAACAGCGCCCGGGAGTCGAAGATCAGATGGCCGAGCCCGTCGGCCGCCGCGATCTGCTCGGACGCCACGATGACCAGGACGGCCACGCCCGCCGCGATCCGTGCGCCGACCAGCACCGCGGGCAGCGAGGCAGGCAGCAGTACGTGCCGGAACATCTGCCAGGGCGAGGCGCCGAACACCTGGCCGGCGTCGCGGTGACCGATCGGGACGGCGAGGACGGCCGCCATGGTGGAGATCCAGACGAAGAAGAAGACCGTGGCGGCGACCAGAGCGATCTGCGGCCCTTCGCCGAGGCCGAACATGTTGAGGAAGACCGGCAGCAGGGCCAACTTCGGGACGACGTAGAGGGCGTCGAGCAACGGCTCCAGCGCCGCGCGTACGAGCGAGAGCGACCCCATCAGCAGGCCGAGCGCGTATCCGGCGACGGTCCCGATCGCATAGCCGCCGAGCACCCGCTTGAGCGTGGCCCACACATCCGGCCACAGATCGCCGTCGGCCGCCCGGTCCCAGCCGTCCGCGAGGATGGTGGACGGGGCAGGGTAGACGCGGTCGTCGATCCAGGACCTGGCGGCGGCCAGCTGCCAGAGCAGGACGAGAACCAGCGGCACGGCGACGGCGAGCGCCAGCTCCAGGGTGCGGCGCCTGCGATGGGTGCGTACGGGATGCAGCTCCTGCGGGCCCGGCCTGCGCACCAGGACGGTTCCACCCTCCTGAGACGCTTCTTTCACGGCGGTGCTCATGCCGGGATCACCTCTCTGCGGACCTCGCCGCGCAGCAGCTCCCACAACTCGCTCTTCAGCGCGGTGAATTCGGGTGTCGAACGGACGTGTCCGGTGCGCGGCCGGGCGAACGGCGGCCGGTGTTCGGCAATGATCCGGCCCGGCCTGGCGGACATCACCAGTACCCGGTCGCCGAGCACGATCGCCTCTTCCAGACTGTGGGTGATGAAGAGCGTGGTGGTACGGGTGGTCTGGGTGAGGTCGAGCAGCTCGTCCTGGAGGATCGTCCGCAGCTGGGCGTCGAGGGCAGCGAACGGCTCGTCCATCAGCAGGATTTCAGGTTCGACGGCGAGGGCGCGGGCGATCGCGACGCGTTGCCGCATCCCGCCGGAGAGAGCGGCCGGATAGGCGCCGGTGAACTCGGAGAGCCCCATCCGGGCGAGCCAGTCACGTGCCCTGGCGTCGGCCTCCTTGCGCGGTACGCGCTGGATGTCGAGGCCGAACCGGACATTGGCGAGAACGGTCTTCCAGTCGTAGATGCCGTAGTCCTGGAAGATCATCGCGGCCGGGCGGGGCGATGCCGTACGGATGGACAGCTCACCGGCGCTGGGGCGGAGCAGCCCGGCAGCGATCCGCAGCAGGGTGGACTTGCCGCAGCCGGAGGGGCCGACGATGCAGGTGAACTCGCCGGGAGCGATGTCGAGATCGACCGGGCCGAGGGCGGTGAGCGCCTTGGCGCCGCGCCCGAACGTGCGGGTGAGCGCCTGGGCCCGGAGCGTGGGGGCGGTGGGCGTGGGCGTCGGGGTGGGTGACGGTGTGGTCGGGTGCGGATCTCCCACGGGTCTCTCCTCGCACGGTCGAGGTGTGGATCCGCCGCGGGGCGGACACGATCGCCGCCGACGATATGACGACCCGTCAGATTCGGGAAGGGGGTGCGCGCGGAGTGGGTGGGCGCAGCCATCTCCGGGGCTGCGCTGCAGCAGCTTGCCCGGCCGGCACCGCTCGCTCGCGTCCGGTGGGGGGAGTGCGCGGTCGGCCGCGCGCACCTCCGGCAGGATCTACGGGTACCCGTCGAAGTGGTTCCGCACCGGAACGGCCGGTGAGGTGCGCAGGCCCGGTCCCGGTCGGGCTGAATGTGGAAGGGCCCGGTGCGAGTGTCACTCGCACCGGGCCCTTCGTCCCGTCTCAGGCAGCCGCGGCGCAGTTCGGGCAGATACCGCGGTACGTCACCTCGACATCGGAGACCGTGAAACCGAACCGCTCGTCCGCCGGCAGGTCCGCCAGCGGGTCGCCCGCCGGGTGCACGTCACGGATGGCGCCGCACCGGCCGCAGACCAGGTGCTGGTGGGGGTGGTGCGCGTTCGGGTCGTAGCGCTTCGCGCGGTGATCGGTGGCCACCTCGATGACCTCGCCGAGCGACACCATCTCACCGAGCGTGTTGTAGACGGTGGCGCGGGAGATCTCCGGCAGCTTGGCGACGGCACGGGCGTGGACCTCGTCGGCCGTCAGGTGTACATGGTCCCCGTCGAGGACCTCGGCCACGACACGCCGCTGCGCGGTCATGCGCCAGCCGCGTCCGCGGAGTCGTTCCAACAGGTCACTCATAGGAGCAAGCCTAACAGTGAGGGGTCCCTGGTTCCGAACGGGTGTGACTTTGGACCTCTGCTTGACTTAGATTTAGTCCATTGTAGGATCGATACCGATATACGCAGGGGCAGGTTGTGCGGACATCAGGACATGATGGATGTGCAGGAATGACGCAGGAGGCGCACGTGACGCAGGGACCGCTCACCACGGAGGCCGGCGCGCCGGTCGCCGACAACCAGAACAGTCAGACCGCAGGCGTCGGTGGTCCGGTCCTGGTGCAGGACCAGTCGCTGCTGGAGAAGCTCGCGCACTTCAACCGTGAGCGCATTCCGGAGCGCATCGTGCACGCCCGCGGCGCCGGTGCGTACGGCACCTTCACGCTGACCCGCGATGTCTCGCAGTGGACGCGTGCGAAGTTCCTCTCCGAGGTCGGCAAGCAGACCGAGACGTTCCTGCGCTTCTCCACCGTCGCGGGAAGCCTCGGCTCCGCCGACGCGGTGCGTGACCCCCGTGGTTTCGCGCTGAAGTTCTACACCGAAGAGGGCAACTACGACCTCGTCGGTAACAACACCCCGGTGTTCTTCATCAAGGACGCCATCAAGTTCCCGGACTTCATCCACACCCAGAAGCGCGATCCGTACACCGGCTCGCAGGAGGCGGACAACGTCTGGGACTTCTGGGGGCTGTCGCCCGAGTCCACCCACCAGGTGACCTGGCTCTTCGGTGACCGCGGCATCCCGGCCACGCTGCGTCACATGAACGGGTACGGCTCGCACACGTACCAGTGGAACAACGAGGCCGGCGAGGTCTTCTGGGTCAAGTACCACTTCAAGACCGACCAGGGCATCAGGAACCTCACGCAGGCCGAGGCCAACAAGCTCGCCGGCGACGACCCGGACAGCCACCAGCGTGATCTGCGCGAGGCGATCGAGCGCGGCGACTTCCCGTCATGGACGGTGCAGGTCCAGATCATGCCCGCGTCCGAGGCGGCCACGTACCGCTTCAACCCGTTCGACCTCACCAAGGTGTGGCCGCACGAGGACTACCCGCCGATCGAGATCGGGAAGCTGGAGCTCAATCGCAACCCCGAGAACATTTTCGCGGAGACCGAGCAGTCGATCTTCAGCCCCGCGCACTTCGTGCCGGGCATCGGCCCGTCCCCGGACAAGATGCTCCAGGGCCGCCTCTTCGCCTACGGCGACGCCCACCGCTACCGCGTCGGGATCAACGCCGACCACCTGCCCGTGAACCGTCCGCACGCCACCGAGGCGCGGACGAACAGCCGGGACGGCCACCTGTACGACGGCCGCCACAAGGGTGCGAAGAACTACGAGCCCAACAGCTTCGGCGGCCCGGTCCAGACCGACCGTCCGCTGTGGGAGCCCACCTCCGTCACCGGTGAGACCGGTACGCACGAGGCCCCGCGCCACGCCGAGGACAACGACTTCGTGCAGGCCGGGAACCTGTACCGGCTCCTCTCCGAGGACGAGAAGGTGCGGCTGATCGACAACCTCGCCGGTTTCATCGCCAAGGTCTCGCGCGACGACATCGCCGAGCGCGCGATCAACAACTTCCGCCAGGCGGATGGCGACTTCGGCAAGCGGCTGGAGGCCGCGGTCCAGGCCCTTCGCGGCTAGTACGGACGGCTGCCGGTGCCGGTGGGCCGGTCCCCTCCGTGTCGAGGGGGGCGGCCCACCGGCCGTACGTGCGCAGGGGCGTCAGCCGACCAGTTCCACCGGGTGGCGCCTGGTGGGCGTCCAGCAGCGGATGATGTCGCGGACCGAGACGATACCGACGGGCCCGTGGTCGTCCAGCACGATCAGATGCCGGAAACCGCCGTGCGTCATGGCCTCCGCGGCTTCCTCCAGAGTCCAGCCGGGCGCGGCGAAGACCACGTCGGTGGTGGTGTGGGTGGATGCGGTCTCGGTGTCGGGGTTCTGGCCGGCGCCGACCGCGTTGAGGATGTCGCGCTCGGTGAGGATGCCGAGTCCGCTGGTGTCCCGGTCGAGGACGACGGCTGCGCCGATGCGGCGGGCCGACATCAGCTGAGCCGCCTGGCGGAGCGTGTGTGTGGGGCCGATGGTGAGGACCATCGTGCTCATGGCGTCACGGACGAGCATGAAGGGAGCCACCTCCTTCGTGAAGCGACCACGTGAGCCGATTCACAAGTTCACAAGTGGGGGGACTCTCAGCGTTGCATCCTTGGGAGAGTCCAACAAGGGGTACGTGGAGATCATTCGAGGGGCGCACGGAAATGGACCGCGCGCCCCTCGGGAGTCTGTACGCCTCGTAGCGGCGCCGGATCAGTAGCGCTGGTTCAGGTATCCCAGCAGTTCGTGGTGGAGCAGACCGTTCGAGGCCGCCGCGTTCCCGCCGCCCGGACCGGGCACCCCGTCCAGGCTGGTGAACCGGCCACCCGCCTCCTGGACGATGATCGCGTTCGCCGCCATGTCCCAGAGCGAGAGCTCCGGCTCCGCGCAGATGTCCACGGAACCCTCGGCGACCATCATGTACGGCCAGAAGTCCCCGTACCCGCGCGTACGCCAGCAGGCCCGGGTCAGATCCATGAAGCCGTCGAGCCGGCCCTGCTCCTCCCAGCCGGTCATCGACGCGTACGCGAACGAGGCGTCCGGGATCCGCTCGACCTTCGAGACGTGCAGCCGGGTCGCGGAGGTGAGGCTGCGGCCGGAGAACGCCCCCGCGCCCTTCGCCGCCCACCAGCGCCGGCCCAGCGCGGGGGCCGACACCACGCCCACCACCGGTTGGAAGCCGTTCTCGCCCGCCTCCATCAGCGAGATCAGCGTCGCCCAGACCGGCACACCGCGCACGTAGTTCTTCGTGCCGTCGATCGGGTCGACGACCCAGCGGCGCGGGCCGGTGCCCTCGATCCCGTACTCCTCGCCGAGGATCGCGTCGCGCGGGCGAGCCCGATGGAGGTGACCGCGGATCAGCTCCTCGGCGGCCTTGTCGGCCTCGCTCACCGGCGTCATGTCCGGCTTGGTCTCGACCTTGAGGTCGAGGGCCTTGAACCGGTCCATCGTCGTCGCGTCGGCGGCGTCCGCCAGCACATGGGCGAGGCGCAGATCATCGTGGTAATCGGGCATGTCGTCACAGTATCGACCGCAGGTGAACAGAGCCACAGGACCCTGGCGGTGCATGGACTCTTGACAGTGCGGGAGAGCGCGTCAACTCTGAAGCGCAGACCCCTGGCGTGGGAGGCGACGATGCCTGCAGCGCGAGAAGCATTGCTGGACGCCGCCCTCTCGGCGCTCAGCACCCTGCCCTGGGCGACGGTGCGGATGGTCGACGTCGCGTCCGCCGCAGGAGTCTCCCGGCAGACCCTCTACAACGAGTTCGGCAGCAAGGACGGCCTGGCCCGGGCTCTCGTCCGGCGCGCTGCCGACGGCTACCTCGCCGGTGTCGAACGGGCCTTGCAATCGCCCGGCGACACGGGGGACAGACTGGCCGCCACCGCCGCCTGGACGGTCCGGGCCGCGCGCACGAACACCCTGGTCAGGGCCTTGCTCACGGGTTGCTGGGGAGAGCGGTTACCCCGCCCCGCCCGTCTCTCGGGGCCGCCTTCCTCGCCCGTACCGGCGCAGCGGCGAGCCGATGCCGGGCCGCCGACCCCGGCGGAGCTCCTCGGCCTGGTGCGCGACCGCGCGGTGGTCGCCCTGGACGGGGGGCGCCCGCAGCACGACCCGGCGGCGCTGGCCGTGACCTGCGAGATCGTGTTGCGCCTCGCACTGTCGTACGCGGTTGCCGCGTCCTCCGTCCCCACGGACGCTGCGCCGCTGGTGCGCGAGGTGGTGGAGCGGTGGCCCGCCGGGTGATTGGCGGGCCACCGGTGGCGCGCTACTTCTTCAGCCAGCCGACCTTGGTGTAGTCGACGGAGGCCAGGCCCTCGGCGCCGTAGTTCGCCAGGTCCTTGCGGACGGCGACGATCTGCGGGCGCTGGTAGAGCTCGATGGAGTGACCGAGCTTCCAGATCTCGACGTCCGCCTCGTTGTAGAGCTTGGCCGCCGCGGCCCGGTCGGTGGTCTGTGCGGCTTTCGACAGCAGTTCGTCGATCTTCGGGGAGCCGACCGAACCGAAGTTCTGGAAGAGGTTCTTGCCCTTCGGCTGCCGGTACACCGGGTACGACATGGTCAGATACACCTGGTCGACGTTGCGGAAGCTGACCAGGTCGAAGTTGCCGGTGTTGACGAACTTGTTGAAGAAGTCGTTCGCCGGGACCTTCTTGATGTTCACCTTCACGCCGATGACACCGAGCTGCTGCTGCACGAGCTCAGCCTGGTCCGTCTGGGCCGAGGTGCCGCCCGCGCTCAGGGCGTAGTCGAGCGTGAGCTGCTTGCCGCCCTTGGTGCGCGGCTTGCCCTCGCCGGCGTCCTTCCAGCCCGCCTCGTCGAGGAGCTTCTTCGCCTTCTCGACGTCGTACTCGCCGTACGCCCCGGCGTTCGCCTGGTAGCCCACCTGGTTGGGCATGAAGAAGTGGTTGTCCAGCGGCTTCAGTTCGAAGGAGAGGTCCTTGCTGAAGCTGGCGTTGATGCCCTTGCGGTCGATCGCAGCCTGCAGGGCGTTGCGTACCTTCACGTCCTTCAGCGGCCCCCGGCCGCCGTTCAGGGTGATGTGCACCTCGTCCCAGCGGGCGCCGCGCCGGATCTCCGTGCCCGGCGCGTCGACCAGGCGCTTGTAGTCCTCCGGGAGGAGCGCGGTGGCCGAGTCCGTCTCCTTGTTGAGGTAGGCGTCGGTCATCGCGGAGAAGTCCAGCACCCGGTAGATCACCGAGTCCAGCTTGGGCTTGTCGCCCCACCACTTGGGGTCCGGAACGGCTGTGATGGTCTGCGCCGTCTTGTCGTACTCACCGATCTTGAAGGCGTTGCCCGAGACCGGGACCTTCTCCGACCAGCCCTTGTTGAACTTCTCCGGGGTGTCGATGTACTCGGCCGGGTAGAGCGGGTCGAAAAGCCGTTGCCAGTCGGCGTACGGCTCGGTGAAGGTGACCTTCACGCCGTGGGCGTCCTTGCCCTGCTCGACCTTGGATATCTGGTCGTAGCCCGAGGTGTCGGCCGCCTCGTACGCCTCGTCCGAGCCGTTCAGGGCCTTCCACTGGGCCTCGAAGTCCTTCCAGCTCAGCGGCTTGCCGTCGGACCACTTGGCCTTCGGGTTCAGCTGGTACTCCACCACCTGCGGGCTGGTGGAGACGACCTTCGCCGAGGCCAGGAAGTTCGGGTTGGTGTGGATGGCGCCCTTGGCGTCCGAGTCGAAGAGGTCCGGCAGGACGAGTGCGCTGATCTCCATGGCATCGCCCTGCGAGCCGTCCACGGTGTTGTAGTTGTACTGGGTGATCCACTGGGTGATCGGCACCTTCACCGATCCGCCCTGCCTGAGGTCGCTGAGCGGGTGCGCGTTGATGTCCTGGCCGTCGGCCTTGGGCGCGGCCTGCTTCTTCGGCGCCTTGGCGTCCGCGCCGGAGGAGTCGCAGCCGGTCACCGCCAAGGTGGCCGACAGGGCTGCGGCGATGGCGATCACGGTGGTTCTGCGCATCGGTGTTCATTCCTCCGGTTCGGGTGCGGTCCGATCGGGGCCGCAGGCTGCGGAGACCGTAAGTCGATCTTCGGGCTGGTGGGAGGGCAGCCGGGGTGGTTTCATGGTTTCTTTGCATGTCCGCAACAAAACACCGTCAAGCTGGGCCAGTAGGCAGACCTGCGCCGATGGAGTCGGCCGTGGCCGCGATCCGGCCCGCCGGCTCTGCACGACCCTTGTGAACGCCCCTGTGGAGGACCAACACCTGTGGCCGCCTTTCTGGCCAAGCGACTCGGCTACTACGCCGTGCTGTTGCTGGCCGCCGTCTGCCTGTCGTACCTCCTCGCGTCCCTGGCGCTCGACCCGCGCGCGTACTACGAGGGGCGCCAGCCGCCCCTCTCGCCCAGGTCCGTCGACCACCACCTCACCGCTCTCGGGGTCAATGACCACGAGCCGCTGCTCACCCGGTTCGGGCAGTGGGCCGGGCGCGCGGTCCGCGGTGATCTCGGGCAGACCATCGACGGGACCTCGGTGGGTGCGGAGTTCGGGCGCCGGATCGGGGTCAGCCTGCGGCTGCTTCTGCTCGGCACCGTCCTCGGGACCGTCGTCGGCGTGCTCGCCGGCGCCTGGACCGCCGTACGCCAGTACCGGCTCTCCGACCGACTGGTCACCCTCGCCTCGTTCGTCCTGCTCTCCACCCCCGTCTTCCTGCTCGCGGTGCTCCTGAAGATCGGCGCGATCTGGTTCAACCAGAAGACCGGTACCGAGGCCATCCAGTTCACCGGCGAGAAGAGCCCCGGCGTGGACTCCGGGTTCTGGACCGTGCTGAAGGACAGGTCGGTGCATCTGCTGCTGCCGACCGTCTCCATCGCCCTCGGCACCATCGCGAGTTACAGCCGCTACCAGCGCTCCACCATGCTCGACGTCCTCGGCTCCGACTATCTGCGCACCGCTCAGGCCAAGGGGCTCACCCGGTCCACCGCGCTGCTCAAGCACGGGCTGCGCACGGCGCTCATCCCCATGTCGACCTACTTCAGTTACGGCTTCCTGGCGCTGTTCACCGGTGCCACCTTCACCGAGACGATCTTCGGCTGGCACGGCATGGGCGAGTGGTTCGTCGCCTCCGTCGGCAAGAACGACGTCAACTCGGTGGTCGCCGTCAATGTGTTCGCCGCCGTGATGGTCCTCCTGTCCGGCTTCCTCGCGGATCTCCTGCACGCCGCGCTCGACCCGCGTATCCGGAATGCCTGAACCTGCCCGAGGAGTACGACTGTCATGACCGCCGTCATCGAGACCGCCGCCGACGCCGCGGCGGGAGGGGCCGAGCCGCTGCGGCCGGTCGGCCGCGCCGCGGTGGTGCTGCGCCGCTTCGTGAGCAACCGCGGTGCACTCGCCGGAGGAACGATCCTTCTGCTGCTCTTCCTGCTCGCCTTCGCCGGACCCCTGATCAGCCACTGGGACTACAGCTACATCGACTACACCTCGCTGCGCGAAGGCCCGGGCGGGAGGCACTGGTGGGGGACCAACCGCATCGGGCAGGACGTCTTCGCGCAGACCGTCCGCGGACTCCAGAAGTCGCTGCTGATCGGGCTGCTGGTGGCGTTCTTCTCGACCGTGCTCGCCTCGCTGGTCGGCGCCTGCGCCGGATACTTCGGGGGCTGGCCGGACCGGATCCTGATGTTCGGCGTCGATCTGCTGCTGGTCTTCCCGGCGTTCCTGATCATCGCGATCATCTCACCGAGGCTGCGCGGCGGCGGCTGGTTCGCCTTCGTCGGGCTGCTCGCCGTGTTCGGCTGGATGATCACCGCACGGGTGGTGCGGTCCATGACGCTCTCCCTCAAGGAGCGCGAATTCGTGCGGGCCGCCCGGTACATGGGGGTCGGGCCGTTCCGGGTGATCTGGCGGCACATCCTGCCGAACGTCGCCTCCTTCCTCATCATCGACGCGACCATCGCGGTCGGCGGCGCGGTGATGAGCGAGACCGCGCTGTCGTACTTCGGCTTCGGCGTCCAGGCGCCCGATGTCTCGCTCGGCACGCTCATCGCCTCGACGACCGGCGCCGCGGTGACGTACCCCTGGATGTTCTTCTTCCCCGCAGGACTGCTCATCGTCTTCGTCCTCGCGGTGAACCTGGTGGGCGACGGACTGCGCGACGCGCTCGATCCGACGAGCGGGCGCGGCCGTTCAACGGCTCGGACAGCTGTTCAGAGCGAGGAGACCGACCGATGAGTACGACGACTGACGGACAGGCACCCGTGGTGCTGGACGTCTCCGGTCTCGCCGTCGACTTCGACGGGGCGCCCGCCGTCCGGGGCGTCGACTTCACCCTGCACCGCGGCGAAGTGCTCGGCCTGGTGGGGGAGTCGGGGTCGGGCAAGTCCGCCACCGCACTGGCCGTGCTCGGGCTGCTGCCGGCCAATGCACGGGTACGGGGATCGGTCCGGCTCGCCGGGAGCGGAACCGCGGACGAGGGCGGGACCGAACTCGTCGGCGCCACCGACCGGGTGCTCTCCTCGGTACGCGGGCGCCGTATCGGCATGGTCTTCCAGGACCCGCTCTCCGCCTTCACCCCGGTCTACCGGATCGGCGACCAGATCGCCGAGGCCATCCGCACCCACCGCGACGTCTCCCGCGAGCGCGCCCGTGCGGAAGCCGTCGACCTGCTCGACCTCGTGGGCATTCCCGAACCGGCCACCAGGGCGCAGGGATTCCCGCACGAGTTCTCCGGCGGGATGCGGCAGCGCGCCATGATCGCGATGGCCGTCGCCAACGACCCGGATGTGATCATCGCCGATGAGCCGACCACGGCCCTCGACGTCACCGTCCAGGCCCAGGTCCTGGACGTGCTGCGCACCGCGCAGCGCGAGACGGGTGCCGCGCTGCTGCTGGTCAGCCATGACCTCGGGGTGATCGCGGGAGCGGCGGACCGGGTCGCGGTGATGTACGCGGGCCGGGTCGTCGAGACCGCAGCGGCGACCGAACTCTTCCGGCGGCCCCGGATGCCCTACACGCTCGGCCTGATCGGTGCCGTACCGCGGATCGACGGCCCCTCGGACGTGCTCGTCCCGATCCCGGGCGCACCGCCCTCGGCGGGCCGGCTATCGAAAGGCTGCGCCTTCGCCCCGCGCTGCCCGCTGGCCGAGGACCGCTGCACGGCGTCCGAGCCCGCGCTCGCGGCCGCGGACGCGAGCGACGAAGGCCATCTCGCCGCCTGCGTACGGGCCGACGAGATCGCCGAACGGGGCCTCACCCCGGCGGAGGTCTTCCCCGTCCCGTCCATTCCCGAACGCGCCGCCTCCCCCGGCGACCGGGTCCTGCACGTCACCGGGCTCACCAAGACGTTCCCCGTCCTCAAGGGGACCGCGTTCAAACGGCGTGTCGGCTCCATCCATGCGGTCGACGGCGTGGACCTCTCCATCCGGGCCGGTGAAACACTCGCGCTCGTCGGGGAGTCCGGATCCGGCAAGTCCACCACCCTCTTCGAACTGCTGAACCTCGTCCGCCCCGAAGGCGGGGACATCGAGCTCTTCGGACGGTCCCTCGACGGACTGTCCAAGGCCGACCGCAAGGCGCTGCGCGGCCGGGTCCAGATCGTCTTCCAGGACCCGATGGCCAGCCTCGACCCGCGGATGCCGGTCGGCGACATCGTCGCCGAGCCGCTGCGCACCCAGGGCGCGGACCGCGCCACCGTGGCCCGGCGGATTCCCGAGCTGCTCACTCAGGTCGGACTCGAGCCGGCGCACGCCTCCCGCTTCCCGCACGAGTTCTCCGGTGGGCAGCGGCAGCGCATCGGGATCGCCCGCGCGCTCTCCGTCGAACCGGACCTGCTCGTGCTCGACGAACCGGTGTCCGCGCTCGACGTGTCCGTACAGGCCGGGGTGCTCAACCTGCTCCAGCGGCTCAAGGCCGAGCTGGGACTCGCGTACCTCTTCGTCTCGCACGATCTTTCGGTGGTGCGGCACATCGCGGACCGGGTGAGCGTCGTCTACCTCGGCCGTACGGTCGAGACCGGCACCGCCGAGGAGGTCTTCGAGCGGGCCCGCCATCCGTACACGCAGGCGCTGCTGTCGGCCGTCCCGCTGCCCGACCCGGAGCGCGAGCGCCGCCGCACCCGCATTCTGCTGGCCGGGGATCCGCCGAGCCCGACGCGGCGGTACGAGGGCTGCCGGTTCCGGTCACGCTGCCCGGTGTACGCGGAGCTGGGCGAGGAGGACAGGGAGCGCTGCGAGCGCGACGTACCGGTCGGGGAGGCGGCCGGGCACAGCGCCGCCTGTCACTTTCCCGGACGTCCCCTGCCGGTCAGTGGGACGAGCCCGACAGCTGCAGTCCGATCACACCCAGGATCACCAGGGAGATCGAGATCAGCTTGAGCGTGGAGACCACGTCGTCGAGGAAGACCATGCCGTAGATCGCGGTGCCCGCCGCGCCGATGCCCGTCCACACGGCGTAGGCGGGCCCCACGTCGAGCTTCTTCAGGGACAGGGTCAGCAGACCGAAGCTGCCGAGCGCGAAGATGCAGAAGGCGATGGTCGGCCAGAGCCGGGTGAAGCCGTGCGACAGTTTCAGACAGACAGCGAAGCCGGTCTCCAGAAGCCCTGCGACCACGACCAGCAGCCACGCCATCGTCGGTGCCCTCCCACGTCGGTGACTGCCCTGTCCCGCTGCGTGCGATTATGCACTTACCGGTAGCAGCAGATCGCAAACGTGCCTGGATCAGTCGCCTTCGCGTCGCTCCCGGGTGGCCAGCAGCCGGTGCAGCGAGTCCAGCCGGGCCGGATCGGCATGCCCGGCCGCCACCCAGGCGCCCAGAGCGCATTCCGGTTGGACGGCGTCGTGGGTGCAGCCGCGAGGGCAGTCCTCGGTGCCGGGCTCCAGGTCGGGGAAGGCGTGGATGACCCGCGAAGGGTCGATGTGGTGCAGCCCGAAGGAGCGCACACCGGGGGTGTCGACCACCCAGCCGCGCCCGTCCGGCAGGGGCAGCGCCAGGGCCGAGGTGGTGGTGTGCCGGCCGCGGCCGGTGACCGCGTTGACGACACCCGTCGTACGCCGCCGGTCCTTCGGCACCAGGGCGTTGACCAGCGTGGTCTTTCCGACGCCGGAGTGCCCCACGAACGCGGTGACCCGGTCGTTCAGCTGCTCGCGCACCCGGTCCGCCGCGTCGCCGTTCTCCAGCTCCTGGCGGCTGGTGACGATGTAGGGGACACCCAGCGGGGTGTACGCCTCCAGGAGCTTGTCCGGGGACGCCAGGTCGGACTTGGTGAGGACCAGGAGCGGGGTGAGCCCGCCGTCGTACGCCGCCACCAGACAGCGGTCGATCATCCGCGGACGCGGTTCCGGATCGGCCAGCGCGGTGACGATCGCCAGCTGATCGGCGTTGGCGACGACCACCCGCTCGTACGGATCGTCGTCGTCCGCGGTCCGCCGCAGCACCGAGCGGCGCTCACCGATGCGGACGATGCGGGCCAGGGTGTCCTTGTCCCCGGACAGATCGCCGACGATGGAGACGGTGTCCCCCACCACCGCGGCCTTGCGGCCGAGCTCGCGCGCCTTCATCGCCATGACCGTACGGCCCTCGACGAGGCAGGTGAGGCGGCCGCGGTCGACGGTGAGGACCATGCCGTCCTCGGCGTCCTCGTGCTTCGGACGGGTATGCGTACGAGGCCGGTTGCCCTTCGGGTTGGGGCGGAACCGGATGTCGTCCTCGTCGGGGTTCTTGCCGTAGCGACGCATGACTCAGACCTCGAGCATTCGGGTCCACATCTGCGGGAAATCCGGCAGGGTCTTGGCGGTTGTCGCCACGTTTTCGATCTCCACTCCGGGGACTGCGAGGCCGATGATCGACCCCGCGGTGGCCATCCGGTGGTCGTCGTACGTATGGAAGGTACCGCCGTGCAGCGGGCGCGGCTCGATGTACAGCCCGTCGGAGGTCTCGGTGACGCGGCCGCCGAGCTCGTTGATCTCCTTGGTGAGCGCGGCCAGCCGGTCCGTCTCGTGCAGTCGCAGATGGGCGACACCGCTGAGCGTGGAAGGGGAGTCGGCGAGGGCCGCGACCGCCGCGATGCCCGGGGTGAGTTCGCCGACCTCGCCGAGGTCGACGTCGATGCCGTGGATGCGCCCCGAACCGGTGAACGTGAGACCGCGCTCGGTCAGCTCGCAGTTGCCGCCCATCGCGGTGAAGATCTCGCGCAGCGCGTCACCGGGCTGGGTGGTGCGCAGCGGCCAGTCGGGGATCGTGATCCGGCCACCGGTGACCAGTGCCGCGGCCAGGAACGGCTGCGCGTTGGAGAGGTCCGGCTCGACCGTCAGATCACGGCCGAGAAGCGCCGACGGGGAGACCCTCCAGACGTTCGGCTCGCCGCCCGTCTCCGGCTCGTCGACCTGGGCGCCGACGACCCGCAGCATGTCGACCGTCATCCGGATGTGCGGCATCGACGGGAGCCGGGAGCCGGTGTGACGCACCTCCACGCCCTGGTTGAAACGCGGCGCCGACAGCAGCAGCGCCGAGACGAACTGGGAGGACGAGGACGCGTCGATCGCCACCGGGCCGCCGTCCAGCGCACCGCCGCCGTGCACGGTCATCGGCAGCGAGCCGCGCCCGTCGTCGTCGATCCTGGCGCCGAGCACCCGCAGCGCGTCGATCACACCGTTCAGCGGCCGCTCGTACGAACGCGCGTCGCCGTCGAAGTGGATCGGCCCGTCGGCGAGGGTGGCGACCGGCGGCAGGAAGCGCATGACCGTTCCGGCGTTGCCGACGTCGATCGTGGTGGGGCCGTGCAGCCCGGCCGGGATGACCCGCCACGCCTCCCCTGAGCCGTCCGGGCCGACACCCTCCTCGATGCCCACACCCATCGCGCGCAGCGCCTGCGCCATCAGCAGGGTGTCGCGGGAGCGCAGCGGGCGGCGCAGCCAGCCCGGCTCGGCGGCGAGGGCGGCGAGGACCAGCGCCCGGTTGGTGACCGATTTCGATCCGGGCACGGTGACGGTGGCGTCGACGGCTCCGCTCGCATGGGGGGCGGGCCAGAGGGCAGGGTGCACGGAACTTTCGGTCATGGCCCTCACTTTAGTGGCTCACCGCAAACCCGGATCTTGATCAAACAGGCGGAAACCGGGGCGTAATACAAGCGTGGTACCGACCGCAACGAACCCGGGGCCGGACGCCGCCGCCCCTCACAGGCCGAGCAGCCAGCGGCCTCCGCCGATCAGTGAGCAGAGCGACACCGCGTGGAAGAGGAAGAGCCACAGCGCGGCCGGGACGTCCGTGAGCCGGGACAGCTGGTCCGCGTCCGAGTCCGGTGCGCCGCCGCGGCGGCGCTTCGACTGGAGCTCGAACGCCGGACGCACACCGCCGAGCAGCAGGAACCACACCGCGGTGTATGCGAACAGCGACTGCACGTCGGGCGAGGCGAGCCAGGACACCAGCAGGAAGGCCGAGCCGGTGAAGATCACCGTGAGCGCCCCGTACACATTGCGGATCATCACCAGCATCACGGCGAGCAGGGCGGTCGCCACCCACAGCAACAGCGTGATCCTGCCGCTGCTGAGCAGCCACGCGCCGCCCAGTCCCAGCAGCGGCGGCGCGGTGTAGCCCGCCGCCGCGGTGAGGATCATGCCGATACCGGTGGGCCTGCCACGGCTGACGGTCAGCCCGCTGGTGTCCGAGTGCAGCCGGATGCCCTGCAGCTTGCGCCCGGTGACCAGAGCGACCAGCCCGTGGCCGCCCTCGTGCGCGATGGTGATCGTGTTGCGGGAGACCCGCCACAGGACGTTCGGCACGACGGCGATGAGCGCGACCGTGGCCGTCACGACCACCAGCCACTGCTCGGGTGCGGGCTGGGTGCCGAATATGCGATCCCACAGATCGCCGAGATCGGTGCTGTCCATGGTGCGGGCGGCTCCTTGCGGTCGTGCCGGTGGGTCGTGGCAGTCTGGCACTTATGTGCGGACGGTATGCAGCGAGTCGGCGGCCCGAGGATCTGACCGGACTCTTCGGCGTCGAGAAGTGGGAACCGGCGGAGGCGCTGGAGCCCGACTACAACGTGGCGCCGACCAAGGAGGTCTACGCCGTACTGGAACGCCCGGTGAAAGACGCGGATGATCAACGTCCGGTTCGCCAGCTGCGCGCACTGAAATGGGGACTCGTGCCCTCCTGGGCCAAGTCGCCGGAGGGCGGCGCCCGGATGATCAACGCCCGGGCGGAGACGGTCCACGAGAAGCCGTCGTTCCGCCGCCCCTTCGTCTCACGGCGCTGCATCCTGCCTGCGGACGGCTACTACGAGTGGGTCACCGGTACCGACGAGCGGCAGCTGGAGGAGCAGGGGAGGAAGAAGCGCCCCCGCAAGCAGCCGTACTTCGTGACGCCCGCGGACGGATCGGTCTTCGCGATGGCCGGACTGTACGAGTTCTGGCGCGACCGCACCCTGCCCGACGACCACCCGCAGGCCTGGTGGGTGACCTGCTCCGTGATCACCACCGAGGCGGAGACCACCCCGCTCGCCGTCGCCCCCGCCGAGGGCCCGGCGGCGCTCGCCGACATCCACCCCCGGATGCCGCTGATGCTCACCCCGGACCGCTGGGACGCCTGGCTGGACCCCTCGCACACGGACATCGAGGGACTTCGGGCACTGCTCGCACCACCGCCCGGCGGACTGATGCGGGCCTACCCGGTGGCCACCGCCGTCAGCAACGTCCGCAACAACGGACCCGAACTGCTGGAGGAGCTGGCCGCGCCGGAGGTCGGCACACTCTTCTGACCGGGCAGGATGAGTACGTGAGTCCCACAGAGACAGCTCGTACGACGACCGAGACGGTCGACACCGACGCCGGGTCGGCCCGGATCACCTGGCTGCCCGCGAAGAAGCCGCGCCTGGTGCTCGCCGCCGGTCACGGCGCCGGCGGCGGCATCGAGGCCCGTGACCTCCAGGCACTCGCCGCCGCGCTGCCCGCCCACGGAGTGAGCGTCGCCCTGGTGGAGCAGCCGTGGCGGGTCGCAGGGAAGAAACTCGCACCCGCCCCGAAGACCCTGGACACCGGCTGGCGCGGCCTGTGGCCCGCGCTCACCGCCCCAGGGCTCCCGGTCGTCGCTGCGGGACGCAGCGCCGGTGCCCGGGTGGCCTGCCGGACGGCGACCGAGCTCGGCGCCCACGCGGTCCTCGCGCTCAGTTTCCCGCTGCATCCGCCGGGCAAGCCGGAGAAGTCCCGCAAGGACGAGCTGCTCGGCTCGGGTGTGCCCACGCTCGTCGTGCAGGGCGGCCACGACCCGTTCGGACGGCCCGCCGAATTCCCCAGGGGGGAGTATGAGATCACCGAGGTGCCGTACGGGGACCACGGGTTCGCCGTCCCGAAGAAGGCCGACCTGACCCAGGATCAGGCGATGGAGATCCTCACCGCCGCCGTCACCGCCTGGCTGGACCGGCTCCCGTAACACCCGGCCCGTCCCCCTCGCACACCGGGCACGCCTCCTTTCGGGTGGATCGGATCACCCTCGCGGAGACCGGCCACAGCCCCGGGAATGTTGAGTAGGGGGCCACTGTTGTTGCGGACATCGGTACATCAACGTCGTATGTGGAGAGGGAGTCCGTCGCATGGGTTCGACCATCTGCCCGCGCCGCTCGAACGCCGCTGACCTGGAGTGGACGGTGCTGCACGCGGCGAAGACCGCTCCCGAGCGGGCACTGAGCGGATCGGATCGACAGCCCGCGTCGAAGCAAGGTCGACTATTCTCCGATTCGAGCGGGTCCGGTTTCGGATCCGCCACAGCGTTGGAGGAGGTGGGTCCGGTCACCGGTACCGACACAGGGACCGACGACGGCCGCGCGGAGGAGACGACCGCCGAGCGCAACGCGCGCTTCGAGCGGGACGCCCTCGGTTTCCTCGACCAGATGTACTCGGCCGCGCTGCGCATGACGCGCAACCCCGCGGACGCCGAGGACCTGGTCCAGGAGACGTATGCGAAGGCGTACGGCTCCTTCCACCAGTTCCGCGAGGGTACGAACCTCAAGGCATGGATGTACCGCATCCTCACGAACACCTTCATCAATTCGTACCGCAAGAAGCAGCGAGAGCCTCAGCGCAGCGCCGCCGAGGAGATCGAGGACTGGCAGCTGGCGCGCGCCGAGTCGCACATGTCGACAGGTCTGCGCTCCGCCGAGTCGCAGGCTCTCGACCATCTTCCGGACTCGGATGTGAAGTCCGCACTGCAGGCGATTCCCGAAGAGTTCCGCATCGCGGTTTATCTTGCGGATGTAGAGGGCTTTGCCTACAAGGAGATCGCGGACATCATGGGGACTCCCATCGGTACGGTGATGTCCCGACTGCACCGGGGCCGCCGCCAACTGCGCGGCATGCTGGAGGACTACGCCCGTGACCGCGGGCTCGTCCCGGCCGGTGCCGGAGAGTCGGACGATCGGAAAGGCTCGGGCTCATGAGCTGCGGAGAGCCGCACGAGACAGACTGCTCAGAGGTCCTCGATCATCTCTACGAGTTCCTCGACCATGAGATGCCCGACAGCGACTGCACCAAGTTCGAGGTGCACTTCGAGGAGTGCTCCCCGTGCCTGGAGAAGTACGGCCTGGAGCAGGCTGTGAAGAAGCTGGTGAAGCGCTGCTGCGGTCATGACGACGTGCCGACCGATCTGCGCTCCAAGGTGATGGGCCGGATCGACCTGATCCGCTCGGGGCAGGCCGTGCCGGATCAGGACGTGGTGTCCGAGTCCCAGCTGCCGACCGCCGCCAGCGAGTGACGGCCGGCAGGTGAGGGCCGGAGAGTGACGGGCGGCAGCCGCTGAGCGGTGGTACGTCCCGTAGCTCCCTCCTCCGTCTGTACGTGTGAGGGCGCGCTGCGACAGTCGCAGCGCGCCCTCACACGTACCACCGGTACGGCGTACACACCGCCCGAACTCACCCGAACGTGCTAATCACGCACATCGGCACTCGATCAAGGGCCCAACTCGCTAGCCTGGCGCCTCCATTGACCATCGTTGGGGGGCGGGTGGGGCGGGTGAGAGCCACACCGTTAGCGGCGCGCGCGCACATTCTGACCGCAGTGGTCTGTGCCACGCTCTGTGCGCTGCCCGCATTGCGTCCCGGTGCGGGGATCGCGTGGACCACCGTCGGACTGCTCACTGCGCTCTATCTGGCCTGCGAGCTTCCGGGCCGCTGCCGCCTCCTCGGCAGCTCCGTGCCGATCAGTGCCGGATCGTTCTTCCCGCTGCTGCTCGCCGCCGCGTTCCTGCTGCCGCCCGCAGCCGCCGCGCTGGTCGCGATCCCCGGCTCGCTCGTCGGCCGGGTCGAGCACGCGCCCGCCACGGCCCGCCGCATCTGGCGGGCGGCCCAGCTCGCCCTCACCGTCTGGGCGGCGTCGTGCGTCCACGGTCTGCTCGGCGGCGGCGCCACGCTCGGCGGACCGGGTCCCGAACGGCTGCCCGACTTCCCGTACGCGCTGCTGCCCGCCTGCGCCGCCGCGCTGGCCTTCAGCCTCGTCCTGACCGCCCTGGACGGCTCGATCCTGGCCACGGCCGAACGCCTGCCGCTGCGACACGCCTGGAGCGGGCTCCTGCCGCGCTCGCTCGGACCGCACCTGGTGCACGGTCTCGCCGGGCTGATGATGGCCGTGCTGTGGCGCAGCTCGTACGGACCGGTGTCCGCGCTCTTCGTCCTGCTGCCGATGTACATCTCCTGCTGGATCTTCTCCCAGTACCACCGTGAGCACGCCGCACACCGCGCCACCATCAGGGCGCTCGTGCAGGCCGTCGACATCAAGGACACGTACACCCGCGGGCACAGCGAGCGCGTGGGGCGGGCCTCCGTACTGATCGCCAGGGAACTCGGCATGGCCGAGGACCGCCTCGAAGTGCTCCGCTTCGCCGGGATCCTGCACGACGTCGGCAAGCTCTGCGTCCCGACCCGGGTGCTGCGCAAGGACGGGCCGCTCACCCCGGAGGAACGGCGCGTGATCGAACTGCATCCGGAGTACGGGCACGAGATCGTCCGGGGCATCGGCTTCCTGGGCGAGGCGCGCGCGGCGATCCTGCACCACCACGAGCGGCTCGACGGCAGCGGCTACCCGTACGGGCTCAGCGGGCGGGAGATCCCCGAGTTCGCGAGGGTCGTCGCGGTGGCCGACGCGTTCGACGCGATGACGTCGACACGGTCGTACCGGAGAGGGAGGCCGGTGCCGGCGGCGGTGGAGGAGCTGAAGCGGTGTGCGGGCACGCAGTTCGATCCACAGATGGTGCGGGCGCTGGCGCGAGGCCTGGACCGGCACGGGTGGTCGACGGCGTCGACGGTGGTGACGGCCGACGAGACGGTGCCGGTGCCAAGGGTGGGGGAGGGGACGGGGGCAGGGGCCGTCCGGAGGCCGGTTCGCCCGCGATCGCCTGACGGGCCCGAACCGGCTGCCGGTCGTGCGGTGCCCGGTGACGGGCTCGATGCGGCCGGCGGTCGTGCGGTGGCCACCAACGGGTTCGGGCTCGCTCCTGGGGCGCAGTCGTCCGTGGACCGGACCCGGTGAGTCGCGGTCGGGGCCGGACGCGGCTGCCCCCCGCCGTCCTGGCCGTCCGAGGCGCCGCCGGTGCGCTCGCCGTAGCCGGGCTCGCCCACACCCTCTGGCACGGTCTCCACGAACCCGGGCTCGCCCTCGCCTTCGGTGTGCTCATCACCGTCGGTGAGCTGGCCCGCTGGGGTGCGCTGCCCGGTGAACGGGAGCCCGCGCCGATCGGCGCCGCCGGAGCGCTCGCGTACGCGCTTCTCGGCCGCAGCGGCGGCGAGCCGACCAGCCACGGAGCCCTTCAGGTCATCGCCGTTCTCGTCGCGGCGCAGCTCGTCGCCGCCGTGCCCCATGTGGCACGCGGCAGCGGGCCCACCGCCGATCAGGTGGCCCGGCGGATCGTCATCGTCTCCTTCGCCGCCGTGTGCTTCCAGCCGCTCCACAACTCCGGCCGGTCAGCCGTCTGGTTCGGCGACGGCCCGTACTTCGCGCTCTTCCTGCTGGTACTGCTCGTGCTCACCGCCCTGTGCGACGCGGTGCTCGGCGCCCTGCTGCTGCGGTCCGGTACCCCCTTCCCGTACGGGCCGCTGCTCCGTGACGAGCTGCGCGCTCTGCTGGGCATCGGTTCGGCGGTCTGCGCGACCGGGGCGGTGATGGCCCTGGGGGTCTCTGTCGCCGGCCTGTGGGCGCTGCCCGTGCTCTGTGTGCCGCTGCTGCTGACGCAGGTGTCGTTCCGCCGGTTCGTCGCGGTGCGCACCACCTACCGGCAGACCATCACCTCGCTCGCCCGGTCCACCGAGATCGCCGGCTACACCCCGCACGGGCATGCCCGCAGAGTGGCGGTGCTCTGCACGGCCGTCGGCCGCGAGCTGGGGCTCTCCGGGGCCGAGCTGACCGTGCTGGAGTACGCGGCCCTGATGCACGACATCGGACAGCTCTCCCTCGTCGATCCGGTGCCCGACGGGGCGACCGCCCCGCTGCCGGCCGCCGAGCAACGCCGGATAGCGCTGCTGGGCGGCGCCGTCGTCCGGCAGACCGGGGTGGACACCGAGATCGCCGTCGTGGTGGAGCGGCAGGCCGACCCGTATCGCGAGCAGCCGCTGCCCGCCCGGATAGTCCGGGCTGTCAACGCATACGACGACCTGTGCGGGGAAGGTCTCAGCGGGCCGCTCGACGCACTGGAACAGCTCAGGCTCGGGACCGGCCACGACTATCAGCCGGAGGTCGTGGAATCGCTCGCGCGCGTGCTGGCCCGGGGCGGTCTGACCCCCGTCCTGCCTGGGTAACCCATGGGTAATGAGCGGGCGTCCGGCTGGGCATGGTTGGATGCGAAGAAGACCGGAAAACGAGGGTGTCCGAGTCGGGACAGGCGGGAATCGTGAAGATCTTCGGGAAGGTACGGCATCGGCCCTCCGCCTCTTGGCGGCAGGCCACGGACCGCGCGTTCACGCTGATCGGCGACGGCCGGTACGAGGATGCGGGCGCGCTGCTGACACGGGCGGCGGACCTGGAGCCCTGGCTCTCCGAGTCGTGGTTCAACCTGGCGCTGCTGCACAAGTTCCGGCACGACTGGGAACAGGCGAGGGCGGCCGGCCTACGGGCCGTGGCGCTGCTCGACAAGGAGTCCGGCGCCCCGGACTGGTGGAACGTCGGGATCGCCGCCACCGCACTGCAGGACTGGCCGCTCGCCCGTCGCGCCTGGCAGGCCTACGGCCTGAAGGTACCCGGCAGCGGCCAGCACACCGCCGCGGCCAACAGCGAGCCGGCCGGCATGGAGCTGGGCAGCGCGGCTGTACGGCTGTCGCCCGAGGGCGAGGCCGAGGTCGTCTGGGGCCGCAGGCTGGACCCGGCGCGGATGGAAGTGCTTTCGATCCCGCTGCCGTCCTCCGGGCGGCGCTGGGGCGAGGTCGTCCTGCACGACGGGGTGCCGCACGGCGAGCGGGTGACCGCGGCCGGCCCCTCGTATCCCGTGTTCGACGAGATCGAGCTGTGGGCGCCGTCCCCCGTACCCACCTGGGTGGTGCTTCTCGAAGCGGCCACGGAGGACGACCGGGACGCCCTGGAGCAGCTGGCGTCCGACGCCGGGTTCGCCGCCGAGGACTGGTCGTCGTCCGTACGGCTGCTCTGCCGGGCCTGTTCGGAGAGCCGGATGGAGAGCGACGAGGGCGACGGTGAGCACCTCGATCCGCATGACCACAGCGAGCCCGGCCATCCGGGCCCGCTGGGCCACCGGACCGCCGGTGAGCTGTGGGTGCCTGAGCGCGAGTGCGGGATAGCGGCGCCGGCGGGGCTGGTCCGCGGACTGCTGGACGGCTGGGTGGCGGACAGCCCGGACAGCCGTGAGTGGCGGGATCTCGAAGAAGTCTGCTGAGCCGTGCGTCCGCGGCCCGGCCGTTACGCTGTACGGGCATCGATTCGGGTTTTGAGGAAGGCGTGCGGCGGACATGGCGCAGCAGGAGACGGACGAGCAGATCAGCGTCGACGACGAGGGATTCGTCGTGGACACCGAGGACTGTGAGGCGCGTGAGGCGGCGTACCGCGAGCGTGGCACCTCCCGGCCGATCACGGTCGTGGGCAACCCGGTGCTCCACAAGGAGTGCAAGGACGTCACCGAGTTCGGCGACGAGCTGGGCAAGCTGATCGACGACATGTTCGCCAGCCAGCGGACGGCTGAGGGCGTGGGCCTGGCCGCCAACCAGATCGGTGTGGACCTCAAGGTCTTCGTCTACGACTGCCCGGACGACGACGGTGTGCGGCACGTGGGCGTCGTCTGCAACCCGGTGCTGGACGAGCTGCCGCCCGAGGAGCGCGTCCTGGACGACTCCAACGAGGGCTGCCTCTCCGTCCCGACGGCATACGCCTCGCTGGCCCGCCCGGACTACGCGGTGGTGCGCGGACAGGACGCCAAGGGCAACCCGATCAAGGTCCGCGGCGACGGTTACTTCGCGCGCTGCCTTCAGCACGAGACGGACCACCTGTACGGCTACCTGTACATCGACCGGCTCTCGAAGCGCGACCGCAAGGACGCGCTGAGGCAGATGGCGGAGAACACGCCGCGCTACGAGATCGTGCCGAACGACTGACGTTCCGGATTCCACCGAGGGCAGGTTCGGTCCGGTGGGCGCCCAATTGGGGCATCCGGCACCGGACATGGAAGGGCCCCACGCGCCGGCGATCAGATGATCCGGCGGGCGGGGCCCCGTTCGGTGCGGCATCGGGCGGGTTTCACCGTCAGCCGGGTCGCATCGGGCGGATGGCGCCCTCAGCCGGACCTCGTCAGGCGGCGCGCGCCGTCAGCCGGGTCGCGCCCGTCGTCTGCACCGCGGCGCCGTCCGACGCACGCTCCGTCAGATGCAGCTGCGAGATCGCGTTGCGCAGCGTCAGCGCACCCGCCCCGGTGTCCAGCTGCCAGCGCTGGGTACGCGCGGTCGTCGAGCAGTTCGCGAGTGACAGTTCCGCCCCCACCTCCAGCGGCGCGCCCAGATACTTCTTGCCGCGCACCGCGTCCAGGCACTGACCGTTCTCCGTGGACCGCACCGTGTAGTACCCGTCGGCGGTCGCCGTCAGCGCCCAGGAGGCCGCGCTGTTCCTGACCAGGGACACGCCCGCACCCGCCGCGGGGGCCAGCGCCTTCGCACCCGTGGTCAGCCGGTACGTACCGTCGGCGAGCGGGGCGCGGTCGGTGTTCTCCCAGCCCGGCGCGTGACCGATCTTCCGGGCGAGCGTCTCGAAACCGGCGTACGTCGGGCTCGGCTTCGGACCGCCCCAGGTCGCCTGCGCCACGAAGCGCAGGGGCATGAAGACCTTCGTCTCCACCTCGTTCTCCGTTTCGGCCGCCGCGCTGTCCGGCCACAGGCTGATCTTCGCGCCGGTGAGGTTCGCCGCCCCCTGGGTCAGCGTCTGACCCTCGAAGCTCAACGGCGTCCAGTCACTCTCGTACAGCTTCTGGGTCTGCATCGTGAAGCCGCCGCGCACCAGGTAGAGGGAGTAGGCGGAGTTCATGACCGGCCGGCCCTCGGCGAGCAGCGAGGACGGCTGCTGGATGGAGCCGCCGCCCAGCCAGTGCTCGACGGTGATGTCACGGTCCAGCGGGACGACGGCGTTCTTGCCGACGAGCCCGTCGTTCCAGATCCGCAGCGACCTGCCGTCCGCCTTCACATGCGCGTTGACCTGGTTGATGAAGTCGGTGAAGAGATCGTCGGGGGTGGCCGACGCACCGAACTTCGCGCGCGCCGCGGCCTGCAGCTGGGGGTAGTCCGGGTAGGAGGAGCCGATCATGTACTCGTCGGCACCCATGTGCCAGTAGCGGGTGTCCCAGACCTTCAGCGCCTCGTCGACCATCGAGGTGTAGTACGCCAGGGCCTCGGGCCGGGAGATGTCGAGCCGGGGCGGGGAGGCGACGCCGTTCTGGTCCTTGAGCTGGAGCTCCGGGTGGTTCTCCAGGTAGGTGTCCATGTGGCCGGGGGAGTTGATCTCGGGCACGAGCTCGATGTGGTACTTCCTGGCCATCGCGACCAGCGTGCGGACCTGAGGCTTGGTGTAGTAGCCCCAGAACGCCGACGCCGGGTCGGTGTCGCTCTTGACCTTGGCCTCGATCCACAGCTGGTTGAGCTTCTGCGACGCCATGTCCTTCATCAGCCGCTCGAACCACTGTGTCGATATGTTGATGTAGCAGGCGCAGACCCCGACTCCACGCTCGCGGTACGCGGGTACGTCGGTCGCCGAACCCCGCGCGGCGCGGCCGTCGTCGTTCAGCAGCTGGAGGACGGTCCGGGTGCCGTAGAACACGCCGGTGGAGGTCGCGGCGGTGACAGTGATGCGGGTACCGACCGTGAGCCGGTAGCCTTCCGCGCCCAACAGGCCCTTCTGGGACGGGTCCTGGCGCAGCACGATGTCCCCGGAGCGGGCCGCGTGGCCCCGCGACACCGACGCCTTGCCGTTCAGTTCGCCGGCGAATCGGCGTGCGTCGGCGGCCGTACGGCTGTCCCGCACTCCGTCCAGCACGATTCCCGCCCGATCGGTGAGCGTGAACTCGCCCTGACCGCCGTGCCATTCGCGGAGCGTGGGCAGCACCTCGGGCGGGGTCGCGGCGGCCGAGCCGCCCTCGGCCGCCGCGCTCTGCCAGGGCAGCAGCGCGGCGGCGAGCGCCGTCACCACGGCTCCGATGGTCCTTCGTCTTGCCATCCGCATGTCCATGCGCCCGACCCTTGCGGGAAGCGGGGCCCGTGGTCCATGGACTGATGCAGAAAATGGTTGGACGAATGATCGGAGGTCAGGTCCGATGTGGATCAGGCGGCTTCGGGGACGGACATCGGGCCACGGAACGTGCGGCGGTAGGAATTCGGAGTGGTACCGAGGGACTTGACGAACTGATGGCGCAACGCGGCGGCGTTTCCGAAACCAGTACGGCCGGCGATCCCATCCATCGTTTCATCGGAGGTCTCCAGCAAGTGCTGTGCCAGGAGAACTCGTTGTCGTAGCAGCCAGCGGTACGGGGTGGTGCCCGTCTCCTGCTGGAAGCGGCGCGCGAAGGTGCGCGGGGACATGTGCGCCTGGGCGGCGAGCTGCTCGACGGTCATCTCCTGGTCCAGGTGGCGCTCCATCCAGGCGAGCGTCCCGCCGACCGTGTCGCAGGCGGTGCGCGGCAGCGGACGCTTGATGTACTGCGCCTGGCCGCCGTCCCGGTGCGGCGGCACCACCATGCGGCGGGCGATGGCGTTGGCGACATCGGGGCCGTGCGCCTGACGGACCAGATGCAGACAGGCGTCGATCCCGGCGGCGGTGCCCGCCGAGGTGATGACCGGCCCCTCGTCCACGTACAGCACATCGGGCTCGACGACGGCCCGCGGGAAGCGGCGGGCCAGCTCGGCGGAGTGGCGCCAGTGGGTGGTGCAGCGGCGGCCGTCCAGCAGCCCGGCCGCGCCGAGGACGTACGCACCGGAGCAGACGCTCAGCACGCGCGCGCCGCGGTCCACCGCGCGGCGCAGGGCGTCCAGGACCTCCTCGGGGTACTCCCGGTCCATGAAGTGGCTGCCGGCCGGTACGGCGACGAGGTCGGCCTCCTCCAGCCGGTCGAGTCCGTGCGGAGTGCTGATGGTGAACCCGGCATGGGTCCGCAGCACCGGGCCTTCCGCGGAGACCACCGCGAAATCGTGGACCGGCAGACCCTCGTCGCTGCGGTCGAGGCCGAACACCTCGCACAGCACGCCGAGTTCGAAGGGGTGGACCTCGTCCAGCAGGAGAGCGGCGACATTCTTCAGCATGCCATCAGTGTGGCAGTAATTCGATGCTGTGTGGCAGTCCTGCCACTGCCGGAATGCGGCCGCACAGACGACAGTAGAGGCATGAACACATTCACGAACTTCCTGGCCATAGCCGCACTTTTCGCTCTCGTCCTGCTGCCCGCACTCATCGGGCTCGCCCGGGAGCGCCGGATCGACCGTGAGCTGCGCGCCGCAGAGAACGAACGGCGGGCGGAGCCCCCGGAAACGGCAGGCGCCGCGCAGCCGGTCACAGCCACGCGGCGCCCGTACCCCAGGGTCGGTGCCAGGGTCTAGAAGTCGTCGTCGAAGGCGACCGAGCCCTCCACCGCCACCTGGTACGCCGACGGGCGGCGCTCGAAGAAGTTCGTCAGCTCCTGAACACCCTGCAACTCCATGAACGAGAACGGGTTCTCGGAGCCGTAGACCGTCGGGAAGCCGAGCCTGGCGAGCCGCTGGTCGGCCACGCACTGCAGGTACTCGCGCATCGACTCGGTGTTCATGCCCGGCAGACCGTCGCCGCACAGGTCACGGCCGAACTGCAGCTCCGCGTCGACGGCCTCCTTCAGCATGTCGGTGACCTGCTGCTGGAGTTCGTCGTCGAAGAGGTCGGGCTCCTCCTTGCGGACGGTGTCCACGACCTCGAACGCGAAGTTCATGTGCATCGTCTCGTCACGGAAGACCCAGTTGGTCCCCGTGGCGAGACCGTGCAGCAGGCCGCGCGAGCGGAACCAGTAGACGTACGCGAACGCGCCGTAGAAGAACAGCCCCTCGATGCACGCCGCGAAGCAGATCAGGTTCAGCAGGAAGCGACGGCGGTCGGCCCTCGTCTCCAGCCGCTCGATCTTCTCCACCGAGTCCATCCACTTGAAGCAGAACTGCGCCTTCTCGCGGATGGACGGGATCTCCTCGACCGCGTCGAACGCTGCCGCGCGGTCGTCCGGGTCGGGCAGATACGTGTCGAGCAGCGTCAGATAGAACTGGACGTGCACGGCCTCCTCGAAGAGCTGCCGCGACAGATACAGCCGCGCCTCGGGGGAGTTGATGTGCTTGTACAGCGTCAGCACGAGGTTGTTCGACACGATCGAGTCGCCGGTCGCGAAGAACGCGACGAGCCGGCCGATCATGTGCTGCTCGCCGGGGGACAGCTTGGCGAGGTCGGCCACGTCGGAGTGGAGGTCGACCTCCTCGACCGTCCAGGTGTTCTTGATCGCATCGCGGTAGCGCTCGTAGAAGTCCGGGTAGCGCATGGGCCGCAGCGTCAGTTCGAAGCCCGGGTCGAGCAGGTTCTTCTCGGTGTTGCTCATTACTGGCAGGCCTCGCAGGACTCGGGGTTTTCGAGGGAGCAGGCGATCGCGTCCGCGTCGGGAGCCGTCGTCTGCTGTACGGGAATGGGGAGGGCGGCTGAGGCCTGGCCGGATGCCGCGCGGGCGATCCGGGTCGCCGGGCGCGAGCGCAGGTAGTACGTCGTCTTCAGCCCCTGCTTCCAGGCGTACGCGTACATCGAGGAGAGCTTGCCGATCGTCGGCGTCTCCAGGAACAGGTTCAGCGACTGGCTCTGGTCGAGGAACGGCGTACGCGCCGCCGCCATGTCGATCAGACCGCGCTGCGGGATCTCCCACGCCGTGCGGTACAACGCCCGTACGTCCTCCGGGATCCAGGCGAACCCCTGCACCGAGCCGCTCGCCTCGCGCAGCGCCTCACGGGTGCGCGCGTCCCACACGCCGAGCTTCTTCAGCTCGTCCACCAGATACGCGTTGACCTGGAGGAATTCGCCGCTGAGCGTCTCGCGCTTGAAGAGGTTGGAGACCTGCGGCTCGATGCACTCGTACACCCCGGCGATCGAGGCGATCGTGGCGGTCGGCGCGATGGCCAGCAGCAGCGAGTTGCGCATACCGGTCTTCGCGATCCGGGCACGCAGCGCGTCCCAGCGCTCCGGCCAGGTCAGCTCGGTGGCGTAGTGGTCGGGGTGCAGCACACCGCGGGCGGCGCGCGTCTCGGACCAGGCGGGCAGCGGACCGGACCGCTCGGCGAGGTCGCAGGACGCCTCGTACGCGGCGAGCATGATCCGCTCGGAGATCTTCGTGGAGAGCGCGCGGGCCTCGGGGGAGTCGAACGGCAGCCGCAGCTGGAAGAAGACGTCCTGGAGCCCCATCGCGCCCAGACCCACCGGGCGCCAGCGGGCGTTGGACCGGCCGGCCTGCTCGGTCGGGTAGAAGTTGATGTCGACGACCCGGTCGAGGAACGTCACGGCCGTACGGACGGTGGAGTCCAGCCGCTCCCAGTCGATCTCACCGTCGGCCACGAACGCCCCGAGATTGACCGAACCGAGGTTGCAGACGGCCGTCTCGCCGTCGTCGGTGACTTCGAGGATCTCGGTGCACAGGTTCGACGAGTGGACGACGCGGCCCGGCTCGGCGGTCTGGTTCGCGGTCCGGTTGGAGGCGTCCTTGAAGGTCATCCAGCCCTGGCCGGTCTGCGCGAGGGTCCGCATCATCCGGCCGTACAGCTCACGCGCCGGCATCGACTTGCGGGCCAGGCCCTTGGCCTCGGCGGCCCGGTACGCGGCGTCGAACTCGTCGCCCCACAGGTCGACCAGCTCGGGCACGTCGGCGGGCGAGAACAGCGACCAGTCGCCGTCCGTGTCGACCCGGCGCATGAACTCGTCCGGGATCCAGTGCGCCAGGTTGAGGTTGTGCGTACGCCGCTGGTCCTCACCGGTGTTGTCGCGCAGCTCCAGGAACTCCTCGATGTCCGCGTGCCACGTCTCCAGGTAGACGGCGGCGGCGCCCTTGCGGCGGCCGCCCTGGTTCACCGCGGCGACCGAGGCGTCGAGTGTCTTCAGGAACGGCACGATGCCGTTGGAGTGCCCGTTGGTGCCGCGGATCAGTGAACCGCGGGCGCGGATCCGGGAGTACGAGAGGCCGATGCCGCCCGCGTGCTTGGAGAGCCGTGCCACCTGGTGGTAGCGGTCGTAGATCGAGTCGAGCTCGTCCAGCGGCGAGTCCAGCAGATAGCAGGAGGACATCTGCGGGTGCCGGGTACCGGAGTTGAAGAGTGTGGGGGAGGAAGGCAGGTAGTCGAGGCGGCTCATCAGGCCGTACAGCGAGGCGACCTCGTCCAGTGCGCGCGCCGAGTCGTCCTCGGCGAGACCGGCCGCCACCCGCAGCATGAAGTGCTGGGGCGTCTCGATGACCTGACGGGTGTGCGGGTGGCGCAGCAGATAGCGGCTGTGCAGCGTCCGCAGCCCGAAGTAGCCGAACCGGTCGTCGGCGCCGTCGGCGAGCGACTGCTCGACCAGCGCGTCGAGCCGGGCCGCGTGGAGCGCCACGAACGCGGCCGTGCGGTCCGCGATCAGACCCTCGCGGTGGCCGACGGCGACCGAGGCGGAGAAGGACACCGCGCCCTGACCGGCCGCCTCGTCCGCGATGGTGCGGGTGAGGAGGCGGGCGGCGAGCCGGGAGTACGCGGGGTCCTCGGAGATCAGACCCGCGGCGGCCTCGGTGGCCAGCGAACGCAGCTCTGCTTCGTCCGACCGGGCGTTGCGGCCGCGCAGCGCGGCGGCGGCGACGCGTCCGGGGTCGGTGTCGGGCAGATCGACGGTGAGGTCGGTCAGGGTCCGCAGCAGTGCGGTCCCGGGTCCGTCGTTCGTGGTTCCCGTGGACTCGGCGACTGAAGCCGGATCGGCTGGCGCGATGGTCATGTGGTGCTCTCCCTCGCTCGGCTCGGGGCCGGGCGGGGAGCGGGGGCAGCCGGGCAGAGGCGTGCCCGGGAAAGGGGACAGCACTCCGTGCGGCGTCCACCGGCCCATCCGCGAGGCCCGGACGTCTGGGCGTCCGGATCGGTCGAGCCGGACGCGCTGTCGGCAGGTCCTCGGACTTACAGGGTGCGCAAAAGTGCACCGATCACACCGTTGCGGGACAGTTCCGGATTCCCACCGGATTTCCCTGCGGCGACAGCGAGCACGAGCATACATGTGGGGGCCGCCCGTTGAGGCAGCCCCCACATGTTGTGTCGTTCGGGGTTCACAGGGTGAGGCTGTAGGTCAGCAGCTGGAGGCCTGGAATGGGATACCAGTCGCGCTCCGGAGTCCGTACGAAGCCCAGGCGGTGGTAGATCCGGTGGGCGGCGAGCATGGTCGACTGCGTCGACAGGACGAGCCCCGCGACGCCGTCCGTACCCCGTGCGCGGTCGATACAGGCCCGTACGAGCGCCTCGCCCGCCCCGAGGCCACGCGCCTCCCGCGCGACGGCGAGCATCCGGAATTCGGCCTCGTCGGGGCCGGCGATGTCGGCCCACGGGTTGCCGGGCGGAGCGTATGTCACGCCGCCCAGTACCCGGCCGTCGGCGCCGACCGCGACGAGCACGTCGGCCTCGGCGGCGCGGCGCGGCACGTCGCGGAGCTGTTCGAGATACGGGTCGTCGGCACCGAGGTCGAGCAGGCCGTCGTCGAGGTACGCGTTTGCGGTGATCTCGCCGAGGAGGGGGTGTTCGGTGGGGTCGACGGGCCTGATCGATATGTCCATGGCGGAAGTGTGCCGTACGGGGGTGGGGGCCGGGGGCAGCTGCCCGGGTACACCAGGGGCGCCGATCCTGTCCGAAACCTGTGTGGCCCGGCGGGCGACGGATCCTTCCTCCGTCGCCGGCCGGGCCACATTTCTTGCTGGCGTGCAGGACTAGCTGGTCGACGGGCTCGTGTCGGGGGAGGAGGCCGGCTCAGGCCTGGCCAACGGGAGTTCGACCTTCACGCCCGGGTCGCCCGCGTCCGCCGTGTAGTCGGCAGGTGACGTCTCGTCGATTCCGGCCGGGGCCTTCACCGCGTTCAGGACGAACGTCAGCACCACCGTCACCACCACGTTCAGCACGAACGCGGTCAGGCCGATGTAGCCGATCTCGCCGATCCCCGGGATCTCCTTCGAGGAGCCGCCGAAGTGCGCCTGGGTCGGGCTCGCCACCCCGTACGCGGCGAGCGTGCCGTAGACCATGCCGACCGCCCAGCCGGCGAGCAGCGCCCAGCGGTGGAACCACCGGGTGAACAGGCCGCCGACCAGTGCCGGGAACGTCTGCAGGATCCAGATCCCGCCCAGCAGCTGGAAGTTGATCGCGACCGTCTTGTCCATCGTGAGGACGAAGGCGAGCGCACCGACCTTCACCAGCAGCGACACCAGCTTGGAGACCTTCGTCTCCTGGGCCGGGGTCGCATCGGGCTTCAGGAAGTCCTTGTAGATGTTCCGGGTGAAGAGGTTGGCGGCGGCGATCGACATGATCGCGGCGGGCACCAGCGCGCCGATACCGATCGCGGCGAACGCCACCCCGGCGAACCAGTCGGGGAACATGTTCTCGAACAGCTGCGGGATCGCCAGCTGCCCGTTCTGCACCTTGACCCCGGCGGCGATCGCCATGAAGCCGAGCAGCGCCAGCAGGCCCAGCATCAGCGAGTACAGCGGCAGGATCGTGGTGTTGCGCCGGATCACGTCACGGCTGCGGCTGGAGAGCGTCGCCGTGATCGAGTGCGGGTACATGAAGAGCGCGAGCGCCGAACCCAGGGCCAGAGTGGCGTAGCCCCATTGGCCCGTCTCGCCCGGTGCGAGCGCTCCGCGCGGGGCGCCGGTCGCCGGGTTCTTCTGCGAGAACGCCTCGCCGGCCTTGGCGAAGATGTCGTCGAATCCGCCCAGCTTGATCGGGATGTAGATGATCGCCACCGCGATGACCAGGTAGATCAGGCCGTCCTTGACGAACGCGATCAGTGCGGGGGCCCGCAGCCCGGAGGAGTACGTGTACGCGGCGAGCACCGCGAACGCGATCAGCAGCGGCAGGTCCTTGACGAACCAGTGCGTGGTCTCGCCGCCGCCGACGCCCATCACGTCCAGCACCGCCTGGATACCGACGAGCTGCAATGCGATGTACGGCATCGTGGCGAGGATGCCGGTGACGGCGACCGCCAGCGAGAGCCCCTTCGATCCGAAGCGGCCGCGGACGAAGTCCGAGGTGGTGACGTACCCGTGCTTGTGCGACACCGACCACAGCCGCGGCAGGAAGGTGAAGATCAGCGGGTACACCAGGATGGTGTACGGGACCGCGAAGAAGCCGGCCGCGCCCGCCGCGTAGATCGCGGCAGGGACGGCGACGAAGGTGTACGCGGTGTACAGGTCGCCGCCGAGCAGGAACCAGGTGACCCAGGTGCCGAACGACCGTCCGCCCAGCCCCCATTCGTCGAGGCTGGCCTCGTTCTCGGCCTTGCGCCAGCGCGCGGCCATGAAACCGATGACCGTGACGGCCAGGAAGAAGAAGATGAAGACGCCGAGCGCGACGCCGTTCACGCCGTCCTTCATGCGGAAGCACCCCCCTTGCGGGAGCGCTGGTCACGCTGCCACAGCTTGTACGCGACCATGGTGAGCGCGGTGGAGATCAGCACCCAGAGCATCTGGTACCAGTAGAAGAACGGAATGCCGATGAAGGTCGGGTCCACCTTCGCGTACGAACCCACCCAGAGCATCGCCACGAACGGCGCGACGAGACAGAGGGCGATGACCACCCTCATAGGTGTGACCGTTGGTGGTTTCGTATCTGTTTCTTCTGGCATATGGCGACTCCGTCCCCTCGCTGACCACCTGTTGTAATGCGCAGGAAATCTAGGGGAGAGTTCCGACCAGCGTCACCCCCTGTCCGCATTTCGGTCCGGCAACGGTGTGCCGAGGCCGGGGGCGAGGGTGCTGTCAGGGGATCCCACTCCTGATATTCCGTCCGCATTCAGGTAGTTGGCCGAGCAGGAGCCAGGTCCCGCCGTCTCAGTCGGTCGGCCGCTTCAGACGCGCCACGAACTTGTAACGGTCGCCGCGGTACACCGACCGCACCCACTCCACCGGTTCGCCCTGTCCGTCCAGGGAATGACGGGACAGCATCAGCATCGGCAGGCCCACGTCCGTACCGAGCAGGCCGGCCTCGCGCGGAGTGGCGAGCGAGGTCTCGATGGTCTCCTCGGCCTCGGCCAGCCGTACGTCGTACACCTCGGCCAGCGCTGTGTACAGCGAGGTGTACTTCACGAGTGAACGGCGCAGTGCGGGGAAGCGTTTGGCCGACAGGTGAGTGGTCTCGATCGCCATCGGTTCGCCGCTGGCCAGGCGCAGCCGCTCGATCCGCAGCACCCGGCCGCCGGTGGTGATGTCGAGCAGCCCGGCGAGGGTGTCGTCGGCCGTGACGTAGCCGATGTCCAGCAGCTGCGAGGTCGGCTCCAGCCCCTGGGCGCGCATGTCCTCCGTGTACGAGGTCAGTTGCAGGGCCTGCGAGACCTTCGGCTTGGCCACGAACGTGCCCTTGCCCTGGATGCGTTCCAGCCGGCCCTCGACGACCAGCTCCTGGAGCGCCTGGCGCACGGTCGTACGCGAGGTGTCGAACTCGGCGGCCAGGGTCCGCTCCGGCGGCACGGGGGTGCCGGGCGGCATGGTGTCCGTCATGTCGAGGAGGTGGCGCTTGAGGCGGTAGTACTTCGGCACGCGGGCGGTACGCGTGGCCGCACCGGTGCCCGCGCCCGTCTCGTTCTCCGAACTGCCCCCGTCGGCACCCATCGCCCGCCTTCCCGACTGCTGCGCTGCTGCCGTCACCGGCTCCTCCATCTGTCGCGGCTCACATGGTGGCACGGTCCGGTCACGGCTCGTCGCCCTCCCTCAGGTGTCGGTCCTATAACGGACGCGAGTGCACTTCTTATACACCCTTGACACCCCTAAAGGTCTAGGCCAAGCTCCCGGTACTGGTCTAAACCATTAAAGACCAGGTCCCAGCCCCACGGGCAGTACCCGTCGTATGAGGTTGTGCGACGGACGGCGATCTCGGGTGGTGGGGGGAATTCTCTTGCATCCCTGAGGAGGGTGTCGTGAAGCGCGGACTCATCGCGGCCATTGGTGTCGTAGCTCTCATGGCCGGTGCCACTGCCTGTGGCTCGGACGACGGCAAGGGCGACAGTGGCAAGAAGACCGGCCCCGACAGCTACAAGGGCCAGACGCTGACCGTCTGGGCCATGGACGGCTCCACGCCTCCCGGCTGGACCAAGGACCTGACCGCGGCCTTCAAGAAGAAGACCGGCGCCACGCTGAAGTTCCAGACCCAGAAGTGGGACGGCATCCAGCAGAAGATCACGACGGCCCTCTCCGAGTCGACCCCGCCGGACGTCATCGAGGTCGGCAACACCCAGACCCCGGCGTACGCGGCCACCGGTGGCCTCGCCGACCTGAGCGACCTCAAGCAGGAGATCGGCGGCGACTGGGTCGACGCGCTCAACAAGTCCTCGGTCTTCGACGGCAAGCAGTACGCCGCCCCGTGGTACTTCGCCAACCGCGTCGTCATCTACAACAAGAAGGTCTGGGCCGACGCCGGCATCAAGGACACCCCGAAGACGCGCGACGACTTCTTCAAGGACCTCGACGCCATCAAGAAGAAGGGCAAGGCCGAGCCGATCTACATGCCCGGCCAGAACTGGTACTTCTTCGACGGTCTGACCATCGGTCAGGGTGCGGACCTCGTGAAGAAGGAAGGCGACAAGTACGTCTCCAACCTCTCCGACCCCAAGGTCGCCGCGGCCATGGAGCTCTACAAGAAGTACCAGTCCTACTCCAAGGCCCCCAAGGACAAGGACGAGGCGACCCCGCAGCAGGCCGAGGTCTTCGCCAAGGGCAACGTCGGTGCCTTCATCGGCATGGGCTGGGAGGCCGGCACGGCCATCGCGGCCAACAAGAAGATCGAGGGTGACATCGGCTACTTCACCATCCCGGGTGAGACCGCCGACAAGCCCGAGGGCGTCTTCCTCGGTGGCTCCAACTTCGCCGTCGCCGCGGGCAGCAAGAAGCAGGACCTCGCCAAGGAGTTCCTGAAGCTCGCCCTGTCCGACCAGTTCGAGGGCCAGCTGGCCAAGGAGAACGGCGTCATCCCGAACAAGGAGTCGCTCAACTCCAACCTGACCGGCAACGGCGCCGCCGAGGCCGCGGCCCCGGCCGCCGTCGGCGGTGGCACCACCCCGCTCATCCCCGAGTGGGCCGCTGTCGAGAACGCGCCGAACCCGATCAAGAGCTACATGACCGCGGTTCTGAACGGCAAGTCCCCGGCCGACGCCGCCAAGGCCGTCGAGTCGGAGATCAACAAGCGTCTCTCGCAGACGAGCTGACCGCACACGCCGGGGGGCGGGCGTCGCCCGCCCCCCGGCGCTCCCGCGTGACTCGACCGTACGGCCCGAGAAGAGATGGCGAGCATGTCAGTGCAGACCGAACAAGTGGACTCGGTCCCGGCAGCCGGCGTCCGCAAGGATGACGCGCCTCCCGGCGGCCCTGCCGCATCGAGCAAGAAGCGGGTCGGTGGCCCGGCCCCGTATCTGCTCCTCCTGCCCGCACTGCTCGTCACAGCGGTGCTCCTGGGCTATCCGCTGGTCAAGAACGGCATGCTGTCGTTCCAGAACCTCAACCCGCGCCAGCTGATCCTCCACCTGACCGAATGGAACGGCTTCGACAACTACACCGAAGTCCTCGGCAGTTCGGACTTCTGGAAGGTCGTCGAGCGTTCGATCTTCTTCACCGCCGCCAACGTTGTCCTGATCATGGTGCTCGGGACCCTGATCGGCCTGCTGCTCGCGCGCCTCGGCAAGAAGATGCGGCTGCTGCTCATGCTGGGCCTCGTGCTCGCCTGGGCCATGCCGCTCATCGCCGCGACCACGGTCTACCAGTGGCTGTTCGCCCAGCGCTTCGGTGTCGTCAACTACGTGCTCGACGGTCTCGGCTGGCACTCCATGGCCGACTACAACTGGACGAGCACCCAGTTCTCCACCTTCTCGCTGGTCACCCTGGTGATCGTCTGGATGTCCATCCCGTTCGTGGCGATCAACCTGTACGCCGCGTCGACGACGATCCCCAAGGAGCTGTACGAGGCCGCGTCGCTCGACGGCGCCGGAACCTGGAAGAGCTTCACCTCGGTGACGTTCCCGTTCCTCAAGCCGTTCCTGCTGGCCACCACGTTCCTCGAAGTCATCTGGGTCTTCAAGTCCTTCGCCCAGCTCTTCGCGATCAACGGCGGCGGCCCGGACCGGCTCACCGAGACCCTGCCCGTCTACGCCTTCGTCGAAGGTGTCGGCAACCAGCACTTCGGCATGGGTTCGGCCATCTCGTTCCTGACGATCATCGTCCTGCTGGCGATGACCGGCTACTACCTGCGCACCGTACTCAAGCAAGAGGAGGACGAGCTGTGAGGCGCTCACTGATCGGCCGGATCTGGCCCAACGCGACGGCAGTCGTCCTCTTCATAGCCTTCGCCTTCCCCGTCTACTGGATGTTCAGCACGGCCTTCAAGCCGACCGGCGACATCATCACCGACACCCCGGTGTGGTTCCCCACCGACATCACCTTCGACCACTTCGAGAAGGCCGTCGCGGCCGACCACTTCTGGACCCTGGTCCGCAACTCGTTCACCGTCACCGTGCTCTCCGTGGCTGCCTCGCTGGTGATCGCGCTGCTGGCGTCCTTCGCGATGGCGCGCATGCGCTTCAAGGGCCGGCGCGGCATCCTGCTGACCTTCATGATCGCGCAGATGGCGCCGTGGGAAGTCATGGTCATCGCGATCTACATGCTGGTCCGCGACGCGGACATGCTGAACAGCCTGGTACCGCTGACGATCTTCTACATGATGATGGTCCTGCCCTTCACCATCCTGACGCTGCGCGGCTACGTCGCCTCGGTGCCGAGGGAGCTGGAGGAGTCCGCGATGGTCGACGGCTGCACCCGCCCGCAGGCCTTCATGAAGGTGATCCTGCCGCTGCTCGGCCCCGGCCTGATGGCGACCTCGCTCTTCGGCTTCGTCACCGCCTGGAACGAATTCCCGCTCGTCCTCATCCTCAACAAGGACATCGAGTCGCAGACCCTGCCGCTCTGGCTCTCCCAGTTCCAGACCGCGTTCGGTGACGACTGGGGGGCGACCATGGCCGCCTCCTCGCTCTTCGCCGTACCGATCCTGATCCTCTTCATCTACCTGCAGCGCAAGGCCGTCAGCGGTCTTACCGACGGCGCCGTGAAGGGATAACGCCGCCCCATGACCACCTTCACCTCCACCACGGACACCGTCACGCGCGACGCCCTCGCCGTCCTGCAGCCGGGGTTCACCGGCACCACCGCCCCGGACTGGCTGCTGCGCCGCGTCGGTGAAGGCCTCTCCTCCGTCGGCCTCTTCGGCCGCAACATCGAGACGCCGGAACAGCTCGCCGCGCTCACCGCCCAGCTCAGGGCCGAGCGGGACGACGTGCTCGTCGCGATCGACGAGGAGGGCGGTGATGTCACCCGACTGGAGGTGCGTCATGGCTCGTCCTTCCCCGGCAACCTCGCCCTCGGGGCCGTCGACGACCCGGAGCTGACCCGCGCGGTCGCTCAGGAGCTGGGCCGCCGACTCGCCGAGTGCGGCGTCAACCTCAACTGGGCGCCGTCCGCCGACGTCAACTCGAACCCGGACAACCCGGTCATCGGCGTACGGTCCTTCGGAGCCGACCCGCACCTCGTCGCCCGGCACACCGCCGCGTACATCGAGGGCCTCCAGGCCGCCGGGGTGGCCGCCTGCACCAAGCACTTCCCGGGACACGGTGACACCGCCGTCGACTCGCACCATGCGCTGCCCCGCATCGATGTGGACCTCGACACTCTGCACGCCCGTGAGCTGGTGCCTTTCCGGGCGGCGATCGCAGCGGGTTCCAAATCGGTGATGAGCGCGCATATCCTGCTGCCCGCGCTCGACCCGGACCGCCCGGCGACCCTGAGCCCGCAGATCCTCACGGGTCTGCTGCGCAACGAGTTGGGCTACGACGGTCTGATCGTCACCGACGGCATGGAGATGCAGGCCATCTCCGCGACGTACGGAATCGAGCGCGGCTCCGTCCTCGCGATCGCCGCGGGCGCCGATGCGATCTGTGTCGGCGGCGGGCTGGAGGACGAGGCCACCGTGCTGCGGCTGCGCGACGCGCTGGTGGCGGCGGTACGGGCCGGCGAACTGCCCGAGGAGCGGCTGGCCGACGCGGCGGCACGGGTACGTGCCCTCGCGTCCTGGACGCAGCGGGCCCGGAGGGCTGTCCCGGAGCCGGGCGCGGCAACGCAGGAGGGGACCGCGCCCGGCACCGGTATCGCGTCCGACATCGGCCTGGTCGCCGCGCGTCGCGCGCTGCGGCTGAGCGGCGCCGCCGATCCGCTCACCGAACCGGCGTACGTGGCCGCGTTCACCCCCGTCGCGAACATTGCGGTCGGTGACGAGACCCCTTGGGGCGTCGCGGCCGAACTGGCCCGGGTCCTGCCCGGCACCGCGACCGACACGTACAGCGGCGAGACCGAGGAACCGGCGGCCTCGGCGATCCGGGCCGCGGGGGAGCGGCGCATCGTCGCGGTCGTCCGTGACGCCCACCGGCACGCGTGGATACGCGAGGCACTCACCACGCTGCTGGCGGAGCGCCCCGACACGGTGGTGGTCGAGATGGGCGTACCGCAGGCGGAGCCGCGGGGAGCGCTGTACATAGTGACCCACGGAGCCGCACGGGTCTGCGGAGTCGCGGCAGCGGAAGCCATCACGGGGGCACCTCACCCGACCGCGTCCGACGACTGAGCCGAGCTCGTCCGGCGTTCGGGCAACATGGAAGGGCCGGGACACCGCCACGGTGCCCCGGCCCTTCCACGTCCGGAGACCTAGATCCCCTGCCACCGCGGCTTCGCCGCGTACGTGGCGCGGAAGTAGTCCGCCAGCTTCAGCTTCGACGCCGCCGCCTCGTCCACCACCACCGTCGCATGCGGATGCAGCTGCAGTGCCGACGCCGGGACGAACGCCGCCACCGGCCCCTCGACCGTCTGCGCCACCGCCTCGGCCTTGCCCTCGCCCGTGGCCAGCAGGATCGGGTGGCGGGATTCCAGGATGGTGCCTATGCCCTGGGTGATGACGTGGTGCGGCACCTGGCTGATGTCGTTGTCGAAGAAGCGCGCGTTGTCGATCCGGGTCTGCTCGGTGAGCGTCTTGATCCGGGTGCGGGACGCGAGCGAGGAGCACGGCTCGTTGAAGCCGATGTGACCGTCGGTGCCGATGCCGAGCAGCTGCAGGTCCACCCCGCCGGCTGCGGCGAGCGCCTTGTCGTACGCCTCGCAGGCGGCCTGCACGTCCTCGGCGGAGCCGTCGGGGCCCATGAAGGACGCCTCGGACAGGCCGAGCGGTTCGACGACCTCGCGCAGCACCACCGAGCGGTACGACTCGGGGTGGCCGGCCGGCAGTCCGACGTACTCGTCGAGCTGGCAGATGCGGGCGCGCGAGGCGTCCACCTCGCCGGAGCGGACCTTGGCGGTCAGTGCCTGGTAGATGGGCAGCGGGGTCGAACCGGTGGCAACGCCGAGAAGTGCGTCCGGCTTTCGGCTGAGCAGGGCGCCGATGGCCCCCGCGATGAGCTCGCCGCCTGCCTTGGCGTCCGGGACGATGACAACTTCCACGCGGGGCCTGCCGATCTGAGGAGGTGATGATGTGTGGTATAGACCAATCGAGACCTAATCTAGCAGAGCCGGACGACCCTGCGGTGACGTCCGGATGCCGTTCGTGCGCTGTCCGGCCGCGGCCCGCTGGCGGGCCCCGGCTTTCCCGTGGTCGACTTGGTCGGACCGCCGCTCCGGACGCACCGAGACACCTCTGGGAGGCACCCGACATGTCCGCCACGTTTCCGGCCGAAGAGGGCGAGCGGCCGGGCCGCATCATGTCCGGCGAGATGGCCGAGCAGCCCGGGGTGCTGCGCCGCATCCTCGACCGGGGAGCCCCGGAGATCCGGGCGGTGGCCGCCGAGATCGCGGCGAAGCACCCGCGCTTCGTCCTCCTCACCGCCCGCGGTACGTCGGACAACGCGGCGCTCTACGCCAAGTACCTGCTCGAGATCCGGCTCGGCCTGCCCTGCGGTCTGGCGTCGATGTCGACCACCACGGCGTACGGTGCCAAGCCGGACCTGCGAGACGTCCTCGTCATCACCGTCAGCCAGTCCGGCGGCTCGCCCGACCTGGTGGCCTCCACCCGGGCGGCCCGCGAGGCCGGCGCGATCACCCTGGCCGTCACCAACAACCCGGACTCGCCGCTCGCCGCCGTCTCCGAGCACCACATCGACATCCTGGCGGGCCCGGAGAAGGCCCTCCCGGCCACCAAGACGTACACCGCCTCCCTGCTGTCCCTCTACCTCTTCGTCGAGGGGCTGCGCGGCGGGGACGGCTCCGCCGCCGCGATCCTGCCGGAGCTGGCCGAAGCGGTTCTGGCCCGCAAGGACGAGATCAAGGGTCTGGCGTCGCGCTACCGCTTCGCCGAGCGCATGGTCATCACCTCGCGCGGCTACGGCTACCCCACGGCCAAGGAAGCCGCCCTGAAGCTGATGGAGACGAGCTACATCCCCGCTCTCTCCTACTCCGGCGCCGATCTGCTGCACGGCCCGCTCGCCATGGTCGACAACATCTCCCCGGTGATCGCCGTGGTCACCGACGGCCGGGGCGGCGAGGCACTCCAGCCGGTCCTGGACCGGCTGCGCGGCCGTGGCGCGGACCTCTTCGTGGTCGGCCCGAAGGCCCAGGTGGAAGCGGCGTCCGCGGGCTTCGTGCTGCCGACGGCCGGGGTCGCCGAGGAGGTCCAGCCGATCCTGGAGATCCTGCCGCTGCAGTTGCTGGCGTACGAGGTGACGATCGCTCGCGGCCAGGACCCGGACGCGCCCCGCGCGTTGGCCAAGGTCACCGAGACCCGCTGAACACGGGGCAGCCCGCAGAAACACCCGCGGGCCGCGGCGCCGGGACGGGACCCTCAGCCCGTCCGGCACCGCAGCCCGGAGTTGCTCGGCCGGCGGTGTGCGGTGCCCCCGGCCGGGGAGAGGTGCCGTCGCAGTCAGGGCAGAGAGCGCGGCCACCTCGATCCGCTCTCCTGTGCGGGGAGAGCGGAAGCTCTGTCTTGAGCATTGTGGACTAGACCATTCACCTGTGTCCATCCATCGGAGCGCGGCAATTTCCGGCCCCTTCCCCCTTGCACGTGCAGGCCGGTCGTTCGGTTCGGAACCAGTGCGTATCCACAGGTACGCTCGCACACGTGCCCTCCATGAACGACCTCGTCCGCCAGCACACAGCCCTGAGTGACACCGACCTCGAGTGGCTGCATCTGCTGGTCTCGGAGTGGCAGCTGCTCTCCGACCTGTCCTTCGCCGACCTGGTCCTCTGGGTGCCCACCCGCGACGGAACCCGATATGTGTCGGTCGCCCAGATGCGGCCCAACACCGGCCCCACCTCCTACCAGGACGACATGGTCGGCCACCTGGTGCCACGCGGCCGCCGTCCGCTGCTGGACGCGGCGCTGGACGAGGGCCGGATCGTGCGCGAGGGCGACCCGGAGTGGCGGGAGGAGGTGCCGGTACGGGTCGAGTCCATCCCCGTCCGCCGTGAGGGCAGGGTCCTCGGGGTCATCGCCCGGAACACCAACCTCCTGACCGTCCGCACCCCGTCCCGACTGGAGCTCACCTACCTCCAGTCCGCCTCGGACCTGGCCCAGATGATCGCTGCCGGATCCTTCCCGTTCCCCGGCCAGCAGGTCGACATGGATGCGTCGCCACGCGTCGGCGACGGGCTGATCAGGCTCGATGCCGACGGCGTCGTCCAGTACGCCAGCCCCAACGGCCTCTCCGCGTACCACCGCCTCGGCCTCGCCTCCGACCTGGTCGGACACCACCTCGGCGAGACCACCGCCGAACTCGCCCCGTCCCGCGGCCCGGTGGACGAGGCCCTGGTCAAAGTGGCCAGCGGTTACGCGCCCCGTGAGTTCGAGGTCGAGTGCGCGGGCGGCGTGATCCAGCTCCGGGCGATCCCGCTGAAGCCCAAGGGCGTCCGTATCGGCTCCCTGGTCCTGCTCCGCGACGTGACCGAACTGCGCCGCCGCGAGCGTGAGTTGATCACGAAGGACGCCACCATCCGGGAGATCCACCACCGGGTGAAGAACAACCTCCAGACCGTGGCCGCCCTGTTGCGTCTGCAGGCCCGCCGGATGGATTCCGAGCAGGGCCGCGAGGCCCTCAACGAGGCGGTGCGGCGCGTCGGTTCGATCGCCATCGTCCATGAGACGCTGTCCCAGAATCTGGACGAGCGGGTCGAGTTCGACGAGATCGCCGACCGGGTCATCGCGATGGTGGCCGAGATCTCGCCGGGCAAGGTCACCTGCCGTCGCACGGGCCGTTTCGGCATCCTCGATGCGGAAGTGGCCACTCCGCTGGCCATGGTGCTCACCGAGGTGCTGCAGAACGCACTGGAGCACGCGTTCACCGTCGCCCAGACCGGCACGGTGGAGGTCTCCGCGGTGCGCGGCGGCTCCCCGGCAGAGGGCCGGTTGCTGATCACCGTCCAGGACGACGGGTGCGGGCTGCCCGAGGGGTTCGACCCGCAGCGCGCCGGCAACCTGGGGCTGCAGATCGTAAGGACGCTGGTGGAGGGTGAGTTGAGCGGATCGTTCGGCATGGTCCCGGCTCCGGGGCGCGGCACCCAGGTGGTCCTCGACATCCCGGTCAGCGCGGAGAAGTAGCCGGAGCTGTTCCCCGGGGGGAACAGCAGTGAGCCCGGACCGTTGTTGACGGTCCGGGCTCACTGGTCATGCATGCGCTTCGGGGGTACTGCGCGCTGCGACTCGGGGGGCGGGGTGGTGCGTACGCTCTGTACGCGCCGCCTGACTGAGGCTCGTAGCGGTGGCGTCGGTTCAGGCGCTGGCGTTACGCGCCCGGTTGCGAGCGGCACGGCGCTTCATTGCGCGGCGCTCGTCCTCGCTGAGGCCACCCCAGACGCCGGAGTCCTGGCCGGACTCGAGCGCCCACTGCAGGCACTGCTCCATGACGGGGCAGCGACGGCAGACGGCCTTGGCTTCCTCGATCTGCAGCAGCGCAGGACCGGTGTTGCCGATGGGGAAGAACAGCTCGGGGTCTTCCTCACGACAAACGGCGTTGTGACGCCAGTCCATGGCTGCTACCTCTCCTTGGTATTGCATACTGTTGCTTGTGAATGTGAACGCTTTCACGAATCCCCCCGCAGGTGACGGGCCGACGCCCAGATGAACTGGTTGTGGTCCTGTGCAGTGAGGAGGGGTTCTGGCTCTCAGTGGAGGCCGTTGTTGCGGGCCGTCCCGATCGCCATGTAGAGATTCGCAAACCTCGGCGGCGGATACAACCCCTTCCGGAAACTTTTTTTTGATTCCTCGGTGTCGGCTAGGTCACAGCCGTACTTCTATGGGGTGGAGGCCAGTCCAAACGTTCGAGTTAAAGGACTTTGGGTCCTTCCGCTCACACAATCACACGCAGTGCACGGCGTACGCCTGTGAACGCCACACTGGTACGCAGGCCCAGGTGGTCACCATCCATCTGGAACGGCAGTGGAACCTTTGAATGCAAGGTGAAGTCCGTGAGGTCGTGAAGTGAAACAGCGTGCTTGCCGTGCGGACCCTTCTCAGGGCTCGAAGTGAGCAGCTGGGTGCCGTAGCGGGCGACCGCGGGGGTGGAGAGGCGCTTCAGTCCGAGGACATCCAGGGCGGTGTCGAACGAGGCCTTCGGGGATGCGTACATCGGACGATTCCCCAGGTAGGTCCAGGGGGCCGTGTTCGAGATTATGGAAAGCGCGAGATCGGTGACCGGGTCCGCGCCGGGGGCCTCCAGCGTGATCGTTCCGTGCCGCCGGTGCGGTTCCTCCAGGAACTGCCGGACCACCTGACGTACGTACAGCGCGTGTGTCGACCGTTTGCCGCGTTCGCGCTTCTGTTCGACCCGGCCGACCACGCCCGCGTCGAAACCGAGACCGGCACAGAAAGTGAACCAGCGCTTGGGGACCGACTCGTCCTCGGTGCCGGGCGTGCCGGCCGCCAGTCCCAGTCCGACCGTGCGTTCGGTCCGGTTGGCCAGCGCATCCAGAATCGCGCCGGTCGCCTCCACCGCGTCGTTGGGCAGACCCAGGGCGCGCGCGAAGACATTGGTGGAGCCACCCGGCACCACGGCGAGGCTCGGCAGGTTGTCGATGTCGGGACCGTTGTGGAGCAGGCCGTTCACGACTTCATTGACCGTGCCGTCACCGCCGAGGGCCACGACGAGGTCGATGTCGTCGGAGTCGGCGGCCCGCCGCCCCAGGTCCCGGGCGTGCCCGCGGTACTCCGTGGTCACCGCCTCCAGCTTCATCTCGCTGGCCAGCGCATGGATGAGCACGTCACGGGTCCGCGCACTGGTGGTGGTAGCAGCTGGATTGACCACAAGGAGTGCGCGCATGACGGCCAGACTACCTACCGCATGGAATCGGTCTGAAGTCCTTACCCCTTGCCTTCACGTTCGGTGACGGACCGGGTGCGGTGGGCTGGACCGCGGCGCTCCGATCCGGACCCCGGCGTCGCTTTCGCGGCGCCGGGATGCCAACCTGCAAGGGTGAGTACTCAGCAGAACACGCCGCCCTCGTCGCCCACGGCCGAGCCGACGAAGCCGGCCAGGATCGCCCTCGTGGCCGGACTCAACGCCCTCGAAGGGGCGGCGCTCGCACTCGGCGGGGTCTACATGCTGGTCATGGGCCTGCTCGGCCGGCCGGACAGTCCGGAGCAGGCGGAGATGGGCGGCCTCACACTGATCGTGCTCGGCCTGATCCCGCTCCTCGCCGCGCGAGGGCTGCTGCTGCGGCGCAGCTGGAGCCGAGGCCCTGCGCTCATCACGCAGCTCATGGCGCTGCCGGTGGCCTGGACGCTGCTGCGCTCCCACGGGGCGCTGATCCCGGCCGGGATCGTCCTTGCCGCGGTGGCTCTGACCGCGCTGGTGCAGCTGTTCAGGCCGGTGACGAGGGAAGCGCTGGGTATCCGGGGTCCGCGCGCGACGCCGGAGGCGTAACGCGCGACGCCCGCTACTCCTCGACCAGCAGTCGTTCGCGCAGCTGTGCCAGCGTGCGGGCCAGCAGGCGCGAGACATGCATCTGGGAGATGCCGACCTCCTGTGCGATCTGCGACTGCGTCATGTTGCCGAAGAACCGGAGCAGCAGGATGCGCTTCTCCCGGGGCGGCAGGTCCTCCAGCAGGGGCTTCAGCGACTCCCGGTACTCGACGCCCTCCAGTGCCTCGTCCTCGGAGCCCAGCGTGTCCGCGACCGCCGGGGACTCGTCGTCCGTGTCCGGGACGTCCAGGGAGAGCGTGCTGTAGGCATTGGCCGATTCCAGGCCCTCCAGGACCTCTTCCTCGGAGATGCCCAGCCGCTCCGCCAGCTCATGGACCGTCGGCGACCGGCCGTGCTGCTGGGAGAGCTCCGCGGTGGCCGTGGTGAGCGAGAGCCGCAGCTCCTGCAGCCGGCGCGGCACCCGGACCGCCCAGCCCTTGTCGCGGAAGTGGCGCTTGATCTCGCCCACGACGGTCGGTGTCGCGTACGTGGAGAACTCGACGCCGCGGTCCGGGTCGAACCGGTCCACCGACTTGATCAGGCCGATCGTGGCGACCTGCGTCAGATCGTCCAGCGGCTCGCCGCGGTTACGGAACCGGCGGGCCAGGTGCTCCACGAGCGGCAGATGCATCCGCACCAGCCGGTTGCGCAGTTCGGCCTTCTCCGGCGAGCCGTCGGGGAGTTCGCGGAGCTCGATGAAGAGTGCCCGCGCCCCACTGCGGTCACGTGGATCGTGGTGTCCGTGCTCGCTCATCTGGCCTGCCCGCTCCGCCTGCTCCACCGCGACCGTACGGACCACCGGCCCGTCCGCCCCGTCCTCCGGATGGGGCAGGGCCGCCTGCTGCTCCGGGATGCCTGCTGGTCGCACCACCCCTGGTCGGATCGTCTCGTCCCGCACAGGACCGTCCCCGTTCCCGTTGCTCACGCCGGCCCGGGTCCCGCGCCGCGCTGTTTGTACAGGCTGATACTGACCGTACGGTCGTCGGCGACCGTGGAGTCGACCTTGCCGGCCAGTGCGGAGAGCACCGTCCAGGCGAATGTGTCGCGCTCGGGGGCCCGGCCGTCCGTCGTCGGGGCCGCTACCGTCACCTCGAGAGAATCGTCGACGAGTCGGAAGACGCAGCTGAGGACGGAGCCGGGCACGGCCTGCTGGAGCAGGATCGCGCAGGCCTCGTCGACCGCGATGCGAAGATCCTCGATCTCGTCGAGCGTGAAGTCCAAACGCGCTGCGAGACCGGCCGTGGCCGTACGCAGCACCGACAGGTAGGCACCCGCAGCGGGCAGCCGGACTTCCACGAAGTCCTGATTCCCGGGCTCGCCTGCGATCTGGGACACCCTCACCTCCAAGGTGGCACAAACTCTTTCGAGGTTCCGGGAAGGGTGCCCCGGAGCCATGCGGTACGTCTTCGGTTCTTGGTCCGGCGACGCTATCGCGATCCATGATGCCGTGTCGCCGGGACCCCATCCCATGACTGTCACTCATGGTAAACCCATGAGCACACACAGTGGCTAGAGGTCTGCGGCGCTCAATTACGAACAACAGGCGCCGGTTTGACGTACCCAGACGTCAGACGATCGAACCGTCCTCGAAGCACCAACGCCAGCTCTCGCCCGCCTCGTAGCTCCGCATGACCGGATGACCGGTCTTCTTGAAGTGATCCGTGGCGTGTTGCAGAGGCGACGAATCGCAGCAGCCGACATGGCCGCAGACCAGGCAGAGCCGCAGTTGCACGGGGTGGGTGCCCGCGGCAAGACATTCGGGACATGTGGCGCCGAGCGGGGCGGGCTCGGGGCGCGGCAGTTCGAGAACGTGCAGGCACTCACTCATGATTGTCAGGTTACGACGGATGCAAGGACGGTGAGATGGACGCATTGCCGCTGGTGGCACTCGTCGCGGCCAGTGCGGCCATCGCGGGGGCCGCCCGCCGCACCCCGGTGCCGGCCCCGCTGTTGCTGGTCGCCGGGGGGCTGCTCGCCTCCTATCTGCCGGGCGTGCCGTCCTACACCCTGGACGCCCACATCGTGCTGCCGCTGCTGCTGCCGCCGTTGCTCTACACGGCCGCGGTCGACAGCTCGTACCTCGATCTGCGTGCCAACGTCCGGCCGATCGCCCTGCTCTCCGTCGGCTACGTCCTCTTCGCCACCTTCGCCGTCGGCTGGCTGGCCTATTGGCTGGTGCCCGACCTGCCGCTGACGGCCGCACTGGTGCTGGGCGCCGTGGTCGCGCCGCCGGACGCCGTCACGGCGGCCGCCATCGCCCGCCGGGTCGGGCTGCCGAGCCGGGTCACGACGATCCTTCAGGGCGAGTCCCTGGTGAACGACGCGACGGCGATCACCGCCTACAAGGTGGTGCTGGCCGCCGCCGTCGGCGAAGGCGTCAGCTGGGGCGCCGGGATCGGCGAGTTCCTCCTCGCGGCGGGCGGCGGTGTCGGGGTCGGCCTGGTGTTGATGGTGCCGCTGCACTGGCTCCGCACGCACCTGAAGGAAGCCCTGCTGCAGAACACCCTGTCGCTGCTGATCCCCTTCGTGGCGTACGCGGCGGCGGAACGCGTACATGCCTCCGGAGTGCTCGCCGTGGTCGTCGTGGCGCTGTATCTGGGGCACCGCTCCTGGCAGGTCGACTTCGCGACCCGGCTCCAGGAAGCTGCCGTGTGGAAGATGGTCGCGTTCATCCTGGAGTCGGCGGTCTTCGCGCTGATCGGACTGCAGCTGCCCTTCGTACTGAAAGGGCTCGGCACCTATGCCGTCACGGAGTCCCTCTGGTACGCGGTGGCCGTGTTCCTCGCCGTCGTCGTGGTCCGCTTCATCTGGGTCTACCCGGCCACATATCTGCCGCGGTGGCTGTTCAAGCGGATCAGGGAGCGCGAGACCGAGACCAACTGGACCTCGCCCCTGATCGTCGGCTGGGCCGGGATGCGCGGCGTCGTCTCGCTCGCCATCGCTTTCGCCATCCCGGTGGCGATGACCGACGGCGAGGATTTCCCGGCCCGCAACCTGGTGCTCTTCCTGACCTTCACGACCGTCATCGGCACCCTGGTCGTCCAAGGGCTCACCCTGCCGCTCCTGGTGCGGGTCCTGAAGCTCCCGGGGCGTGACGCGCAGGCGGAGACCCTCGCCGAGGCGCAGGCCCAGAGCGAGGCGTCCGCGGCTGCCGATGCCCGCCTGGAGGAGCTGCTCACCGATCCGCGCAACTGTCTGCCCGGTCCGCTCACCGACCGGCTGCGTATGGTCCTGGAGCGCCGCCGCAACGCCGTGTGGGAGCGGCTCGGCGCGGCCAACCCGGTGACCGGGGAGTCGGCCGACGACACCTACCGGCGACTGGCCAGGGAAATGATCGACGCCGAGCGGACGGTCTTCGTACGGCTGCGGGACGAGCGGCGGATCGACGACGAGATGATGCGGACCCTGCTGCGACGGCTGGACCTGGAGGAGGCGGCGGCCTACCGCGAGGAGTCCGACGCGGCCCAGGGCTGACCGGTGACGACCGCCACGAGCCTCGTGCCCGGGGCGAACGCGCCCTCCCGGGCCAGCACGGTCAGCCCGTGCAGCAGTTTGGCGACGTAGAGCCGCTCCACGGGCAGCGCGTGCCGGTCCTCGAAGTCGTCGGCGAAGGCGTGCAGCTCCGGAGTCGTACGGGCGTAGCCGCCGAAGGCGAAACGTTCGTCCAGGGACCACACCCCGGCGGGCCCGCCGAACGCCTCCCGCTGCAGCTGCCGTACCGCGTCTCCCAGAAAGCCGCCGCGCAGCACCGGGATGCCGAGTGCCCGCTGCCCCGGTGCGAGGCCGGCGGCGAGACCGGCGAGGGTGCCGCCCGTGCCGCAGGCCACCGCGACCACATCGGCCAGACCGTGCAGCTCCCGGCCGAGCGCTGTGCAGCCCTGTGCGGCCACGGCGTTGCTCCCGCCCTCCGGGACGACACTGCACGCCCCGTAGGCACTCAGCAGCCCGTCCAGGACCGCCGGATCGGTCTTCGCGCGGTACGTCGCGCGGTCCACGAAGTGCAGACGCATGCCGTTCTTCGCGCACTGCGCCAGCGACGGGTTTAGGGGCCGGCCGGCCAGTTCGTCGCCGCGTACGACGCCGACGGTGGGGAAGCCGAGCAGCCGGCCGGCGGCGGCGGTGGCACGCAGATGATTGGAGTAGGCGCCGCCGAAGGTCAGCACGGTGCGCCCGGCGGAGGCCGCCAGGTTGGGGGCGAGTTTGCGCCATTTGTTGCCTGGCAGATCCGCGTGGATCAGGTCGTCGCGTTTGAGCAGCAGCCGTATGCCGTGCCGGTCGAAGCGCTCGTCCTCGACCGGTTGCAGGGGTGACGGGAGCACCGGCTGCAGCCGGGAGAGGTCGAGCGGATCGCAGGGCATGCGCCCATTGTCGCCCGGTCGCCCGGTCGGCCCCGTCGCCCGGGTGGTGCGGGTGCGGGCGGGCGGCTACTTCAGACGGTCGTGTATCCGGGCGCGCATGGACTCCATCGTGAAGCCGCGCGGATCGACCTTCCCGGGCTGCCACTCCTTGTGGCCGATGACCGAGCGGGACGTCCAGCCGTGATGGCGGCAGATCGCGGCGGCGGCCTTCTCGATGGCTACGAGCTGGGCGTCGGGCCAGGGGTCCTTGCCGTCGCCGAGGTTCTCGCACTCGAAACCGTAGAAGTGCCTGTTCCCGTCGGTGTTGGCCTCGTTGTCGGGCGGGAGGATCTTCTCGGCGACGACGGCGCGCAGGACGTCGTCGTCGCCGAGGCCGGCGTGGTTGGCACGGCCGTAGCCGACGAGGTGGATCCGGCCGTCCTTGGCGATCATGCCGTGGCACAGCGGGCCGGGCAGCTCCGGGTAGCCGTCGCGGCAGATCCGGACGGTGGCCGCGGTGCCGCTGGTGACCGTGTGGTGGATCATCACGCCGTTCACGGGGCCCCAGGGGCCCTTGTGATTGCGGTTGTGCGTACGCCAGTCGCCCACCTGGACGACGGTGAGTCCTTCGTTCCTGAGGGCTTCGAGGAAGGCGCTCGCGGACATGGGGGTGGACATGGCCGACTCCTTTGGGGCGTGGGGGGAGTGAGTCCGTACACCGCTTGTATCGGAACGCCGTACTCCGGGCCATCCCCCGCCGCGTTGTTCGTGCGGTGTGCGAGCGGATCCGGTCAAGTCCTGGGCGAGCCACAGATCGGGGCCGAACACCTCGTAGTGGATGTCGGCCGCCGGGACGTCCTTGGCCGGCAACTGGGTGCGGACGGCCCGCATGAAGGGCAGTGGACCGGAGGTACGCGTGCGTGCCGGCCGGGACCGTGAGGCCGCGCAGATCGACCGGACCGGTGCGGTCGGCCGGGTGGCCGGGCTCCGGGTTCTCGTACCGGAAGTGCGCCGCGGCGTCCGGGAGTTCGACGGTGAGCCGCTGGTGGTCGGCGCGCAGGGCGTGATCGGCGGGGGAGCGGTCGCCGTGCACGACGGTGACCGGGGAGCGGTGGCCGGTGGCCGCGAGGTGGTCCAGCATCGACAGCATCTGGGTGCAGCCGATACCCGCGGAGGCCGGCAGCAGCGGCGCGTCGACGGCGTCGAGGACGAGATCGCCGTAGGGGGCGGAGACGCGCAGCCGGCGCCCGCCCGGGTGTGGGCGTGCAGGTGCGCCGAGACCTCGCCGTCGGGCGGCGGGGCCGCGGCAGCGGACGTGCAAATTGAGAAGTTCCGTGGACATCGCTCGGCGTCGTGCCCAGCCCAAAGACCGATTAGTCACACTCTTTTGTGTAATAGCGTGCTGCGTCCCCACGCTGAAAGGCTTCTTCTCGCAGGTCAGCCGATGATCGAGAGGACGTCAGATGTCCGTTGGTGAAGAGGTTCAGAACACGCAGGCACCGCCGCAGCAGAGTCTGGGCACGGCGGCTGCGCGGAACCTCGCGACGACCACCAAGTCCGCTCCACAGATGCAGGAGATCACCTCGCGGTGGCTGCTGCGCATGCTTCCGTGGGTGCAGGTGCAGGGCGGCACGTACCGGGTGAACCGCCGGCTGAGCTACTCGGTCGGAGACGGCCGGGTGACGTTCGTGCAGACCGGTGACCGGGTCACGGTGATCCCCGCGGAGCTCGGTGAACTGCCCGCCCTGCGGGACTTCGGTGACGAGGAGGTGCTCTCCGAGCTGGCCCGGCGGTGCGAGCAGCGCGAGATCGCCGCGGGGCAGGTGATCGCCGCCTCCGGGGAGTCCGCGGACCGGGTCTTCCTGCTGGCGCACGGCAAGGTCGAGAAGGTCGGCACCGGCCCCTACGGCGACGAAGCGGTGCTCGGGGTGCACGCCGACGGGGCGTACTTCGGCGACCACTCCTTGATCGAGGGCGACGCGGTCTGGGAGTACACGGCCCGCGCCGTCACCGCGTGCACGGTGCTCACGCTGAGGCGGGCGGATGTGCTCAACCTCGCCGAGCGGGCGGACTCGCTCCGCGCGCATCTCGCCGGACTGCTCAACATCCCGCACCAGCGCACCAACAAGTACGGCGAGGCGGAGATCGATCTCTCCGCAGGTCACGTCGGCGAGGCCGTCGTCCCGCACACGTTCGTCGACTACGAATCGGCACCGCGCGAGTACGAGTTGAGCGTCGCCCAGACCGTGCTGAAGGTCCACAGCAGGGTCGCCGACCTCTACAACCAACCGATGAACCAGACCGAGCAGCAGTTGCGGCTGACGGTCGAGGCGCTCCGCGAGCGCCAGGAGCACGAACTCATCAACAACCGGGAGTTCGGGCTGCTCAACAACTGCGACTACGACCAGCGCCTCCAGCCGCACGACGGCGTGCCCGGCCCCGACGACATGGACGAACTGCTGTCGCGCCGCCGCGGATCGAAGCTGTTCCTCGCCCACCCGCGGGCCATCGCCGCGTTCGGCCGCGAGTGCAGCAGGCGCGGGCTGGTGCCGGAGAGCGTGGAGATCGGCGGCCACCATGTGCCCGCCTGGCGCGGTGTGCCGATCTTCCCGTCCAACAAGATCCCGGTGACCGACGCCCGCACCACCTCGATCATCTGCATGCGAACCGGCGAGGCCGAGCAGGGGGTCATCGGGCTCCAGCAGACGGGCATCCCCGACGAGATCGAGCCGAGCCTCTCGGTGCGCTTCATGGGCATCGACGAGCAGGCGATCATCTCCTACCTGGTGACGGCCTACTACTCGGCGGCCGTGCTGGTGCCGGACGCACTCGGGGTCCTGGAGAACGTCGAGGTCAGCCGCTGGCGCTGAGGTCCGCGGGACCCGGACCGGCCGGTCCCGTCCGGGTCCCACCCGCCACCCCGGCCCGTAGGCCGTCGATCCGGGGCGCCCGGGGCCGGCCCCGCCCCGGCCCCGCCCCGGTCCCGGCGGCCCGGCCCGGCCCGGTTCGCTCGGACGGGCCAGGTTCGCTCCGACGGGGGTGATCTATGGGCCGAGCGACCCGTGGCGCTGCCCCGGTGGAAACCACCCACTCACCGCACCACCCACGCCCCGGCCGAGTTGCTCCGGACCCGGGTGACCTGAGGGAGCCACTGTGACCATGATCAGTACGGACACCGCCACAACCGAGGGCCACGAGGCACTGGCGCTCCTGGAGCGCACTCGGAGTCTCGTCGATCCGCAACTTCGGGCCGCGGTCGAGTCGCTGCCCGGATCCATCCGGCGTGTCGCGATGTACCACTTCGGCTGGGAGCACGCCGACGGCACTGCGACCGCCGGGCAGGCCGGCAAGGCGATCAGGCCCGCGCTCGTCCTCGCCGCGGCCCGGGCGGTGGGCGGCGACGCGGAGCAGGCGGTGCGGGCAGCCGTGGCCGTGGAACTGGTCCACAACTTCAGCCTCCTGCACGACGATGTCATCGACGAGGACCGGACCCGAAGGCACCGCCCCACGGCCTGGACGGTGTTCGGCGTCCCGGCCGCCGTCATCGCGGGCGACGCCATGCTCGCCCTGGCCCACCGGCTGCTCGCCGAGGACACCCGCCCGGCGTCGGCACGCGCCTCGGTCCGGCTGGCGAACTGCGTCATCGAGCTGTGCGCGGGACAGCAGGCCGACTGCTCCTTCGAGGAGCGTGGCCCCGACGAGGTCTCGCTCGACGAGTGTCTCGCCATGGCCACCGCCAAGACCGGCGCCCTCCTCGGCTGCGCCTGCGCACTCGGTGCGCTGTACGCCGGCGTGGCGGAGCGGGAGGTCGGCGCGATGGACGGCTTCGGCCGGGAGGCGGGCCTCGCCTTCCAGCTCATCGACGATCTGATCGGCATCTGGGGGGACCCGGTGCAGAGCGGGAAGCCGGTCGGGGCGGACCTGACCGCCCACAAGAAGTCCCTGCCGGTGGTCGCCGCGCTGACCTCCCACACCCCGGCGGCGGCCGAACTCGCCGCGCTCTACCGGGGTTCCATGCGCACACCCGGCGAGGTGGACCGAGCCGCCGACGCGGTCGACCGGGCCGGCGGACGCGACTGGGCGCAGGTCAGCGCGGCGGACCGGATGGCCCGCGCGGTCCACCATCTGTCCCGGGCGGTGCCCGACCTGGCGGCGGCGGGCGATCTGCTCGCCCTGGCGGAGTTCGTCACCCGCCGGACCCACTGAGGGAGGAAAGGAGAAAGGAGGAAGCGGCCGTCACCCGCCCGTCGCCCTGGGACAGGAGAGGAGGGCAGAGGGGAGCGACCGGCTCCCGCCGGACCCGTACGGCATCAACTCTAAGATCCTGTACGTCGGTTGAGGCGGTACGAGCGAGAGCGGGAGCCGGACATGGGTGTACGGATACGGCAGGCGGAAGCGGAAGACCGCGAACAGGTGGTGCGGCTCCTGGACGAGGCGTTCCACCACGACCCGGTCAGCGGCTGGGTCTTCCCGGACGAGGCGCACCGCCGGGCCGTGCACGGAAAGTTCCTCGGCGTCTTCGTCGACGTCACGCTCGCCGAAGGCCGTATCGACCTGCTGGAGGACGGCACGGCCGTGGCTCTGTGGCTGCCCGTGCCCGCGGGCGCACCCACGGAGGAGGACACCACCCCCGCCCTGATGCGGGCGACCGCGGACCCCGACAACGAGCGCGCCGAGCTGGTGGGGAGGCTCACGGGCGCGATCCACCCGCACGACCGGGCCCACGAGTATCTGCTCATGATCGGGGTGTCCCCGGACCGTCAGGGGGAGGGGATCGGTGCGGCCCTGGTCGCCGATGTGCTGGAGCGCTGCGACCGCGACGGCGTCCCCGCCTATCTGGAGGCGAGCAGCGCGCGCAGCCGCCGGCTCTACGAACGGCTGGGCTTCACCTTCATGGGGACGACCGTCGAACTCCCGGACGGTCCGTCGATGTGGCCCATGTGGCGGGAGCCGCAGGTCGGCTGAGGTCACGGACCCGCGGCGCCCGCGACAGCGAAGTGGAGGGCGGCCGGGCGGCGGCGATGGGCACGGGCTACAGTCCGTGCCCATGACAGATGAGTCATGGGCAGGGTGGTACCGGGACCGGCAAGGTTCCGAGGCCTTCATCCTCACCACCGATGGACAGCAACTCCGCATCCGGGTCAGGGGCGTCGACTTCGAGGGCGAAAGCTTCGACGACCTCGCTCCGGTGGCCGGCATGCCGCCGGAGAGCGGAATGTTCGCCCTGGCGGACGGCGCACTCACCGATTGCGTGCTGGAGTGGGACCTGCCGCTTCCGGTCGTCGCGGACGGCACGGTTCACCAGGCCACGCTCGGCTGCCTGTTGTCGCTGCGCCGCCCGGAGGCCGATCTCCATCTGGAGCTGCACTTCGGCGGCGCGGTCTACGGGTCGCGCCGGGCCGAGTGCGACTTCGCCACCGCGCTCGCCATGATCCAGCGCTCCCTCCCGCCCGGAGTCCGTCTGCAGTCGTGCATCGCCTGTGCGTTCTCGGACTACTTCCCGGCGACGACCGACCGTGGACTCTCCGGCGGCCTTGCCTGTTTCCGGGGTGCGAAGGACGCGTACCGCGGGGCGGCGGGCGAGGACGACGTGCTCGATCTGTGGGACCGGCGGACCGGGTTCGTCCAGGAGATCTGGAGCTGCCGCGAGTTCGAGGCGCGCCCCGCGGAGGGTGCGGGCACCGGCCACCGGGGCGCGTTCCCGCTCGAACTCGCCTGAGAGCCCCGAAGACACCCAGGACGAGCGGCTGTACCTGTTCCGTAAACCGAACTCGGCCGCGCGTGGTGGTCATGCGCGCCGGGCGTCGCCGCGCACCGGCCGTGCGCGCGCCGGCCGTCAGCGCAGGCCCTCCCAGCCCCAGCGCGGCGTCGGCCCCGGATCGCCGAGGTCCGCACCGGCCGGGGACGCCGAGACGTCGCGCGCGATCCTGGTGCCCCAGTCGAAGTACTCCAGCACACGGCGGCGCAGCAGCTCGTCGTCCGGCAACTCCTTCTCGACTGCGGCTGTCATCAGCTCCATCCAGCGCAGCCGCTGCGGCTCGGTGATCGACAACCCGAGATGGGAGCGCAACAGGGACTGATGGCCCCCGAGCTTCCCGGTGAAGTCGGCGGGTCCGTCGAAGATCTCGGCCAGCCACACGGCGACATGCTCGATATGGGTCGGAGAGAAGTCCGCGAAAACGGGGGCGAGCAGCGGATCCGCCAGCGTCTTGTCGTAGAAGGTGTTGCTCAGCCGGCGCAGTACGTCGACACCGCCGACGGCCTTGTACAGCGTTCCCGGACGCTCGCTCACGCGTCTACCTCCATGGCCGGACCCGGTCCGCCCCGGGCCGCTGGGCCCAGCATCCATCAGGGGGAGTGGCCCTCCCGGACCGTTCGCTGCCGGCGGATCAAGCGGGGGCACAGGTTCAGCCGTCCCGCCGCGGCAACGCGCCGCAAGGGACCACCCCGAGGTGCGGAGTGGCCCCTTGCGGCACAGGGGAGGGGCGGCGCCGATCAGTGCAGGGCGGCTGCGAAGCCGAACTGCCACAGGTAGTTCACCTGGCTGCGCTCGTTCGCGTCCGGATACGGGTTGGTGCAGGACGGGCCGGGGCCGCCGCCCGACATGAGCTCGCTGCACGGCCCCGAGTAGTCGTCCGGGAGCCCGAGCACATGCCCGGTCTCGTGCGCGGTGACGCGGGTGGAGTTGTACTGCTGGTTCTGCGCGTAGTCGAGGAAGATGTAGCCGTTGCCGTGCCCGTCGGTGCTCGCGTACGAGCCGCTGGGGTCATTGCCCTCGTAGTAGGCGAAGTCGGGGTTGGAGCCCTCCTGCAGCCGGACGTTGGAGACCGAGCTGTTCCATATCTGCGTGCTGTTGGCTATCTGCGTACGGAAGCTCGGCGCATTGGCGGTGCTGTAGACGATGGTGACCGCCTTGAGACCGGGGTGTGCGGCCCGCTTCGAGGCGACCGACTTCACGACCGCCTCGAAGAACGCCTTGTTCGCCGCGGCGCTCTCGTGTGACCGCGATCCGGAGTGTGCGGTGTAGCCCGCGTACGGGGCAGATGCGGAGGTGGGGGGTGCGGCAGGGGCCGGAGCGGCCGAGACGGCGGCGGGCGCGGTGCCCAGCGCGGCGGCGAGGCCCAAACCGAGGCCGACCACGGCCGACATGACGGTCCTGGGGTGTTTCATGGGGGGTTCTCCTACCGGGTTCCGATCCGATGAACCCGTCCGACGATCGGACTCGGGCGGGTGCGGTACGCAGAGAGTGTCGGGGAACCTGAGCCGCGGCGGATGATGTCAACCGGCGATAGCACGGCCCTATCGTCCGGCTCCGGAAGACTGATCGGAATCTTGCCCAACACCCGGTGAATTACCGGGCTTTGGTGTAGTTGGGGCCTCTGGTGCGGCAGCTGCGGCCGCCATACTCTCGGCAGCATGGAGCTCGAGGTGAGGCACCTCAGGGTGCTGTGCGCCATCGCCGACACCGGCAGCCTGCACCGAGCGGCCCGCAGGCTGGGCGTGAGCCAGCCCTCCCTGACCAACCAGTTGCGGCGGATCGAGAACTCCCTCGGAGCCGAACTGTTCCGCCGCGATCGGACCGGCTGCCGCCCGACCCTCCTCGGCCGTTCCGTCCTCAGCCGGGCCCGCCCCCTGGTCGACGGCATGACCGCTCTGGTCACCGACTTCAGGGCGGAGGCCGAAGCCGTCCGCGACGGTGGTCCGCTGCTGCGGATCGGCTGCACCGCCAGCCGGGTGATCGGCGGCTGGCTGCGCAGGCTGCGGCTCCGGCTGCCCGACACGGAGATCTCGCTGCGGGTCGACGTATCGGCGCACGCCCTGTTGCGTACGGTCGAGGCGGGCCGGCTCGATGTCGCGTTCGTGCACGAGGTGGAGGGCTGTCCGCTGTCCATCCCGGACGGCCTGGAGCAGCGCGTACTCATTGACCGCGAACCGCAGTTCATCTCCATGGCCAGGGACCATCCGGCCGCTGCCCGGCCGGTGGTGGACCTCGGCGATCTGGCCGCCGACCGGTGGATGGTCGACCCCACGGTGGACGGCGAATGGGACGGGCTGCGCCGGGTGTTCGGCGCGGCCGGTCTCGCCCCGACCGTTCTGCACGGCGACTACCTCACCGCTGCCTCCCTGGTCGTCCTCGGCGAGGCGGTCGCCCCGTGCCAGCCCACCTCGGGGCCGCGCGACGACATGGCGATCCGTCCCCTGCGCGACGACCCGCTCGCCGTAAGACTGTTGCTGGTGTCCCGGCCGGGCGCCGATACGGGCACGGTGTACGGCGAGCTGGAGGCGGCGTACCGGGAGGCGGCGCAGCGGGTGGCCGGATACCACCAGTGGCTGCTGCGTCACCGGAGCCCGCTTGCGCGCACGCCGTGAGTCCGCCGCGCACCCCCGCAGGTCTCTGAGGCATAGCGTGGCCACCGGTGTGTCCGATTGCGCCCAGAGCGAGGAAATGTTCCCGACCGCCCTGCCCGCGGGCAGAGTCGGCCCATGAGGCTCTTGATCCTGGGCGGTACGGAATTCGTCGGACGTGCCGTCACCGAGGCGGCGCTCGCGCGGAACTGGCTGGTCACGGTGTTCCACCGCGGCCACCACTCACCCCCGCCGGGCACCACCGAGCTGTTCGGTGACCGGACCACCGCCGACGGCCTCGCGGCGCTCGCCGCCGCGGGGGAGGACGGCTGGGACCTGGTCGTCGACACCTGGAGCGGCGCGCCCTCGGCGGTGCGGGACGCGGCCCGGCTGCTCGCGGACCGGGCCGGGCGTTACGTGTACGTCTCCAGCCGTTCGGTGTACGCGTACCCGGCCCCGGCCGGACTGCCCGAGGACGGACCGCTGGTGACCGGCGCCTCACCGGACGCCGGGGCGGAGGTCTCGTACCCGTTGGCCAAACGCGGTGGCGAACTGGCCGCGCTCGACGCCTTCGGCGACCGCGCCCTGCTGGCCCGCGCCGGACTGATCCTCGGCCCGTGGGAGAACATCGGCAGGCTGCCGTGGTGGCTGCGGCGGATCGCCCGCGGTGGACCCGTGATGGCCCCGGGCGCGCCGGACACCCCGCTCCAGTACATCGACGCCCGCGATCTCGCGAACTGGCTGCTGGAGGCGGCGGAGCGCGGCCTGCACGGACCGTACAACCTGGTCAGCCGTCCTGGGCACGCCACCATGGGCGAGCTGCTGGACGCCTGTGTACGCGCCACAGGTTCCGACGCCGTGCTGCGCTGGACGCCCGCCGAGAAGATCCTCGCGGCGGGCGTGGAGCCGTGGACCGACCTGCCGGTCTGGCTGCCGCCGGGCGAGCTGCACGACACCATGCACCGCGGCGATGTGAGCAAGGCGTACGCGGCCGGACTGCACTGCCGGCCGGTGGGGGAGACGGTCACCGACACCTGGAACTGGCTGTGCGAGCTGGGCGGCGCGGCACCGCAGCGGCCGGACCGCCCCGTGGTGGGGCTGGACCCCGGGACCGAGGCGAAACTGCTGACGCAATAGGGGCGAGGGACGTCGGCTGTCGTGCAGGCGGCGCACGCGCCGCGGCCTGTCCGGCCCATCCGGTGCGGCACCGCGTCGGCGGCCACGCCGATGGCCCGAAGGAGCCGTCTGCGCAGCTAGTTTGGGGCCCATGGCCGAAGAACTGCTGCTTCACCTCACCGAACGCCCCCTGTGGGAGGCGGCCCGCGGGACCGGGACGTACGAGATGTCCACCCGCGGCCGCACTCTGCACGAAGAGGGCTTCATCCACTGCTCGTCGCCCCATCAGCTCCCGGGCGTGGCCGAGATGCTGTACGGCGCCGAGGTCCCGGCCGCTGCCGGGAGTCCGGTGGACCTGGTGGTACTCGTCATCGATCCCGCGCGGCTCCCGGTACCCGTGCGGTACGAGGCCCTCGCGCCCGGCGGCGAGGAGTTCCCGCACATCTACGGTCCCGTCCCGGTGGACGCGGTCGTGGAAGTGCGTCCCTGGTTGCGCAAGGAAGGCAGCCCCGTATGAACACCACACGCCCCACGGACATCGGCGGCAGCACCGTGGTCAGGGATGCCCCGATCATCGCGGTGACCGGTGCGAGCGGCGCGGTCGGCGGCCGTGTCGCACAGCGGCTCGCGCGCGCCGGTGTCCCCGTAAGGCTCCTCGGCCGCGACCCGTCCCGGCTGCCGGACCTGCCCGGTGCGGTCGCCGCACCGCCCGCCGCCTACGGTGACGGGGAGGCGATGCGCCAGGCCCTCGCCGGCGCGCACACCCTGTTCCTCGTCTCGGCGCACGAGAGCCCGAACCGGGTACTCGACCACACCACCGCCGTGGACGCGGCGGTCGCCGCCCATGTCGAACGCATCGTCTACGTGTCCTTCCTCGGCGCCGCGCCGGACGCCACGTTCACCTTCGCCCGCGACCACTGGCACACCGAGGCGCACATCCGCGTCTCCGGTGTGCGCCACACCTTCCTGCGCGACAGCTGGTACCTCGCGGGTATCCCGGCGATGACCGGGGCCGACGGGGTGCTGCGCGGTCCGGCCGGTGAGGGCCGGGTCGCGGCCGTTGCGCACGAGGACATCGCCGACGCGGCGACCGCCGTCCTGCTTGCCGACACCGAGAGCGAGGACACCCGCCACGACGGGGTGACGTACGACCTCACCGGACCCGAGGCGTTCACCCTCGCCGAAGCGGCCGAGGAACTGAGCCGGGCCACCGGACGCACCATCACCTACCACCCGGAGACCCGGGATGAGGCCTACGCCTCACGGGCGCAGCACGGTGCCGAGGAGTGGGAGGTCGCCGGCTGGGTGACGTCGTACGAGGCCATCGCCGCCGGCGAGATGTCCACGGTCTCGGACGCGGTGACGCGCCTCACCGGCCGCCCGGCGAAGAGCCTTGCCACATACCTGAGCGAGAATCCGGACAGCTACCGGCACTTGCTGAAGGCCGACTGACCGTCCGACGGCACGACCGACGACCGGGGAGCCGGCGGCGAACGGGCGGCCTGTCCGACCGGAACGAAGGGACGGAACGACAGCCATGCGCACGGAAACCCCCTGGGGGCCCTGGGACCCGGCCCCTCTCGCCGAGGTCGCCCGCCGCTTCGCCCCGCTGCGCACCCCCTGGTGGATCGCGGGCGGCTACGCGGTCGAGCTGGCGGTCGGCCACGCCTTCCGCGACCACGCCGACATCGACGTCACGCTGCTCCGCCGCGACCAGCTGACCGTCCAGCAGGTGCTCGCCGGCTGGGAGTGGTGGGCCGCCGACCCGCCCGGCACCCTGCGGCCGTGGCTCCCCGGCGAGATCCTCCCGCACGGGGTCCACGACATCTGGTGCCGACCGGGCCCCGACGAGCCCTGGCGCATCCAGCTCATGCTCGACGAGGCGGACGGCACCGACTGGGCCTTCCGCCGCGACACCCGCATCCGCCTCCCGCTCGACCGGCTGTGCCGGGTCTCGGGGGACGGCATCCCGTACCTGGCCCTGCATGTGCAGCTCCTGTACAAGGCGAAATCGCGACGCCCCAAGGACGAGGAGGACTTCACAACGGCGCTGCGGGTCCTGACCGCCGACCAGCGTGCCTGGCTGACCGAGACCGTCACCCTGGCGCACGGCGCCGACCATCCTTGGGCGGTACGTCTGCGCAGGTACCGGTGACGGTGGTCTCCCGAGCGGCCTCGGAACTGTAGAAGGGCCCGACCGGCAAGTCCGGTTGGGCCCTTCTGTTCTGCCTCGGCCTGCGTGGCAGGCCGAACCGCTCGGAAGCGGCGATCAGGCCTTCTTGGTCTCCCAGAAGATCTTGTCGATCTGGGCGATGTAGTCCAGCGCCTTCTGACCCGTCGCCGGGTCGGTGGAGGCCTTCGCGGCCGACAGCGCCTTCAGGGCGTCGTTGACCAGCTGGTGCAGCTCCGGGTACTTCTCGAAGTGCGGGGGCTTGAAGTAGTCGCTCCACAGCACCGAGATGTGGTGCTTCGCGAGCTCGGCGCGCTGCTCCTTGATGACCACCGCGCGGGCCCGGAAGTGCGGGTCCTCGTTGGCCTGGAACTTCTCCTGGACGGCCTTGACGGACTCCGCCTCGATGCGGGCCTGGGCCGGGTCGTACACGCCGCAGGGCAGGTCGCAGTGGGCGCTGACCTTCACCTTGGGGGCAAACAGGCGGGAAAGCATTGAGCTGTCCTTCCTCGTGATCGTCTTCTCAGGTGGGACATTACTCCGTGAGGGAGCTGTTTTTGCGGGTGCCCCCATGGGCTTAGGCCAAAAGTCCGGGGTGAGGATGGGACCAGTGGCCGAATGTACGGAACGGTATGCGGGACGGTGTAATGAACGGACCGGGGAGGTGCCGGAAATGCCGGAGGGGCCGGAGCTGACACAGGAGCAGGCGCGCGGGCTGGCGGCGCGAGTGCCGTTCCAGGTGGTGGAGGTGACGGGGCCTTCGATGGTTCCCACGCTCCACCACGGGGACTGGCTGCTCGTGCAGTACGGGGCGCCGGTGCGCCCGGGCGATGTGGTGATTCTGCGCCATCCGTTCCAGCAGGACCTGTTGGTCGTCAAACGGGCCGTCGAGCGCCGTGCGGGCGGCTGGTGGGTGCTCGGCGACAACACGTTCGCGGGCGGGGACAGCACGGATTACGGGACGGTGCCCGAGGAGCTGGTGCTGGCCAGGGTCCGGGTCCGCTACCGGCCGCTGAGGAAGGATCAGAGGTCGGTGCTCGGGGTGCTGGGCTGGGCGGCGACCACGCTGCGGCCGGTGTCGGCCGTGCGCTCCGCCTCCAGACGTTTGCGGGCCCGGTAGGCGGCCACGTTGGCGCGGGTCGCGCAGCGGTCCGAGCAGTAGCGCCGGGACCGGTTGGTCGAGGTGTCGAGATAGGCGTTGCGGCAAGGCGCCGCCTCGCACAGGCCGAGCCGGTCCACGCCGTACGACGTGAGGTGGAAGGCGAGCCCCATCGCCGCGATGGCGGCGTATCCGGCCGTCGCGTTCGACGGGTGGTCGGCCAGGTGCATGTGCCAGTCCGGTTTGCCGTCCTCGTCACGGGTGTCGTGGCCGGAGATCTGCGGGCTGACCGGGAACTCCAGCAGCAGGGAGTTCAGCAGGTCGACGGCGAGCGTCTCGTCGCCGCTGTCGGCCGCCTCGAAGACGGCGCGCAGCCGCGCCCGTACCGACCGGAAGCGGGTCACATCCGCGTCGGTGGCGCGCCTCGCGGCCTGCGCGTTGACGCCGAACAGCTCGCGGACCGCCTCGACGGAGGTGAGGACGTCCTTGTTGCGGGCCGGCTCCTCGGTGTTGACCAGGCGCACCGCGTAGTCCGAGTAATAGGCCAGTTCCACTTGTAGTCCTTACCGGGTCGGTCTAGGGTCATCGTGCGGCGATCGGAGTAATAGGCGTTTGCAGTTTCAGGGTATTACATTGGAGGGATTCTCGTGACGGAGACAGCAGCGGGCACCGACTGGCAGGCCTGGCAGCAGAGCTGGGACCGGCAGCAGGAGTGGTACATGCCCGACCGCGAGGAGCGGTTCCGGGTGATGCTGGACATGGTCGAGGCCGTGGTGGGGCCCGAACCACGGGTGCTCGACCTCGCGTGCGGTACGGGAAGTATTACGGACCGGCTGCTCAAGCGGTTCCCCGAGGCCACCAGTACCGGCATCGACCTCGACCCCGCGCTGCTCGCCATCGCCCGTGGTTCCTTCGCCGGCGACGAGCGCGCCACGTTCGTGACCGCCGATCTCAAGGACCCGGAGTGGGTGGAGCGGCTGCCGCACGACACGTACGACGCCGTCCTCACCGCCACCGCCCTGCACTGGCTGCACAGCGAACCGCTCACCACGCTCTACGGGCAGCTCGCCGGGCTCGTCCGGGACGGCGGGGTGTTCATGAACGCCGACCGGATGATCGACACCGCGACCCCCCGGATCAACGCGGCCGAACGCGCCCACCGGCACGCCGCCATGGACCGCGCCAAGGCCGCGGGCGCCGTCGACTGGGCGGACTGGTGGGCCCTGGCCGCCGAGGACCCGGTCCTCGCCGCACCGACCGCCGAGCGGTACAAGATCTACGGCGAGCATGCGGACGGCGACATGCCGTCCGCCCAGTGGCACGCGGAGACGCTGCGGGCCGCGGGTTTCGGCGAGGCGCGGGCCGTCTGGGCCTCGCCCTCGGACGCCCTGGTACTCGCAGTGAAGTAGCGGCAGCCCGCCCTCGTCGGGGCGGTACGGACTCCGGTCCGTACCGCCCCGACTTTCTGTCCGACCTCTGCAACCCGCCGCGCACCCCGGCGCACTGGAAGGGTGAGACGGTCCGCACCCGCGGACCCGGGAAGGGGCGCCGACGATGCGGACCGCTGACGATGCCGCGCTGCACGCCTTCGTCGAAGGCAGGCGTACGGCACTGTTCCGCAGCGCCTATCTGCTCTGCGGCGACCGGCACGAGGCCGAGGACCTGGTCCAGTCGACACTCCGCCTCGGTGGGGGCCCCGCCGAGGCGGTCGGCAACAGCGGCCGGGCGAAGCAGCTGGTCAAGCTGTTGCCCAAGGGCGTCGGCCCGGTCGAGCAGGTCTCCCTTGCCGTGATCATCAAACACGCCACCGCCGCGCAGGCGGAGGAGCATCCGGTGGGGCCGCTGGATGGGCAGTACTCCGTTCGCAGGGACGGCGGCGTCGGTTACCTCGTCGTCGACGTCAGGACGGGCCAGCAGGTCCGGCAGAAGTCCGGCGGAGTCGATCCCGCCGCGAACCTCTGCGAGCCCACCAACGGGGAGCCCCGCCCGGCGCAGTGCGTACGCGAAGTGCTCCCGGACGGGCGGATCCTGACCATCTGGAGCGACCCGATGAACTATGGGGGCACGCCCCTGTGGGGGCCCGAGCTCGTCGCCCGGCTCACTCCGAAGGACGGCGGGCTGCTGTCCGTCCGCGACAGCACGGGTCTCGAGAGCGAACAGGCGCAGGGCCCGCTTCTCAAGTCCCCGCCGCTCACCCGCGCGCAGCTTCGCACCCTGATGCTCAGCCCGGAGCTGTCGGCGAAGTAGTAGCCGCAGATACGGAAGAGGGCGGTACGGACCGGGGTCCGTACCGCCCTCTCGTCATTTCCGTACCGCTACAGCACCTTCGACAGGAACGACTTCGTCCGGTCGTGCTGCGGGTTGGTCAGTACGTCGCGCGGGTGGCCCGACTCGACCACCACACCGTCGTCCATGAAGACCAGCGCATCGCCGACCTCACGGGCGAAGCCCATCTCGTGGGTCACGACGATCATCGTCATGCCGTCCTCCGCGAGACCGCGCATGACGTCCAGGACATCGCCGACCAGCTCGGGGTCGAGCGCCGACGTCGGCTCGTCGAAGAGCATCAGCTTCGGCTCCATGGCCAGGGCACGGGCGATGGCCACCCGCTGCTGCTGGCCGCCGGAGAGCTGCGACGGGTAGTTCTTCGCCTTGTCGCCGAGGCCGACCCGGTCCAGGAGCCGCTCCGCGCGGGCCCGGGCGACAGCCTTCGTCTCACCCTTGACCTGGACGGGTGCCTCCATGACGTTCTCGATGGCCGTCATGTGCGGGAAGAGGTTGAAGCGCTGGAAGACCATGCCGATGTCGCGGCGCTTGGCCGCCACTTCGCTGTCCTTGAGCTCGTAGAGCTTGTTGCCCTTCTCGCGGTAGCCCACCAGATCGCCGTCCACGGACAGCCGCCCGGCGTTGATCTTCTCCAGGTGGTTGATGCACCGCAGGAAGGTGGACTTGCCGGAACCGGACGGACCGACCAGGCAGAACACCTCACGCGGCGCGACCTCCAGGTCGATGCCCTTGAGGATGTGCGCGGCGCCGAAGGACTTGTGGACGCCCTCGGCTTTCACCATGGCGTGTGTGGTCACTTGGCCACCTCCGAACGGCGGAGCATGTTCAGGTTGGCCCGCAGACGCTGCAGCGGGGTGGGCGGCAGGGAGCGCAGTGCCCCGCGGGCGTAACGGCGCTCCAGGTAGTACTGGCCGACGCTGAACACGCTGGTCAGGGCCAGGTACCAGATCGAGGCGACAAAGAGCATCTCCATCACCGCGAACGAGGTGGACGCGATGTCCTGTGCGCTGCGCAGCAGATCCTGGTACTGCACGGCCACGACCAGCGACGAGGTCTTGAGCATGTTGATGAACTCGTTGCCCGTCGGCGGGATGATCACCCGCATCGCCTGCGGGAGCACCACTCGCCGCATGGTCTTCGCCTGCGTCATGCCCAGTGCGTGGGACGCCTCGGTCTGGCCTTCGTCGACGGACTGGATGCCGGCCCGGACGATCTCCGCCATGTACGCACCCTCATTGAGACCGAGCCCCAGCAGGGCGGCCAGGAAGGGGGTCATGACATCGGTCATCTCGTCCCGGTAGAACCCGATGTCGAAGATCGGGAAGATCAGGGCGAGGTTGAACCAGATCAGCAGCTGCACGTAGACCGGAGTGCCGCGGAAGAACCAGATGTACAGCCAGGCCACCCAGCCGGTCACCGGGTTCTTGGACAGGCGCATCACGGCGAAGACCACGCCGAGCACCAGGCCCAGGGCCATGGAGGCCACGCTGATCAGGATGGTGTGCCACAGGCCGGTGAGGATGCTGGAGTCGAACAGCTTCTCCGGCACGGTCGCCCAGCGCACATTGCCCTGCGAGAAGGCGTACCCGAGGGTCGCAAGGACGGCGACCACGATCAGCCCGCTGATCCAGCGCCCGACATGGCGTACCGGGATCGCCTTATTGGCCACAGGAGCGATCCGGTCCGGGGTGGGGACCGCCCCGGACGGAACCTTGTCGATCTTGTCGTTCACAACGACTGCCCTTCAGCCGGTGCGTGGTTCACTTGCCACCGTTGACGGCGGCTGCGGTGACGGCACCGTCGGCGGCACCCCACTTGTCGAGAGCGGCCTTGTAGGTCCCGTCGGCGATGATCGCATCCAGGGCGGTCTTGAGGGCGTCGCGGAGCTGCGTGTTCTTCTTGTCGACCGCGATACCGAACGGTCCGGCGTCCGACTTGTTGGCGACGGCCTCGAAGTCGTTGCCGCCGCCCGCAGTCTTGGCGATGTAGGCGGCGACCGGGGAGTCGTTCAAGTCGGCGACGGCGCCGCCGGACTTGACGCGGGTCTGGGCCTCGGCGTCGCTGGAGAAGGCCTCGATCGAGATCTTCTTCTTGCCGTCCTTGACGCACTTGGCCGACAGGTCCTTGGCGGCCTGCTCGTACGTCGTGCCGCGCTGGACGGCGAGCTTCTTGCCGCAGAGGTCGTCGAGCGACTTGATGCCCTCCGGGTTGCCCTTCTTCACCAGGATGCCAGTGCTGGCGGTGAAGTAGTCGACGAAGTCGACACCGGTGCCGGTCTTCTTGCCCTTGTCGTCCAGACCCTCCTGGCGGGCCTTGGTGTCGCTCATGGCGGACATGACGGCGTTGTAGCGGCCGGTGGGCAGAGCGCCGAGAAGGGTGTCGAAGGTTCCCGAGGTGAACTCGATCTTCACGCCGAGCTGCTTGCCGAGGGCCGCAGCGATGTCGGGGTCGACACCGACGATCTTGTCGCCCTGCTTGAACTCCATCGGAGCGTACGTGGCGTCTGTGCCGACCTTGATGACACCGGCCTTCTGGATGTCCGCAGGCAGCTTGTCGAAGAGCGGGGCGGTGCTCTTGGTGCCGCCCTCCGTCTTCGTGGTGTCCGAGTTCGTCTGGTCGCCGCAGGCGGTCAGCAGCATGGTGCCGGCGACCGCGATGGCGCAGACCGCTGCAATCCTGGACGTTGCGGCCGTGCGACGGGTGGTGCGTGCGGTCATGATCGGGTTCCTCCGGCAGGTGAGGGTGGAGTGGCCAGGCGGGATGGCACACATCGTCGGATGTCGCCGCCTCGTGCGATTAGGGGCATCTTGCCATTCGGACTAGCCCATTCAGGGTGCCAGGCATGTCAAAATCGGATAACGGGCGATCCCCGAACCCCAAGAGGCCGGTACATCAAGGCCGGACCTTCTGAGGGGTTTCCTTCTTGCAGCCGGAGAATCTACGGCGTGTCTCACATGCTGGCGCATATTTCGCGTGTTGGCGGACTTGTCCAGATATTCGACTATGAGGCACGTCACCGCGTCGGTATGGACTCGTCCGCGACGCGGTCCGTCCGGTAAGAAAGACGTTTACACCCCTCATCCGGGGCCCAGGGCGCGTGTGCGGCGCGCCCGCGCGTACGTACCTCCCCCTGCCGGGGCGGGCCAACCGCCCGGCGCAGGGAACGTACGCGGTGCCCGCCCACCCCTCCTCAATCAGGAGTGGCCACCCTCAGACGTTGAAGACTTAAGGGGTCAACACCATGGCAGCGGAGATCGTCAATCCTCGCAGCGACAGCAACACCGACAACAGCACCGACAGCGCCACCGACGAGCCGTTCGATCCGGCCTTCGCGCTTCACCGCGGCGGGAAGATGGCCGTGCAGGCCACCGTCCCCATCCGGGACAAGGACGATCTGTCCCTCGCGTACACGCCCGGCGTCGCCAAGGTGTGCAGCGCCATCGCCGAGAACCCCGAGCTGGTCCATGACTACACCTGGAAGTCGCAGGTCGTCGCCGTCGTGACGGACGGCACCGCGGTGCTCGGACTGGGCGACATCGGTCCCGAGGCGTCCCTCCCGGTGATGGAGGGCAAGGCGATCCTCTTCAAGCAGTTCGGCGGCGTCGACGCCGTGCCGATCGCGCTCGCGACCACCGACGCGGACGAGATCGTCGAGACGGTCGTCCGCCTCGCGCCGTCCTTCGGAGGGGTGAACCTGGAGGACATTTCGGCGCCCCGCTGCTTCGAGATCGAGCGCAAGCTCAAGGAGCGGCTCGACATCCCGGTCTTCCACGACGACCAGCACGGCACCGCCGTCGTGACGCTGGCGGCCCTGCGGAACGCCGCGAAGCTGTCCGGGCGGACCCTCGGCGACCTGCGCGGTGTCATCTCCGGCGCCGGTGCGGCCGGGGTGGCCATCGCGAAGTTCCTGCTGGAGGCGGGGCTCGGGGACGTCGCCGTGGCCGACCGTAAGGGCGTCGTCAGCCGGGACCGTGAGGACCTGACGGACGTCAAGCGCGAGCTCGCGGAGCTCACCAACAGGGCCGGCATCTCCGGTCCGCTGGAGACCGCCCTGGTCGGCGCGGACGTCTTCATCGGTGTGTCCGGCGGTACGGTGCCGGAGTCGGCGGTCGCGTCGATGGCGCCCGGTGCGTTCGTCTTCGCCATGGCGAATCCGGACCCCGAGGTCCACCCCGACATTGCGCACAAGTACGCGGCCGTGGTGGCGACGGGACGCTCCGACTACCCGAACCAGATCAACAACGTGCTGGCGTTCCCGGGCATCTTCGCGGGGGCGCTGCAGGTGCGGGCGTCCCGGATCACGGAGGGCATGAAGATTGCCGCCGCGAACGCGCTGGCGGATGTCGTGGGTGACGAGTTGGCTGCGGACTACGTGATTCCGTCGCCGTTCGACGAGCGGGTCGCTCCGGCCGTCACAGCGGCGGTTGCCGCGGCGGCGCGGGCGGAGGGCGTGGCGCGACGCTGAGGTCCGGGGCGGGGCGGGGCCGGGTGCTTGTGGGGCCCGTTCCCCGGCCTCGCCCCTTTCCGTAACCAGGGCGTCGCCCCGGACCCCGCGCCCCGGACACCGGCGAGGCCGGATCTGCGACTTCGAAGGTCCGCCGCAGGCGACCCGCACGCGCGGTACGCGTCACACCCGTGATCGGTTACGCCGACGGGCCCTCCGGCCTATCGTCAGGGCCATGTTCGCCGCCTACGCATCCCGCATCGACCGCGACCAGCCCCTCAACGGCCTTGAGCTGGGCGAGCGCCCCGCCCCCGAGGCGCGTCCCGGCTGGACCACCGTCAACGTCCGCGCCGCCTCCCTCAACCATCACGACCTCTGGTCGCTCCGTGGTGTCGGCCTCGCCGAGGACAAGCTGCCGATGATCCTCGGCTGTGACGCCGCCGGCATCGACGAGGACGGCAACGAGGTCGTCCTGCACTCCGTCATCGGCCAGACCGGGCACGGTGTCGGCCCGAAGGAGCCCCGCTCCATCCTCACCGAGCGCTACCAAGGCACGTTCGCCGAGCAGGTCACCGTCCCCAGCTGGAACGTGCTGCCCAAGCCGAAGGAGCTCACCTTCGAGCAGGCCGCTTGTCTGCCGACCGCCTGGCTCACCGCGTACCGGATGCTGTTCACCAATGCCGGGGTACGGCCCGGGGACTCGGTGCTCGTGCAGGGCGCGGGCGGCGGTGTCGCCACCGCCGCGATCGTCCTCGGTCGCGCCGCAGGCCTGCGGGTCTACGCGACCAGTCGCGATGAAGCCAAGCGCAAGCGGGCCGTCGAGCTCGGTGCGATCGAGGCGTACGAGCCGGGAGCGCGGCTGCCGCAGCGTGTCGACGCCGTCATCGAGACCGTCGGCGCCGCAACCTGGTCGCACTCGGTGAAGTCACTGCGCCCCGGCGGCACCCTGGTCATCTCCGGTGCGACCAGCGGCGACCGGCCCTCGCACGCCGAGCTGACCCGGATCTTCTTCCTGGAGCTGAAGGTCGTCGGTTCGACGATGGGGTCCAAGGACGAGCTGGAGGACCTGCTGGCGTTCTGCGCGACGACCGGTGTGCGGCCCGTCATCGACGAGGTGCTGCCGTTGGACCGGGCCCGTGAGGGGTTCGAACGACTTGCCGCGGGAGACCAGTTCGGGAAGATCGTGCTCACCGCCTCCTGAGTCCGTCCGCCCTCCCGACGCGCCCTTGATGGTGCGCCAGTTCTGCTGTGTGGTCTGCGCCGTGCGCATGGGCGGCGCACCCATGGCAGTTGTCACTGCGACCGTGCCGGCGGCGGGGGCCCTCGCCCCCGCCGCCCGCGCGCGTCCCCGTCGGCGATCCGCGGCCGCCCGGCATTCCGAGGCTGAACGCTGCCCACGGCCGGACCCTCGCTCTGTCGCGGCTGGAACGTCGAGGGCGAGGCGAACCGCGGTGACCTGGCGCTGACAGCCATCACCGAGAAGCACGTCCGCGATCTGCACGCCAAGAGTCCGAATCAGCCCGGCCACCGGTCTTCCGGGACGACTCGCCACCCTCCTTGTCAACTACGGTTGACAAGGAGGGTGTGTCAACGTAAGTTGACATCATGACCGAAGCAACGGATCTCGCCACACGCGCGGGCGATCGTGACCCGCGCGTCGGGTTGCGGGCCGTCGTCGCGCTGCGGCGGCTGCTGGAGCAGCTCGAAGCCGTCCAAGTCAGAAGTGCTCGCGTCCAGGGCTGGTCGTGGCAGGAGATCGCCGCCGAACTGGGCGTCAGCCGGCAGGCCGTGCACAAGAAGTACGGGAGGAATTGATGTTCGAACGATTCACTGCCGATGCCCGCGCCGTCGTGACCGGAGCCGTGGAACAGGCCAGAGGGACGGGCTCCCGCTCCGTCACCGAGGAGCACATGCTGCTCGCCCTGCTGGATCGGCCGGGCAGCAGCCGGACCTCCTTCGCCGTCACCGCGCTCGGCCTCACCGACCGTCGCGCATCGGTGGAGGCGGCGCTCGCCGACGCGGCCCGCCGTGGCGGACTGACCAAGGCGGATACGGACGCACTCGCCGGCATCGGCATCGACGTGACGGAGATCGTCGCCCGGGTCGAGGGTGCCCACGGCGAGGGTGCGCTGGCGGGCGACCGGAAGGACCGCCGGGGGCGGTCAGGGCGACCGTCCTTCAACCGTGGTGCGAAGACCGTCCTGGAGAAGTCCTTGCGGATCGCGCTGGGACGCGGCGACCGGTTCATCGGCGAGGAACACATCCTGCTGGCGTTCACCGTCATCCCCGGTGTGGTCGCCGATGTGCTGGCGGAGCACGGGGCGACGCACGGGACGGTGACGCGTGCGCTCTACGGGGACGGGGGAGCGGAGGGGCAGGCCAAGGCGAGCTGAGGGTCGGGCGGGGCTGGGGCCTCCTCCGGCCGGTGCGGGCGATCACGAGGTGGCATGACCCGTGCGGCATGCCACCTCGCCCCGCTCACCGGGAGGCTTCCGGGCCCTCGGTGCCGTTGCCCTTGCTGCCGGTGTCCTTCCGCAGCAGTGCGCCGATGTGGGCTGCCGCCGTCGACAGATGGCGGCGGGCCTCCGTCAGCTGGGCTTCCGTGACGCCCCGGTCCCGGGCCGCGTCGCGGATGTCGTCGCGGAAGCGGTCCAGCAGGCGGTCCAGGTCGCGGGCCGGGTCGCCCGTACCGGCTGTTTCCTTGCCCCATTCGGGGTCCGCGTCGACCGGGTCCGGCTTGACGTACGGGGGCCGGCTGCCCGTCGCGGCGAAGCCGCCGAGGCGGCCGGTGATCTCCGCCAGGCCTTCCCGTACGCCGGTGGGCCAGTCGCCCCGGGCGAAGTGTTCCTGGACCTGCCGGGCCGCGTTCTGCATCTGCTCGCGTGCCCTCTCCTGGGCCTCCTTGGCCTGGCGGCGGGCCTGCTGGGCCTCCTCGCGGGCGCGGCGCGACTCGTCCTTCGCCCGGCGGGCCTGCTCCTTCCACTCCTGCTTGGCCTTGCGCAGCTCCTCCTTGGCGGTGCGCCACGCCTCGTTGTCGCCGAAGTCACCGAACGGGGATCCCCGGTCGCCCTTCGCGCCGGTCCCGGCGGCGGACGTGTGCCGGGTCTCGCCGGCCGCGGCCCGCATCTCGCTGCGCAGCTTGCCCGCCGCGCCGCGCACGTCGTCCCGCATCTCGGCGGCCAGTTCGGACACCGATTCGCGGATCTCCAGCTCCAGATCGGCCAGTTCGCCGGTGCGGTCCGCCAGTTCGGCGCGGCCCGCGTCGGTGATCGAGTAGACCTTGCGGCCGCCCTCGGTGGCATGCGTGACCAGGCCCTCGGCCTCCAGCTTGGCCAGCCGCGGATAGACCGTGCCGGCAGATGGTGCGTACAGACCCTGGAAGCGTTCCTCCAGGAGCCGGATCACCTCGTAGCCGTGGCGAGGGGCCTCGTCCAGGAGCTTCAGCAGGTAGAGGCGCAGGCGCCCATGGGCGAATACGGGGGGCATGTCAGAGCACCTTTCCGGTCGGCTCGGCGTCGTACGGATCTTCCTCGGCCGGTGGGCGGCGGAGCACGGCGATCGATCCCGAGACGGTCGTGGCCCTCAGCGATCCCGTCCCGGCGCCGAGCGTGCCGGTGATCCTCTTCGCCCCCCACTGGCCGCTGACCAGCAGGTCCTCGAAGCCGTTGGAGACGGCGCCGCTCGCCGTGCTCGCCTCGACCCTCGCGTCCGCCGGGTGCGGCAGCCGGATCGCCACCTCGCCGGAGACCGTGGTCAGCCGGATGTCCGTGGGCTTCCCGGTCGGGTCCAGGTCCAGCACCATGTCGCCGCTGACCGAATCGGCCCGTACGGAGGCCCCGGCGCCCTCGACGACCGTCAGATCGCCGGAGACCGACTTGAAGCGGAGGTCGCCGGTGACGGCCTGGGCCTCCACATTGCCGGAGACCGTGTCCGCCCGGACCGCGCCGGCCAGGCCGGCGAGCGTGGTGTCGCCACTGACGCCGCGCACGTCCGTACGCCCCCGGATACCTGACACGAACGCTCCGGCTCCCACCACGCCGACCTCCACCGTCGACCCGGCGGGCACGGCGAGCGAGACGACCGCGCTGCGGTGCCACTCCTTGCGGTCGAACCACTTCAGGAAACCGTGCCAGGGCAGGTCCTCGTAGGCGACGGAGAGGGTGCCGCCCTCTTGCGTCACGATCAGCGGCGGGCCCTCGATCCCGGAGATCTCCAGCCGGGCGGTCGGCTCCTCGGTGCCCACGACGTTGACCGTGCCGTTGACGATGCGCACATTGAGCGACGTCACCGGCTCGTCGAAGGTCAGCTTCTGAGGCTCGGTGATGGCCCACGTCGACACAGGCATGGATCTGACCTCCCGGGGAACGCGGCGCGACGCAACATATCGCGTCTCTTGCAGAACACGATATATCGCGGATCGGAGAAGTCAAGCGAGAGCGAGGTGTCACGGATCGATCAAATGGCTCCAAATATGGGCAAATTGCCCTACGGTGTGGGGCATGAACGCGACATCATCCGTGGGCGCGCTGCTGCTGTGCCGAGCCGAGCCCGGATCCGTGCGGCCGGTGGCCCATCTGCTGCGCGAGCGGATGCTGCTCGCACCCGCCGGGGACGAGTGGAGCGTCCTCGTCCCGGAGGGCACGCCCTGGCAGGACAGGCAGGAAGAGCGGAGCACGGCGGAGACGGAGGGGGAGCAGCCGGTCGACAGCGTGCTGGCCGGCTGGGCCACCGCACTCGCGGTCGGTTCGACCTGGCCGGTCCTCGCGCTGTGGTGGGACGGCGACCGGGCGGGCTACACGCTCGCGTCCGGCTTCCGGCGGCCCGTCGGCTACGTCTGGCTGACGGACGGTACCCCGGCCGGGGAGGACGAGGCGATGCGTACGTTCGCCGCGCGGCTCGGCCTCGATCCCGTCCTGGACATCCAGCAACTCGAAGCGCTGACCCGCCCCGACCCCGAAGCGGACGCCCGTACCCGGCTGCGCGGGCTGCTCGCCGTCCTCGCCCGCATCGGCGTGATTCTCCCGCCGGGCCTCGAACCCGGCGAACCCGCCGACCGGCTGCACACCGCGGCCGGCGACCGGCCCGAAACGCAACGGATCGCGTGGGCGGGCTGGCGCGATGCGGTGAAGCTGGAACTCGACGCGGTCGAGAACAGCGGCCTCGGCCCGTGGATGCGCGGCCCCAGGGCCCGTGCGTTCGCCGCGGCCCAGCTCGCCGTGGGTCTCCCGCTCGTCGCCTGGGGGATCGGGCGCCGCAGCGGAGGGTGGGCCTTCGCGGGGGTACTGCTGCTCGCGCACGGGGCGGCCGGCCTCGCGTACGACCGGATCCGGGACGTCAGAACCTAGTGCCGTGACCGGCAATGTTCGCCCGGAAGGACCGTGCGTGCCGGGCGGCGCGACGGGGCAAAGGCTGCCGGGAGGGACACTGGATCCCGGGCGTCGCCCTACTCGTCGTCCTCGTCCTCGTCGTCGAGCCGGGCGAGCCAGGTGGCGAGGCGCTCGACGGGCACCTCGAAGTCGGGGTTGAGATCGACGAAGGTACGCAGCTGCTCGGCGAGCCACTCGAAGGTGACCTCCTCCTCGCCGCGTCGCTTCTCCAGCTCCTCGATGCCACGGTCGGTGAAGTACATGGCGGCAAGTTTAATGCCTGGTGAGCGCCCCCGACCGGGCCCCGCGGGACGACGCGGACGCCCCCTGGAACCGGCGCGCCCCGACCCGGTGTCCTGGCCGATGTGCCTCGCGTCGGTCACGTACTGCCGTTAGCCTGCGGGGAGTTCGGGGAACGGGGGGTGCCATGAGCGACAGCGAGGCCCGTATTGCGCGCATCGAGCTGCCGGACGGTACGCCGGTCTGGGCGCGCATCTCCGGGGCCGAGGAACTTCGGCGAGCGCCGGCCGGGAGCGGTCTGTCCTACACGGACACCGGCTTCTCGGACTTCGCCGACCAGGTGCAGGCCCGGGTGGAGAGCCTGCAGGGGGTGGTGACCGGCGTCGCGCGGTCGCTCGCCGAGCCGCTGCGGGCCGTGCAGCCGGACCAGGTCAGCGTCGAATTCGGCATCGAGCTCACCGCCAAGGCGGGCAAGGTCGTCGGGCTCCTCGCGGACGGGGAGGCCAAGGGCGCCATCAAGGTCACGCTCACCTGGAACGGCGGCGGACCGCCCGTCGATCCGCCGATCACGCCCCAGGTGCCCGCGCAGGCCGCCGCACCGGCCACGCCCCCGATCCCGTCCGCGCCACCCGCAGCCCAGGCACCCCCGGCGCCTTCGGCTCACCCCGTACAACCGGATCCCGCGCCCCCGTCGCCGTCCGCCGGGGCACCCACCGGCGCACCGGCGCATCCCGATGCGGCCGCGGCCGCTGACGGCGGCGGGTCATGACGCAGGAGACCGGCGGGGGCGCGGAGGGGGGTCCGGGCCAGGCGGAGGCTGCGCTCATGGACCTCGTGCGGGACGCCACCGTACGCATCCATCGCCCAGGTGCCGGGTATGCCACTGACGGACCCGGCCAGGGCTTCCTGGGAAGCGGCTTCTTCATCGCCCCGAGCTGGGTCCTCACGTGCGCGCATGTGGCCATGCGGGGGGAGGGGCGCGAGGTGAACGTGTTGTTCAGGGCCGATCCGTACAGCGCCGAACTGACCGAGGTCCCCGGTGTGGTGCTCGCCGCACTGCCCGAGACCCGGCCGGCCGGGGTCACCGGCTGGCCCGCTCCCGACCTCGCGCTCATCCAGCTCCGGCGGCCCGTCGAACACACCTGTGTGTACGTCACCGAGCGCTCGGAGGCCATGCTCCGCGGCCGCAAGGTCCGCTGCGTGGGCTGGGCGCCCTCGCCGGGCGGCGGGCTGACGACGCTCAGTGGCGACTGCGAGGTGAAGGGCACGTACGGCGGCTGGGCCGATGCCGACCAGCAGATCCGGCTCGACGGGGACTGGCTGGAGCCCGGAATGTCCGGCGGCCCCGTCGTGGACGTGGCCCGGGGCGAGGTCGTCGGCGTGATCAAGTCGCGGCTCGACGACCACCAGGGCGGCACCGCCGTCGGCATCGAGCGGCTGCGCTCCCTCACGGTCCCCGCCGGGCCCGTGGAGACCGAGTCGGACGATACGTATCAGGCCGTCTTCCATGCCCACGACCGCTACCACGCCGACCGGCACAACAGCCCCGCCTCCACCGAGCGGACCTGGGCCGATGTGCAGAGCGACCTGCCCGGGCCGCCCGGCCGGGTGCTCAGCCCCAAGCGGCGGATCGACCTGCTGGGCAGGCTCGCCGAGTTCCCGCCGCCGGTCAGCACCCGTAATCTGCTGGCGCTCCTCGACGGCCTGCCGAACGTCCACGCGCGTGACCTCCGCCCGGCGCCGCGCGGCTGGCGCGACGGCCTCGGCTCGCTGTACGACGCACGCGTCCGCGACCGCGACGCCGCGCTCGAACTCGTCGTGCGCTACTGCATGGGCGTCCTCGCCGCCGACCGCCCCTTCGACGTGCCCTCCACCCGGACCGCCACGAAGTCCCTCTGGGAATGGGTGAAACGGGTCGCCGACGAGGACCTCTCCCGGGATTTCCGGCAGGAACTCGTGCTGCACTGGCGGGCCGTCCGGCAGCACCGGGACCAGGAGCACCAACGGGCCCCCGCCCCGATGAACGAGCCTGCCCGTTACGGCGAACGCGCCTTCGTCCTGCTGGAGCTGGAGCCGCGCGGCTGGGAACGGGACCTGTACGACTGGCGGATCGGCGTCGCCCGCCCCACCGGGGAGGTCCTGCCCGTCGCCGAGGACAGCCAGGGCACGGGGCTCGGCGCCCTGCCGGAGCGGCTCGCCGCCCCGCTCGCCGAGGCGTTCCGGCGGTGCGACGAGCCGGACAGCCCCGCCGTACTCCAGGTCGCGGTCGTACCGGCGCTGCTCGGCCTGGACGTCGACAGCTGGCAGGTGACCCCCGACGGGCTACCGCTCGGCGTCGTACGCCCGGTGGTCGTCCGCCGCACGGAGCGGGGGCATCCGCCGGACGACGAAGCGGAAAGACGGCGCAGGGCCCGCTGGCACAGCACCCGGAACTCCTCGATGCAGGCCGAAGTCGTCGACTGCGAGGACGGAATGGGGGTACGCGTACCGGAGGTGGCGAGGCTGCACACCCTGGCGTACGAGACCGTGCCGGTCCTCTGCCGGTACGGCGACCGGCCGGATCCCGAGACCACGGCCGGACTGGTGCGGATCCTCGACGGCGGCTTCGGGGTGGCCCTGTGGCGGCGGACCGGGGAACCCGACGGGGTCTGTTCGGAATTCCATCGGCGCGCCCTCAACACCGTCGCGGAGGCCCGCACCGCCGACCGGCTGCCGCAGAGGATCCACAAATTGAGAAGGGACGTGAAGGCGGAACGTGCCGATGCGTTCTGGTCCTACGGCATCGTCCTGTTCTATGACGATCCGCACCATGTGCCGCCGGGTTCCGGGCAGCTCCTGGAGGCGCCGTGAACAGCGAAGGCAGGCCTCTTAACGGAGAGTTCACGGATCGATACCGTGAAGCACGTTCGACGGCTGCTGCCCCTCACACCGGACCAGGCGGACGAGTGACGACGAGGAACACGCTATGAGTGAACCCAGCGAGTGGCTCATCTACCGAGGGGCCGGTGAACCGCACGACGGCATCGAACAGCTGCCGTCCCCGCCACCCTGGCGGGACTTCGCGGCCCGCGAGGCCCCGGACCCCGGCGACGACGGAGCCGGGAGTGACCGGACGGACGGGTCCGCCACCCGACGTCTCGGTGGCCACCGGCACATCGCCGAACTCCACCGGCCCGGCGCCGAAGAACTCGAAATGATCAACGCGGCGCTGTACCTGCGACGCCCGCTGCTGGTCACCGGCAGTCCCGGAGCCGGAAAGAGCACCCTGGCGCACTCCGTCGCCCATGAACTCAGGCTCGGCCGGGTCCTGCGCTGGCCCATCGTCAGCCGGTCCACGCTCCTCGACGGCCTTTACCACTACGACGCGATCGCCAGGCTGCAGGACGTCCAGATCGCCGCGCACGGCGCAGCGGCCGGGACGGTGCGCCACGACGCGTCGGAGAACGTCGGCAGCTACATCCGGCTCGGCCCGCTCGGCACCGCGCTGCTGCCCTCGGACCGGCCCCGGGTGCTGCTCATCGACGAGCTCGACAAGAGCGACATCGATCTGCCGAACGACCTTCTCAATGTGCTGGAGGAGGGCGAGTTCGGCATTCCGGAGCTCGAGCGGATCGCCGACCGGCTGCCCGACGGCGAGGCCGAGGTGCTGACCGACGACGGCACGAAGGTGACGGTCAAGGGCGGCCGCGTGCAGTGCGCGGCGTTCCCGTTCGTCGTGCTCACCAGCAACGGCGAGCGCGATTTCCCGGCCCCGCTGATGCGCCGCTGCATCCACCTGGAGCTGGGCCGCCCCGACCACCAGCGGCTCGCCACCTTCGTCCGCGCCCATCTCGGTGACGAGGCGGCGCGTTCCGGAGACGATCTCATCGCCCACTTCCTGGAGCGGTCGCGCAGCGAACTGCTGGCCACCGACCAGCTGTTGAACGCCATCTATCTCACCGATGCAGCCGCCCCGGCCGGCCGGGACCGGCTCGCCGACCTGCTCATCCAGCGACTCGACCGGCCGAGGTGATGAGCTGATGCCCGACGCCACGGCACGCCACGGCCCGGACGGTGCAAGGGGAAGTGGCCCTGCGGAGCCGCCGCCGGGGCCGTACGACGGGGGCCTGCTGCCGGCACTCGTCGCCCGGTTGCGTGAGGCCGGGCTCGACCCCGACGCCGAACAGCTCTGCGACGCCCTCTGGCTCGCCCGATGGACCCGCCGCACCGAGTCACCGGAGGAGGGCGGCCACGCAGTACCGTCCTCACGCACCCAGCTGTCCGACGAGGGACCGGCCACGCCGTCCGTCCGCACCACGGACGGGGGCGCCCGCGGCGCGGGCGCCGTACCGGACGAAGACGAGCCCGTGGGGCAGGGGGATCCCGCGGCCACCGACCGCCGCATCGCCCTGTATCCGGTACCGCCCGCGGACTCCGCCCCGCTCCGCGACGGGCGGCGTGAGGGCGGCGGACCGCACGGCCGTCGGCGCCGCGACGCCACCACTCTCACCCTCGGTGTGCCCGCCGCCCCTGCCCTGCCCGCACCTCTCGAAATCCAGCGAGCCTTACGTCCCTTGCAGCGCTACCGCCCCGCCGTACCCCCTCTGCGCCGCACCCTGGACGAGACGGCCACCGCCGAACTGAGTGCCCGCGCAGGAGGGTTGATCATCCCGGTGTTCCGTGGGGTGTCCCGCGCCGACGCACTGCTGCAGTTCGTCATGGACGCCTCCTCGTCGATGCGTGTCTGGGACGTGATGTTCGGCGAACTCCAGAGGATCTTCGGTCAGTTGGGCGCCTTCAGGGATGTCCAGGTGCGCTATCTGCACCGTGGCCCCGACGGTTCCTGCGCGGTCAGCCGCAGCCCCGACCCGGCGGCCGCACCGCTGAACTCGGCGGACCGGCTCAGTGATCCGACCGGCCGCCGGGTCACCGTCCTGGTGAGCGACTGCGCCGGACCGCTCTGGCACAGCGGGCGCGCCCACCGGCTGCTGCATCAGCTGGCCCGGCAGGCCCCGACCGCCGTACTGCAGCCGCTGCCGCAGCGGATGTGGAACCGCACCCGGCTGCCGGTGACCTACGGTGTGCTCTCCCGTGGTGAGGGGCTCTCCGGTGCCGCGGTCCTGAAGGTCACGGAGGACGTGGGCGGAGTACCCACCGCACGTCCCGGCTCACTCGCCGTCCCCGTACTCCCACCCGTGGCGGGCGCGCTCGCCGCCTGGGCACGACTGCTCTCCGGCACCGGCGCCGGCCGGATCTCCGGGGCGGTCGGCTGGGTCAGGGCCGACCAGCCGGCCGCGCCCGCACCACGTCCCGGCGACCGGCCGTCCTCGCTGCAGCTGGTCAGCCGCTTCCGCTCGGCGGCCTCCCCGGTCGCCGGGCAGCTCGCGGTCTATCTCGCCGCGGCACCGCTCTGTCTGCCGGTGATGCAGCTGGTGCAGCGGACGATGCTGCCCGACTCCGGCCCCTCCGAACTCGCCGAGGTGCTGCTCAGCGGACTGATCTCGCGGAGCAAGGGCGACGGCGCGGGCGACGGGCAGTGGTACGAGTTCGCGCCGGGTGTCCAGGAGGCGCTGCTCGGACCGCTGGGACGGGATGAGGCGCTGCTCGTGCTCAAGCACTGCTCGGAGTACATAGAGCAGCGGTTCGGCAAGGGCGGGCCGAACTTTCCCGCGCTGGCGTACGCGCAGCTCGGAGACGGGCCGCGTGTCTCGTCGTACGCCACCGACCTCGGCCGCCGCGTGCAGAGTGGCGAGAGCGACGACAGTGACGAGAGCGGGGAGAGCGACGGAAGCGGCGGCTCGCGCGTTCCCCATCCCTTCGCCGAGGTCGCGGCCCGCGTGCTGGAGCGCTTCATGCCCCTGCCCGAGCAGTTCGCGCTCTACAGCGACCGGGGCGGCCGCGATGCCCCCGGCCGGACGACACACACGGCGGTGGGGAGCGCGCGCGCACTCCTGCGCCAGTTCGACTCGGACAGCATGGTGCAGTACCTGATCGACGCCGTGCAGCTGCTCCGGGGCGCAACCGAGCGCGAGCGGTACCCGGGCGCCGACCCCGAACTGTGGGCCGAGTACGCCCGGTGCGTGCTGCGCCTGTGGGAGGTCCAGGGTGGCGACGACCTCCTGAGCGAGGCTCAGAACGCCGCGGAACGGGCCGCCGCGCATCCCGGAGCGGTACGCGAACGGGCGGTGCTGGCCAAGGTGCTGCACGCCGCGGCCGACGACCGGCGGCGGCGCGGCGACCGGCGCGGCGCGCTGGCCCTGCTCCGACGCGCCGACCGCGAGTACACGGTCGCCTGCGCGGCCCCCGGCCTCGACCCCGGCGAGGCGCTGCGGCTCACCTTGGAGCGGGTACGGGCCCTGGAGGCGCAGTGGCGCCTCGGCGGCGACAGCGCACTGCTGCAGGCCGCGGCAGGAATGCTGGAGGCGTTCGCCGACGTCTGGCCCGACCAGGAGAACCGTCCGGCCACACTGCCGCTGGCGCACGGCCGGACGCTGCTCAAACTGGCCGGGGCGACCGTCGACACCGAACAGGCACGGGTGTACGCGGAGCAGGCGGCCCGCTCGCTGCGCACCGCGTTCGGGGCGGGCGGCGGTCGGCACACCCTGGGCACCGAGGTGCGGATCCTGCTGGACCTGGTGGACGCCCTGCTGGCCGCCGGCGGCGAACCGGACGAGGCGGCGACCCTGATCGACCAGGCGCTGGAGACCGTACGGGAACAGCGTCAGCGCGCCGCGCTGCAGACCAGGGCGGGCCGGGTCCGGGTCGCCCGGTACGAACAGCTGGACGAACCGGGCGAACTCGTGGCGGCCGCCGAATGGTTCGCCCGCGCCTCCCGCGGTGTCCCGCGCGACTCCCAGGCCCATGCGGACCTGCTCGCCGAATGGGGCGGGACCCTGTTGCGACGTGCTGAACTACCGGACGGGCGTGAGTACATCGGTGCGGCGGTGCGGGTGCTGCGCGACTGCCGTACGGAGACGCCGTCCGGCAGCGCGCGCCAGGCCGAGCGGCTGCTGATGCTCGGCCGGGCCCTGATGCTGCGGCACCGGGCCACCGAGGACCGGGTCGATCTGCGAGAGGCCGAGTATCTCTTCGGGCTCGCCGCGCGGGAGGCCCGCGACCCGCTGACCGCTGCGCGCTGCTGGCTGGCGCTCGGCCGGTCCCATCTCGATGCCTCACGGGTGCTGCAGCGGCCGGCCAGGCTCGACGATGCTGCCGAGGCGTTCCGGGACGCGGCCGAGTCCGCCCGTACGGCGGAAGCGGAGCTGGAGAGTCCACAACAGCGTGAAGAGGCAGTGGAGTTGGGTGCTATGGCCAATCACTGGCGGGGTATGACGTATGAGAAGGCGGGGCGTCCCCGGGCCGCGCGCGAGGCGTACCGGGCGGCCGGCCTCGAATGGCGCAAACTGCCGAACGGCGGTGGCGCGGCGGGCGAGTCGACCGCCGAGCGGCTGGCCGAGCTGGAGCGCTGAGCACACGACGGCGTGCGCTCAGCGGGTGCATGGCGTGCGCCAGGGTGTAGTGGTACGAGGGTCAGGGACACGGGCTCGACGGTGCGCGCGCTCGACGGCGAGCGCGCGACCGCAGGGCCACCGCACAGCCAACGGGGAGGCATGATGGGCGAGTTGAGCGAGCCGGGCGAATCGGCGCACGGGTCCGGGGCAGGCGCGCCGGAGGTACCCGGCGCCGGGGTCGGCCACGAGCCCGGCGCGCTGCCGGACCTGCTCGGACTCGATCTGGAGGCGCTGCGGACGCTGGACCACCCGGTCCTCTCCGCGGTGGTCGCGGATCTCCGGGACAGGGCCGAGCAGCCGCGGGAGATGCTGTGGGGTTTCACCAACGCCTTCTGAGGCGCGGTGGACCGCACGGACGCGGTCCGTGGTCCGGGTGAACGGAGCGGCACGGCCCGGGACGGGTCTGCCCGCGCGGCAGGCCGCGGAGACGCGCCCCGGACCTGTGGAAGGAGCGTTCCCGACAGCGGGGGACGCCCCGGAAGACAGACAGCACGGGGGTGCCGAAGTGTCCCGACGGACGACGCCAGGCGTGCCCGCGTGCCCGGACGCCGCCGCCCGGCCACCCGTCCCCTTCGGCCAGTTCATCGTCAAGGTCCACGGCCGCTGCAATCTCGCCTGCCGCTACTGCTACCTGTACGAGGGCCCCGACCGGACGTGGCGCGGCCGCCCGGCCGCCGCCGCACCGGCCGTGCTGGACCGTACCGCGGACCGGATCGCCGAACACGCGGCGACGCATGCCCTGCGCAGCGTGGCCCTGGTCCTCCACGGGGGCGAACCCCTGCTCGTGGGAGCGGGGAGGCTGGGTGCCTTCGCCGACCGGGTGCGCGAGCGGATACCCGGTGGCTGCACCCTCCACGCGACCGTGCAGACCAACGCCACCCTGCTCACCGACGCCCGCGTCGCCACCCTCGCCCGGCACGGCGTCCGCGTCGGGATCAGCCTCGACGGCGGTCTGGCCCGTCACAACACCCTCCGCACCGACCACGCGGGCCGCCCCTCCTGGCCCGCCGCCTCCCGTGGTGCCCGGCTCCTCGCCGACCGGCACCCCGACGCCTACGCGGGCATCCTCACCGTCGTCGACCCGCGGACCGACCCCGTCGAGATGTACGAGTCGCTGCTCGCCCTTCGCCCACCGGCCCTGGACCTGCTGCTGCCGCACGGCAACTGGACCACCCCGCCGCCGGGCATACCCGACCCGGGGACACCGGGCGCCGGACCGGGACCGGCGCGCCCGACCCCGTACGGCGACTGGTTGTGCACCGTCTTCGACCGCTGGTGGCCGGCCGGCCGGCGGGAGACCCGGGTCCGGCTCTTCGAGGAGTGCCTCGCCCTGCTGCTCGGCCTGCCCGCCGCCACCGAATCGCTGGGCCTCGACCCGGTCGACGCCGTCGTCGTCGAGACCGACGGCGCGATCGAACAGGTCGACTCCCTGAAGTCCGCCTACGACACGGCCGCCGCCACCGGACTCGACATCTTCCGCCACAGCTTCGACGACGCCCTGCGCCACCCCGGCGTCGCCGCCCGTCAGGCAGGTGCCGGCGCACTCGCCGCGGCCTGCCGGGCCTGCCCGCTGCTGACCGTGTGCGGCGGCGGCCACTACGCCCACCGCTACCGCGCAGAGAACGGTTTCACCAACCCCTCCGTCTACTGCGCCGACCTCGACCGGCTGGTCCGCCATGTGGCCGACCGGCTGGCCGCCGCAACCGCAGGAGACCACCGATGATCCCCCCACTCCCCGACCGCGCACTCCGCGCCTTCGGCCGCACCGAAGGCGATGCCGACGACCTCGACCTGCTCGTACGCGATCAGGACACCCGCCGCCTCGTCCTGCTGCGGGCACTCCTCGACGCCGCCGGGGCGGCCCCCGCGACCGTCTGCCCACCGGACCGGCTCGACCGGCTGCGCCAGGACTGGTCGCTGCTCGAAGCCGCCGAACGCGCGGACCGGACCGCCGTCCACGCGGTGCTGCTCCACCCTCTGGTGGGCCCCTGGGCGCAGAGCTGCCTGCGGGGCCTGACCGCCACCGCCCCCACGCCCCAACTTCAGGCGGACCTCGACCACCTGGGTGCGCTCGCCGCAGCGGCGGCGATCCGCGCGCGGCTGGCTTTCGCGGCCCGGCTCACCGCGCTCGGCGGACTGCTGTCGCTGCCGGCCCTGGGGGCCCTGCGGACGCCCGCCGGCCGGCTCGACATCACGTCCACCGGAAGCGAGTTGACGTTACGCCACCACCCGGAGAAGCCCGTCGTCGTGCACGCGCACGCCGACGGCACCACGAGTTCCCCCGACCCACGCTGGCTGCCCGCGCTGTCCCTGCCCGCCGTGACGCCCGGCGCCGGCCCCGTCCCGCTGGACGATCTCGACCCGTACCGCACCGCCGGAAGCGGTCTGGAACGCCACGGACTGAGCGGCGCCGTCCATATCGACGACAGCGAACGCAAGGCGTGGACGGAGTCCTGGTCCGGGGTCGAACCGCTGCTCCGCATCGGCGGCGCACACCGCGTGACCGAGACCGCCGTGCTGCTGCGCTGCCTGGTGCCACTCGGCCCGCCGCCCGGATCGGGCCCCACCGGCCAGGGCGCGGCACACTGCAGCGGCACCAGGCGCGAGGCCTTCGGCGCGGTCCTCAGCAGCAAGCCGGCCACCCCCGCGTACTTCGCCTCGACCCTCGTGCACGAACTCCAGCACACCAAACTGGCCGCGATCGGCGCCCTCGTACGGCTGCACCACGAGGACACCACCCCCCGGCACTTCGCACCCTGGCGATCGGATCCCCGGCCGTTCGACGGGCTGCTCCAGGGCGCCTACTCGCACATCGCGCTCGCCGACTACTGGCAGCGCTTCGCATGCGGCGCGGAGCGCGTCACCCACCGCGATCTCGCCTGGGCCGAACACGCCCGCTGCCGGGAGCAAGTGGGAGCCGTGCTGCCCGTACTGGCTGGTTCGGGGGCGCTGACCGCCGAGGGAAGGGTACTGGTCAACGAGATGATCACCCTCTACGACCGTCTGGCCGATTGTCCGCCCCCCACGGGTCATCTGGCCCGTGCGCGGGCGTATGTGAGCACTGTGCGCGTGATATGGCAGCAGAGGAACGGCTCACGGCGGGCGTGAGCGTGCACATGATCGACGCCTCCGACCATCTGATCGTCAAAGGGTCCCCGGTGTATCTTGAGAAGGCTCGAATCGAGGCAGGGAGACGGTTGAATGCCCGGAACGCGTAAGCAAGTTGGAGCAGCCGGGGTGCAGACCGTCACCATCAGTTTCGCCGGATTCAACCGGGCGTGGGCGGCGTGGATCGGGGACCGTCTGGAGCGGCGCGGAGTGACGGTCGTCCAGCAGCGCTGGGACCCACCGGTGGAGGTGCCGCTGGAGGAGAGCCTGCGGGATCTGACGCTGGCCCGCGGCCTCGTCCTGGTGATCCTGAGCGACTGGTACTTCCAACTCGGCCCGCGCAGCCACGACGAGTGGAACAGAGCGCTGCGCGAGGTCGTCGCCCCCGACCCGGACCGCTTCGTCGCCGTCTCCGTCACCACGTCGGCGCTGCCGGGCGCGACCTCCGTCTTCGGGGCGGCCGACCTGACCAACGTCGGCGCCGACGAGGCCGAACGGCGGCTGCTGGCCCGCCTCGGAATCCCCGCCGAGCCGACGCACGAGACCGCGGCGGCCAGGCCGGGACCGCGATTCCCGTCCGACACCCCCGAGGTATGGGGCGGCGTACCGCGCCGCAACACCCGGTTCACCGGCCGCGAGGAACTGCTCAGCAGGGCCTACCGAGCCCTCCAGGACGCCGGCTCCGGCGCGGGCGTCGTCACCCTGCACGGCATGTCCGGCGTCGGCAAGACGCAGCTGGCCGCGGAGTACGTCTACCGGTTCGGCTCCGAGTACGACGTCGTGTGGTGGGTCCCCGCCGACCGCCGCGCACTCTACCGCCAGAAACTCGCCGAACTCGCCCCGGAACTGGGCCTGTCCACCGGCGTCGAGTACGGCGAACGGCTGCGCGCGGTCCGCGACTCGCTGCGCCGCGGCGACCCCCACTCCCACTGGCTGCTCGTCCTCGACGGCGCCGACGAACCCGAACAGATCTGGGACCTGGTGCCCACCGGCCCCGGACACGTCCTGATCACCTCACGCAACCCGGAGTGGGGCGAGCACAACAGCAACCTCGTCGAGGTGCCGGTCTACAGGCGGGACGAATCGGTCGCCTTCATCCGCCGCCGCGCCCCCCGGCTGACCCAGACCGAGGCCGACCTGCTCGCCGACGCACTGGAGGACCTCCCGCTGCTGCTCGACCAGACGGCCGGCTGGCTCAACGACTCCGACATGTCCGTCGACGAGTACATCGAGCTCCTCGAGGGCGGCATCGACCAGGACGTCGTCAAGATCTCCGCGGACTTCCCCCTGGCCTTCCAGACCGCCTGGTCGATACTGCTGAACAAGCTCAAGGACACCGTCCCCGAGTCCGTCGACCTGCTGCGCCTGTGCACTTTCTTCGCCCCTGGCTCCATCCCTGTACGGCTTCTGAAGGAGATGCCGGCCGGAGAACTTCCCGAGCAGCTGTCCGGCCTGATGAACGACCCGCTGCTGTGGAACAAGGCGATCGCCCAGCTCCGGCAGTACTCGGTCGTCCGCCTGGAGTCCCACGAGTCGATCATCGACGAGCCGTCCTCCGGCGAATCTCTCTACCTGCACCGCATGGTCCACCAGATCGTCAGCAAGGACATGCCGGAGCGGGACCGCCAGGAATTCATCGGTGTGGTCCGCCGAGCCCTTGCCGCCGCGGACCCCGGCCGTCCCACGGACACTCGCCAGTGGCCTGCCTACGCCGAGATCACGCCGCACCTGAAATGGGCCGACGTCCTTCTGAGTACCGATCCGGCGGTCCACACCCTGGTGCTCAACTGCCTGCGTTACATGTACCTCTCGGGCGAGTACCGGGCCGGCATCAAGCTCGGCGCCCGCGCCATGAAGGCCTGGCGCGAACTCCTCGGCGAGAACCACCCCAGGGTCTGGGACCTGAGCTACAACTACGCCAACCTGCTGCGGGCGGTCGGCGACTACGCGGGCACGGAGGCCATCGAACGGGCCGCCGTCAACCACCTGCGCGCCGAACGCGGCGAACACGACCTGGAACACCTGCGCGCGGCCGGTGGCCTCGCCGCCGACCTGCGGGGTCTCGGCCGGTACGACGAGGCACTGGAGATCTCCGGCTGGATCCTGGCCGCCTACCGGGAACTCCTCGGCGAACAGGACTCGCGGACGCTCGACGCGCAGAACAACCTGGCCATCTCGCTCCGGCTGCTCGGGCGGTACGAGGAATCGCTGGAACTGAACCGGCGCACCCTGGAGTCGAGGCGCCAGCTGCTGCGCCCGCGCCACAGCTGGACGCTGTACTCCGAGATCAACTACGCCACCGACCTGCGCCTGCTCGGTCGCTACGCCGAGGCCGAGTCGCTCCAGACACAGAGCGCCCGCGTGCACCGGCTCGTGCTGGGGGCCGACAACCCGCAGACACTGCGCGCCGAGCACAACCTGGCGCTTTGCCACTACCGGTCGGGCGACCGCGGCAAGGCCCGCGAGCTGTTCACCCGCGTGCTGGAGCGCTGCGAACGCGTGCTCGGCGAGGGCGATCCCCTGACGATGATGTTCGCGGCCAGTCAGAGCTGCTTCGCCCGTGAGCACGCGGACATCGACCAGGCCAGGGACATAAGCGAGAAGGTCGTGAGCGGATACGCCGACATGCTCGGCGAGGCCCACCCCTACGTGGCGGGCACCCGCGCCAACCATGCGCTCGTTCTGCGCAACGTGGGCGAGCGGGAACACGCCCACGTTCTCATCGAGGAGGCGCTCGCCGACTTGACCCAGGCCGTGGGCGAGAACCACCCCTGGACCCTGGGCTGTGCGATCAACGCGTCGGCACTGCGCAATCTGGTCGGCGACCCCGAATCCGCCGCCTCGCTCATGGAGAGCACCGTCAGCCGCGCCACCGAGGCCCTCGGCCGCACCCACCCGCTGACGCTCTCGGCCCGGATCGCCCACGCGGCGGACCTGCGCGGGGTCCGGGACCGGCAGCGGGCCGAGAAGATCGAGACCGAGGCGTTGGGCGACCTCGTGACGACCTTGGGGGCACAGCACGTCCACACGGTCTCGGCGCGGTCCCGCAACCGGCCGTACTGGGACTTCGAGCCACAGATCATCTGACACCTCGGCGGGCCGCACCCCGCACAAGCCGGAGGGCCCGGCCCCGCGATCACTCGCGGGGCCGGGCCCTCCGGTTCGTACAGTCGCTGATCAGGCCTCGAAGACCTCGGCGACCAGCTGAGCCTGCTCCGCCTGGTGCCTCTTGGCCGAGCCGACCGCCGGGGACGAGCCGTGCGGCCGCGAGATGCGGCGCAGGCGCTCACCGTGCGGGACGTCGGCGCCGACGGCCAGGTCCAGGTGGTCGATCAGGTTCAGGGCGATGAACGGCCAGGCGCCCTGGTTGGCCGGCTCCTCCTGGGCCCACAGGTACTTCTCGGCGTTCGGGTACTTGGCGATCTCGGCCTGGAGCTCGGCACCCGGCAGCGGGTACAGGCGCTCCAGACGGATGATCGCCGTGTCCGTGACACCGCGCTTCTCGCGCTCGGCCTCAAGGTCGTAGTAGACCTTGCCGGCGCAGAAGACGACCTTGCGGACCGCGTTCGGGTCGACCGAGTCGTCGCCGATCACCGGGCGGAAGCCGCCGGTGGTGAACTCCTCCACCTTCGACGCCGCCGCCTTGAGGCGGAGCATCGACTTCGGGGTGAAGACGATCAGCGGCTTGTGGTGCGGGTTGTGCACCTGCCACCGCAGGAGGTGGAAGTAGTTCGACGGGAGGGTCGGCATCGCGACCGTCATGTTGTCCTGCGCGCACATCTGGAGGAAGCGCTCCGGGCGGGCGGACGAGTGGTCCGGGCCCTGGCCCTCGTAGCCGTGCGGCAGGAGCAGCGTGACGCCGGAGGTCTGGCCCCACTTCTGCTCGGCCGAGGAGATGAACTCGTCGACGACGGTCTGCGCGCCGTTGACGAAGTCACCGAACTGGGCCTCCCAGATGACCAGCGACTCCGGGCGGGCCAGCGAGTAGCCGTACTCGAAGCCCATCGCTGCGTACTCGGAGAGCAGCGAGTCGTAGACGTTGTAACGGGCCTGGTCGTCGGCGAGGTAGAGCAGCGGGGTGTAGTCCTCGCCGGTCACCTGGTCGACGAGGACCGCGTGACGCTGACCGAAGGTGCCGCGGCGGGTGTCCTGGCCGGCGAGCCGGACCGGAGTGCCCTCCATCAGCAGCGAACCGATGGCCAGGGTCTCGCCCATGCCCCAGTCGATCGTGCCGTTCTCCACCGAGGCGGCACGACGCTGCATCTGCGGCATCAGGCGCGGGTGGACCGTGATCCGCTCCGGGATGTTGACCTGGGACTCGGCGATCCGCTTCACGACCTCCTGGGAGACCGCGGTGGTGACGGCGACCGGGAACTCGGGCTGCGCGTCCGGGACATGGGTCTGAGCCGGAGCCGAGGTGGCTTCGCGGACCTCCGCGAAGACCTTCTCCAGTTGGCCCTGGAAGTCCTGGAGCGCCTGCTCGGCCTCTTCCAGCGTGATGTCGCCACGACCGATGAGCGACTCGGTGTACAGCTTGCGCACCGAGCGCTTCTTGTCGATCAGGGTGTACATCTGCGGGTTGGTGAACTCCGGGTTGTCGCCCTCGTTGTGACCGCGGCGGCGGTAGCAGATGAGGTCGATCACGACGTCCTTGTTGAACGCCTGGCGGAACTCGAAGGCGAGACGGGCCACCCGCACGACGGCCTCGGGGTCGTCGCCGTTGACGTGGATGATCGGCGCCTCGATCATGCGCGCCACGTCGGTGGCGTACATCGAGGAACGCGACGACTCCGGGGCGGCGGTGAAGCCGACCTGGTTGTTGATCACCACGTGCACGGTGCCGCCGGTGCGGTAACCACGCAGCTGCGACATGTTGAGCGTCTCGGCGACGACGCCCTGGCCCGCGAAGGCCGCGTCGCCGTGGAGCGCGACGGGCAGGACCGTGAAGTCCGTGCCGCCCTTGTTGATGATGTCCTGCTTGGCGCGGGCGATGCCCTCCAGGACCGGGTCGACCGCCTCCAGGTGCGAGGGGTTGGCGGCCAGCGAGACCTTGATCTGCTCGCCGTCCAGACCGGTGAAGGTGCCCTCGGCGCCCAGGTGGTACTTCACGTCGCCGGAGCCGTGCATCGACCGCGGGTCGAGGTTGCCCTCGAACTCCCGGAAGATCTGCGCGTACGACTTGCCGACGATGTTCGCCAGGACGTTCAGCCGGCCGCGGTGGGCCATGCCGACGACGACCTCGTCGAGGCGGGCCTCGGCGGCGGAGTCGATGACGGCGTCGAGCAGCGGGATGACGGACTCGCCGCCCTCCAGGGAGAACCGCTTCTGGCCGACGTACTTGGTCTGCAGGAACGTCTCGAACGCCTCGGCGGCGTTGAGGCGGCGCAGGATCCGCAGCTGCTCCTCGCGCTCCGGCTTCGGGCGCGGACGCTCCACCCGGTCCTGGAGCCACTTGCGCTGCTTCGGGTCCTGGATGTGCATGAACTCGATGCCGGTGGTGCGGCAGTACGACTCACGCAGCACACCGAGGATGTCGCGGAGCTTCATCATCGTCTTGCCGGCGAAACCGCCGACCGCGAAGTCCCGCTCCAGGTCCCACAGGGTGAGGCCGTGCTCGGTGATGTCCAGGTCGGGGTGCTTGCGCTGGCGGTACTCCAGCGGGTCGGTGTCGGCCATGACGTGACCGCGGACCCGGTAGGAGTGGATCAGCTCGAAGACCCGCGCGGCCTTGGTGACGTCGTCGTCGTGCGAGGCGTCGATGTCCTTGAGCCAGCGGACCGGCTCGTAGGGGATGCGCAGCGCCTTGAAGATCTCGTCGTAGAACTCGTTCTCGCCGAGCAGCAGCTGGGCCAGGATCCGCAGGAACTCGCCGGAGGCGGCGCCCTGGATGACCCGGTGGTCGTACGTCGAGGTCAGGGTCATGACCTTCGAGATGCCCAGCTTGTTCAGGGTGTCCTGGGAGGTGCCCTGGAACTCCGCCGGGTAGTCCATCGCGCCGACACCCATGATGAGGCCCTGACCGGGCATCAGGCGGGGCACCGAGTGGACGGTGCCGATGCCGCCGGGGTTGGTCAGCGAGGCGGTGACTCCGGTGAAGTCGTCCATGCCGAGCTTGCCGATGCGGGCGCGGCGGACGATGTCCTCGTACGCCTGCCAGAACTCGAAGAAGTTGAGCGTCTCGGCCTTCTTGATGGCCGCGACGACCAGCTGGCGGTCGCCGTTCGGCTTCACCAGGTCGATGGCCAGACCGAGGTTGACGTGCTCCGGCTTGACCAGCGTCGGCTTGCCGTCCTTCTCCGCGAAGGAGTAGTTCATCGACGGCATGGCCTTGAGGGCCTGCACCATCGCGTACCCGATGAGGTGCGTGAAGGAGATCTTCCCGCCGCGGGCGCGCTTGAGGTGGTTGTTGATGACGATGCGGTTGTCGAAGAGCAGCTTCACCGGAACGGCGCGGACGGACGTGGCCGTCGGCAGCTCCAGCGAGGCGTTCATGTTCTTCGCAACGGCGGCGGACGGACCGCGCAGCGTCACGTACTCGGGGCCCTCGCCCGCCGCGGTGGCCGGGGCCGCCTTGGCGGGGGCCTTGGCGGCCGGCGCGGCGGGTGCCGCGGGCGCGGCCTTCGCCGGAGCGGCCGGGGCAGCGGGTGCGGCAACCGCGGGCGCCGCCGGGGCGGCGGGTGCGGCGGCCGGAGCCGGAGCCTGGGCCACGGGCTGCGCAGGAGCGGCGTGGTCGGTCTGCGCCGGTGCGGTGGCAACCGGGGCCGGAGTTACCGCAGCCCCCGCGGCTGCGGCGCCGGGAACGGGCTTGTCCGCCGTGCCGGACGTACCCGGCTTGTAGTCGGCGAAGAAGTCCCACCAGGCGCGATCGACCGAATTGGGATCCTGGAGGTACTGCTGGTAGATCTCGTCGACGAGCCACTCATTGGGGCCGAAAGCGGCAGCCGGGTTTGCACCCGGGCTGGCTTGGTCGGTCGAGATGCTCGAGTTACTGGGGGACTGAGACGACACGGCGGCAACCGCCCTCTTCCGCTTCACAAGGTGATGGACAGCGGAAATCAAGGCTACGCCTCCTTGACCGTTCCATGCAGACCGGGCCGGTCTTCGTCGTGCAAGTCACATCAAAGAGCGGGTTTCGGCGCTGGAAATGGCGGGAAACAAGCGTGGTTCCGCTTCACTCCGGGTACGCGTGGCCGTGGCTACGGCCACGTGGACCATATCCCCTCGTGGGACGATGCGTAGAACGTGCCCTTCCGGTTCGGGCCCCGCGTCAACTGCGTGGTTGAGAGATCCCCGGAAGGGTGACCTGGATGCGGCAACCGCGAGCCGATTCGGCCACCCCGATGCGACCGCCGTGCAGATCCACGGCCCAACGGGCGATCGCCAGGCCCAGGCCCGTACCGCCGTCGCTGCCCGGACCGTGCGGGGACGCCACCTTGCCGCGGTTGAAACGCTCGAAGACCCGGTGCCGCTCGGACTCCGGAATGCCCGGACCCTCGTCCAGGACCTCGAGATCCAGCGACTCCGGCAGCGCGCCGCGCCGTGCCCGCACCGTGACCCGCCCGTGCGGCGGGCTGTGCTTGACCGCGTTGTCGATCAGATTGGCCACCACCTGGTGGAGCCGCTCCGCGTCCGCGTGCGCGGTCAGCTCGGGCGGCGACACGTCCAGATGCAGATGTACGTCCGTGCGGGTGTGGTTCCCGGAGCCGGAGGACAGCCGGCGGTGCGAGGCGGCGAGGTTCGCCTCCTTCAGCACGCCCGAGAGATACGGCCACACCTCGAAGCGGCGGGCCTTGAGGGTGACCACCCCGTTGTCCAGCCGGGACAGGTCCAGCAGCGTCTCCACCAGCCTGCCGAGCCGCTCCGTCTGTTTCAGCGCCGTACGCATGGTCTCCGGATCAGCGGCGGAGACCCCGTCCACGACGTTCTCGAGGACGGCTCTCAGCGCTGCGATGGGCGTGCGCAGCTCATGCGACACATTGGCCACCAGCTCCTTGCGGTGCAGGTCCACGGCCTCCAGATCGTCCGCCATGAGGTTGATCGTCTGGGCCAGGTCGCCGAGCTCGTCCCGCCGGTCCGCGCCCCGCACCCGTCGGGTGTAGTCGCCGTGCGAGATCGACCGGGCGACTCTCGTCATCTCGTCCAGCGGCGCCGTCAGCCCGTGAGCCACGAACTGGGTGATCAACAGCGTCGCGATCACCGAGAACACCGTGATGAACCGCAGCTCGGTCCTGGTGCGCACCGCCACCATCAGCAGCCCGGTCGTGATGAACACCGAGACCACGACCAGCGTGCCCAGCTTGGCCTTGATCGAGAAAGGGCGCAGTCCGGAGCCGAGCCGGGTCATGGCGCCGGGGTCTCCAGGGCGTAACCGACACCGTGCACGGTACGGATCCGCTCCGCACCGATCTTCCGGCGCAGCGCCTTGATGTGGCTGTCGACGGTACGGGTGCCGGAGGCGTCCGCCCAGTCCCAGACCTCCGCGAGCAGCTGCTCCCGGGAGAGCACCGCGCGCGGCGTGTTGGCCAGGCAGACCAGCAGGTCGAACTCGGTCGGCGTCAGGTGGACGTCCTCCGCGCGCACCCGGACCCGGCGCTGCGCGTGATCGATCTCCAGCTCGCCGAGGCGCAGGATGCCGCTGCGCGGCGTCACGGCGGCCAGTGCCGCGCGCTCGACCCGGCGCAGCAGGACATGCACCCGGGCCGCCAGTTCACGCATGGAGAACGGCTTGGTCATGTAGTCGTCGGCGCCGACACCGAGGCCGACCAGCATGTCGGTCTCGTCGTCCCGGGCGGTCAGCATCAGCACCGGCACCGGCCGCGCGGCCTGAACCCGGCGGCAGACCTCCAGGCCGTCGAAGCCCGGAAGCATGATGTCGAGCACCATCAGGTCGGGCTGCCAGGCCTCGGCCGCGTCGACGGCCGCGGGGCCGTCGAGCGCGGTCTGCACCAGAAAGCCCTCGGCCCGCAGGCGTGCGGAAATGGCGTCGACGATCGTCGCGTCGTCCTCGACCACCAGCACCCGGCGCTGCGCGCCCGGGGTGGCCGCGACACCGTTGTGGGTGGTGTGTGTCTGTTCCATCGCCCCGCCCCTGCCCGTTCTCGCGGGGGTCATTCCCCCGGACGCACGGTCTTCGCTTGTGAATTTTGTGGGTGATCCCGTTTGCCGCTCAGCAGCGTAAAGCCAGCAGGCTGTTCCCGGCTACGCAGGGTGTAACGGCACGGGAACGGGTTGGACGCAAGCAGGCGGCGGAGTGTCTGTCTTGTGGCGCTTGGCCCCCGGGCGTCCGGGGGCCCCGGATACCCGGAGGAGAACCTCAGTCGTCCCGAAGTGCGAGATGAACCACGTCGGGCACACCTCGGGCAACACGCACCTCCTCCGTCCTTACCCCAACGAATCCGGCATTCTTCAGGGCCTGTTCGAAGGCGGCGGACGGCTGCGCGGACCACACCGCCAGCACCCCACCCGGGTTGAGCCGTTCCCGGCAGTCCGCCAGCCCGGAAGCGGAGTAGAGACTTCCGTTGTCCTCGGTGACGATCCAGTCCGGTCCGTTGTCGATGTCCAGACACAACGCATCGTAACGGTCCGTAGTCGTACGCAGATATGTGACGAGGTCCGTCGCCAGGATCGTCGTCCGCGGATCGGTGAGCGCCGCGGCGGAGATCCGGGCCAGTGGCCCGTCCAGGTGCCAGTCGATGATCGCCTGCTCCCGTTCGACCACCGCGATTCGCCCCCAGCGCGGCTCGGCGGCGGCATGCGCCAGCGAGAAGCCGACCCCGAGCCCTCCGACGAGCACTGCCGGATCCGTCCGCCCGGCGGGCAGTGCGGCGAGTGCGGCATCGATCAGCAACCGTTCGGAGCGCCCGTCCGCGGTGTCCATCAGAAAGCACCCGTTGGCGATGATCTCGAAGTCGTCCCCCCGCTCCCGCAGGACGACCTCCCCGTACGGTCCCTCGCGGCGGTCGAGTGTGACGGGGCTGTGAGCGGTGCGGCGGTCGGCGGTCGGCATGTCCTCGGTCTCCGGTAGGCGGTGGATGGGGTCCCACCATCCTCGTCGGACGGCGCGGGAGGGGCCAAAATCGGTGGATCCGGGTGGGGCGCGAGGAGTCGAAGGGCAGGTGGCCCGCCCGCCGCTGTTGCACCGGCGCGCGGATGCCGGCGGTCGGCGAGGCGCCTTCGAGCCGTGCACCGCGAGGTATTCGGCTGCCGGCCGCGGCGCCAGGTCGTCGATGAGCGTGGTGAGGGGTGCCGGGTCCGTCGAAGGGGTGCGGCCGGTGGCCGCGGCGATGCGCATCTGCGCGGTCGGCTCGGCGTACAGGGCGCGCAGCAGGTCCAGGTCGGAGACGCCGGGAATGGCAGTGCCCCGCGGAATGCTGCCGTACAGGTAGGCGCTGTGCAGCTGCGTGGCGCCGAACGCATCGGTGATCCGGGAGCGGGCCGCCTCGACCACGGGGGCGAACGCCGCCGGTACGCGGCTCAGCGAGCCTTCATGTCTGATCGTCCCGTCCTCGGCCAGGCCCCTGTCGTCCACGCGTGTGTCACCCATGCGGGCACTCTCCCCCGTGCGTTAGGCGGGCCGCGAACGGATTTCGCAGGTGGCGGCGAGGCGGAAGGGGGATCGCTGAGAGCGAACACGGCCGCGGGAACATTAAGTCGCTCAGGAGCATTGAGCCTGCATAGCTCAACTTGAATGCCGAAGGGGAGATCATGGCTACTGAGCCCAACGCGGTCACTCCGCTGACCTTGCCAGTGCTGCCGCTCGACGACGAGGTCGTGCTGCCCGGAATGGTGGTTCCTCTCGACCTGTCCGACACCGATGTGCGGGCCGCCGTGGAGGCCGCGCAGGCAGCCGTCCGGCCGGGTGGCGGCAAGCCCGAGGTGCTGCTCGTGCCGCGGATCGACGGGACGTACACCGGAACGGGTGTGCTCGGTACCGTCGAGCAGGTCGGCCGGCTCTCCGACGGCGACCCCGGTGCGCTCATCCGCGGCCGTGACCGGGTGAGGATCGGCGCCGGGACCACCGGCCCCGGGGCAGCGCTCTGGGTGGAGGGGACACGCGTGGACGTGTCCGTCCCGGAGCCGCTTCCCGGTGCGGCCGCCGAGCTGGTCAAGGAGTACAAGGCCCTGGCCACCAGCTGGCTGAAGAAGCGCGGCGCCTGGCAGGTCGTGGACCGGGTCCAGCAGATCGACGACATCTCCGCGCTCGCCGACAACTCCGGTTACTCACCTTTCCTCACGACCACCCAGAAGGTGCAGCTCCTGGAGACCGCCGACGCGGTCGCCCGGCTGAAGCTCGCCATCCAGTGGCTCGGCGAACACCTCGCCGAACAGGACGTCGCCGAGTCCATCGCGAAGGATGTCCAGGAGGGCGTCGACAAGCAGCAGCGCGAGTTCCTGCTGCGGCGCCAGCTCGAAGCCGTACGCAAGGAACTGTCAGAGCTCAACGGCGACCCGGAGGACGAGTCCGACGACTACCGGGCGCGCGTCGAAGCCGCCGATCTTCCCGAGCACGTCCGTGAGGCCGCGCTCAAGGAGGTCGACAAGCTGGAGCGCTCGTCCGACCAGAGCCCCGAGGGTTCCTGGATCCGCACCTGGCTGGACACCGTCCTGGAGCTGCCGTGGAACGAGCGCACCGAGGACGCGTACGACATCCGCGCGGCCAAGGAGATCCTCGACGCCGAGCACGCCGGCCTGGAGGACGTGAAGGAGCGGATCACCGAGTACCTCGCCGTGCGCAAGCGCCGTGCCGACCGCGGTCTCGGGGTCGTCGGCGGGCGCCGCGGTGGTGCGGTGCTGGCCCTCGTCGGGCCTCCCGGCGTAGGCAAGACGTCCCTCGGCGAGAGCGTCGCGCACGCCATGGGACGCAAGTTCGTCCGTGTCGCGCTCGGCGGTGTGCGGGACGAGGCGGAGGTCCGCGGCCATCGGCGTACGTACGTCGGTGCGCTCCCCGGACGCATCGTCCGCGCCGTCAAGGAGGCCGGTTCCATGAACCCGGTCGTCCTGCTCGACGAGATCGACAAGGTCGGCTCCGACTTCCGCGGCGACCCGGCCGCGGCGCTCCTCGAAGTGCTCGACCCGGCGCAGAACCACACCTTCCGCGACCACTACCTGGAGGTCGAGCTCGACCTCAGCGACGTGGTCTTCCTGGCCACCGCCAACGTCCTGGAAGCCATCCCGGAGGCCCTGCTCGACCGCATGGAGCTGGTCAGGCTCGACGGCTACACCGAGGACGAGAAGGTCGTCATCGCCCGGGACCACCTGCTGCCGCGCCAGCTGGAGCGGGCCGGTCTGGAGAAGGGCGAGGTGACCCTCGAGGAGTCGGCGCTGCGCAAGCTGGCCGGCGAGTACACCCGCGAGGCGGGCGTACGAAACCTGGAGCGGGCCGTCGCCCGGCTGCTCCGCAAGGTCGCCGCGCAGCACGAGCTGGGCGACCGGGAGCTCCCGTTCACCGTCACCGACGAGGACCTGCGGGGTCTCGTCGGACGGCCGCACCACGTTCCCGAGTCCGCCCAGGACCCGGCCGAGCGCCGCACCGCGGTGCCGGGCGTGGCGACCGGACTCGCGGTGACCGGTGCCGGCGGCGACGTGCTGTTCGTGGAGGCGTCGCTGGCCGATCCGGAGACGGGTGCCGCCGGACTGACCCTGACCGGCCAGCTCGGCGACGTCATGAAGGAGTCCGCGCAGATCGCGCTCAGCTTCCTGCGGTCGCACGGCGCCGAACTGGAACTGCCCGTCGCCGACCTCAAGGACCGGGGAGCGCACATCCACTTCCCGGCGGGCGCGGTCCCCAAGGACGGCCCCAGCGCCGGTATCACGATGACGACGGCACTGGCCTCGCTGCTCTCGGGGCGGCTGGTCCGTACGGATGTGGCGATGACCGGCGAGGTGTCGCTGACCGGACGGGTACTGCCGATCGGCGGCCTGAAGCAGAAGCTGCTGGCCGCGCACCGCGCCGGAATCACCACCGTGGTGATCCCGAAGCGGAACGAGGCCGATCTGGACGACGTCCCGGCCGAGGTCCTCGACAAGCTGGAGGTCCACCCGGTGACGGATGTCCGTCAGGTGCTGGAGATCGCTCTCGCCCCGGCTTCGGCCAGGGCGGAGGAGAGGATCCCGGCCGCGGCGTGAGCGCCATGGCGTGACGGGCGTGGCATGACGTGCGCGGCCGGTCGGACGGCCCGTACCCCCGAGAGGGCGGTGCGGGCCGTTCCGCATGTCCCCGGTGTCCGCGGTCTCCAGGCAGCGGGTGGCGGTCCGTGCTCAGGGGCGGTAGACGGCGCCCGGCACGGGCTCGGAGGGGGCCATCAGCTGGGGGACCGTCACAAAGGTGTAGCCACGCTTCTTCAGTGCGTCGATGATGCCCGGCACCGCGGGCACGGTGCCCCTGTAGATGTCGTGCAGCAGGATGATGCCGTCCTTGCTCGCCTGGTCGAGTATCCGCTTCTTGATCAGCGCGGAGTCGGTCGTCGAGTAGTCCTTGGCGGTGGCGCTCCACAGGACCTGAGCGAGCCCGAGATCCTTGCTGATGCCGGAGACCGTGTCGTCGGTCCGGCCCTGCGGCGGACGCATCAGCCGCGGCTTCCTGCCGGTGATCTTCGCGATCGCGTCCTGCGTCTTCTCCAGCTCGGCACGTATCTCGGCGGGCTTCCGGTCCGTCAGGATCTCGTGCGACCAGGTGTGGTTGGCGACCTCGTGGCCCTCCGCCTGGAGGCGGCGCACGGTGTCGGGGTGCTTGAGCACGTGGTTCCTGCCCAGCAGGAAGAAGGTGGCGTGCACCTTCTTCTCCTTGAGGATGTCGAGGAGATGCGGGGTGTCCTCGCCCGGACCCGCGTCGAAGGTCAGCGCTATGCACTTCGCCCTGCGGCAGTCCACCGGGCCGAACGAGCCCTTGGCGTCGGAGGCCGCGTCCGCCCGTTGTGAGGCCGGGGCGGTGGTCGGCGTCGAGCAGCTGCTCAGCGTCAGGGCGAGCGCCGCCGCAAGAGCGGCGGCCAGGCCCGTACCGATCGACTTCTTCTTCCTGCGCAAGGCGGGTCACTCCCTCGTTGCTGAACGGCGCACACGGCGTGCGACAGGCGCGACTATACATACGGTGTATACGCCGAGTGCATAGCGGGTCGAGGGGTCCCGCCTACGGGATGAATTGCCTGGTCGGCACGGGCTGCCGGGCCCTGTCGGTGCGGTGGACGCGACTGGACCCCGGTGACGGGGTGCGTCACCGGGGCCCAGTGGGGCGCTGCGGGGCGGACTCAGCCGTTGGCGAGTGCCTGTACGCGGTCGAGGGCGCCGTTGAAGTGGTTGTGGTCGCCGACGTACGGGCCGGACGACGTGTACTGCCAGATGGTGTAGTAGCCCCAGCCGGCCGGGAGTTCACCGACGGTGGTGTTGTAGCGGGCCACCCAGAGCGGGTTGGTGGCGGCGAAGCCCGCGTTGTTGCCGGTGCAGGCCTGCCACCAGCTGGTCGCGGTGTAGATGACGGCGTCGCGGCCGGTGCGTGACTTGTACGTGTTCACGAAGTCGCGGATCCAGGAGACCATGGCGGCCGCGGTCTTGCCGTAGCACTGGTCGCCGTACGGGTTCCACTCGATGTCGAGGACGCCCGGCAGCGTCCTGCCGTCCTGCGACCAGCCGCCCCCGTGGTCCACGAAGTAGTTGGCCTGGGTGGCACCGCTCGTGGTGTCCGGGGTGGCGAAGTGGTACGCGCCCCGGATCATGCCGACGTTGTACGAGCCGTTGTACTGCTGGGCGAAGTAGGGGTTCGTGTAGTACGTGCCTTCGGTGGCCTTGGTGTAGGCCCACCGGACACCGCTGTTCCAGAGGGTCGCCCAGTCGACGTTGCCCTGGTGGCTGCTGACGTCCACGCCTTCGGTCTGCGCGGCGCGCGTGTCACGCGGCAGGCCGCCCTGACCGTCATGGGCGATGACGCCCATGCCCATCGTGGCCGACCCGCGAGCGGGTGTGGTGGTGGCGGTGGGGGAGTCGGCCGCAGTGGCCGCACCGGGCAGGGTGAGCAGAAGCGAGAGTGCTGCGAGAAGCGTTCCCAGCGCCGCGAAGCGTGAGCGGCGGGTCGTTCCGGATCCGGATCTGTGCACGGGCATTGCGTGCCTCCGAGGTCTCGGTGGGGGGATCTGCCGACCCAGGGGGCGGCTCGGCGCACCCCTGTGACATGTGATGGTGTGAACATGCCAGGAATGACGCTACGCACGTAGACCCGTGCGGCGGAAGGGGGCCTGGGCGCCGCCGTTGGTCTACGCCTGCGAAATACTGGCGGAGCTGCGGCGATGACCGGCGGTGAAAGAAACTTTCAGCGGCAGGAAAGCTCATGAGGGGTGTTGACGTGCACGGGAGCGAAAGCGGTAGTGAACCCGGCGCGACCGGGGAAACTGGTGTGGACCACGAATTCCTGGCACTGGAGCGGGAGTTGGCCGTCTTCCTGCGCCGGGCGCGGTCGAGCTCCGGCGAAATGGCGCGCGAGGTCCACCCCGACCTGGAGGCCGCGGCGTACGGACTCCTCGTGCAACTGGAGTCGGCGGGGCGGCAACGGGCCACCGATCTCGCGGCGTACTTCGGGGTCGGAAAGGCGACCATGAGCCGTCAACTGCGCGCCCTGGAGGACCTCGGACTGGTGGCGCGCGAACCCGATCCGGCCGACGGGCGGGCCTTCCTCGTTCATCTCACCGACGAGGGACTCGCGCGTTACCGCAGCGTCCGCGACGCCCGCCGCGAGCGGTACGTACGCAAGCTCGCCGACTGGGACCGGGCCGAGGTGGCGGAACTGGCCCGGCTGCTGCACCACTTGAACACCCGCGCCGAGGAATGACACGAGCCGGGTCCAACCTGGACCGGCCCGGCATCTGGCCCGGGCCGGCTCCGTACTCGGGTGACCTACAGCACCGCATAGACCGCCGTGGCGTCGTCGTGCGTCTTGCTGCGCCTCAGATACGTGCGCCCGGTGTCCGCGTCCTCCAGTGCCCTGACCCGGTCGATCAGCCCCCCTGCGCCCTCCTTGTGGAGCACCCCGAGGCAGGCCGCCCAGTCCCCTTCGCGGAACATCTCGGTCCAGCGGCTCGCCCCGTCCGTCAGTGCGGCCAGCGCCCGCACCCCGGCGCGCGGCGTCCGCCCGGTCACCGCGCGCGCCGCCACCGAGGGGTCGGCGGCGGCGGTGAAGAAGCCGCCCTCCTTGTTGCGCACCTGCGCGTCGGCGATCGCCTCGGTGGCCAGGGAGCCCGGTGGCAGCCGGTCGAGCCGGTCGTCGAGCAGTGCGCGTACCGAGCCGTCCGTCGACTCGAACAGCAGCACCGAGTCGGAGAGCACCAGGTGTTCGATCTCGCGTTCGTCCCAACGCGCCATCACGACGGTCGCCTGCGGTGTACGCACGTGAGAAAGGTCACAGGAGGAACGGTGCGTGTCGGCGGTGCGCCGGATGGACTCGGCGAGGACCTCCATGAGGGGCAGATCCCGCCGCGAACCCGACAGTTCGGCCAGGGAGCCGCCCAGTCGAGCGGTGAACCACGGGACGGAGTGCACACAACCGTCGTCCCCCTGCGGCGGAGTGACGCCGTCGAGCAGGACCAGCGTCCCGCCCTGGCCGGAAGCGGGAAGTGCGGTGGCCGCCCAGTCCTCGTTGGGGCGTTCGGGGCTACCGGGGACGGTGGCGAGTTCGATACGCATACGGCAAGTCTGCACGACGCCTTCACCGGCCCTGCACGAGCGCGGCGTTGGACAGTACGAGCAGGTCAGCCGCACCCCTTGAGCGGAAGGAATGGCTCCGGCGGCGTGCGGGCGGGCATCTTGCCAAAGCCTGCGCGGAAGTTCCAGCCCGCGGCCCGGGTGTGCACGGCGACGCGCGTGGGGAGACTTGTTCGTCAACTCTGGAGTGATGTTCACTCGTTCAGGTGGCGGAGCGGTCGATGCGCGCCCCCCTCTCAAAAGCACTGGAATGGTCAGAAGCCGTACCAGGCGGTCGGGGCGCCGTTCCATGTGACCGAGCGTCACCTCTGCTTCAAGGGTGGACGAGTCAAGATTGCGAGCACCGGTGCAGAAGAAGCGGCCTCGGAGCAAGGGCAGCAAGCGAAGCGGTTCCGGGGCGACACCTCTGCCGCCGGCCGAAGGTGAGCCCACCCGGCGCACCGTACGCGTACGCAGCCGGCTGGTCGCCGGCGTCGCGGTCGTCGGTATCACCGTCATCGCCGCGGGCGCGCCCGCGGCGCTCGGTGCCTCCTCCGAACTGAACGAGTCCCAGCGGTTGGTCACGCTCGCCGAGCTGAATCAGCAGGCGGTGGCGCTCGCGCACGCCCTCGCGGACGAGCGCGACGAGGTCACGGCCTACATCGCGAGCGGCCGGGACGAGAAGTCCGGCCCGAAGAGCGACGGACCCAGCAGCCGCAGCGCCCGCGTCGACCAGCAGGTCGACGAGATCCGCGGCACGGCCCCCGCCGCGCTGCGCCGCGACCTCTCCACGATCCCCTCGCTGCGCCGCACCGCGCTCACCGGCAAGGGCTCGGCGCTCGCGGCCCACCAGGCGTACTCCGAGGTCATCGCCAAGCTGCAGGACGTCGCCGACGAACTGGCCGAGAAGACCCCGCCGCGCGCATCCGAGGCCACTCGTGCGCCCCTTGCCCTGGGCCAGGCGGCCGAGCAGGCCTCCGCCACCCGCGGGCTGTTGGTCGCCGCCCTGTCGGTGCCCCGCGAAGTGGCCACCACCCCGCAGATCGACCCGTACACCGGGCTGCCCGTGCAGACCCAGGACGAGGGCCCGAGCGAGGACGACCGCAACCGTGACGAGCTGAGTGCCGCCGCCCAGCAGGCCAGGGTCCGCGAACTCGCCGCGCTCGCCGACTTCGACCAGGCCGCGGGCTCCACAGCTCGCGAGAAGCTCTCCTCCACGGTCACCGGGCCCGAGGTCAACAACGCGGAGAAATACCTCGCCGCGCTCACCGACCGCCCCGAGCTGTCGGACTCCGACCAGCAGGTCAACCGGCAGAAGGTCGGGGCGGCACTCTCCGCCCGCATCGACCGGATGCGCAGCGTCGAGTCCGCACTCGGCACCGCCCGCATCCAGCGACTGGAGCAGCTGCGCGACGACGACGTCACCGCGCTCGAACTGCACATCGCGCTGCTCGGCGGCTGTCTGCTGATCGCCGTCGGCGTCTCCACCGCCGTGGCCCGCACGCTCACCCAGCCGCTCGCCGTCCTGCGGATCGGCGCCGCCCGCCTCGCCGCGGAGCCCGGCACCGCCGAGCCGGTCCGCTACACCGGCCGCAACGACGAGTTCGCCCAGGTCGTACGGAACCTCAACGTTCTCCACGGCAAGCTGCAGGGACTGCTCCACGAGTTCAACGGCCGGTTCGCGAACCTGGAGAAGGAGCGCGGCGAGCTCGTCGCCGGACACGAGGCCCTGTCCCTCCAGCGCGCCGAACTCCAGGTCCGCACGGCCGACCTGGCCGCCCAGCTGGAGCGGCTGAAGAACACGGTCCACCACACCTTCGTCAACCTCTCGCTCCGCACTCTCGGCCTCGTCGAACGCCAGCTCGGCGTCATCGAGAGCCTGGAGGAGCGTGAGCAGGACCCGGAGCGGCTCGCCACCCTTTTCAAGCTCGACCACATGGCCACGGTCATGCGCCGCCACAGCGAGAACATGCTGGTTCTCGCGGGCGCCGAGCACGGTCACGGGCACTCCGGCCCGATCCCGCTGGTCGACGTCCTGCGGGCGGCCGTCAGCGAGATCGAGCGGTACGAGCGGGTCACCATCCAGTCGCTGCCGCCGCACGCCCAGGTCGCCGGCTTCGCCGCCGACGACCTCAGCCACCTGGTCGCCGAACTCCTGGAGAACGCGACCTCCTTCTCGCCGCCCGACTCCCATGTCCAGCTCTCCGGCTGGCTGCTGGAGTCCGGTGAGGTGATGCTCTCCGTTCAGGACGAGGGCATCGGGATGTCGTCCGTACGGATGGGCGAGCTCAACGCCCGGCTCGCCGACCCGGCCTCGTTCGAGGCGGGCCGGCAGAGCGCGGACGGAGCGGGCCTCGGACTCCAGGTGACGTCGCTGCTGGCGGGGCGCCACGGGGTCCGGGTCCAGCTGCGCGAGCAGAAGGGCAGCGGCGTGACGGCGGTCGTCGTGCTGCCGCAGGCGCTGCTGCCGAAGGCGCCGCCGACCGCCACCCCGCCGCCGGTGCGGGTGCCGGGGGACGCGCCCGCGCTGAACCTGCCGGGATCGGTCGCCGAGGCCAACTCCAACTCCCTGCCGGGCCGGACACTCGCGCTGCCAGGCGACCCGCTGATCGCCGCGGCCGAGCAGACGATCCGCGACGCGGGAGCGGAGTCCGGCGCCGAGCCGGTGCCCGCGCCCGAACCGGTCGCAACCGAGCCGCCTGCACCTGAGCCGCTCGCCGCCGAGACCGAGGCCGAGACCACGATGCAGTTCCGGCTGCCCGAGGTCCCGGAGGTCCTGCCGGCCCCGGCGGCGTCCGGCCCGTACGCCATCGGCCCCGACCGCCACGAGCGCACCGCGGACGAGAGCCAGGAGCCCTTCACCGCTCCGGTCCCGGCCGTCACCACCGTCGCAGAGGCCTTTCCCGGCCCCCGGCAGCCGGAACCACAGCAGCAGCCGCAGGGCGAACGCATCACCGACAAGGGGCTGCCCAAGCGCACCCCCAAGGTTGTGAAGCCCGCAGCCGCCCCCGCCACCGAGCGCAAGGGCAGCCTGGACAAGGAAGCGCTGCGCCGTCGCCTCGGCGGCTTCCACCAGGGCGCGAAGGACGGCCGCCGCGATGTCGAGGCGGAGATCGCCGAAGGCGCCGGCAGTGCCGTCGGCGCCGGCCCTGCCCTCGGCGTCGACCGGAGCGAACGCACCGCACAGACCGACCGCACCGAGCTGGCAGACCGTCCCGGCGGTCGAACCGATGACACGGGGGACACAGTCGAGGAGGCACGCAGTTGACTGCGCCCAGCACATTCGGGCTGAGTACCGAGGCCCGGAACCTTCACTGGTTGCTGAGCAATCTCGTCGAGGAGGTGCCAGGGGTCCACTCGGTCACGGTCGTCTCGTCCGACGGACTGATGCTGCTCTCCTCCGACCCGGGCCACCACGCAGCCAGAGCGACCGGCCGGCAGGACGGCCCCAGGGGTTCCAGCGCCGACCTTGCGACCATCGTCTCCGGCATCGGCTCCCTCACGATCGGTGCCGCGAAGCTGATGGACAGCGGTGGCGTCAAGCAGACCATGGTCGCCATGGACGAGGGCAGCGTCTTCGTCATGTCGATCAGTGACGGATCCCTGCTCGGCGTACATGCCACCCCCGATTGCGACATGAGCGTCATCGCTTACCACATGGCGCTCTTCGTCGGCCGTGCCGGACACGTACTCACCCCCGAACTCCGCAGTGAACTGCGCAAATCGATGGAGAGCGCCCAGTGATGCCCGCTGCTGAACCCGCCCGCAGGCTCCCCGTCCGCGGTTCCGACCGACGGCCTGCCCGGGTCCGCCCGTACTCGCTCACCGGCGGCCGCACCCGCTTCGGTCACGTCCTCCTCGTCGAGACGTTCGTGGCCGCGCTCGAAGCGCCCGAGGAGCGCCGCGAGCTCACCAACGGCAACCTCACCACGCGCGTGATGCCGGAGCTCCAGGCCATTGTCGAAATCTGCCGCCGCATGCGTACGGTCGCGGAGATCTCGGCCCTGTTGAAGATGCCGCTCGGCGTGGTCCGAGTGCTGCTCAGCGACTTGGCCGACCAGGGAAAGATTCGTGTGTACGGGACCGGTCACGGCACCGGCCAGCCCGACCGCGCACTGCTCGAAAGGGTGCTGAATGGACTCCGCCGTCTCTGACTCGCTGCTGTCCGCCCCGCGTCAGCCGGGACCGGAGGGCCAGACCGAAGAGTCACTGCAGGCATGGCAGCTGGACCACACCAGGGCCCCCATAGCCACGAAGATAGTGGTCGCGGGCGGGTTCGGCGTCGGCAAGACGACCTTCGTGGGATCGGTCTCAGAGATCACTCCGCTGCAGACCGAAGCGTTGATGACCCAGGCCAGCGAGGAGACCGACGATCTCACCGCGACGCCCGACAAGGTCACCACGACCGTCGCGATGGACTTCGGCCGGCTCACCCTCGACGACGACCTCGTGCTGTACGTGTTCGGCACGCCCGGACAGCAGCGCTTCTGGTTCATGTGGGACGACCTGGTGCGCGGCGCGATCGGAGCGGTCGTGCTCGCCGACACCCGGCGGCTCTCCGACTGCTTTCCCGCGCTCGACTACTTCGAGAGCTGCGGACTTCCGTACATCGTGGCCGTCAACCACTTCGAGGGAACCCCCGGATTCGAGCCCGAGGACGTCAGGGAGGCCCTGACCATACCCCTGCACGTACCTGTTGTGATCATGGACGCGCGTAACAGGATCACGGTCGTCGAGTCGCTGCTGGCCCTCGTGGGCCACGCTCTTGACGCCACACCCGCGTAGACACAACACGCGCACGTACACGTACACGTAACGGAGAACCGCGATGCGGAAGATACTCATAGTCGGAGCCGGTCAGTCCGGTCTCCAGCTCGCCCTCGGACTGCAGTCCAGTGGGTACGAAGTCACCCTGATGTCCAACCGCACGGCCGACGAGATCCGGTCCGGCCGGGTCATGTCGACACAGTGCATGTTCGACACCGCGCTGCAGCACGAGCGCGACCTCCAGCTCAACTTCTGGGAGTCCCAGGCCCCGCGCATCGAGGGCCTCGGCGTCTCGGTCGCCGCTCCCGACTCCTCCCGCGCCATCGACTGGGTCGGCAAGCTGGACGGCTTCGCCCAGTCCGTCGACCAGCGCGTGAAGATGGCCGGCTGGATGGAGACTTTCGCCCAGCGTGGCGGACAGCTCGTCATCCACGGTGCGGCCGTCTCCGACCTCGACTACTTCTCCCGCACCTACGACCTGGTGATGGTCTCCGCGGGCAAGGGCGAACTGGTCTCCATGTTCGGCCGGGACGCGTCCCGTTCGCCGTTCGACGCCCCGCAGCGCGCACTGGCCGTCGCGTACGTCCACGGCATGGGCCCGCGCCCCGAGCACCCCGAGTTCGACGCGGTCCGCTGCAACCTGGTCCCGGGCGTCGGCGAGCTCTTCGTGATGCCGACCCTGACCACGTCCGGCCGCGCCGACATCCTGTTCTGGGAGGGCATCCCGGGCGGCCCGCTGGACGTGTTCCAGGGCATCAAGGACCCCTCCGAGCACCTCGCGAAGACGCTGGAGCTCATGGAGCAGTTCACGCCGTGGGAGTACGCCCGCGCCACCAAGGTCGAACTGACGGACGCCAACGGCACCCTGGCGGGCCGTTACGCCCCGACCGTCCGCAAGCCGATCGGCCGCCTGCCCGGCGGCGGTCTGGTGCTCGGCGTCGCGGACGTGGTCGTCGCCAACGACCCGATCACCGGCCAGGGCTCCAACTCGGCCTCCAAGTGCGCCGATGCGTACCTCCGGTCGATCATCGAGCACGGCGACCGTCCGTTCGACGCGGACTGGATGCAGTCCACCTTCGACCGCTACTGGGACACCGCGCAGCACGTCGTGAAGTGGACGAACGCCATGCTCGGCGTACCGCCGGAGCACGTGCTGAACCTGATCGGTGCCGCCGGCCAGCTCCAGCCGGTCGCCGACCGCTTCGCCAACGGGTTCGACAACCCGGCGGACTTCGACAACTTCTTCTTCGACCCGGAGAAGACGAACGCGTACCTGGCTCAGGTGTCCGGGGCCGCATCCGCCGCCTGACCTGCGAAGTAGCGGTTGGCGTCGGTCGACGTCGGTGGTTGTGGGCCGTCCTCGGACGGCCCACAGACGGCCTGGGCGATCACGTAATTCGGCTCTGTCGGAGATCTTGTGACGGTGTACCGGTGCCGGCTGCGACAGTGTGCGCATGGACGGCCGGCGTTATCGGGTTGCCGTGGAGGATGCTGCCTGGTGCACTGAACGGCATGGTGACCATCACTGACGAGACGAGGACCACGTTCCGTCAGCAGGGATTCGTAGTGATTCCCGATGTGCTCAGCGGCGAACGGATCGCCGCAGGACGCAGGGTTGTCGCCGCCATGCTGGAGCGGGAGCCCTACGCCGACGACCACGCCGGACCGTATTTCCTGTGGCCGCGGTTCTCTCCGACGGGCCATCCGCTGCTCGACTTCTACCGGGAGACGGGCATCGGGGAGCTTGCCGACCAGCTACTGCGTACGGATCGGGCCGTACAGGATCCCGATTTCGCGCAGGTGGCCACAACGATCCCGCCCTGGCCGCATCGGCCGGGCGGTCCGCACGTCGACGGCCTGACGCCGGGTGAACCGGACGGACGTCCGGCGACGTTCTCGCTGCTGGCCGGCGTGTGGCTCACCGATCACGACCGGCGGCACCGAGGGAACCTGTGGGTCTGGCCGGGCACTCATCTGCGTTTCGGGCAGTACCTTGCCGACCGCGGCGCGGGCGCCCTGACTCGGGTCGAGGAGATGAATCCGGGCCCCTATCCGAAGATCGAGCTCGGCGAGCCGACACAGGCGATCGGCAGTGCGGGCAGCGTGCTGTTCGCGCACTATCTGCTCGCCCACAACATCGGTGACCACGAGGGTGCGGCCGCCGAGGGGCGGCGCGAGACGGTGTACTACCGGCTCCATGCGAGCGGCCACCGTGACCGGTGGCGTGAGGCTGTCACTGATCCACTCGCCGAATTTCAGTGAGCCGGTTCCCTCGCAATGCAGCCGAGCACCGAGCACCGGGTTGCCTTGACGGGGGTGACGGCCGTTCGGGCGGCAGCGCTCGCGTTCGGGCGGGCCGAATCCTGGCGGCGCTCACGTCCCGGACCTGGAGCTTGCCCTACGCGTCGGTGGGGGCGGACGAAGCGCTGTATCCCGTGTCCGAGCCGTCCGACGCATTCCGGGGCAGCTCCGGCCGCTCGTACGTGCGCAGCGACGCGTTCTCCGGATCCGGCCGCACGGCGCCGAGCAGCGGGTTCGACGCCACCGGTGAGACCTTCACCCGGGTCCCCGGCCGGGGCGCCTGCACCACCAGACCGTTGCCGATGTACATCGCCACGTGCGTGGCCTTCGGGAAGTAGATCACCAGGTCACCCGGGCGCAGAGTGTTCAGCGGCACCTTCCGCAACCGCTGCCACTGTTCCTGCGAGGTCCGCGGAATGGGCCGGCCCGCGGTCGCCCAGGCCCGCGAGGTGAGCCCGGAGCAGTCGAACGACCCCGGCCCTTCCGCACCCCACACATACGGCTTGCCGACCTGCCCGATCGCGTACTGCACCGCCTCGCCGCCCTCCTCGGACGGCTGCCGGGAAGAGGACAGGGCGCCCGAGGCGACCAGCGCGCCCTGGGCCTTCTCCGTGGCCTGCTGCTCCAGCCGGGACATCTGGGCGATCTTTTCGGCGGAGAGGGTGGCCAGCAGCTTCTCGACGTTCCGCAGCCGCGCCCGCACCGTGTCGCGCTGCTTCTTCTGCCGCGCCGCCAGCACCCGCTGTCTGTCGCGTACCTTGCGGGCCGCGGTGGCCAGGCCGTCGGCGTGTTTCGCGGCGCCGGTGAGCCGTTTCACGGTCGCGGCCCGGCCGGCGGTCACCCGTTGGATCACATGCCCCTGGTCCAGGGCGTGCTCGGGATCGCGGGCCAGCAGCAGCTGTGCGTACGAGGAGAAGTCGGACCGCCCCTGGTACTGCTCACGGGCCAGCCGCCCCGCTTCGTCGTGGCTGCGGGCCAGTGCGAGCCTGGCCGCGGCGAGGGCGGAACCGAGTCGCTTCGCCTCGGCGGTCCGTTTCTTCAGCTCGGCCACGGTCCCGTTGTACGTCTCGGTGGCTTCCTCCGCCTGCCGGTACAGCGTGCGCAGCTCGGTCAGCAGCTCGGCGATGCTCTTGGTGGAGTCGGGGCCCTTGCCGGTGGTCACGTCCGAGGGACCGGGGTCCGGTGCCACGGGGGCGGCAACGGCGGGGGAGGCCATGACGAGGGCGGCGAGCGCCGCGGAGCAGACGGTGCGCAGGACCGTGCCTGACACGGGATCACCTCCGATGACGGGGCGATCGCGGGACTACCCCATGAGTGAGCGCGGCACATCCATACGGTCACCGGGTGTCGGGCGATGCAAGAACCCCGCGGCGTGGCGGCCGAGGGGTTCCCTCGGAAGGCGGGTGCCCCGCGGGCTCACGCCACCGGGAACGCGTAGAAGATCCGTTCGCGTTGGACCACGGCGGTCTTCCCGAACGCCAGCAGCCGGTACGGAGCGGTGACCGTGGCCCCCTTCGGATCCTGCACGCCGATGTCCTGGAACTTCCACAGCCGCCGCCCGTCCTCCGTCGCGAACGCGGTGACCTGCGCCCCTCCGGCCGCCAGCAGGGTCTCGCCGGACGGGCTGAGGGTGACGGCGGGCGCAGCGCCGCCGGGCGCCGCCTCCGTGGACCGCCGCCAGCGCAGCTTTCCGGTGGCCCGGTCGACCGCGCCTACTTCCTGGTTGCGGTTGGTGGTGTGCAGGAGCGTTCCGGCCGGGACCGGGGTCCCGAACACGGAGCCGGCGGTGCCGTTCAGGGTCCACTCCGGCTTACCACCGGGCATCGCGAACGACTGGAGGTCGTCGCCCACCGCCGCGTAGAGCAGACCCCGGTCGTCGCCGACGGCCGCTCCGTCCGGCCCGATCTTGCCGAACGACTTGGTCCACAGCAGCTTTCCGCTCTCGCGGTCGAAGCAGCGGAAAACCGCCTTGCCCTTCGCGGCCCTGACGTCTCCCGGGGTGAGCGTCGCACTCGTCTGACGTACGACGATGTCGTCCGGTCGGACGGCGATCGACCGGTAGGCGGGGGCCGCCGATTCACGTCCGGTGGGTACGGAGGTCCGCCACACCTCCTTGCGCTGCACGACGTCGTACGCGAACAGGAACGACACGACGGCCTGGGTGTCCTTGCCGGGCTTCTTGCCCTTCTTCGGCTTCTTGGCCTTCACGGTGACCTTGTGCGAGCCGGTGAACCAGATGACCGGCCCGGACCGGCCGATGATGTCCGACACCGTCAGATGTGGCGTGTCCTCGAACCCGTCCTCGTACGCCACCCGGTGTGTGACCTGTCCGTTCCTGGCTGACAGCCAGAGGAACTCGGACGGCCCGGCGACGAAGCAGAGATCCTCGCCGGCGGGCAGGGCCGCCTGCCCCTTGGCTCCGTCCGCACACTCCCAGACGCGGCGGCCGGAGCGCAGATCGATCCCTACGGCCTGCGTGTCGCCGGTCAGGACGAGCAGCCGGTCGAGCCAGAGGGCGGCGGTGAGCGGCGCGGGCTCGGCGTCGGGATGTGTGTACACCCAACGCGGCTGCGGAGGCAGCCCGGCCACGGTGGGGCGCGTGGGGGCCGGGGCGGGTTTGGCGTCGTCCTGGTCCTCGGAACCGCCGGACTTGAAGGCGAGTACGGCCCCGCCCCCGACGACGAGTCCGGCAGCACCGGCGACGCCACCGACGAGCAGGGTGCGGCGGTCGAGGGGGGGAACTGCGGGAGCGGGAGCGCCGGTCGGACCGGCAGGGGGAGGAGAGGGAGGGGGAGCGGTGGGGGTTGTTGCCGGGGCGGTCGATGCGGGGACGGCCGGTACCGGCGCGGCCGGTGTCGTGGGAGCCGGCAGAGGCCTCGGCACGAGCGGTGCGACGGGCGGCAGGCCGGTGGGCAGCTCGGCCGGAGGCCCGCTGCGCTCCCGCGGGATGGACAGCTGGGTGGTCGGCCGGTCGGGCTCCGGCGCACGGGGGCTGCCGACGCTGCCGATGCGGGTGGTCCGGACATCGTCGTCCCTGGTGGCGGGGGTGTCGGGCCGGGCGTCTGCGGGCCCGTCGGGGGCCGCGTCGGCAGCGTCGTGACCGAGGGCGCCGAGCAGACTGTGGGTCGGCGAGTCGACGGGGGTGCCGGGGGCGGCGCCGGCAGACGCGTCGGCCGGACCGTCATCCGGGTCCGCCGCCAACTTTCGTACGTGTCCGGCCTGTTCCATGATCAGCCTGGACAGCGGCCCCGGCAGCCAGCCGCCCTTGGCCAGGCCCGCCGCACCCTCCAGTGCCAGTTCCGCCGCCACCGTGCCCGCGGTCGGCCGGTCGGCCGGGTCCTTGGCCAGGCAGCGCGCGATCAGGCCGCGCAGTTCTTCCGGGACCGCGTCCAGTTCCGGTTCGGTACGGGCGATCCGTTCGGCGGCCTCCGCCGCCGGTCCGTCGGCGAGCGGAGTCGTCCCGGTCGCCGCGTACGCCAGCAGCAGCCCCAGCACGAAGAGGTCGGAGGCCGGTCCGGCCTCCTTGCCCTCGACCTGTTCCGGGGTGAGATAGCCGAGCCGTACGGACAGCTGTCCACCCGGCCGGGCCTCCGCGTCGGCCGCCGCGCCCAGGGGGCCGAAGGCGGTGAGCCGGGGCCCGTCCTCGGCCAGCAGCACCGTCCTGGGGGCGAGCCCTTCCAGCACGGCCCCGGTGGCGTGCACCCGGGAGAGGGTTTCGGCGATGCCCGCGCCCAGTATCCGCACCGCACGCTGGGGGAGGGGGCCCGCGAAGTCGATCGCCTCCGCGAGCGTCAGTGCCGGTACGTACGCCACGGCCGTCCACAGCTGCCCGTTCGCGGGGCCGTTCGCGTCCTCGTCCGCGTGTTCTGCCGTACGGGTGACGATCTGTGGCTGGACCCAGCCACCCGCCAGCCGCTCCGCCGTGCGTGTCTCCGCCTCGAAGCGACGGCGGAACGCAGGGAGGGCGGCGAGTTCGGGGTGGGCCGCGGTGATCACGACGGTGTCGTCGAGGGCCGCGTCGTGCGCGAGGTACTGCACGGCGCTCGCGGTCTCGCGGAACCGCGCCACCACGGTGTACGGACCGAAGCGGCGTGGATCGTCCTGACGCAGCGCCTCCATGGCGCACCCCCTTGTGACCGTTCTCGTGACCATGGATCCGTCGATCTTAGAGGGTCCGGTGCCCGCAGCCGGGATGCGCGCGGGTCAGTTCGGTTTCGACCAGGGCCACTTGGGAGTGTGGCGTTCACGGCCCTCCGGGGCGTACTCGTACACCCAGCCGCGCTGCACACCCAGCCGCTTGGAGTATCCGGCCGGGACCCGCCGGTACGTGTACACGGTGGCCGGTCCGCCGTCGGCATCCGGCACCGGGACCTCGTACCACTTGGGCGGATGGCCGGTCGCGCCGACGAGGACGGGGAGGACCCGCCCGTCCAGCGGGCCGCCCCTGAAGGTGGTGTTCTCGCTTCTCACGCCCCCAGTCTGACCCAGGGGCGTGTTCGGGTACTCAGTCCGGTGGCAGCAGGTGCGCCGCTTCGGCGACCACCGGGACGAGCCGGGCGGCCAGCCGCCCGGCCGGGCCGTCGGCCGTCTCCAACGGCAGCAGCTCCGCCACCACGGACGCCGTCTCCCGGTCCGTCGCCGCGGTGGCCGCGAGCAGGGTGATCAGCTGGTCGACCAGCCAGGCGCGCAGATCGTCCGCCGGGGGCTGCTTCTCCTCGTCCAGCCAGATCAGGGAGGCCGCCTCGACGGCCGCGATCCAGGTCCGCACCATCATCCGCAGCCGGGGGCCCGGTGCCTGCGTGTCTCCGCGGCCGAGGTGGAGCAGGATCTGTTCGGCCGCCGCCCGCCGCACCTCGTCGACGATCGCCGTCGTCCGGGACGTCTCCGCGACGCTGCCACCGCGCAGCAGCGCGCTGAACCCGGTGTCGTGCTCGTCGACGAACGCGAGATAGCGGCCGAGTACCCGCGCCACCCGTTCGGTGGGCGGGCCCACGGGCGGCTCGGTGAAGCACAGTTCCAGTTCGTCGGCGGCGGACCGGAGCGCAGCCTCGTACAACTGCTGCCGCCCACCGGGGAAGTAGCGGTAGACGAGAGGGCGGGAGACTCCGGCGGCCGCCGCGACCTCGTCGAGCGAGACCTCGTCGGGGGCCCGGTGCGCGAAGAGGGTGAGGGCCGCACCGAGGAGCTGCGTGCGGCGCTCCTCGACGCTGAGCCTTTGGTACGCGCGGTTCGGCGGGGCTGCGGCAGCAGAGGTCATACCTCGAAGCGTAAGCCGTCCCCTCGGTGGGGGGAGCCGGGTCAGGCCAGCAGGCCCGAGCTCTTCCACAGCCTGCGTCCGACCCCGTTCAGCACACCGATGTCGTCGAGGAAGTCCGTCAGCCGCTTCGCGCCCGTCTGCATGACCTCCGTCCGGTGGCCGCTCGCCCTCACCTGGGCGACGGCCTCGCGGCGGTCCAGGCCGACGTTCTCGTACACCTGCGGGTTGACGAAGCAGACGGAGAAGACGCGCGCCGCCTCCCCGCAGCTCAGCCGGGTGAACTCGCGCTCCCAGCGCGGTGCGGTGACCATCTGCCGGCGCAGCTCCTCGCGGGCGTAGCGGACATGCCGCGCCTCCTCGACCACATGGATCCGGGTCACGCCGCGCACCAGCGTCTGGACGCGCTCGTCCGGGAACGTCAGCCGCTGCATCCAGTCGAGGATCTCCTCGCCGAGCAGGGTCGCGGCGAACGATCCGGGCGTGGTGGACACGGTCTTCAGCACCCGCGCGAGGTTGTGATAGACGCGCGGTACGGGGTAGTTGGGCGCACGGCCCCACTGGATCATGCGGCCGAACATCATCGAGTGCCGGCACTCGTCGGCTATCTCGGTGAGGGCGTAACGGACATGGTTGCTGGTCACCGGCTTGTCGTAGATGTGCCGGACCAGCAGCTGCATCAGGATGATCTCGAACCAGATGCCGAGCGAGGCCAGCGACGCCGCCTCGTGCCTGGCCAGGTCCATCCGCTGCTCCTCGGACATCTTCCGCCACAGCGGGGTGTCGTAGAGCGAGACGAGCTCGGGCGGCCAGAACCACTTGCCGTCCTCGACGGCCGCATCCCAGTCGAGCTCGGTGTCCGGGTCGAAGGAGTGCTTGGCCGAGGACTCCAGGAGGCGTTCGGCGATCTGCTCGCGGTCCCGGAGCGGGCCGAGTGCGTCGCGAAGCGTCCGCACGTCGCGTTCGGTCACTGTCGTCATGGCTGAGGGCACCTCACACGTGGGTTACCAGCGGTCACTTCTTATGAGACTGCTTGTCAGCAAGACCGTCAATCCCTTGCGCACGACTTGTTGACCCGGCGTCTACCAACGTGTGAACCTGCCAACTGACGTAACCGCCACGGAACTTATCGAACCATGCGAGGCGAAGGAGCCGTCCGTGTCGACACACGACCTCTACACCACCGCCCCCGAGGAACTGCTGTGGCAGGTGCCCGCCTCCGGCGCCGCCCGCTTCAGCTGGGAGTACGACGACGGCCGCGAGCGCCTCCTCGCCCTCTACCAGAAGGGCAAGGACAAGCAGTGGGACGGCAACAAGCGCATCGACTGGAGCCTGGAGGTCGACCCCGCCGACCCGCTCGGCACCCCGGACGAGGCGCTCACGCTGTACGGCACGCCGCACTGGGCGAAGATGACCGAGAAGGACCGGGGCGAGCTGCGCAAGCACTACACCTCCTGGCAGTTCAGCCAGTTCCTCCATGGCGAGCAGGGCGCCATGGTCTGCGCGGCCAGGATCGTGGAGTCGGTCCCCGATCTGGACGCGAAGTTCTACTCCGCGACCCAGACCATGGACGAGGCCCGGCACGCGGAGATATACGGCCGGTTCCTGCACGAGAAGGTCGGGATGCTCTACCCGGTCAACGACAACCTGCAGGGCCTGCTGGGCGACACCCTGCGCGACTCGCGCTGGGACATGCCGTACCTCGGTATGCAGGTCCTCATCGAGGGGCTCGCCCTTGCCGCCTTCGGCATGATCCGCGACACCACGACCAAGCCCTTGCCCAAGCAGATCCTCGCGTACGTCATGCAGGACGAGGCCCGCCATGTCGCCTTCGGACGTATGGCGCTGCGCGACTACTACAAGCAGCTGAGCGACGCCGAACTGCGCGAACGCGAGGAGTTCGTCATCGAGGGCTGCTACCTGATGCGGGACCGTCTCAGCGGCGTCGAGGTGCTGCAGAACTTCGGCGTGGGCAAGCAGGAGGCCAAGGAGCTCTCCGAGCACTCGGAGTATCTGCAGCTCTTCCGCAAGCTGCTGTTCAGCCGGATAGTGCCGTGCGTCAAGGACATAGGACTGTGGGGCGAAAGGCTCCAGAAGGCCTACGTCGACATGGGCGTCTTCGAGCTCGGCGACTCCAACCTGGACCTGCTGATGGCCCAGGACGAGGAGATCGCCGAACAGCTGGACCGCGACCGGTTCGCGGCGGAGGAACAGGCCCGGGTGGCGGAGGTCGAGGACGCGATAGCGGACGGCGCGGCGTAGGCGGCCCGCTGCCGGGTCCTTCAGCGGCCGGCGCCAGGAGGCCGGCCGCGAGACCGCCCACCCACCGGCTCCGCCACCTGTGCCGGCTGCTCCTGCAGTACGGTGTGCGTCGCCGCGATGCCCTCGGCGGTGACGCGCGGACGCCGTGGCACAGTTCCGCGAGATCTCGGGCCGACGCTGCCCGTACGCGTCATAAAGGGATGTACACCCCGCTGCCCCGGGCACCAGGATGGACCTCATGACGCCCCCGCGCGCAGACCTGGCGGCCGCCCGCCGAAGCCTTGAAGGACTCTCGCTCGGTGATGCGTTCGGGGAGCGATGGTTCCCGCTCTTCCGCGCGCCCCAGCAGGCCCGCAACGAGATCCGCGCCCGCCGCACACCCGCGGAACCGGTCTGGCACTGGACCGACGACACGGCCATGGCCCGCGCCCTGCAGCGCGTCCTCGACGACCACGGCGAGGTCGACCAGGACCGGCTCGCCACCTGCTTCGCCCTCACGTACGACATCGACCCGGCCCGCGGTTACGGCCACGGCATGCACATCCTGCTGCCCGAGCTGCTCACCGCACCGGCCGACTGGCGCACCCTCGCGCCCGACCTCTTCGAGGGCGGCAGCCTCGGCAACGGCGCCGCCATGCGGGTCGCACCGCTCGGCGCCCGGTTCCACGCGGACCTCGACCATGCCGCCCGGCAGGCGCAGTTGTCGGCCGAGGTCACCCACGCCCACCCGCAGGGCATCGCGGGCGCGGTGGCCGTGGCCGTCGCCGCCGCACTGCAGGTGCGGGGCGGGTTCACGTTGACGGCGGTCGCGGACCGTACGCCCGAAGGACCGGTACAGGACGGGATCCGGCGCGCATCGGCCGTGCCGTTCACCACCGTGCCGTGGAAGGCGGCCGATCTGCTCGGCAACGGGCAGCGCATCCGGGCCGACGACACCGTCCCGTTCGCCCTGTGGACCGCGGCCCGGCATCCGGGCGATCTGGAAGCGGCCCTCTGGGCCACCGCCGAGGGTTTCGGTGACGTCGACACGACCTGCGCGATCACCGGCGGGGTCGTCGCCGCGGCCACCGGAGTCGACGGAGTACCGGCCCAGTGGCTGCGCAGTCGTGAGCCGTTGAGCTGAGACGGCCACCCTGTGTCGAATTGGCGTTCGCATGCGTGACGTAACTTGGGCGCCATGACCACGCCGCCACAGCCGCCGCAGGGCCCGTACGGGCCACCCCAGCTCCCGCACCCGCAGCACAACCCGTATGCCCAGCAGCCCCCGTACGGCTATCCGCAGCAACTGCCGCAGCAGGGGCCGCCGCAGGGGCCGTGGGGGCAGCCGGGGATGCCCGGCCCGCCCGGCGCCCAGCCGCCGAGGAAGAAGCGGACCGGCATGGTCATCGGGATCACGGCCGCCGCACTGGTGGCGGTCGGCGCCCTCGGCTACACCGCTTTCCAGCTGGTCGGAGCCGGCAAGTCGGTCGTGGGTGGCTTCCCCGAGGCCGAGTACCGGCTCACCGTGCCGAAGAAGCTGCTGGACGAGGAGTACACGCTCGCCGAGGACACGTCGTCGACCGACGGCAAGGAGGTCGAGGAGGTCCCTGACCCCAGCGTCCGTGATGTCAAGGCCGTCGTCACCCAGTACTCCTCCGCCGAGGGCGGCGTTCTGGTCATCTCCGGTATGTGGGGCCGGATCAGGATGCCCGAGTTCACCCGGGACAAGATCCTGGAGGGGGCCGCGGGAGAGAAGGGCATGACCGTCGTCGTACCCGCCAGGGAGTTCACGCCCGACGGATACGACATCACGGTGGCCTGTCAGGTCGTGACGTCGAAGGACGCCGGAGTGACCAGCACCATCCCCATGTGCGCCTGGGGCGACGGCAACACGGCGGCCTTCGTCGGCCTGGTCACCCCCAAGACCGCGGTCCAGGACCCGAAGAGCGTGGACCTGGAGCAGGCGGCGGCGGACACGGCCGAGGTCAGGGCCGAGTCGCGCAGGCCGATCGGCTGATCAGCCCGCGGCGGCGGCCGGGGCCGGGAAGCCGGTCCGCAGGGTGAACGCCCGCTCCGTCGGACCGTGCTCACGCAGATGCCGCAGACGCTCCTCGGCGTCCTGCACCGTCGGGCGCTCACCCGCCGGTACCCACCACAGGGCGGTCATCGCCTCCGCCACCCGCTCGAACCACTCGCGGCGCCGGGCGAGGAGCTCGCGGTGCCGCCCCTGGTACATGAAGGCCGTCAGCGCGTCCATGTCCTGCCACACCGACATGTTCACGATCAACCAGGAGTCGCCGAAGACCGGTACGTCGGTGGCGTTCCCGGTCTCGCTCCGGAGCCGCCAGATGAAGCCGGCGGCTCGGTCGGCGACCGCGTTGACCGGATCGAGAGCGTCGACGAAGTCCTTCAACTCGGGGGAGTCCAGCGGGAATCTGAGCCGGGCGATGTTCACCTGCGCGAGTTCGTGGCCGGGCTGCGGCGCGAGAGATGTCATGGCCGCACAGTAATCAGCGCGCTCCGCGCCGCACGGACCCTTCCGCGGCGCGAGACGACCCGGTCCGCAACCGTGCAGCCCGTACCTTCAGCCCCGCAGCGCCGCCTCCATGACGGACCTGGCGATCGGAGCCGCGCTGCCGCCCCCACTGATGTCCGCCCGCTTCGCGGCGGCGTCCTCGACGACGACCGCGACCGCGACCACCGGCTGCCGCGAGTCCGGGGACTCCGCCCAGGAGATGAACCAGGCATAAGGCATACCGGTGTTGTCGATGCCGTGCTGTGCGGTTCCGGTCTTGCCACCCACCGTCACCCCGTAGATCGCACCGTTGGACCCGGTGCCCTGCTCCACGACGTCGACCATCATCCGCTGCAACTGCGTCGCCGTACGCGGGCTCATCGCCTGGTGGTACGAGCGCGTGTTGTTCTGATGGACGGTGGTGCCGTTCTTGGTGGTCGTACGGTCGACCAGGTACGGGTACTTGAGCTCGCCGCCGTTCGCCACGGCCGACGCCACCATCGCCATCTGCAGGGGTGTCGCCGTCGTGTCGTACTGCCCGATCGACGACAGGGCCAGCTGGTCGTCGCTCATATCGGTGTCGAAGTTGCTCTTCGCCACCCCGGACGGGATCTTCAGCCCGGTGTCGTTGAAGCCGAACTTCCGCACCGCTTCCACCATCCCGTCCAGCCCCACCTGCACCCCCAGATGGGCCATCACGGTGTTGCACGACACCCGGATCGCCTCGGCGAGCGACGCCTCCTCGCAGCCGCGCGCCTCGTTGGGGAGCGTGGTGCTGGTCCCGGGCAGCACATAGGGGGACGGGGTGTCGGTGTAGGCGTCGGGGTCCGTGACCACGTCCGTGTCGAGCGCGGCCGCAGCCGTCACGATCTTGAAGGTGGAACCCGGCGGATAGGTCTGCCGGATCGCCCGGTTCAGCATCGGCTGGCTCTTCGCCGTGTTGAGTTGCCGCCAGGCGTCGGTGACCGACGAACCCGTGCCGGAGAGCCGCCCCGGATCGTACGAGGGGGTCGAGACCAGAGCCAGGATCTTGCCGGTCGACGGCTCGAGGGCGGCGACCGCGCCCCGCCGGTTGCCCAGCCCGTCGTACGCCGCGCGTTGCATCGAGTCCTTGATGGTGGTGACGACGTTGCCGGCGGGCTGCTGGCTGCGAGTGATCTCGTTCCACAGGGGGACCGGGGCGAGCATCGGGTCGGTGCCGGAGAGGATGCCGTCCTCGGCGTTCTCGATCAGCGTCGTGCCGTACGTCTGCGAGGCGTAGCCGGTCACCGGCGCGTACAGCGGGCCGTTGGTGTACGTGCGCTCGTAGCTGAGCTGCTCGCCGGTGTTCCGGGAACCGGTGACGGACTTCCTGCCGACCATGATGTCGCCGCGCGGCTGGTCGTAACGGACGATCGTCCGGCGGCGGTTGGCGGGGTTGTCGTCGAGTTCGTCGGCCTGGAAGACCTGGATACGGGCGGCGTTCAGCAGGAGCGCCATGAGCAGCAGCAGACAGAACGCGGCGGCCCGCCGGATGTACCGGATCACGACTGCTCCTCCGCGATCGGTGCGACGACCCCGGTCTCCACCTGGTCGGGGTGGGGTCTGCGGGCGACGTCGCTGACGCGGATGAGCAGTGCCACGATGATCCAGTTGGTGACGACGGACGAACCGCCCTGGGCGAGGAACGGCATCGCCATGCCCGTCAGCGGGATCAGCCCCATCACGCCCCCCGCGATCACGAACACCTGGAGGGCCAGGATCGAGGCGAGCCCGATCGACAGCAGCCGCCCGAAGGGGTCACGCAGGGCGAGGCCGGCCCGATAGCCGCGGGCGACCAGCAGCGCGTACAGCAGGAAGACGGCGGTCAGCCCGGACAGCCCGAGCTCCTCCCCCGCTGTGGCCAGGATGAAGTCGGACTTGGCGGCGAAGCCGATGAGGATGGAGTGACCGAGACCGAGCCCGGCACCGAGCATCCCGCCCGCGGCGAACGCGAACAGCGACTGGGCGAGCTGGCTGGGCCCGCGGCCCGCGGCGATGGTGGCGAACGGATCGAGCCAGTCCTGCACCCGGCTGTGCACATGCGGTTCGAAGGAACCGACGACGAAGGCGCCGACGGCGGCGAGCAGCAGTCCCACCGCGATCCAGCCGGTCCGGCCGGTCGCCACGTACAGCATGATCACGAAGAGGCCGAAGAAGAGGAGCGAGGTGCCCAGATCGCGCTCGAGGACCAGCACGCAGACGCTGAGCAGCCAGATCGCCACGATCGGGCCGAGCACACGGCCGGTGGGGAGCTGGAGCCGCCAGAACTTGCGGCCGGTGTAGGCGAGGGCATTGCGGTTCGCGGCGAGATACGCCGCGAAGAAGACGGCGAGCAGAATCTTGGCGAACTCGCCGGGCTGGAAGGAGAATCCGCCGACCCGGATCCAGATCTTGGCGCCGTTCACGGCGGGGAAGAAGATCGGCACGATCATCAGGACGAGGGCGGCGGCGACGGAGAGGTACGCGTACCGCTGGAGCACCCGGTGGTCGCGGAGGAAGACGACGACCACGGTGAAGAACGCGACACCGAGCGTCGACCAGATCAGCTGGGTGGGTGCGGCCTGGTCCTTGGGCGTCTCCAGATCGAGCCGGTAGATCAGCACCAGGCCGAGACCGTTGAGCAGGACGGCGATGGGGAGCAGCAGCGGATCGGCGAACGGGGCGCGGAAGCGGACGGCGAGGTGGGCGAGTAGGGCGAGCAGCCCCAGGCCGGCGCCGTAACCGGCGACATCGGGCGGGACCGCGTCGTTGCGCGCGAGACCGACGGCGGCGTAGCCGTAGACGGAGATGAGGACTGCCCCGATGAGGAGCGAGAGCTCGACCCCGCGCCGCTTGGGCAGGCGTAGCTCGGGCGGGGGTGCGTCCGGCGTTGCGGTCATGCCCCGCAACGTAGCAAGAGGTGGGCCTTATTTCCCTTATGTCGCTTCGGCCTGGCCGTCGCCGGTCGACTCGTCGCCGCCGGCCGGTCCGCGGTTGCCGTCGCCGTTCCGGCGGGCCGGTTCGTCCTCGTCGAACTGCACGTACTCCGGGAGCGTCAGCCGCGCCTCCGCCCCGCCGTCCTCCGCATTGACGAGGACGAGTTCGGCGCCGATGACGGCCGACTGTCCGACGGCGATGGTCAGTCCGAGCCCGTGGCCCTTGCCGCCGCCCTCGGTACGGAACCGCTGCGGACCGCCGGTCAGCAGGTAGTCCGGGAAGCCCGGGCCGTGATCGCGTACGGTCACCACCGGCCCGTCGACCGTCAGGACCACCGGCGGACGGCCGTGCTTGTGTGCGTTGGTGATCAGATTGCCGAGGACCCGTTCCAGCCGCCGCCTGTCCGTCTCGACCCGCACGTTCCTCGCTCCGCCGCCGGCTTCCGCTCCCACGACGCGGATCTCGGTCTCCGTCCCCGACGCGCGCACCACCCGTTCGGCGAGCGGCGCCAGTTCGTGCACGGCGAGATCGACCTCCTCGGTACGGGCGTCGAGGCGGGAGATCTCCAGCAGATCCTCCGTCAGCGCCCGCATGGTGCGGACCCGGTCCCGCACCAGCTCGGCCGGCCGGCCGGCCGGCAGCAGCTCGGCGGCGGCCGAGAGACCGGTCAGCGGGGTGCGCAGCTCGTGCGCCACATCGGCGGTGAAGCGCTGTTCTGCCAGCAGTTTGCGCTGGAGCGTGGACGCCATCGTGTCCAGCGCGCCGGCGACGATCGCCACCTCGTCCTGCGGGCGCGAAGGGTTCGCCGTACAGGGGTCGTCGACGCGGGCGTCGAGATCGCCCGCGCTGATCCGGCGGGCCACCCGGGCGGTCTGGTGCAGCCGCCGGGTGACCCGGCTGACGGCGAACGCGCCGATCAGCAGCGTGACGGCGATCGCCAGCAGGGAGGAGCCGACGATCGCCCGGTCGAGGCGGTCGATGGTGTGGGCACTCATGCTGTAGTCGATCTCGGTGGCGAGCGCACGGCCGTCGGCCGGGCCCGCTGCCCACATCGCCGCCCGGCCGTGGGCGTCGGCCTCGACGGTGCCCCGGCGCCCGCTCACGGCCAGGTCGCGCAGGGAGGCGGGCAGACCGGCCGGGTCGATACCGGAATCCGGCGGGAGCACCTCGCCCGCCTCGTACGACCTGGTCGCGTCCGCCAGCCGGGCGAGCGCCTTGTCGCGGGCCTCGCTGACGGTCTCCCGGGTCACCGCGGTATGCACCAGTACACCGAGCAGCGCGGCGAGGGCGCAGCACATCACGGTGATGAACACCGCGGCCTTCCAGGTGAGCGTCGCGGTCCAGGCGGGCGCACGCGGTCTCCGTCGCCTCATCGCCGCCCCTCGGAGACGGCGGGCGACGGCGACGTCGCGGTCGGCTCAGGACTGGGTTCCGCGCTCGGCCGGCCGCTGGGTTCCGGCTCCGGGGTCTTCCGCAGGATCTCGTCCTGCGTCGGCAGCATCGCGTGCTGCCGGTCGTCCCAGGACCAGACCGTCCGGTACTCGTACCCGCTGATCGCCGACGGCACCCGCATGATCACATCCCGGCCGGCCAGCTCCACGCTGATCACGGCGTCCGAGACGGCCATGATCCGGGTCAGTGCGTCCGCGTGCGCCATGTAGACCCGGACGGAGAGCCGCCCGTCGCTCCGCCGTACGCCGAGCACCATGTCGTCCCTGCCCGTGCCCGTCAGATCGCGGTAGTACGGCTGCAGGACCGGGCAGGTGGCGGGCGCGGTGCGGCACGCGGTGATCCTCCGGACCGTGTCGGCGGGGAGTTCGTCGGAACCGCTGGACCGGCTGGTGGTGGCCATCAGGTCGGCCTGCACCACGGCGACCGGGTCCAGAGCACGCACATCGTCGTGCGGGACGGTGATTCCCGGGATGCGCGCCGTCGCGCCCTCGCCGTAGTCGTACGGAGCGGCGGAGGCGGGCGGCAGCTGGGCCAGAGCCGGGCGGGCCCGATGGCGGTCGGGGCCGGTCCGGCGCTCTGCAGCCGGCCGCCGTCGGTGCCGCAGCCGACCGGCAGCGCGGCGCCGACGGCGGCCACGAGGGCCACCGTCGCGCGGCGCGTCACCCGGCGCTGCGGGCGCATCGCTCGCTCCCTTCCCGGTCGTCCGGTCCATGAGTCCGCAGACCCGTGATCCATCGACCTTATTAGGAAGGAAGTCCTTTATGTTCTTTTGCTGCCGGTGAAGAGGCAGTTGTTCAGCGCTGGTAGGGGTTCTGACCGTCCTGCGCGTACCCCGGCTGCTGCTGCGTCTGCCCGAACGGGTTGCCGTCCTGCGCCGCCACGTGCTGCGCCAGCAGCTGATCGGCCTGCTCCTTCGGGATCTTCTGCTCCCCGCCGCAGAACGTGCACTGCGTCGCGTACTTCGTCGAGAACGGGAACAGCGGCACGAAGAACAGCGTGAACTTCGTGACCCGCTTGCGCAGCGTGTGCGCGGCCGGGTTGCCGCACCAGCCGCAGACAAGCGTCAGAACGGCCAGTTGATAGAGATAGCCTCGCGTACCAAAGATGATCACGTTGTGGGCCCCTTCCCCGTGTTCCCCGGAAGCGCTTGCCGGCAGAGTGCCAGCAGCTTTTCGTCCTCGTATGTGTCGTGGCTGCCGTACCCGCCGTCCATCGCGTTGTGACGGCGTACGGAGGCGAGTTCGGCACGCAGCACGTGTGCCGCATCCGACCCTGCACCAGCGGCACCCATCCGCGCCAGGCATTCGGCCACCCGGACCCTGACATGACGATTCCTCTCCCAGGCAGCCAGCATGACCGGCACGGACTCCTCGGCCCGGCCGGACACCTCCCACAGTGCGATCGCCGCGTCCGCCCGCAGCCACAGCTCGTCGTGCGACAGCAGAGCCCGCAGCCGTGGCGCTGCCACCTCCGCCCGGGCCCCCAGCCCGCCCAGCGCGGTCACCGCCGACCGCCGCTCGTGCGCGTGCTCGGCCCGGAGCCCCTCGATCAGCACCGGCAGCACGGCCTCCGCATCCCCGTCGACCGCCCACAACGCCTGCGCCGCCTCCGTCGCCGCCGCGGTCCCGGGGCGGCGGATCAGCGCCCGCAGCTCCGGTACGGCGCAGTGCGCGGCGGAGCCGAACGAGCCCAGCGCCCGCAGCGCCGACGTCCGCAACCACTCCCCGCGATACTCCGGCGCACCGCGCAGCACCCGCAGCACCTCCGGCGCGGCTTCGCCCGCCCGCAGCGCGGTCAGTCCGCAGAGCAGCGGATTCGCCCGGTCGTACGCCCCCTCGTCGAGAGCGATCTCGCCGAGCCTGCGGCGCAACACCCCGGCCAGCGGCGCCGCTGCCGCCCCCAGATATCCGATGGCGAACCCCACGTCGTGCGGCACCTCGGGACGCTCCAGGGCGGCGGCCAGCGCGGGCAGGGCCCGGGCGTCACCCAGCCGGGCCAGCGCCTTCACCGCGCTGCCGAGCCCCGGCGGTCCGCTCGCCCACTCCTTCACCCAGGCCCCGGGGTCCGCCGCCACCCGCACCGCCAGCGCGTCCGCGGCCGGTGCGGCGAGCCCGAAGAGCTCCTCCAGCACATGCGAGGCGGCCTCGGCCAGTTTTGGCTCCGGGGAAGCGAGCTGTTCGCCCACGAGCCGGACCAGCTCCTCGTACGGGCCCCGCCAGGCCCGTATCAGCCCGGCGCTCATCCGCACGGCGTCGATCCGCTGCCGCAGGTCGGGGCTGCGCAGCTGGTCGGTCAGCAGCGCCGTCCGGTCGGCGACCCGGTCGTCGAGCCCGACGTGCAGTGTCCGCAGCAGATCGGCCGTCCAGGGGGCGGTACGCCCCGCGGACTCGGCGGCGGACAGCGCCCGCAACTGACCCACCAGGGTCACCGGCGCGCCTCGCTCCTCGGCGGCATCGGCGGCCGGACCCGGATCGTCGTCCGGCCCGGCGGTGACCACCGGATCCGCATCGTCCGCCCCGTTGGTCCCGTCCGCCCCGTCGGGTGCGTCGGCCGGTGTCGTGCGCAGCCGGCGCAGCAGTCCCGCCACCACTCGTACGACATCACCCGGCAGTGCTTCCGGCGCGCACCTGGCCAGCTGGGCGAGGGCGGCCAGCCGCAGTCCCGGTGCGTACGACTCGGCGGCGAGCCGGCTCAGCCAGTCGGCCGCCTGCCCGGCCAGCGGGCGGTGCCGCAGCGCGACGCGCCCGGCGGCCTCCACGAGCGCGAGCCGTACCTCCTCGTCCGGCTCCGCCGGCAGCCGCTCCCGCAGCAGGGCGAGCACCCGCACCGGGTGGCCGTGCAGTGTGGCGAGCGCCAGCGGCGCGGCGAGCCGCACCCCTGGGTCCTCGTCGGCGATCAGCTCGAAGAACACCCCGGCGCCCGCGGTGACGGCGGCAGCCGCCATCGCGTAGTTGGCCGCGCCCTCGATCTCCTCCTCGTCGAGCTCCTCCTCGTCGTCCTCGTCCAGATCGATGCCACCGATGCTGGTGAGCAGCTCGACGATGCTGCCCCGGTCCTGGATCCCCGGATCCGCGACCAGCTCGAAAAGAAACGGAATGCAGGCAAGCGTGCAGGCGTACACATCGCCCTGGTGATGCACGGCCCCGTACATGCCGTCCAGCGCTCCCTCGCGCTCCGCCGGATCGGCGGACGCCAGCCCCCGCAGCAGCCCGGGCACATCATCGGCAGGCCCGTACGCATGCTCCATCGAGGCCCATTCAACCTCGTCGATCCCTGCGAACACGCCATCGCCTCCCCACGTGACCTCACGAAGCAGTGTCTGCGCAGAGTGTGCACCACGGCCCGGACAATCCACCCGCCACATGCAGCCTTTTGCCCGCACGGACGCCAACGGCAGGCACCATGGCCCCTGAACAGGCCCGACGGACTCCGCTCAGGGAGTGACGGGCAGCGGCCGGGCCCGGTCCGGATCGGTCAGCGGACCGAGCAGATCCCCGTACCGCTCCAGCCGCCCGGCCATGTCGGCGGCCAGAAAAACCAGCTCGGCAGGGGTCTGGCAGTCATCGATCTCCGCCCAGGTGACGGGCGCGGAAGCGGTCGGTTCGGCCTCGGCGCGCAAGGTGTACGGAGTGGCGGTGGTCTTCGCCGCCGCGTTCTGACTGAAATCGACGAACACCTTTCCCGGCCGCAGCGCCCGTGTCATCCGGTGCACCACCAGGTCCGGAAGATCCTGCTCCGCCTCCACCGCCAGCCGTTTCGCGTACGCCGACACCCGATCGGCGGGAGCCGGCTCCAGCGGTACGAGGAGATGCAGCCCCTTCGACCCCGAGGTCTTCCCGTACGCGGACAACCCGTCCGCCGCCAGCCGCTCGCGCAGCCACAGCGCCACCCGGCAGCACTCCACGACGGTTGCCGGAGCTCCGGGATCGAGGTCGAACACCATCCGGTCGGCGATCCCCGGAGCATCGGCCTGCCACTGCGGCGTATGGAACTCCACCACCAGGTTCGCGGCCCACATCAGCGACGCCAGGTCCTGTACGACCACCTGCCGGCTCTGCTGCGCCGTATGCCGCGGCACCTCGGCGATCCGTACCCAGGACGGCGTACCGGGCGGCGGGTTCTTGGTGAAGAACCGCTGCCCGTCCGGCCCGTCCGGATAGCGCAGGAAGGACACCGGCCGGTTGTGCAGATGGGCCAGCAGGGCGTCGGCCGCCGTGACCGCGTAGTAGTGGAGCACCTCGCCCTTGGTGGTCCCGGTGGCCGGATACAGCACCTTGTCGAGGTTGCTGAGCGCCAGGCGCCGCCCCTCCACCTCCGTGATCGGCGTCATACGATAAGAATCACATGATTCCGGGATCTTAAGGAATCAATCGTCATCTATCGATACCTGTCGAAATCTCCAGGGACACAGGGGTGAACGGTGAGGTCCATTTGGAACGGTGCGATCTCCTTCGGGCTGGTCAGCATCCCGATCAAGCTGGTCAACGCCACGGAGAGCCACTCGATCTCCTTCCGTCAGATCCACGTCGCCGACGGCGGCCGGATCCGCTACCGGAAGGTCTGCGAACTCGACGAGCAGGAGGTGACGGCCGCCGAGATCGGCAAGGCGTACGAGGATGCCGACGGCACGATGATCCCTATCACCGACGAGGACCTGGCCTCGCTCCCGCTTCCCACCGCCAAGACGATCGAGATCGTCGCATTCGTGCCCGCCACCGAGATCGACCCGCTCCAGATGGACGCGGCGTACTACCTCTCCGCCAACGGAGTCCCGGCGGCCAAGCCGTACACCCTGCTGCGCGAAGCCCTGAAGCGGAGCCAGAAGGTCGCGGTCGCCAAGTACGCACTGCGCGGCCGTGAACGGCTCGGCATGCTGCGCGTGGTCGACGACGTGATCGCCATGCACGGCCTGCTCTGGCCCGACGAGATCCGTGCCACCGACGGCGTGGCCCCGGAGTCCGACGTCACGGTCCGTGACGCCGAACTCGATCTGGCCGACGCCCTGATGGCCACCCTCGGCGAGGTCGACATGGACACGCTCCACGACGACTACCGCGAGGCGGTGGAGACCCTCATCGCCTCGAAGGCCTCCGGCGAGGCGTTGCAGCCCGCCGCCTCCGACGACCACGGCGGCGGCAAGGTCATCGACCTGATCGCGGCCCTGGAGAACAGCGTCCGGGCGGCGAAGGAAGCCCGCGGCGAGGAGCCGGAAGAGGCAGGACGTGCCCCGGTGGCCAAGGTCACCTCACTCGCCGGACGCAAGAAGAGCGGCGGAACCGGGGCAAAGAAGAAAGCTGCCTCCACGGCGACGAGCACCGGTCGGAAGGCGGCCGCGAAGAAGACGACGCCGGGCCGAACCCCCGCCAAGAAGACCACCGCACGGTCGGCGACGAAGTCGGCCACGAAGAAGACGACAGCGAACACGGCGGCGAAGACGGCGAAGTCGGCAACGGGCACGAAGCCGGCGGTCAGGAAGGCATCCCCCAAGAAGCGCGCCTCGGCCTGACGATTGGTCGATGAAAATCGGACGAAAGTGAGCCAATGGGCACGCGTTGCTGGAAAGTGTTAGAAATGGCGCCATGGTCGACCATTCCGACCGATCCCGGAGCAGATCGGTTCGGTCACTGAGCGGCAGGCGTCCGCGAAGCGTAGCCCGGCAGGTGTTCGTCCTGCAGGCGGTGGTCATTGTCCTGCTCGTGGCGGGCGCGGTTCTTGCGCTGGTCCTCCAGTCGTTTCACGACGCCGAGATCGAGGCGGAGCGCCGTTCGGTGGCGGCGGCGGAGTCGTTCGCACACTCTCCGGGCATCGTGGACGTGCTGAGATCTCCCGATCCCTCGAAGGTGCTGCAGCCGCTGACCGAGGAGGCGCGGAAACTGGCCGGGGTCGACTTCATCGTGGTGACGGACACCCACGGGATCCGCTACACACACCCCCGCCCGGAGCTCATCGGGAAGAAGTTCGTCGGCAACATCAAACCCTCGCTGGAGGGTGAGGTCCACGTGGAGGACGTCCAAGGACCCCTCGGCCATGAGGTCCAGGCGATTGTCCCCGTCACCGCTCCCGACCACTCCGTCGTGGGCCTGGTGTCCGCAGGTCTCAGGGTCAAGAACGTCGCCAACACGGTCAGTAGGCAGCTGGTGGTCATCTTTGCCAGCGGTGCCGCCGCGCTCGCCCTGGCCACGGGCGGGGCCGCGCTGGTGGCCAGACGGCTGCGCAGGCAGACCCACGGGCTCGATCCCGCCCAGATGACACGTATGTACGAGCACCATGACGCGGTGCTGCACTCCGTCCGCGAAGGAGTGCTCATCGTCGGACGCGACGGTCGGCTGCTGCTGGCGAACGACGAGGCCGAACGGCTGCTCGATCTCCCGCCCGATGCCCAGGGACGCCGGGTCGAGGAACTGGAGAGCCTCGACCCCGCCACGGCGGAGCTGCTCGTCTCCGGCCGCGTGGCCACGGACGAGGTGTACTTGGCCGGGGACCGGATGCTGGTGGTGAACCAGCGGCGCACCGACCACAACGGAGGCTCGCTGGGAACGGTGGCGACCTTTCGCGACTCCACCCAGCTCCTGGCGCTGTCGGGCAAGGTGGATGCGGCGAACGAACGCCTCAGGCTGCTGTACGACGCGGGTCTGGGCATCGGCACCACGCTGGACGTGGCGCGCACGGCCGAGGAACTGGCCGAGATGTCCGTCCCCCGTTTCGCGGACTTCGTCACCGTCGACCTCGCCAACGCCGTCCTGCTCGGGGAGGAGCCGACCGGCACGGCCGCCGACATGTGCCGGGTGGCCGTCAGCGGTATCCGCAACGATCACCCGCTCTACCCGCGCGGCGAGCTCATCACCTTCCTTCCGTCCACGCCCCAGGCTCGTGGCTTCGCCACCGGCCGGTCGGTGGTGGTACCCGACCTGGCCTCCGCACCCGGCTGGCGTGCTCAGGACCCGGAGCGCACGGACGACGTCATCGCGTACGGAATCCACTCACTCCTCACGACGCCGCTGCAGGCCCGGGGCGTGGTTCTCGGCATGGCCAACTTCTGGCGCTCGCGGGAAGCCGGAAAGTTCGACGAGGAGGACCGGTCACTCGCCGAGGAGCTGGTCGCCCGCGCCGCGGTCAGCATCGACAACGCCCGCCGGTACACCCGCGAACACGCCCTGGCGGTCATGTTGCAGCGCAGCCTGCTGCCGCGCGCTCTGCCCGAGCAGAACGCCCTGGATGTCGCCCACCGCTATCTGCCCGCACAGTCGGGAGTCAGCGGTGACTGGTTCGATGTGATCCCGCTGTCGGGCAATCGCGTCGCTCTGGTCGTGGGTGACGTCGTCGGCCATGGACTGCACGCCGCCGCAACCATGGGGCGGCTCCGCACCGCGGTGCACAACTTCTCCACGCTCGATCTGCCGCCCGATGAGCTCCTCGGCCACCTCGACGACCTCGTCGACCGCATCGACAGGGAGGAGGGGATCACGGACGTCGGTGTCGGGGTCGTCGGAGCGACCTGTCTGTATGCGATCTACGATCCAGTCTCCCGGCACTGCACCATGGCCCGCGCCGGGCATCACCTCCCCGCGCTGGTCCACCCCGACGGCAGAGTGGAGTTCCCCGACCTTCCTGCCGGGCCGCCGCTGGGGCTCGGCGGCATGCCGTTCAAGACGGCCGAACTGGATCTGGCCGTCGGTGCTCAGCTGGTCCTCTACACCGACGGGCTGATCGAGGACCGCACCCGGGACATCGATGTGGGGATGGAGCTGCTCCGCCAGGCTCTGGCCCATGCCGGCCGATCGCCGGAAGATCACTGCCGGGCGGTGCTCGACGCGCTCCTTCCCACCCAGGCCCAGGACGACGTAGCACTGCTCATCGCCCGCACCCGCGCGCTCTCCGCCGACCAGATCGCCGAATGGGAGGTTCCGCTCGACCCCGCCGCGGTGGCCGGGATACGCGCCGCGGTCGCCGAGAAGCTCGACGAGTGGGATCTGTCGGAGCTGGCGTTCACCACGGAGCTGATACTCAGCGAGCTGATCACCAACGCCATCCGCCATGCCTCCGCGCCGATCCGGGTGCGGCTCCTGCGTGACCGCAACCTGATCTGCGAGGTGTCCGACGGCAGCAGCACCTCACCCCATCTGAGGTACGCGGCGACGATGGACGAGGGAGGCCGCGGGCTGTTTCTCGTCTCGCAGATCGCCGAGCACTGGGGCACGCGGTACACCCCTGAAGGCAAGGTCATCTGGGCGCAGCAGCCGCTGCCCGGCGCGATGGACAGCCCCTGAGGAGCTCAGCGGCGTGATCATGACCTCCGTGCCGGAGTGCATCTGCCGAGGTCGGCCTGCACATACTGCTGCCCCGGGGCCGAAGCCCCGGGGCAGTCCTACGCGTCGATCCCGTGCGTCGGTGTCAGCGGTACGAGTTGATGTAGCCGGCCGCCGGAGTCCCGACACCCGTCACGTCGTCGTACCCCTTGACCGCCTTGAGCGAGGCGTCCTTGCCGAGGCTCCGCACCGACGTCAGCAGGCCGTCGGCCGCGTCGAAGCCGTTGGTGAAGTCGACCCGGGCCACCGCGAGGTCACGGCCTGCGCCCAGCGGGTGGTCGGTGACGTCGTGGTACTTCGTCGAGCCGTACCGGGCATAGATCGCCGGGTTGGCGAAGCCGAGCGGCCGGCCGTGCTGGGCCTGCTGCGCGAGGGCCTGGACGCCCGCGATGACCGGGGCCGCCAGTGACGTACCGCCGATGCGGTACTCGTCGTAGCCGAGCGAGCCGTCGGGCAGCGTCTGGGTCTGACCGACCAGGAAGCCGGTGTTCGGGTCGGCGACCGCCGCGATGTCCGGGGCGGTACGCATCCGGCGCTTGCCGTTCGCCTGCGCGAGCGCGTCCGGGACGACTCCACGCTGGTACGACGGCTGCTTCACGGTCGAGCTGGTGCCACCGCCCGCGCCCGAGGTGTAGGCGCCGGGGAAGCCGGTCCAGCTCTTGCCGTCGTCCGCGAGAGAAGCCTTCAGCGTGCCCCAGCCGGTCTCCCACTGGTAGGCGTCGTGCTTGCCGACGGCCAGCGAGGTGCCGCCGACCGACGTCACCCAGGCGGAGTTGGACGGGACGTCGACCTGCTTCGTGCCGGTGGACGCGACGTTGTCGCCCGCGTCACCGGAGGAGAAGTAGAAGCCGATGCCCTCGACCGCGCCCATCTTGAACACCTGGTCGTACGCGGCCGCGACGTCCGGGGTCTCGTTGGCCTCGACATCGCCCCAGGAGTTGGAGACGATGTCGGCCAGCCGGTGGTCGACGATCTTGTTGAGCGAGTCCAGCAGGTCGGCGTCGTAGCAGGAGGCGCCGCCCACGTACACGATGTCCGCGGCGGGCGCGACCGCGTGCACGGCCTCGACGTCGAGGGTCTCCTCGCCGTACCAGCCGGACGCCCCGCACTCCTCGGTCTTCGTGTAGTCGGCCGGCAGCACCTGGCGGAGCTGGCCGCTGCGGTACGGGGCGTCGCCGTTGCGCCTGGCGTATTCGGAGGCGTCCTTCGCGATGGTCGGCGAGGCGTACGCGTCGGTGATCGCGACGGTCACGCCCTTGCCGGTCCAGCTGCCCGCACCGTACGCGGCACGCAGCTGCTTGCCCGTGTAGCCCTTGACCGCGTACGGCACCTTGGCCCCGTAGGCGCTCGGCAGCGACCCCGCGGTCTTCGAGCCGTAGTAGGAGGAGAAGGGGCCCGCGTTGCGGAACACCGCGTCCGGCGGCGGCAGCGTCTCGTCGTGGCTCGACTTGTGCGGCGCGTTGTCCAGACCGGAGACCGCCAGGACCGAGTCGCTCAGCCCGGCCGGCACGGAGGCCGTCGCGGACGGGGCGCGATAGGTCCGGCCGCCCTTGCGGTAGTTGCGCAGCTGGGTGCTGAACGTCTTCTCGGCCGCGGCGACATCGCCGGTGGCGGAGACGTAGTGCTGGTTGGCACCGGTGACGGTCAGGCCGTTCGACTTCAGCCACTGGCTGACCTGGTCGATCTGCTGCTGGGTCGCCCCGAACCGGGCCTGCGCCTCCTCGGCGCTCAGATACTTCCCGTACGAGGAGGAGTGCGGGTCGGACACGGCGGCGGCGTAGGCGGCCAGCCCCTTCGCGTCCCGCCCGGCGAGATGGACCCGGACACTCACCTTGCCGCTGTCGGCCGTGGCACCCTGGTCGGCCTGGGCGGTCGCCCAGGCCGGCTTGGTGCCCTGCAGTGCGTCGCGCCCGCCGGGCGCGGAGTCCGCACTGGCGGACGGTATGCCGAGGGCGAGTGCACCGGCGAGCAGCGGCAGTGTCGCTGCCATGCTCAGCCCGGCGCGGCGTCTGGCGCGGCTGATTCTCATGTAACCCCCTGCGATGTGGTTCTTCGCGTGTGGAGCATGTGCCGGATGATGTGCACATGTAATCCGTCACTCTGGCGAGGAACCCTTTACGTAAGGGGCATGCGTTCGCCAAGAAACTGCCAAGAGGCGCTGCGGAACAGGCAGTTCAAGTCGATAAGAGAAGGAATGCACCTGTCCGGATCCGACCGTCCCGGTATCGGCACCCGGTTCACCGAGAAGAGGACGCGGGGGAGAAGCTGATCGGATCGGAGGGTGAGGGCAGGCCGAGCCCGTACGGGCTCTCGACGACGTACGTACAACTCGTGTACGTGTAGCCGGGCTTGATGCGCGACCCGGACGAATAGCTGTCCACGTTCGCGCTCACGCCCGTGCCGTGCTTGTACAGGAAGTGGTACTCGCCCGCCGGAAGCTGCAACCGCGCCTTCGGATAGCTCCTGCCGCCGGCCTTGCAGGCGAGCATCGACCCGGACACCTCCGTCCCGTACCGCTTGCAACTGCCGCACGCCTTGAGCGTGACGCGGCCGGTGACCGGGCCGGTGTAGAGGATCTCGACACCGCTCGGGGCGTCGTTGCTGATGACGAGTTCCATCCGGGAGCCGCCCGGACGTCCGGCCGGCGGCAGCCGCTTGCCCGCCGCCGGCCGGTCGGCGGCAATCTCCGCGGCGATGGCGATGTCCCGTGCCCGAGCCCTGCGTCCGTCCTTCCCGTAAGTGGTGGCGAACTCCGTCAGGGTCTTGCGCGCCTCGGTGAACTGCTTCTTCCTGAACTGGTCCACCCCGCAGGCGTACGCGCCGTTCTCGATCCCCCGGTCGGCCTCCCCGGCCCGGGCGGAGACCGACTTCTCCGGCATCGACGCCACGCTCGCCCGGAGCCCCCGCAGCGTCGCGGTGGCCGAGCAGGGACTGCTCCCGCTCACCGCCCGGGCCTGCTCCGAGATCTTCTTGGAGACAGCCGGACCCACCTTCCCGGCCTGCGCCGAACCGGGGAACGTACGCAGCAGCTCGGCCAGCTCGCCACCCGGCGACCCCACCGTCGAGTCACCCAGCCTCGACACCCCGCACGCGTACAGCGAGGTGGCCAGCGGACCGTCGGGCCAGCCGGCGAGGTCGCCCAGCAGCTTCGGGTCGATCGACTCGGGCACGGTTCGCAGATGCGTCAGCGGCGCGACGGCCTCGCAATGCCTGCCCCGCCGGTACGGAGCGGCGACCGCCTCGTAGTACTCCTTCAGCCGCTCCGGTACGAGCTTCCCCGCCCTCGACCCCGCATGCTCCTCACCGAGATCGCGATAGACGGCAAGGGCGGAACGGTAGTCGGCCCGGGCGGCATCGAAGGTCCGGCCCGAGGCGGCCCGCACGGTCCGGTCACTCTCGCCCAGCCGGTCGAGCAGCATCTGCTCGACGGCCTCGTCCCGCGCGGAGCCGTAGAACACCACGCCGCCCGCCGGCGCCGCCAGCAGCACCAGCCCGACCCCGGCCGCCACCACCGGCCGCCACGACCCGCCGATAGCGGTACGCCGCGCGATCCGCGCCCCGTCCACGGCGGCAGCCACCAGCACGAGCACGTACCCGACGACCGGACCCGCGGCCACGCCGTCGGGGTCGGCGGGCAGCGCCACGAGCAGCAGCACACCCGTCGCCACCCAGCACAGAACGGCTCTGAACCACCGCCCCGTCAGGGCGTAGCCGAGCCCGAGACCGGTGAGATTGAGCAGCCCGGCGGCCACGGCACGCAGCGCGGCGCCCGGTGGCGGTGGCCCCACGGTGGGCGGACGGGAAGGCGGTGGCGGTACGGGAGGAGCCGAGCCCGGTCGGAAAACCTGATCGTCCCAACTCATCCCGGCCCCCCAACCGTTGGGCACGGCACCCCTGACCGCGCCCGGCTTCACCACCATCCTCGCCGCCACGAACAGTGTCAATCGGGCGTATTCGCCCAGGATCCGCCCGGCATCCGCCCCGAATCCGTCCTCCGCCGGTAAACTTCGAGGCGCCGCGACTGGCGCGCACTCCGGCAGGGGTGCTCCGTGGAATCGACCACGAGGAAGCGGCACACTCCGGGCCTGCCCGGGGGCGTTACCGCCGGAGAGCCGTCCGCCTGGGCATCCGGGTCCACGCCGCAGCAATGCGCCAGACCCGGGAGGACCCTGTGACGACACCCGAGAACCGCCGCCCCGCCCTTACCGCCACCGACCCGGAGCTCGCTGCCCTCGTCAGTGCGGAGGAGCAGCTGCAGGCCGACACCCTGCGCCTGATCCCCAGTGAGAACTACGTCTCCGCAGCGGTGCTGGAGGCCTCCGGCACGGTCCTCCAGAACAAATACTCCGAGGGCTACCCCGGCAAGCGGTACTACGAGGGCCAGCAGATCATCGACCAGGTGGAGACGGTGGCCGTCGAACGGGCCACGTCCCTCTTCCGCATGGACCACGCCAATGTGCAGCCGTACTCCGGCTCGCCCGCCAACCTCGCCGTGTACCTGGCGTTCCTCGAGCCCGGTGACACCGTGCTCGGCATGTCGCTGCCGATGGGTGGTCACCTGACGCACGGCTGGGGAGTCTCGGCGACCGGGACCTGGTTCCGCGGGGTGCAGTACGGCGTCCGGCGCGACTCCGGCCGGATCGACCTGGACGAGGTCCGCGACCTGGCCCGCGCCGAGCGTCCCAAGGTGATCTTCTGCGGCGGCACCGCCGTGCCCCGGACGATCGATTTCGCCGGCTTCGCCGAGATCGCCCACGAGGTCGGCGCGGTCCTGGTCGCCGACATCGCCCACATCGCCGGCCTGATCGCGGGCGGCGCCCACCCCTCACCCGCCCCGCACGCCGACGTGGTCTCCACCACCACCCACAAGACCCTGCGCGGCCCGCGCGGCGCGATGCTGCTGAGCCGGGCGGAACACGCCCGTGCCATCGACCGGGCCGTTTTCCCCGGCCTCCAGGGCGGCCCGCACAACCAGACGACGGCAGCGATCGCGGTAGCACTCAAGGAAGCCGCAACCGACGACTTCAGCGCCTACGCCCACCAGGTGGTCGCCAACGCCCGCGCCCTCGGCGAGGAGCTGGCGTCCCGGGGCTTCGACCTGGTCTCCGGCGGCACGGACAACCACCTTCTGCTGATCGACCTCACCGGCAAGGACGTGCCCGGCAAGATCGCGGCGAAGGCCCTGGACCGGGCGGGCATCGTGGTCAACTACAACACGGTCCCCTACGACCCCCGCAAGCCCTTCGACCCGTCCGGCATCCGCATCGGCACCCCGGCCCTGACCTCACGCGGAATCCCCGTATCCGAGATGGGCACGGTCGCGGAGTGGATCGCCCGGGTGGTGGAGGCGGCGCGTACGGACGACGAGGCGACGGTCACCAAGGTGCGCGCCGACGTGAAGAACCTGATGGACGCCTACCCGGCGCCGGGGCTGCCGGTGGGCTGAGGGTCTCCGGGCTCCGCGGCGGGCAGCCGGGCGATGAGCAGGGCCACGTCATCGTGGTCGCCGGGCCGGCGCAGCGCCCGCAGGAGCAGGTCACAGGTCTCCTCAAGATCGCGGTGCGGACCCGCGAGCAGGGACAGCAGGAGATCCAGCCGATCGTCGATGGCCTGGTCGCGGGTTTCGACCAGGCCATCCGTGTACAGGACCAGCTGGTCACCGGGGGCGAGACCGAGGCGGGTGGTACTGAAGGGGACCCCGCCCACGCCGAGCGGAGCGCCGGTGGGCAGGTCGAGCAGTTCGGGGGTGCGGCCCGGTCGCATGAGGACCGGCGGCAGGTGCCCGGCCAGCGAGATGTCGCATGTGCCTTCGTGGGGGTTGAACACGGCGTAGGCGCAGGTGGCGATGGTGTGTTCGATGCCGGCGGTGGCCCGGTCGAGATTGTGCAGCACGTCGGCGGGATCGAGGTCGAGCTGTGTCAGCGTGCGGGTGGCGGTGCGCAGCTGGCCCATGGTGGCGGCGGCGTCGATGCCGCTGCCCATGACATCGCCGATGACCAGGGCGGTCTTGTCGTCGGCCAGGGGGATGACGTCGAACCAGTCGCCGCCGATCTCACTGGTGGCGCCGGCGGGCTGGTAGCGGGTGGAGATCTTCAGACCCAGCTGGTCGGCCGGCCGTTGAGGCAGCAGGCTGCGCTGGAGGGTCAGGGCGGCGTGCCGCTGGCTCTGGAACAGACGTGCGTTGTCGATGCATACCGCCGCGCGGGCAGCCAGCTCCCCGGCCAGGACGACATCGTCCTTGTCGAAGGGCCTCGGGTTGTCGGCGCGCATGAGGCCCACGGCGCCGATCACCTCGCCACGGGCGATCAGCGGGACCGCGAGGTAGGAGTGCACTCCGGCTGCGGCCAGCAGCGCCGCGCATTCGTCGTCCCGGGCGACGCGGCGCAGATCCTGGCCGGTCACATCGGTCTTGAGGACGGGCCGGCGGGTGTTGACGCACTGGGTGATCAGACGGCTGGCGTCGTACTGGGCGTAGTCGCCGGTGGGATCGACGGCGCGAGTAGCCACGGTGGGGTGGGCCGACACCACCGCCAGCGCCCTGAACCGTGCCGCGTCTACCGCCTCTCCGCTGCTGCGGTGGCCGTGCAGGATGCTGTCCAGCACATCCACCGTGGCCACGTCGGCCACCTGTGGCACACAGACCTCGGCCAGCTCCCGGGCGGTCTGTTGCAGGTCGAGGGTGGTCCCGACCCGCACCGACGCGTCGGCGACCAGAGCCAGCCGGTGCCGCGCCCGGGCGGCGTCGGCAGCCGCCCGGTGCTGCTCGGTGACGTCCACCACCGAGGTGGCGAGTCCGAGTACCTGCCCGCCAGGGTCCTCCAGCCGGTAGAAGGACACCGACCAGGCATGGTCCTGATCGGTGTCGTCCGGGGTGCGGCCGACGACGAACCGGTCCAGCAGCGGTGTGCCGGTGGCCAGGACCCGGCGCATGTCCGACTCGATGGAATCCTCGTTCGCGAAGGGCAGTGCCTCGCTGACGGCGCGCCCGACCTGCTCGTCGGCGGGCAGGCCGTCGACGCGTGCCAGCACCGGGTTGACCAGCACGTACCGCAGTTCGGTGTTCATGACCCCCAGGCCGATCGGGGACTGGGAGACTAGACGTATGGACAGCGCCAGATCCCGCTCCACGCGCTGCAGCGTCGCCTGGTCCGTGGCAATACCCAGCGCGTAGTAGCCGCCGTGGTCGTCCTGCAGCCTCATGTTGCGGAATTCCACCAGCCGGGTGCTGCCGTCCCGGTGCAGGACCGGGAAACTCCCCGACCAGCGCTGCCCGCTCTGCATCACCCGGGCGAACAGCTCGATCACCGTTTCCAGGTGCTGTTCATCCACCAGCAGCCGGCCCGCGAACGTCCCCAGCGCCTCCTCGGCGGTATAGCCGAACAGCTCCTCCGCCTGCGGGCTCCAGAAGACGATCCGTCCGCTGTCATCGAGTACGACCGCAGCCAGGCTCAGCAGATCCAGTAGCCCGCTCGGCGCGGATGCCGCACCTGGCAGGCCCAGGCCTGCCAGGAACGCATCGGTCGTACTCATCCCCGGGCACCCCTTCCGCTCGCCTCCACGGCGGCAGTTCCGTCCGGCCGAGCCCGTACTGCTCCCTTCGCCTCGCTGCGGCCCCTCCATCGTCTCTCCGAACCCGATACCCAGCACTCCACCGCCGATGCGCGGTGGTGGATGCGACGAAGCGGAAGGCCGTCGTCGACACACCGAACCACTCGAGGGAACCCGGTGCCCGGCCCGTATCCGACAACAGGCCCTCCGATCCGGCGTCATGCCTGATCAGAGAGCCTGCTTGCACGTGCAATGGCCGCCGTCCGCGGATCCAACGGCAGGAAAATGGCATGGAAAAGACCCGCTGCTCGGCGATCCACTGGTCGGAGGTCTATCGGAAGTGCCCCGACAGGATTCGAACCTGTGCACCCGGCCCCGGGGAGGGGGAGCCCTCGGACCGGCAGCCAGCTCACTCGCGACTTGCTCGTGGTTGCCGATCGAAACCCATCAGCCGCTTCGTCCCGAAGTCTCGGCTGGTCTTTCGGTCTTGCATTTGTGCCCTGACCCTGGTCAGCGGCGCATGGGCGTCAACTCGCACCCACCGAGCCGGTCCGCCGCTCATCCACGCCCCGAAGGAATCGCGGTCGACGCGGTACGATTTCATTGGAATCAATAGGAGATTTTACGTAATCCAAGGGAATTCTATGCCACTTTTCACCGTCACAATGCGTTCCGGGAGGACGATGGCAGAGAAGGACGCGATATCCGCCGCCATCCATGAAGCAAGCGTCAGTGCCGGTTACCCGGAGGACGATCACTTTCAGAGATTCATCTCTTTGGAAGAAGCCGACCTTCGTATCAGCCCCCGCTATCCCGATCTGCTGAAGCCTCGCAGTGAGCATGTTCTGATGATCGAGGCCGTGCTCTCGTCAGGGACCGGGGAACAAAGGAAGCGTTCGCTCCTCTCCGCGATCGTGGCTCGCCTGCAGGCGGCAGGAACGGACCCGAACGACATCATGGTCTTCTTCGGCGAGATCGACCGTGCCAGTAGTTCCTTCGGCGGCGGCCGTCCCGCCCTCCCTGTCGACCTGCGGCCACAGAAGTAGAGTCGAGCGAAGCCGCCCTCGATCCGTCGGCGTCCTGGCAAGTAGGCGAAGACGTGCGAGCTCTGCTCTTCGCCGACGAGCGTGGGGAGTGCTCGGCTCCACGAGCTACCGGCGGCCGTCCCTGCGCGCTGCCGCCGGACAAGAAGATCGAGCAGTCCGTGGGCCCGGGCGAGGAGACAGGCGAGTGAGCTGCGACCACCCCTGAAAGCCCACTGGCCGCTCACTCGCGATCAGTGACGCACAACGACAAAGGGCCGGACCAGTGAGACTGGTTCCGACCCTCTGTACTTGGCACTTCATTTGGTCAGCGGCTTGATCACGCTGTCCGGAATGCGGTGCCCCCGGCAGGATTCGAACCTGCGCACCCGGCTCCGGAGGGCATGCGCCTATTTGCCCCGACTGGCCGCCTGAGCTGGGAGAACGTCCAACCGAGATCAGACCGGATGCGTACTCACTCGCCACTCACTCGGCGGCACGCAGGAAATCCTCGGTCGTCGTTGAGTGGCCTCGGGGGCCTCGGACTGCCCAGGGACGGCCCAGCCGGGCACGCGGGCTGAGCGGACGTCCGTTGTCGGTGCGTGCGGCTATGGTGCGTTCGCCACAAGGGCAACGGTCTGAGGAGGGGCTTTGGGCGCCAAGACGGGACTGCTGGTGTAGGCCGACGGTGACGTGCCGGAGCTGCTGCGACGCGTGGGTACGTCAGACCTTGATCGGACGGCCACCATGATGCGGCGGCTTTATCCCGGCTGGGAGATCGAGGAGTGCGACGGCTCGAATCTCTGGGACGGTGTGTACCCCCCAAAGGGCACTGCGTACGCGGCCAGCTGGCCGGGCGTTGAGGTCATCGGTGATCAGAGCGTGATGATCGACGCCCCCTCCCAACTCCCGGAGCACCTAGTGGCGGCAAGCGCCGACCGACGGCTCATCCTGCACGCCATGCACAGCGTCGTCGACTGGCTTGCGTTTGCTGTGTGGGAAGACGGCCAGCTTGTCCGCTCCCTGAGCCTGTCCCCGGACAGCGGCATCATCGAGAACATCGGCGAACCACTCCCCTTTGAACTGCCCCACTGGGCCGGAGACCGTCCAGCCGACGTCATCCCCTGGCCGGACGAGGACGAAGAGCCGTACCCGCTGCCGTTCCACCCCCTAGAACTGGGCGAAGACGCACTGCGAGCTCTCTGCGGCTTCATCCAGGAGGGCCGCCCCCAGCCGGACGACGTTGACGCAGACAACATCCGACTGCACGGCTTCCAGGTGCGATATCTGCACGGCCCCGACCCCGCAGAGCAGGAAGTGGAGCTGCAAAGGGCCGTGGAAGCCATGGGTCCGCCACGGGAATTCAGCTTGGGCTCTGACGGCTCGCTGATCGAGCGCGACGGCCCTTAGCTCACGACCTCTTCCTCCCGAAGCAACTCGGGACGCTCTCTGTCCTTGGGCTGCTGTACCTGTCACCTGCGCTGATGGCCCGCTGACGTCCACGGTTGTTCGCGGTTGTGCGTCGCAGTTGCCACGCCCTTAGTGGCGTACGTATCTCGGTGTAAACGTGATGTTGCAGCATGCTCGCGCGGGAGCGCCCCGCGGCGCGTGGCTGCGGGGCGCCCAGTGGGCGTTAGTCGACCATCTGCCCGTCGCCCGTACCGCCGACGCACTTCATCCCGACCACCTTTCCGCCGCCGTCCACGCACTCACCCGGGGTGAGGCTTTCGGTGTGGGCGGTGGCGGTGGCGTTGTGGGTGGCGGCCGTGGCGGTGGCGGCACCTGTGAGGCCGAGTCCGGCGAGGGCTGCCGTGGCGATGACGGCGGCGAGAGTTCGTCGAATGCGCATGTGGTTTCCCTTTCACGGATTGCCTCGGTTGGGGCACTACTCAGCTTGATCTTCACCCATGTGGGTGGCGCGTTTGGTTACTCCATTCGAGTGACACCTGCCGGGAGTAGGCCACCGGCGACGCAGGGACGGATGGCCGGTGCCGCAACCCGCCGGAGAGGCCTTGAGGGCCGTGCTCGCATTCACGTACGCAGGTATCACCAGTACGACAATCCTTAGAGCCGGCGCCAGCAGATGAGGCTGCAGGCGAGGGAGACGAAGGCGTCGTGGAGTTCGGTGCGGCGTTCCCAGCGGACGGCGAGTCGTTTGAACTGGTGGAGCAGGGTGAAGGTCTGCTCGACGACGTAGCGGAGCTTGATCGTGGACAGCGGGTGCTTACGCTGCGGGGGCGAGACCTCGTGTCGTCAGTGCCCTTGTTTCGAGCGGAGTGACGAACCCGTAGACAGGGTGCTTGCGCAGACGGGTGCGGTTGTACTCGACCTCGATGAAGCGGAAGACGTCGGCTCGGGCAGCCTCGTGGGACTTCCAGACAATGGTCCCGATCTCCGCTTTGAGCAGCCCGAAGAAGCTCTCGGCTGCGGCGTTATCGTAACAGGAGCCTGTTCTGCCCATGCTCTGCCGCAGGTTCAACTGCCGTATCTGGCTGCGGTATTCGCGAGAGCTGTACTCGGATCCGCGGTCCGAGTGTGCGATGCAGCCCTGCCTGAGCAGCCCGCGGCCGGCGGCCATTTTCAGCGCGTCGACGACCAGCTCGGCGCGGTGGTGGCCGGCCATCGCATAGCCGATCACCTCGCGAGTGGCCAGGTCGATGACGGTGGCGAGATACCACCAGCCGGCCAGAGTGGGCAGATAGGTGATGTCGGAGACCAGTTTGGTGCCGGGCTCGACGGCGGTGAAATCCCGTCCGATCAGGTCGGGGGAGAAGGCCGCTTTCTTGTCCGGGCGGGTCAGGCTGCGGCGTTTGCGGCGGGTGATGCCTCGGATGTCGTGCTCGCGCATCAGCCGCTCGACCCTCTTCCGGTTGATCCGCCGTCCCTCCCGCGACGCAATGCGGCCGTGATCCTCGGGGAGCCGTAGGCACGGCGGGACTGCGTGTGGAGCTGCCGGATCTGCGTGACCAGCTCGGTCTCCTCACCCGCTCTCGCCTTGGCGGCCGGGCGTGCGGCACACCAGGCGTAGTAGCCGGAGCGGGACACCCCCAAGACCTTGCACATCAGGCTGACGCCGTGGCCGTCCGGGTTGTGCTCGGTAGCCTTCTCCGCATCGATGAACGCGTAGCGCACGGCTATTTCGTCGACTCCCGCGCGAAGAAGGCCGCGGCTTTTTTCAGGACCTCGATGGTCTGCTGCTGTTCCCGGTTCTCCCGCCGCAGACGCCTCAGCTCTTCTTTCTCGTCGCTGGTCAGGGCGCCCGCAGGCCCATGCCCGCGGTCGGCCTGGTCCTGCTTTACCCAGTTGCGCAGTCCCTCGGCGCTGACGCCGATCTCCCGGGCAACCTCGGTGACCGTCTTCTCTGACGAGTGCACCAACGCGACCGCGTCGCGCTTGAACTCGGCCGTGTACCGCTTACTCATGTTGCTCTTCTTGCTCACTACCTGGAACTGCTTTCTCCGGGACCTTCCGTCCCAGTATCAGGCTGTCCAGCTCAGCGGGGGAACTTCATGGGGAGCGTTCACCGCAATCGCGGCCGTAGGTTGGTCGGATTCTTCGCTGTCCAGCTCTACGCCGCGCTTCGGCCGGCCGAAGCGGTAGGGCTTCGGAAGAAGGACTGCTACCTCCCCGAAAAGGGGTGGGGCACCCTGACTCTTCGCGAGACACGCCCGGTGGTCGGAACGAAGTGGACGGACTCCGGTCTCCGGCACGACCGGCGTGGCCTTAAATCACGCGAGGCGAACACCGACCGCCCCGTGCCGATCCCGCCCGTGCTGGTCGCCATGCTTCGCGCCCACATCGAAGAGTTCGGCACGGCCAAGGATGGTCGGCTCTTCGCCAACGAGCGTGGGGGAGTCCTCGGCTCCACCAGCTACTGGCGGGTATGGCAGGAAGCCCGTCCCTACGCGCTGCCGCCGGACAAGACCGATTCCTCGCTCGCCCACCGGCCCTACGACCTGCGGCACATCTGCATCACGAACTGGCTGAACGCGGGCGTCCCTGTCGCGGAGGTGTCCCGCCGCGCCGGGAACTCGCCGGAGGTGGTGCACCGCCGGTACGCGGGCTGCATCGACGGACACGAGGTGCTGAACAACCGGAAGATCGAGCAAGCCATGGGGTGGGGCTAGGGAACTGGGAGTGAGCTGTGACCACGCGTGAAAATTGATTCGCCACTCACTCGCGATCAGTGACACACAACGACAAAGGCTGAGCTGCAACGACGATGGACCCGGACACACCGTCCGGGTCCATCGTCGTTTCCGCGCGCAAGCTGTCGGGCCGTCGGGGCTCCGACCTCTGGATTCAGAACGGACGGATCAGAACGGACGGATCAGCACAGGCAGGGATTCGTACCCCAGCCCAGGCTGGATACGTCCCTGTCCCGCAGCGCACCGGAGTAGGCCTGCACTTCGTCCACATCGCCTTGGAGGTACTCGACCCATCCGTCACCGGCTTTGGCCCGGCCGATCTGGAGGTCACCGGTGCTGTGCCAGCCGTTGGGGAGGCGCGCGGTCGCTTCAGCGTTGGTGTAGCCGTCGAGGTAGAGCTTGATCGTGTCGGTCCCGTCGTCGTAGATCACGGCGAGACGATGACCCTGGCCCTCGCCGCCGTCCGCGCCCGCGATCCGGGACACCACCTTCTCGGGAGATCCGACCTCGTCCTTCTCCGGCATCACGAGTTGCCAGGTGTGCGTGGACGGCTCGTAGCGCACCTTGAACGCGTCGGTGTGCTCGCCGGCCTGCGAGAGCACGGTCATCGGGTGGGCCGGCACGGAGTCCGCGAGGCGCACGACGATGCCGAGGGTGAAGCTGTCGCCGGTGTCCACGACCGGCCCGTCGGCAGCGGCGTACCCGGTCTCGCCGTCCAGGCGCAGATGCCCGTCGCCGACGAGCGGCGGCGGCACGTAGGTGCAGTCGGGGTCGATCTCCGGGATGCAGGAGTTGTCGGAGCCCCGGTAGATCGAGGCTCCCGTGCCGAGCCGCAGCGGCGCGCGGTCCGACTGCTCGGGACTCGCGCCGTCCGTCGCGTCGTCCATCGACCAGTGACCGAGCAGCTTCGGCTTGCGCAGTGCCAGTTCGGATACCTCGCCCGGTACCACGACCCGGTCGTGGACCCGTACGTCGCCGATGTCACCGTGCCACCGGTCGCGGTAGCCGGTAGTCCCACGGGCGCGTCCGATCTGGAACGCGCCGGCCGTCTCGGCGGGAGTCGCCTCTGCCGCGGTGCCGACCTCCTGGCCGTTGACGTACAACTGCGCGCGACCTGTCTCCGCGTCGTAAAGCCCCAGCAGGTGGGCCCACTCGCCGGTCTCGGGCGTACCACCGGACACCCGTGCGCCCCCGATCGCGAACGACCAGACAGGGCCGGGGTCCTGGCTGCGCAGCCCGAGGCCGAAGCCGGGTTGCCCGTCCGCGTCCTGGCTGGCGACGGTCATGTTCCGGCCGGTTTCGGCGGGCCGCGCCCAGGCGCTGACGGCGAAGGTCTTGCGGATGTCGGTGGCCGGGGCGTCCGTGGTGAGGAAGCCGTGGCCGCTGCCGTCGAGGCCGACTGTGGCGGTGGTTCCGGTGCCCGCAGGCGCCGGGCCGCCGAAGGTCACGCCAGTGCCGGCACGGGCGACGGTGCCCGTCTCGGCAGAGGCCGTGCGGGAGCCCGCCGGGTCGTCCAGCTTCCAGCGGGCGACAGGGGCACGCCCGTTCTGCACGTTGAAGTCGTACGACGAACTACCGCTGCTTCGGCCCGCCCGGTCGAGCGCGCGGACCGTCAACTGCTTGGGACCTGCAGTGAGCGGCAGGTACGGAACGGTCACAGCTGCGCCCGGCCGCTCGGCGGAGACGGTCCCGTACGGGCCGCCCAGGAAGCCGTACGTGTACGCCACCACGTCGTCCGAGGGCGAGTCCATGGTGAAGTGGCCGTAGACGCCCACCCCGTCCACCCAGAACACGTCCTCCGGATTCGGGTATTCGGGGGAGCTGATCGTCGCCTTCTCAGGATTCACGTCGTCGTACACGAAGGAACAGACCGAGCCGTCGCCCTCGTCGCTCCATGCGGAGGTCGCCTCGCCGTCGTTCGCGCGGACGTGCCAGGACACGACCGTGTTCGCCGGGATGTCGCCCGGCATCGTCCAGTAGAAGCGCGCCCCCGACGACAAGGTGATGGTGGTGTAGGTACGACGCTGCTCAACTCCTGCTGCGTCCGTCCACCAGGCTTCGAACTCGCCCTTGACCGGGCTGGATTCGGAGGGCTGGTTGTCCTCCTCCGGGTCGTACAGCATGGCACTGAGCCTGGGTGAACCCGGGACGTATGGCGTGTCGTCGCCGGTGGCGCAGGCTTTGCCCTCCGACTGGAGGTCCTGGATCAGCGGCTGCTTCGGCGGCAGGTTGTCCACCGCATACGCCGTACCGGCAGACGTGGCGAGCAGCGCCGCCGCGCAGCTCCCCACCACCATCCGTCTGTATCTGACCGTCTTTCCGAACCTGGTCAATGTCCCACCCCTGTAAGTGCTTGAGCTCGTGGATCACACGAGCCGCATGAAGCTAACAGAGATGTCTGACAACGCAGACGAGGATTTCTCCCCTTCGCTTAGGCACTGGTAGCGGGTAGCAGCTCCGGTAGAACGATGAGTCGGCCGGCCGCTGGATGACCACGAGGGTGGTCGGGGGCTCGATGACCTGTTCCAGCTCGGCACGGCCGAGGACGGTCGGCTCTTTGCCAACGAGCGTGGGGGAGTCCTCGGCTCCACCAGCTACTGGCGGGTGCGGCAGGAGGCCAGGCCGTTCGCACCACGATCGAGAAGTCCATGGGGTGGGGTGAGGGGACCGGCCAGTGAGCGCTCGGCGGTCATGAAAACCCACTCGCCACTCACTCGCGATCAGTGGCGGACAACGACAAAGAGCCGGACCCAGTGAGACTGGGTCCGGCTCTTGAAGTCTGGCACTTCGCCTGTTCAGCGGCTTGATCGCGCTGGTCCGGCGGAAGTGCCCCCGGCAGGATTCGAACCTGCGCACCCGGCTCCGGAGGCCGATGCTCTATCCCCTGAGCTACGGGGGCGTGTCGCTGTGTTGCTCTGCGACGGGTGAAACACTACCAGCTTCCGCGAGGTGTCTGTGAACAGGTATTTCCACGCGGTCACCGTCCGCGTCACGTCGGCCGCCAGGCCCCCGCCGTATCGTCCGCCGGGCTGTCCGTGCGCCACTCGGCCGCCACCCGTCCGGGGCCGGAAATGGGCAAAACCCGGACGCAGCCCCTACGCCCCGCCTACTCTCGGAGTGTGTCAGGGGCGTGTGGCCGCGTGCTTGTTGTTGACGACAACAAGGTCATCCGGCAGTTGATCAGGGTCAATCTCGAGCTTGAGGGCTTCGAGGTCGTGACCGCGGCCGATGGTGTCGAGTGCCTGGACCTGGTGCATCGGGTCTGCCCCGATGTGATCACCCTCGATGTCGTCATGCCCCGGCTCGACGGTCTGCAGACCGCCACTCGCCTGCGCTCCGATCCGCGGACCAGACATCTGCCCGTCGCCATCGTCAGCGCCTGTACGCAGTACGAGGTTGACAACGGTGTCGCCGCGGGCGTCGACGCGTTCCTGGCGAAGCCGTTCGAGCCGAGCGAGCTGGTACGCCTCGTAAGGCAGTTGGCGAACAGGGAGGACCCGCCGTCGCTCGACGGCAGACAAAGCGCCGGGAAGGCCGAGAGCGCAGCGGGCTGACCGCATGGCGAAACCGGGTCGCGGAGCGCCCCCCTCCCTCCCATACGCTTGTCCCGTGACCCCCGCCGAGCTCTCCAGGACCGTGCTGCGCGCCGTGCGTCGCGCGGTCGACGAGGAGGCCTTGCGCGCGCCCGTGCCCGCGCGCGTGCGAGTGGAGCGGACACGGCCCGGCGGTAGCGGGGACTACGCCTGCGCCGTCGCGCTCCAGCTGGCCGGGGCCGCCGCGCGGCCGGCCCGGGAGGTCGCCGAGATCCTGCGGGACCGGGTCGCCGGAGCACCCGGGATCGGGCGGGTCGAGGTCACCGGGCCCGGATTCCTGAACTTCACGCTCGACGCGTCGGCGGATGCCCGGGTGCGCGACGCACTCGTACACGATGTGCTGGCGCGAGGGGCCCGGTACGGGCACGGGGACGCGCTCGCCGGGGACATCCTGCAGTTGAGCCATGCCCGCGAGGTCCGGGCCGCGGTCACCGCCCACGCGCTGCGCACCATCGCCCGCACCCAGGACGCGCTGGTGCGCACCGGCTGCGACGTGTCGCCAGACCCCGACTGGGCACGGCTCGGGGTCGACATCGACGCTCCGGGGGAGCCGGCTGCGTCGCCCACCGTCGTCCGGCCTCTTCCCGCCGGTGCCGCAGCGAGCGAACTGCTGGAGCGGCTCGGGCCCGATGCCGTCCGGTGGGGGCTGCTGCGGCCGGCCGGACACGACCGGGCCCCGCTCGGCGACGAGCTGCTCGTACAGAGCGCCGGAAACCCGCTGTTCCTCGTCCGCTACGCCCACTCCCGGGCCCGCGCGCTCACCCGCGGCGCCGCGCTCCTCGGATTCGACAGCTCGTACGACGAGGATGTCGACGCACCCGCACTGCTGCGCGCGCTGGCCGACTACCCCGAGGCCCTCGCCGCCGCCGCCCGCCACCGCGCGCCCGACCGGCTCGCCCGGCATCTCGAAGACGTCGCGCACGCCTTCTTCGACTTCCAGGACTCCGCGTCCCCGCTGCCCGTCGGCGACGAGAAACCCTCGGCCGCCCACCGCTCCCGGCTGGCCGTCGCCGAAGCCGCCGGGACGGTGCTGGCCGGCGGCCTGTCCCTGCTCGGTATCAGCGCACCCGAACACCTCTGAGAGATCCGAGAGAACAGAGCAACACCATGAGCCGATCCGCACACCCCGCCGGTCCCCGTCACGCCGACGTCCTGACCGAGGGGCATTACGCAGCCCCGCCCGCCGACCTGAACGTCCTCGACGAGAAGGTCTGGGCCCGCACCGTCTCCCGCAACGACGACGGCGCCGTGACCGTCGGCGGGATCGAAGTGACCCGGCTGGCCGAGGAATTCGGCACGCCCGCCTACTTCCTCGACGAGAGCGACTTCCGCGCCCGCTGCCGTGCCTGGGCCGACGCGTTCGGACCGGGCGCCGATGTCTTCTACGCCGGCAAGGCGTTCCTGTCGCGGGCCGTCGTGCGGTGGCTCAAGGAGGAGGGGCTCAACCTCGACGTCTGCTCCGGCGGCGAGCTGACCACGGCGCTCGACGCCGGAATGCCCGCCGAGCGCATCGCCTTCCACGGCAACAACAAGACCGTCGCCGAGATCGAGCGGGCCGTCCAGGTCGGCGTCGGGCGGATCGTGCTCGACTCGTTCCAGGAGATCGTCCGCGTGTCGCACATCGCGCAGCGGCTCGGCAAGCGCCAGCGTGTCCAGATCCGGGTGACGGTCGGCGTCGAGGCGCACACCCACGAATTCATCGCCACCGCCCACGAGGACCAGAAGTTCGGCATCGCGCTGGCCGGGGGACAGGCCGCCGAGGCAGTGCGCCGGGCGCTCACGCTCGACGGGATCGAGCTCATCGGCATCCACTCGCACATCGGCTCGCAGATCTTCGACATGGCCGGCTTCGAGGTCTCCGCCCGCCGCGTGGTCCAGCTCCTCGCCGAGGTGCGCGACGAGCACGGTGTCGAGCTGCCGGAGATCGACCTCGGCGGTGGTCTGGGCATCGCGTACACCTCCGACGACGATCCGCGCGAGCCGCACGAGATCGCCAAGGCGCTCGGCGACATCGTGACCCGCGAGTGCGAGGCGGCCGGCCTCGCCACCCCGCGGATCTCGGTCGAGCCCGGGCGCGCCATCGTCGGACCCACCGCGTTCACGCTGTACGAGGTCGGCACCATCAAGCACCTCGAAGGACTGCGTACGTACGTCAGTGTCGACGGCGGCATGTCGGACAACATCCGCACCGCGCTGTACGACGCCGAGTACAGCGTCGCGCTCGTCTCGCGCCGCTCCGACGCCGAACCGATGCTCGTACGTGTCGTCGGCAAGCACTGCGAGAGCGGTGACATCGTGGTCAAGGACGCGTTCCTGCCGTCCGACCTCGCGCCCGGCGATCTGATCGCCGTGCCCGCCACCGGCGCCTACTGCCGCTCGATGGCGAGCAATTACAACCACGCGCTGCGCCCGCCCGTCGTCGCCGTGCGCGACGGAGAGGCGCGGGTGATCGTCCGGCGCGAGACGGAGGAAGATCTCCTGCGTCTTGATGTCGGCTGATGAAATAGATGTCTCAGGATCCGGACGGGTGACAGAAACTCCCGTCCGGTGAGTGAGACTGGTCCACACGTGAGCATGTATGAGAAACGAGGTCGGATGATGCGTACGCGTCCGCTGAAGGTGGCGCTGCTGGGCTGTGGAGTGGTCGGCTCAGAGGTGGCTCGCATCATGACGACGCACGCCGACGACCTCGCCGCGCGCATCGGCGCGCCCATCGAGCTCGCCGGTGTCGCCGTCCGCCGTCCCTCGAAGGCGCGGGAGGGGATCGACCCCGCGCTGATCACCACCGATGCGACCGCCCTGGTCAAACGGGGCGACATCGACGTCGTCATCGAGGTCATCGGCGGCATCGAGCCGGCCCGCGCACTCATCACCACCGCCTTCGAGCACGGCGCGAGTGTCGTCTCCGCCAACAAGGCGCTGCTCGCCGAGGACGGCGCCGCTCTGCACGCCGCCGCCGAGCAGTACGGCCGGGACCTCTATTACGAAGCGGCCGTGGCCGGTGCCATTCCGCTCGTGCGGCCGCTGCGCGAGTCCCTCGTCGGTGACAAGGTCAACCGGGTGCTGGGCATCGTCAACGGCACGACCAACTTCATCCTCGACAAGATGGACACCAGCGGCGCCGGCTACTCCGAGGCGCTCGACGAGGCCACCGCCCTCGGGTACGCCGAGGCCGACCCGACCGCCGACGTCGAGGGCTTCGACGCCGCCGCCAAGGCCGCGATCCTCGCCGGCATCGCCTTCCACACCCGGGTGAGGATCGGCGAGGTTCACCGCGAGGGCATCACCGAGGTCACCGCTGCCGACATCGCGTCGGCCCGCCGCATGGGCTGCACCGTCAAACTCCTCGCCATCTGCGAGCGCGCCGCCGACGGCCGGTCCGTCACCGCGCGCGTGCACCCGGCGATGATCCCGCTCAGCCACCCGCTGGCCTCCGTCCGTGAGGCGTACAACGCGGTCTTCGTCGAGGCGGAGGCCGCCGGGCAGCTGATGTTCTACGGCCCCGGCGCGGGCGGTTCCCCGACCGCCTCCGCGGTCCTCGGCGACCTGGTCGCGGTCTGCCGCAACAAGCTCAACGAGGCCACCGGCCCCGGTGAGTCCGCGTACACGCGCCTGCCGGTCAGCCCCATGGGTGAGGTCGTCACGCGGTACCACATCAGTCTCGACGTGGCCGACAAGCCTGGCGTACTCGCCCAGGTCGCGACGGTCTTCGCCGAACAGGGCGTATCCATCGATACGGTCCGCCAGCAAGGTCGCCAGGACGGAGGCGGCGAGGCATCTCTCGTCGTCGTCACCCACCGCGCGCCCGACGCCGCCCTTTCGGCGACCGTCGAGGCGCTGCGCAAGCTCGACACCGTGCGCGGTGTCGCCAGCATCATGCGTGTTGAAGGGGAGTAAGGACCCATGACCAGCAAGGGCACCCACCAGTGGCGCGGCATCATCGAGGAGTACCGGGACCGTCTTCCGGTCACGAGCACGACGCCGGTCGTCACGCTTCGTGAGGGTGGCACGCCGCTCGTTCCCGCTCAGGTCCTCTCCGAGCGCACGGGCTGCGAGGTGCACCTCAAGGTGGAGGGCGCCAACCCCACCGGGTCCTTCAAGGACCGCGGTATGACGATGGCGATCACCCGGGCCAAGGAGGAGGGCGCCAAGGCCGTCATCTGCGCGTCCACCGGCAACACGTCCGCCTCCGCCGCCGCGTACGCGGTGCGGGCGGGCATGGTCTGCGCCGTCCTCGTACCGCAGGGCAAGATCGCGCTCGGCAAGATGGGCCAGGCGCTCGTCCACGGCGCCAAGATCCTCCAGGTCGACGGCAACTTCGACGACTGCCTGACGCTGGCGCGCTCGCTCTCGGACAACTACCCGGTGGCGCTGGTCAATTCGGTCAATCCGGTCCGTATCGAGGGTCAGAAGACCGCGGCGTTCGAGATCGTCGACGCGCTCGGCGACGCCCCTGACATCCATGTCCTCCCGGTCGGCAACGCGGGCAACATCACCGCGTACTGGAAGGGCTACACGGAGTACGCCGCGGATGCCATGTCGACGCACAAGCCCCGTATGTGGGGTTTCCAGGCCTCGGGCTCCGCGCCCATCGTCCGTGGCGAGATCGTCAAGGACCCGTCGACCATCGCCACCGCGATCCGGATCGGCAACCCGGCCTCCTGGCAGTACGCGCTGGACGCACGTGACGCGTCCGGCGGCTTCATCGACGAGGTGACGGACCGTCAAATTCTGTCCGCCTACCGTCTGTTGGCCTCTCGGGAGGGCGTCTTCGTCGAGCCCGCCTCGGCCGCATCGGTCGCCGGTCTGCTCAAGGCCGCCGAAGAGGGCAAGGTCGACCCCGGCCAGAAGATCGTCTGCACGGTCACCGGCAACGGTCTGAAGGATCCCGACTGGGCCGTCGCGGGCGCCCCGCAGCCCGTCACCGTACCGGTCGACGCCGCCACCGCCGCGGAGAAGCTGGGCCTCGTGCAGTAAGGACATCAGCAGCTCAACCGCCCCTTTTCGGGGCGGAGAGCGCATAGGAGGCGTGCGACACGCATCGTGCGCCTCCTGTGCGCCCTATGTCGCGACAGAACCTTCCTTCGATAAGCTGTAGTCAACCCGCCCCGCCGCAATTGCCGCGGTGCCGCCTTCGTGGCCGTCGGGTTCTCCACAGGCTTACGAAATATCCACCGCCACAATCCCCGCCGCAACAATCCCCACTGCCTCACAAGGAGAGTCGTCGAAGCGATGGCCGGTCCCGCCTTCCGAGCCGCCGCCGTCCGGGTGCGCGTCCCCGCTACCAGCGCCAACCTGGGCCCGGGTTTTGACGCCCTCGGCCTGTCGCTGGGGCTGTACGACGACGTCGTCGTCCGCGTCGCGGACTCCGGTCTGCACATCGACATCGCCGGCGAGGGTGCCGACACCCTGCCCCGCGACGAGAGTCACCTCCTCGTGCGCTCCCTGCGTACGGCCTTCGGCCTGCTCGGTGGACAGCCCCGCGGCCTGGAGATCGTCTGCGCCAACCGCATCCCGCACGGACGTGGCCTCGGCTCCTCCTCCGCGGCCATCTGCGCCGGTATCGTCGCGGCCCGCGCTGTGACGACCGGTGGCGATGCCCGGCTCGACGACGCGGCGCTGCTGGAGCTCGCCACCGAGATCGAGGGCCACCCCGACAACGTCGCGGCGTGCCTGCTCGGCGGCTTCACGCTGGCCTGGATGGACGGCGGGTCCGCTCGCGCGATCAGGATGGATCCCTCGGATTCCATCGTTCCGGTGGTTTTCGTCCCCGGCAAGCCGGTGCTCACCGAGACCGCCCGCGGACTGCTGCCGCGCACCGTCCCGCACGTCGACGCCGCGTTCAACGTCGGCCGTGCGGCTCTCCTCGTCGAAGCCGTGACCCGCCGCCCCGAGCTGCTGCTCGCCGCGACCGAGGACCGGCTGCACCAGGAATACCGCGCCCCCGCAATGGCCGAGAGCGTGGAACTTGTGAACCGACTGCGCGCCGACGGCGTCCCTGCAGTCATCTCCGGTGCCGGGCCGACCGTGCTCGCGCTGGCCGAGGACGGTGCGGCCGACAAGGTCGCACGGCTGGCGGGCGAGGGATGGGCGGCCAACCGGCTCACTCTCGACGCCTCGGGTGCGAGTGTGCTGCCGCTCGCCCCGTAGCGAGAAGTGATTGCCGGTGAGTGAGAGGGGGAATGTTTGTTGGAGCCGGTAGTGTTAACCTCAAGTCTGCAATCGACGTCTATGTGGCGCGTTGCTTCGTGTCCCTTTCCGGGGCCACCATTTCTTCCGAGAGCCTCCCCAACTGCCTGAGCAGCCTGCCTGAGCAGTTTCGAGCACGCTCCGGAACCGGCACGACACCCTTCGCTTGTCCAGGAGTGGGCCGAGCAGGGGGATGCTCGCGTCGGACCCTTGCACATTCATCTCTCCGCCGTACCCGGCGGACCACCGCCCCGGCACGGTCCGCAAGATCCAAAGACCGCAGTCGGACAGCACAACCGGTCGCCGAGCCAGAAGGCCGACGTCCGCTCCAGGGAAGGACCCTTCGTGAGCGACACCACCGATCTGATGGGCGTGACTGCCGACAAGACCGTCGACAGCTCCGCGCCCGCCGAAGGTGCTGCCACTGGCACCACCGCACGGCGCCGCCGCTCCGGCACCGGCCTCGATGGCATGGTCCTGGCCGAGCTGCAGCAGGTCGCGTCCGGCCTCGGCATCAAGGGCACTGCGCGGATGCGCAAGAGCCAGCTGATCGAGGTCATCAAGGAGGCGCAGGGCGGAAGCGCTGCGCCCAAGGCTGCCGCAGCGCCCGCCGCCGCGGACGCCGAGACCAAGCCGAAGCGCCGCGCCACCTCCAAGGCGCGCACGGGGGACGAGTCCGCCGCCGCGCCCGCCGAGAAGGCGACGGCCCAGCAGCAGATCGACATCCCCGGTCAGCCGGCCAGCGACGACCAGCCCACGGGTGAGCGTCGTCGGCGCCGTGCGACCGCGCAGGCGGGCAGCCCGGACGTCAAGGCGGAGCCCAAGGCCGAGGCCAAGGTGGAGACGCAGGCCGAGCCCAAGGGTGACGACCGCGCCGACGCGAAGGCCGAAGCCGCCGTGGACACCGCCGAAGGCCGCCGTGGCGACCGCGGTCAGCGTGGCGACCGCGGCGACCGCGGCGACCGCGGCGACCGCCGTGACCGTCAGCGCGACCGCCGCGGCAAGGGCGAGGAGCAGGGCGGTGGCCAGGGCCAGCAGGGCGGCCAGCGCCAGCAGCGCCAGGGTCAGGGCCAGGGCCAGGGCCAGGGCCAGAGCCAGGGCCAGGGCCAGCAGGGTGGCGGCGGACCGCAGGACGACGGTTACGACGACGAGGCAGGTGGCCGTCGCGGTCGCCGTGGCCGCTACCGCGACCGCCGTGGCCGTCGTGGCCGTGACGACTTCGCGAGCGACGCGCCGCCGGTCTCCGACGACGACGTCCTGATCCCGGTCGCGGGCATCCTGGACATCCTCGACAACTACGCGTTCATCCGGACCTCCGGCTACCTGCCGGGCCCGAACGACGTGTACGTCTCGCTCGCCCAGGTCCGCAAGAACGGCCTGCGCAAGGGTGACCACGTCACCGGTGCGGTGCGCCAGCCCAAGGACGGCGAGCGCCGCGAGAAGTTCAACGCGCTGGTCCGCCTCGACTCGGTCAACGGCATGGCTCCGGAAAGCGGCCGCGGCCGCCCGGAGTTCCAGAAGCTGACCCCGCTGTACCCGCAGGACCGGCTCCGTCTGGAGACCGACTCCAACGTCCTGACGACGCGGATCATCGACCTGGTCGCACCGATCGGCAAGGGCCAGCGTGGTCTGATCGTGGCCCCGCCGAAGACCGGCAAGACCATGATCCTGCAGGCGATCGCCAACGCGATCACCGTCAACAGTCCCGAGTGCCACCTGATGGTCGTCCTGGTCGACGAGCGTCCGGAAGAGGTCACCGACATGCAGCGGTCGGTGAAGGGCGAGGTCATCTCCTCGACCTTCGACCGTCCCGCCGAGGACCACACCACCGTCGCCGAGCTGGCCATCGAGCGCGCCAAGCGTCTCGTCGAGCTGGGTCACGACGTGGTCGTCCTGCTGGACTCGATCACCCGCCTCGGCCGCGCGTACAACCTCGCGGCCCCGGCATCCGGTCGCATCCTGTCCGGTGGTGTCGACTCGACCGCGCTGTACCCGCCGAAGCGCTTCTTCGGTGCCGCGCGCAACATCGAGGACGGCGGCTCGCTGACCATCCTGGCCACCGCGCTCGTCGAGACCGGCTCGCGCATGGACGAGGTGATCTTCGAGGAGTTCAAGGGCACCGGCAACATGGAGCTCAAGCTCGACCGGAAGCTCTCGGACAAGCGCATCTTCCCGGCGGTGGACGTCGACGCGTCCAGCACCCGTAAGGAAGAAATCCTGCTCGGCAGCGACGAGTTGGCGATTGTCTGGAAGCTGCGCCGGGTGCTGCACGCGCTCGACCAGCAGCAGGCGATCGAGCTCCTCCTGGACCGGATGAAGAAGACCCAGTCCAACGCGGAGTTCCTGCTCCAGATCCAGAAGACGACGCCCGCTCCGGGCAACGGCAACGACTGACGTCGTACCGCTCAGGCAGTTGTCACAGGGCCGCCCCCGTCACCTCGGTGACGGGGGCGGCCCTGTTCCGGTGCATCGATTTCCGGCCTTTCGGCAGATCCGCCCGATCCGAGACCTTCGCCACACGGCGACGGTTCCGCCACCGGCCCCGGCGATGCCTGTAGCAGGCAGGAAACCGCAGGTGAGCGCGGGATCACCGGCCGTTCCCCGCCGTCGTGCGCGGCTTGGGTCCTCACCCGGTCCCGACCGGGCGCTGTGCAACCCTTTTTCGAGCCACCACGTCGTACTCATAGCGACAAAGCGACAGAACCAGTGCCCGAACACCACTGCAGGGGGTAGCCGGGGCAGGTGAGGATCGAGGAGACGGATGACCGGGCAGAACGGGAGCAACGGCCGAATACGCGGCACCGGCAAGCGCCGGAAGGAGCCTTCCCGCCGCCGCAGGGCGACGGCCGTAGCCGCCTGGACCGTGGCCGGCGTGGTCGTGGTGGGCGGTGCGGGTCTGGGTTACGCGTACTTCAAGCTCAACGGAAATCTCAAGGCCGTCGACATCAACGCCGCGCTCGGCAAGAACCGCCCGGCCGATGTCGACAACGGCTCGCAGGACATCCTCGTCCTGGGCTCCGACTCCCGCTCCGGCGCGAACTCCGAGTACGGCAGGGACGAAGGCACCGCCCGCTCGGACACCGCGATGGTCGTGCACCTCAATCAGGGCCACAGGACCGCGAGCGTCGTCTCCATTCCGCGCGACACCCTCGTCACCCGCCCCGACTGCACGAGCGACACCAGCGGCGAGACCGTACCGGGCGAGCAGCGCGCGATGTTCAACACGGCGTACGAGGTCGGCGGGCCGGCCTGCGCGGTCAAGACCGTCGAGTCGATGTCCGGCATCCGCATGGACCACTACCTCGAGGTCGACTTCACCGGCTTCAAGAAGCTCATCGACCAGCTGGGCGGCGTCAAGATCACCACCACGCAGGCGATCGACGACTCCAAGAGCCATCTGAATCTGACGCCCGGCACCCACACCCTCGACGGAGAGCAGTCGCTCGGCCTGGTCCGCACCCGCAAGAGCGTCGGCGACGGCAGCGACCTCGGCCGTATCCAGCTCCAGCAGGCCTTCATCAAGGCGCTGATGGAACAGGCGAAGACCGTGGGGGTGTTCTCCGACCCGAAGACGCTGTTCGGTCTCGCGGACACGGCGACCAAGGCCATCACCACCGACTCCGACCTGGGTTCGGTCAAGGAGCTCACGGGCTTCGCCAACGGCCTCAAGGGGCTCGGCTCGAAAAACGTCCACATGGTCACGCTGCCCGTGCAGTACGACCCGGCCGACCCGAACCGCGTCGTACCGCTGGAGAAGTCCGCACAGCAGGTGTGGACCGCCCTCAAGCAGGACAAGCCGATCCCCGCCTCCGCCATCGAGAAGTCGGCCGGCGACAAGGGCGGTGCGGGCCAGGTCGTCCGGTAGGACCACCACAGTCCGGTGTCCCGGCGTGCGCGGAGCGTTCCGCAGCGCTCGGGAATAGTTGCGGCACGCCCCCGGTTTTGGGAGATACGGCCGGTCCTGGCAGACTGGTACGTCGGCCCCGGTTCACGGATGCGCAAATCCGCGCGTACGACCCGGCGCCCTCCCGAACCTAGGAGACACCCTTGAAGCGCGACATCCACCCCGAGTACGTCGAGACGCAGGTCAGCTGCACCTGTGGCGCGTCGTTCACCACGCGGTCCACCATCGGCGGCGGCGCCATCCGTGCCGACGTCTGCTCCGAGTGCCACCCGTTCTACACGGGCAAGCAGAAGATCCTCGACACCGGTGGCCGTGTGGCCCGCTTCGAGGCCCGCTTCGGCAAGGCTGCAGGCTCCGCCAGCAAGTAGCGAGCCATTGCGCCGGTTCTCGGCGCCCTCTTCCCGGGGGCGTCGAGACCGGCGTTTTTTTCCGGCCGGGGGGTTCAGGCCCGTCCCCGCACCCCCCGTCCGGACAGCACACCGCCGTCCAGCAGGCATGTCGAAGTCACTTCCCCGAGCTCTTGATGAGCAGGGGATACCCCACACCCAGGAGCCCCCGATGTTCGAGGCGGTCGAGGAACTGATCGGCGAACAGGCCGATCTTGAGAAGAAGCTCGCGGATCCCGCGGTCCACGCCGACCAGGCCAACGCGCGCAAGCTCAACAAGCGCTACGCCGAGCTGACCCCGATCGTCGGTACGTACCTCTCCTGGAAGCAGACCGCGGACGACATCGAGACCGCCCGCGAGCTCGCGGCGGAAGACCCCGACTTCGCCGCCGAGGTGAAGGACCTGGAGAAGCAGCGCGAGGAGCTCACCGAGAAGCTCCGCCTCCTCCTGGTCCCGCGCGACCCCAGTGACGACAAGGACGTGCTCCTGGAGATCAAGGCGGGCGCGGGCGGCGACGAGTCCGCCCTGTTCGCCGGCGATCTGCTGCGCATGTATCTGCGGTACGCCGAGCGTGTCGGCTGGAAGACCGAGATCATCGACTCCACCGAGTCCGAGCTCGGTGGGTACAAGGACGTCCAGGTCGCCGTGAAGACCAAGGGCGGCAACGGCGCCACCGAGCCCGGCCAGGGTGTGTGGGCCCGGATGAAGTACGAGGGCGGCGTGCACCGCGTGCAGCGGGTGCCGTCCACCGAGTCCCAGGGCCGTATCCACACATCGGCAGCCGGTGTGCTCGTCACGCCCGAGGCGGAGGAGGTCGACGTCGAGATCCACGCCAACGATCTCCGTATCGACGTCTACCGCTCCTCGGGCCCCGGCGGCCAGTCCGTCAACACGACGGACTCCGCCGTCCGCATCACGCACCTGCCGACCGGTGTCGTCGCCTCCTGCCAGAACGAGAAGAGCCAGCTTCAGAACAAGGAGCAGGCGATGCGTATCCTGCGGTCGCGACTGCTTGCCGCGGCTCAGGAGGCGGCCGAGCAGGAAGCCTCGGACGTCCGGCGCAGCCAGGTGCGTACCGTCGACCGTTCCGAGAAGATCCGTACCTACAACTTCCCGGAAAACCGGATCTCGGACCACCGCGTCGGATTCAAGGCGTACAACTTGGACCAGGTGCTCGACGGTGAACTGGACGCAGTCATCCAGGCCTGCGTCGACGCCGACTCCGCCGCCAAGCTCGCCGCCGCATAAGCAACGCCCCGCCCCGCCCGTGAAACCGTACGGAGAACCGCGATGAACCTGCTGCTCGCCGAGGTGGCCCAGGCCACCCAGCGGCTGGCCGACGCCGGTGTACCCTCACCGCGATTCGACGCGGAGGAACTTGCCGCGTTCGTGCACGGCGTCAAGCGGGGCGAGCTGCACAACGTGCCGGACGCGGACTTCGACGCCCGGTACTGGGAGGCCGTCGCCCGCCGCGAGGCCCGCGAGCCGCTCCAGCACATCACCGGTCGCGCCTTCTTCCGCTACCTGGAGCTCCAGGTCGGCCCCGGCGTCTTCGTCCCCCGCCCGGAGACCGAATCGGTCGTCGGCTGGGCGATAGACGCCGTCCGCGCGATGGACGTCGTCGAGCCGATGATCGTCGACCTCTGCACGGGATCGGGCGCCATCGCCCTCGCCATGGCCCAGGAGGTGCCGCGCTCGCGCGTGCACGCCGTGGAGCTGTCCGAGGAGGCCCTCACCTGGACGCGGAAGAACGCCGAGGGGTCAAGGGTCACCGTGCACCGCGGGGACGCCCTGACGGCCCTTCCCGAGCTCGACGGCCAGGTCGACCTGGTCATCTCCAACCCGCCGTACATCCCGCTCACCGAGTGGGAGTACGTGGCACCCGAGGCCCGTGACCACGATCCGGAGATGGCGCTCTTCTCCGGCGAGGACGGCCTCGACACCATCCGCGGTATCGAACGCACCGCACACCGTCTGCTGCGGCCCGGCGGTCTCGTCGTCATCGAGCACGCCGACACCCAGGGCGGTCAAGTGCCGTGGATCTTCACCGAGGAGCGGGGCTGGGCCGACGCGGCCGACCACCCCGACCTGAACGGGCGCCCCCGGTTCGCCACGGCCCGCAAGGCCATGCCGTGACCGGCGCCCCGCACGCGCACCCGCACGACCCGTACCCGTACACGCTTGAGGAGGCCGGCTGATGGCACGGCGATACGACTGCAACGACGCGACCGACCGTACGACGGGTCTGCGCGAAGCCGCGTCCGCCGTGCGCCGCGGCGAACTGGTCGTGCTGCCCACCGACACCGTGTACGGGATCGGTGCGGACGCCTTCAGCTCCGAGGGCGTCGCCGACCTGCTCGACGCCAAGGGCCGCGGCCGCAATATGCCCACCCCTGTCCTGATCGGCTCCCCGAACACCCTGCACGGCTTGGTCACGGACTTCTCCGAGCAGGCCTGGGAGCTCGTCGACGCCTTCTGGCCCGGCGCCCTCACGCTCGTCGCGAAGCACCAGCCGTCGCTCCAGTGGGACCTCGGCGACACCCGCGGCACCGTCGCCGTCCGGATGCCGCTGCACCCGGTCGCCATCGAGCTGCTCACCGAGGTCGGTCCGATGGCCGTCTCCAGCGCCAACCTCACCGGACACCCGTCTCCCGAGGACTGCGACGCCGCCCAGGAGATGCTCGGCGACTCCGTCTCCGTCTACCTCGACGGCGGCCCGACCCCCGGCATCGTGCCGTCCTCCATCGTCGACGTCACCGGCAAGGTGCCGGTACTGCTGCGCGCCGGTGCGCTCTCCGTCGAGGAACTCCGCAAGGTGGTACCAGACCTCGAGGTGGCCAATTGACCGCCCCTGAGGGGCGTGGCATAGCGGGGCGGACCGACACTTTCCGCATCCTCCACGTCAGCACCGGCAACGTCTGCCGCTCGCCCATCACCGAGCGGCTGACCCGCCATGCCCTGGTGGACCGCCTCGGCGATCCGCTCAGCGGCGGCCTGATCGTGGAGAGCGCCGGCACGTGGGGGCACGAAGGCGCCCCCATGGAGGCCAACGCCGAGATCGTCCTGGCCGACTTCGGCGCCGACGCCACCGGCTTCGTCGGCCGGGAACTGCTCGACGAGCACGTGATCCGTGCCGACCTCGTCCTCACCGCCACCCGCGACCACCGCGCCCAGGTGATCTCGATGGGTCACTCGGCCGGCCTGAGGACGTTCACGCTCAAGGAATTCACCCGGCTGGTCCGGGCCATAGACCCCGCGACGCTGCCCGACCCGCGCGACGAGGGCGTCGTCGAACGCGCCCGCGCCCTGGTCCGTGCGGCAGCCGCGCTGCGCGGCTGGCTGCTGGCCCCCACCGCCGAGGCCGACGAGGTGTACGACCCGTACGGCGCCCCGATCACGTTCTTCCGCTCCGTCGGCGACGAGATCAACCAGGCCCTGGAGCCGGTGGTCACCGCACTGACGGGTGTACCGGCCCCGCACTGACGCGTCCGGGGGCAGCGCGCAGCAGGCAGCGAGCCGGGTACTGGCCTACCTTGGATCTGACGCCAGCGCACCCCCGTCCCAGGCCCGGAGCCGTCAGATGTCGGTCACCACCCCCGCCGCACCCACCTCCGCCCACGTCACCGCCCTGCCGCAGGACTTCGCAGCCCTGATCCGGGAGGACCCGGAGATCGCCGATGTGCTGCTGGGGGAGCTGAACCGGCAGTCGAGCACCCTGCAGCTGATCGCCGCCGAGAACTTCACCTCGCCCGCGGTCCTCGCCGCCCTCGGCTCACCGCTCGCCAACAAGTACGCCGAGGGATACCCCGGCGCCCGCCACCACGGCGGCTGCGAAATGGCCGACGCCGCCGAATTCATCGCCGTCCAGCGGGCCACCACGCTCTTCGGAGCCGAGCACGCCAACGTCCAGTCGCACTCCGGCTCCTCGGCCGTCCTCGCGGCGTACGCGGCGCTGCTGCGCCCCGGCGACACGGTCCTCGCGATGGGACTCCCGTACGGCGGACACCTCACCCACGGCTCGCCTGCCAATTTCTCCGGCCGCTGGTTCGAGTTCATCGGCTACGGGGTCGACTCCGACAGCGGTCTGATCGACTACGAGCAGGTGCGCACCCTGGCCCGCACCCACCGGCCCAAGGCGATCGTCAGCGGCTCGATCTCGTACCCGCGTCACCCCGACTACGAGGTGTTCCGTGAGATCGCCGACGAGGTCGGCGCGTATCTGATCGCCGATGCCGCACATCCGATGGGGCTGATCGCCGGGGGAGCCGCGCCCAGTCCCGTCCCATATGCCGATGTGGTGTGCGCCACCACGCACAAGGTGCTGCGCGGGCCGCGCGGCGGCATGATCCTGTGCGGCGCGGAGCTGGCCGAGCGGATCGACCGGGCCGTCTTCCCCTTCACCCAGGGCGGGGCGCAGATGCACACGGTCGCGGCCAAGGCGGTGGCGTTCGGGGAGGCGGCGAGACCGGCGTTCACGGGGTACGCCCACCAGGTGGTGGCCCATGCGCGGGTGCTGGCGGCCGGTCTGGAGGCCGAGGGCTTCGAGGTGACCACCGGCGGCACGGACACCCATCTGATCGTCGCGGACCCGGCGCCGCTCGGCGTGGACGGCCGCACCGCCCGCGAGCGGCTCGCGGCTGCGGGCATGGTGCTGGACACCTGCGCGCTGCCGTACGGGGACGCCCGGGGCATCAGGCTCGGCACCGCCGCCGTCACCACCCAGGGCATGGGCGACGCCGACATGGCGCGGATCGCGGTGCTCTTCGGGGCGGCCGTACGTGAGGAAGGCGACGTCCGCGCAGAGGTAAAGGAACTGGCAGGGAAATATCCCCCCTATCCGGGGTAGACGTGGCTCGTGCAACCATCAGCCGTACCTCCTTGTCCTCAACCATGAGGCCGACGTAGTTAAGGTGTGGGCTGAGATGGCCGGCGATATCTGTGGGGCAGCCCGTGCGTGATTACTTGCTGACACTGTGTGTCACGGCCGCGGTGACCTATCTGCTGACCGGTCCGGTGCGGAAGTTCGCGATCGCGGTCGGGGCGATGCCCGCGATCCGTGCGCGTGACGTGCACCGAGAACCGACACCGCGGCTCGGTGGCATCGCCATGTTCGGCGGGCTGTGCGCCGGACTGATCGTCGCGGACCATCTGTACAACCTCGACGGCGTCTTCCAGCTCTCCAACGAGCCGCGGGCGCTGCTCTCCGGTGCCGCCCTGATCTGGCTGATCGGCGTCCTCGACGACAAGTTCGAGATCGATGCGCTGATCAAGCTCGGCGGGCAGATGATCGCCGCCGCGGTCATGGTCATCCAGGGTCTGACGATCCTCTGGCTGCCGATCCCCGGCATCGGCACGGTCGCCCTCACCCAGTGGCAGGGCACGCTGCTCACCGTCGCACTGGTCGTCATCACGATCAACGCGGTCAACTTCGTCGACGGCCTGGACGGTCTGGCGGCCGGCATGGTGTGCATCGCCTCCGCCGCGTCCTTCCTGTACACGTACCGGCTCTGGTACGGGCACATGATCGAGGCCGCCGCCCCGGCGACGCTGTTCACCGCGATCCTGATGGGCATGTGCCTCGGCTTCCTGCCGCACAACATGCATCCCGCCCGGATCTTCATGGGCGACTCCGGATCGATGCTGATCGGCCTCGTGCTGGCGGCCGGCGCGATCTCCGTCACGGGCCAGGTCGACCCGGACGCGATGAAGCTCTTCGCGGGCAGTGAGCGTGAGGCGACCCACGCGATGCTGCCGGTCTTCATCCCGCTGCTGCTGCCGCTGACCATCATCGCGATCCCGGCGGCCGACCTGGTGCTGGCGATCGTGCGGCGTACCTGGAACGGTCAGTCGCCGTTCGCGGCGGACCGTGGCCATCTGCACCACCGGCTGCTGGAGATCGGCCATTCGCACAGCAGGGCCGTGCTGATCATGTACTTCTGGTCGGCTCTCATCGCCTTCGGGACGGTCGGTTACTCCGTGCACTCGGCGTCGCTGTGGATCGTGCTGGTCATCGTGGGGCTGAGCGCGGTGGGCCTGGTCCTGCTGCTGATGCCTCGCTTCACCCCGCGCGCACCGCGCTGGGCGGAGCGTTTTGTGCCGCCTCGTTACCGCCGCCGAGGCCACCGCGGCGAGGAGCCGGGAGCCACGCCCTCGTCTGCGTACGGGACCCAACAGGAGCCCAGGGAAGCGCAGATGGGGCAGGACGCGGACGAGCCCCAGGGGCGGCGCCGGGTCGTCGCGGGAGTCTCCGGCGTCAACGGAGCGACCGCGATCGGCCCCCGTTCGCGTCTCCCGGAGAGACACAAAGCCGATACGGCCCGCTAACGATTCGGGCAGCGAAGGGCATTACCAGACAAAGCGTTGAGTTGTCTTGCTCACACGCGCGGGTTAACTCTCATGTGTGACAGCGACCACACTTTCTTGGTAAAGACCTCATCAAATAGTTTGTGATACCGTTCACTAAGCCCGGTGACGGAGCCGAAGGAGCCTGATGAGAGGCTCTGTCGGCCCGAGGTATCGACCCGAACCGGGCCTACGCTCGTCCATGACGACACACTGCCCACCCCCTGCAAGCGGAGCTGCCGCCATGCCGTCCAACGACGTCCGGACTCTCCTTCAAGCCGCCGTACCCACCGCTGTCGCCGGCGCTGTTGCCGCCGCCATCAGCGGTGGCGTTGCCGGCGGCAAGGGAGCCCTGGGCGCGGTCGTTGCGACGATCGTGGTGATCCTCTTCATGGGGATCGGCCTCATGGTCCTGCAACGGACCGCGAGGTCCCTGCCCCACTTGTTCCAGGCGATGGGGCTGATGCTGTATACAGCCCAGCTCCTGCTGCTGTTCATCTTTGTGGCCGCATTCAAGAACACGACGCTGTTCAACCCGAAGGCCTTCGCGATCACGCTGGTTGCGACGACTCTCGTGTGGATCGGCGCACAGGCGCGTGCGCACATGAAGGCCAAGATCCTTTACGTCGAGCCCGAGTCCCACCAGGGCGACAAGCCCAAGAACACGGGCTCGCAGACGTGAAAGGTAGGGGCGGAATAAGTGCACGTTCCGGACCCTGCTATCGTCCGGTTCCAACTGCGGCACTGCGGGCGCGGGCATGTGAGCTGACGCCTGCTCGATCGCGAGGCTCAATGCCTGACTGCCGCTCACACATCCGTAACACCAGTCCAGTGCCGAACCGCGGCTCCACGCCGCGCCGACACAACGAGGTTGCCGTACCTATGCGCCACGCTGAAGGAGCCCGCGGTGAGTGCTGACCCGACACAGGTGCTCGCCTTCGAGACCGATTGCCACATCTTCGCCGACAACGGTTGTGGCTTCCCGGCACCCGGCTTGCACTCGTTCCTGTTCGAGCCCCTCTGGGGCGACGCGGACAGCAACCTGTACTTCAACAAGCCGATGCTGCTGGCCCTGCTCGGCTCGATCATCGTCGTCGGTTTCTTCTGGGCCGCCTTCCGTAAGCCGAAGGTCGTCCCGGGCAAGCTGCAGATGGTCGCCGAGACCGGCTACGACTTCATCCGTCGCGGCATCGTCTACGAGACGATCGGCAAGCGTGAGGGCGAGAAGTACGTCCCGCTCGTTGTCTCGCTGTTCTTCTTCGTCTGGATGATGAACCTCTGGTCGATCATCCCGGTCGCGCAGTTCCCGGTGACGTCGATCATCGCGTACCCGATCGTCCTGGCCCTGATCGTGTACGTCCTGTGGGTCAGCCTGACCTTCAAGCGTCACGGCTTCGTCGGCGCCTTCAAGAACTTCACCGGGTACGACAAGTCGCTCGGCCCGGTGCTCCCGCTGGCCATGCTCATCGAGTTCTTCTCGAACCTGCTGGTCCGCCCCTTCACCCACGCGGTCCGACTCTTCGCGAACATGTTTGCAGGCCACACGCTGCTGCTGCTGTTCACGATCGCCAGCTGGTACCTGCTCAACGGCATCGGGATCGCCTACGCGGGCGTCTCCTTTGTGATGGTCATCGTGATGACCGCGTTCGAGCTCTTCATTCAGGCGCTGCAGGCGTACGTCTTCGTGCTCCTGACCTGCACCTTCATCCAGGGCGCGCTCGCCAAGCACCACTGAGCATCTCGCGCTCCGACCCTTATTCGTCCGGTGGCCAACCCCCACCGGTCCGTGAAAGAGAAGGAAGAACTGGCATGTCCCAGACCCTTGCTGCCGTCAGCGGCTCCCTCGGCTCCATCGGTTACGGCCTCGCCGCCATCGGCCCCGGCGTCGGCGTCGGCATCATCTTCGGTAACGGCACCCAGGCTCTCGCCCGTCAGCCCGAGGCTGCCGGTCTCATCCGCGCCAACCAGATTCTCGGCTTCGCCTTCTGTGAGGCGCTCGCCCTCATCGGTCTGGTCATGCCGTTCGTCTACGGCCAGTGATCTTCGGATCCACGACCAGCCCACTAGACGAAAGGCAATGACGTGAGCCAGATGCTTACGGTCGCGGCTGAGATGGAAAACCCTCTCATCCCGCCGATCCCCGAGCTCGTCATCGGCCTCATCGCCTTCCTCATCGTCTTCGGCTTCCTCGCCAAGAAGCTCCTCCCGAACATCAACAAGGTTCTGGACGAGCGCCGCGAGGCCATCGAAGGCGGTATCGAAAAGGCCGATGCGGCCCAGACCGAGGCCCAGAGCGTTCTTGAGCAGTACAAGGCTCAGCTCGCCGAGGCCCGTCACGAGGCCGCGCGCCTGCGCCAGGAGGCACAGGAGCAGGGCGCCGTGATCCTGCAGGAGATGCGGGCGGAAGGCCAGCGGCAGCGCGAGGAGATCATCGCTGCCGGCCACGCCCAGATCGAGGCCGACCGCAAGGCTGCGGCCGCTGCGCTGCGTCAGGACGTGGGCAAGCTCGCCACCGACCTGGCCGGCAAGCTCGTCGGCGAGTCCCTCGAGGACCACGCCCGGCAGAGCGGCACCGTCGACCGTTTCCTCGACGAGCTCGAGGCGAAGGCCGAGGCTGTCCGATGAACGGCGCGAGCCGCGAGGCACTGGCTGCCGCACGTGAGCGTCTCGACGCGCTGACCGACAGCACGTCGGTCGACGTGGCGAAGCTCGCCGAGGAGCTGGCCGCCGTCACGGCGCTGCTCCAGCGCGAGGTCTCACTGAGGCGGGTCCTGACCGACCCGTCGCAGGCCGGTGAGGCCAAGGCGGAGCTGGCCGGACGACTGCTGCGCGGTCAGGTGGGCGGCGAGACCGTCGACCTGATCTCCGGCATGGTCCGCTCCCGCTGGTCGCAGTCGCGTGACCTGGTCGACTCGGTCGAGGAGCTGGCGAACATCGCAGACCTCACCGTCGCCCAGCGCAGCGGAGACCTCGACGACGTCGAGGACGAGCTGTTCCGGTTCGGCCGGATCGTGGCTTCCGACAAGGAGCTGCGCGCCGCGCTCACCAACCGGTCCGCGTCCACCGCCGCCAAGGGCGAGCTGCTGCGCAGCCTGCTCGGCGGCAAGGCGCGGCCCGTCACCGAGCGCCTCATCGTGCGGCTTGTGACCCAGCCCCGGGGACGTAGCCTGGAAGCGGGACTCGAGTCCCTCTCCAAGCTTGCCGCGGAGCGCCGGGACCGCATGGTCGCCGTGGTCACGTCGGCAGTGCCGCTGAGTGATCAGCAGAAGCAGCGCCTCGGTGCCGCACTGGCGAAGATCTACGGTCGGCCGATGCACCTGAATCTCGATGTGGACCCGACGGTCCTCGGCGGGATCGCGGTGCGGGTCGGTGACGAGTTGATCAACGGCACCATCGCGGAGCGCCTCGACGAGGCGACCCGTCGCATGGCCGGCTGACGCAGCGCAGCAACAGAACAAGCAAGACCAGCGGCCCGGTTGGGCCGTGCAGAAATTGCAGAAGATTCCTGGGGGTCGGCCCCCAGACCCCCTTAAGAAACTTCGGGCCCAACAAGGAGAGCAGGGAACCCAGATGGCGGAGCTCACGATCCGGCCGGAGGAGATCCGGGACGCGCTGGAGAACTTTGTCCAGTCGTACAAGCCGGACGCGGCCTCGCGCGAGGAGGTCGGTACGGTCAGCGTTGCCGGCGACGGCATCGCGAAGGTCGAGGGCCTTCCCTCGGCCATGGCGAACGAGCTGCTGAAGTTCGAGGACGGAACCCTCGGTCTCGCCCTCAACCTCGAGGAGCGCGAGATCGGTGCGATCGTCCTCGGCGAGTTCAGCGGAATCGAGGAGGGCCAGCCGGTGCAGCGCACCGGTGAGGTGCTCTCCGTCGGCGTCGGCGAGGGTTACCTCGGCCGCGTCGTCGACCCGCTCGGCAACCCGATCGACGGTCTCGGCGAGATCGCGACCGACAGCCGCCGCGCCCTCGAGCTGCAGGCCCCTGGCGTCATGGTCCGTAAGTCGGTGCACGAGCCGATGCAGACCGGCTACAAGGCCGTCGACGCCATGGTGCCGATCGGCCGCGGCCAGCGTCAGCTGATCATTGGTGACCGTCAGACGGGTAAGACCGCTCTGGCCGTCGACACGATCATCAACCAGCGCGACAACTGGCGCTCGGGCGACGTGAACAAGCAGGTGCGCTGCATCTACGTCGCCATCGGTCAGAAGGGCTCCACCATCGCCTCCGTGCGCGGTGCCCTCGAAGAGGCCGGCGCGCTCGAGTACACGACCATCGTCGCCGCCCCGGCGTCCGACCCGGCCGGCTTCAAGTACCTTGCGCCGTACACCGGTTCGGCCATCGGTCAGCACTGGATGTACCAGGGCAAGCACGTCCTGATCATCTTCGACGACCTTTCGAAGCAGGCCGACGCCTACCGCGCCGTGTCGCTGCTGCTGCGCCGTCCGCCGGGCCGTGAGGCCTACCCGGGCGACGTCTTCTACCTCCACTCGCGTCTGCTGGAGCGCTGCGCGAAGCTCTCCGACGAGATGGGTGCCGGTTCGATGACGGGCCTCCCGATCGTCGAGACCAAGGCGAACGACGTGTCGGCGTTCATCCCGACCAACGTCATCTCCATCACCGACGGTCAGTGCTTCCTGGAGTCCGACCTGTTCAACGCCGGCCAGCGTCCGGCTCTGAACGTCGGTATCTCGGTCTCCCGTGTCGGTGGCTCCGCCCAGCACAAGGCCATGAAGCAGGTCTCCGGCCGTCTCCGTGTGGACCTCGCCCAGTTCCGCGAGCTGGAGGCGTTCGCCGCCTTCGGTTCCGACCTGGACGCGGCCTCGAAGGCGTCGCTGGAGCGCGGCAAGCGCATGGTCGAGCTGCTGAAGCAGGCCCAGTACCAGCCGATGCCCGTCGAGGAGCAGGTCGTCTCCGTCTGGGCCGGTACCACCGGCAAGATGGACGACGTCCCGGTCGAGGACATCCGTCGCTTCGAGAGCGAGCTGCTGGAGTACCTGCGCCGTGAGCGCAAGGACCTCCTGACCAGCATCGCCGAGGGCGGCAAGATGTCGAACGACACGCTGCAGTCGATCGCCGACGCGATCGCCGCCTTCAAGCAGCAGTTCGAGACCTCGGACGGCAAGCTCCTGGGCGAGGGCTGATCGATGGGCGCTCAGCTTCGCGTTTACAAGCGCCGCATCCGCTCCGTCACCGCCACGAAGAAGATCACCAAGGCGATGGAGATGATCGCCGCCTCGCGCATCGTCAAGGCGCAGCGCAAGGTGGCGGCCTCGATGCCGTATGCCACCGAGCTGAACCGTGCGGTCACCGCGGTGGCGACCGGTTCCACCACCAAGCACCCGCTGACCACCGAGGCCGACGCTCCGGCGCGGGCCGCGATCCTGCTCATCACGAGCGACCGCGGTCTGGCCGGCGGTTACTCCGCCAACGCCATCAAGGCGGCGGAGCGACTGACCGAGCGGCTGCGCGGTGAGGGCAAGGAGGTCGTCACGTATGTGATCGGCCGCAAGGGTGTCGCCTACTACGGCTTCCGCGAGCGCAAGATCGCGGATTCGTGGACCGGCTTCACTGACAGCCCGACGTACGCGGATGCGAAGCGGGCCGCTGCCCCGATGATCGAGGCGGTCACCCAGGAGACCGCCGAGGGCGGCGTGGACGAGCTGCACATCGTCTTCACCGAGTTCGTCTCGATGATGACGCAGAACCCGGTGGACAACCGGATGCTGCCGCTCAGCCTCGACACCACGAAGGAGGAGGACGGCAAGGGAGAGATCCTGCCGCTCTTCGACTTCGAGCCGTCGGCGGAGGACGTCCTCGACGCCCTGCTTCCGCGGTACGTCGAGAGCCGGATCTACAACGCACTGCTGCAGGCCGCTGCTTCCGAGCACGCTGCCCGCCGCCGCGCGATGAAGTCGGCCACCGACAACGCCGGGGAGCTCGTCAAGAGCCTCTCCCGGCTTGCCAACGCGGCCCGCCAGGCCGAAATCACCCAGGAAATCAGCGAGATCGTCGGTGGTGCCAGTGCGCTGGCCGACGCGACCGCGGGGAGTGACAAGTAATGACGACCACAGTTGAGACGGCCGTTGCCACGGGCCGCGTCGCCCGGGTCATCGGCCCGGTCGTCGACGTGGAGTTCCCCGTCGACGCCATGCCGGAGATCTACAACGCGCTGACTGTCCAGGTGGCCGACCCGGCCGAGGACGGCAAGCTGAAGAAGCTGACGCTCGAGGTCGCCCAGCACCTCGGCGACGGCGTGATCCGCGCGATCTCGATGCAGCCCACCGACGGTCTGGTCCGCCAGGCCCCGGTGACGAACACGGGTTCCGGCATCACGGTGCCGGTCGGCGAGATGACCAAGGGCAAGGTGTTCAACACCCTTGGTGAGATCCTGAACAAGCCCGAGGCCGAGTCCGAGGTCACCGAGCGCTGGCCGATCCACCGCAAGGCGCCCAGCTTCGACCAGCTCGAGTCCAAGACCGAGATGTTCGAGACCGGCGTCAAGGTCATCGACCTTCTCACCCCGTACGTCAAGGGTGGAAAGATCGGTCTGTTCGGTGGTGCCGGTGTCGGCAAGACCGTTCTGATCCAGGAAATGATCTACCGCGTCGCCAACAACCACGACGGTGTGTCGGTGTTCGCGGGCGTCGGTGAGCGTACCCGTGAGGGCAACGACCTCATCGAGGAGATGGCCGAGTCGGGCGTCATCGACAAGACGGCGCTTGTCTTCGGTCAGATGGACGAGCCCCCGGGCACCCGTCTGCGGGTCGCGCTTGCCGGTCTGACCATGGCGGAGTACTTCCGCGATGTGATGAAGCAGGACGTGCTCTTCTTCATCGACAACATCTTCCGGTACACCCAGGCCGGCTCCGAGGTCTCCACGCTGCTCGGCCGTATGCCGTCCGCAGTGGGTTACCAGCCGAACCTGGCCGACGAGATGGGTCTGCTGCAGGAGCGCATCACGTCGACCCGCGGTCACTCGATCACCTCGATGCAGGCGATCTACGTCCCCGCGGACGACCTGACCGACCCGGCCCCGGCCACCACCTTCGCCCACCTCGACGCGACGACGGTTCTTTCCCGTCCGATCTCCGAGAAGGGCATCTACCCGGCCGTGGACCCGCTGGACTCCACGTCCCGGATCCTGGACCCGCGTTACATCGCGCAGGACCACTACGACACCGCCATGCGGGTCAAGGGAATCCTGCAGAAGTACAAGGACCTCCAGGACATCATCGCCATTCTCGGTATGGACGAGCTCGGCGAGGAGGACAAGCTCACGGTCTTCCGCGCCCGTCGCATCGAGCGCTTCCTGTCCCAGAACACCCACGTCGCCAAGCAGTTCACGGGCGTGGACGGTTCGGACGTTCCGCTCGACGAGTCGATCGCCGCGTTCAACGCGATCGCCGACGGTGAGTACGACCACTTCCCGGAGCAGGCGTTCTTCATGTGCGGTGGCATTGAGGACCTCAAGGCCAACGCCAAGGAGCTCGGCGTCTCCTGAGCCCATGGCTCACCGAGGGGGGCGGGTGCGTCCCGTCCCCCTCACCACGCCCCGTAGAATTGACCCAACACCCGGCTGCAACGGCCGGGTGGTGACCCGAGGAGCCACTCTTGGCTGCTGAGCTGCACGTCGAGCTGGTCGCCGCGGACCGCAGTGTCTGGTCCGGCGAGGCCACCCTGGTCGTCGCGCGTACCACGTCCGGCGACATCGGCGTCATGCCCGGTCACCAGCCGCTTCTCGGTGTGCTGGAGTCGGGCCCGGTGACGATCCGTACGAGCGAGGGCTCAACCGTAGTCGCGGCTGTGCACGGCGGTTTCATCTCGTTCGCGGACGACAAGCTGTCGCTGCTGGCGGAGATCGCCGAGCTGGCGGACGAGATCGATGTCCAGCGCGCCGAGCGTGCGCTGGAGCGTGCGAAGTCGGAGACGGACGGCGGCGCCGAGCGTCGCGCCGATGTCCGACTCCGTGCGGTGGCGGTGCGTTAAGCACCCCGCCGAATGTTTTTACCCTCAGCCGCGGCCCGAACTGGAACTCTCCAGACCGTGCCGCGGCTGAGGCGATGCAGGTGCAGTTGCAGTCCGGGCGGTATCCGTTACTCGACGATGCGAGGAGGTCGGTGGAGATGGTCCTCGCTTTGTGGGTGTGCGGCCTGGTCGTCGTACTGGTCGCGGTGGGTCTCTTCGTCTTCGGCCTGCGCCGACGGCTGATCCAGCGCTCCGGCGGGACGTTCGACTGCAGCGTGCGGTGGAATGTGCCGGCCGAGCCCGATCTCTCGGGCAAGGGCTGGGTGTACGGCGTCGCCCGGTACAGCGGTGACAAGATCGACTGGTTCCGGGTCTTCTCGTACGCTCCCCGGCCCCGCCGGGTACTTGAGCGTTCCGCGATCGAGGTGGTCGCCCGGCGGTTGCCCGAGGGCGAGGAGGAGCTGGCGCTGCTCTCCGACGCCGTCGTGCTCGGCTGTCTCCACCGCGAGACCCGCCTGGAGCTGGCGATGAGCGAGGACGCCCTCACCGGTTTTCTCGCCTGGCTGGAGGCGGCTCCGCCCGGCCAGCGAGTCAACGTCGCTTGAGAAGGGGCCTCGTCGGCAGGGGGTCCCCCGGATGAAGTCCGGAAAGCTGAACGTGGCTTGAGGGCCCGTACGTACGGGCCCGGCCACGGACACAACGAAGAACCGGGGAGACAGGGGGCGGACCTGTCTCCCCGGCTGCTTTTCGGGGTTACGCGCTGTACTGCACGAGGACCGCGGTGACTACCTCAGGCCGCTGTCGATCGCGCTGACGAGTTCACCGTTGCTGGTGTCCCCGCTGAACTCCCAGAAGAACGCCCCCTTGAGGCCCTGGTTCTTCACGTAGGTCATCTTCCCGGCGATGGTGGCCGGGGTGTCGTAGCTCCACCAGTTGCTGCCGCACTTGGCGTAGGCGGTGCCCGCGATGGTGTCGGTGGCCGGGCAGCTGGTCTTGAGCACCTTGTAGTCCTCGATGCCCTGCTCGTACTTGCCGGGCGCGGGACCGGTCGCCGAGCCGCCCGGGGTGGCCTGGGTGACGCCGGTCCAGCCGCGCCCGTAGAAGCCGATGCCGAGGTTCAGCTTGCTGCCCGCGATGCCCTTGCCCTTGAGCTTGGTGATGGCGGCGTCGCTGTTGTAGCCGTCCAGCGGGATGCCGCTGTACGAGGTGAGCGGGGAGTGCGGGGCGGTCGGGCCGTCCGCGTCGAAGGCGCCGAAGAAGTCGTACGTCATCACGTTGTACCAGTCGACGTACTGGGCCGCGCCCGCGTAGTCGGCCGCGTCGATCTTGCCGCCGGACGAGGCGTCGGCGGTGATGGCCGCGGTTACCAGGTTGGAGCTGCCGAACTTCGTCCGCAGCGCGGAGACCACGGTCTTGAAGGCCGAGGCGCCGCTGCTGTCACAGGACAGACCACAGGCGTTGGGGTATTCCCAGTCGATGTCGATGCCGTCGAAGACATCGGCCCAGCGCGGGTCCTCGACCAGGTTGTAGCAGGAGTTGGCGAAGGCGGTGGGGTTCTGCGCGGCCTGGGTGAAGCCGCCGGACCAGGTCCAGCCGCCGAAGGACCAGATGACCTTGAGGCCCGGGTGCTTCTTCTTCAGCTCGCGCAGCTGGTTGATGTTGCCGGCCACCGGCTGGTCCCAGGTGTCGGCGGTGCCGTCGACGCTGGAGGCCGCGTCGTAGGTCTTCTGGTAGGCGGCGTAGGCGTCGCCGATCGCGCACTGGCCGCCGGCGACGTTGCCGAAGGAGTAGTTGATGTGCGTGATCTTGGCGGCGCTGCCGCTGGTCTCCAGGTTCTTGACGTGGAAGTTGCGGTCGTAGACGCCCCACTCGGTGAAGTAACCGAGCTTGACCTTGCTGCCGGGATCGGGGTTTCCTCCGCCGCCCGTGGTGTGCACGGCCACCGAGCCGCTGGCCGGGCCCGTCTGGTCGGCGGTGTCACGCGCCTGGATCGTGTACGAGTAGTCGCTGCCGGCGGTCAGCCCGCTGTCGGTGTAGGTCAGGCCGGTGACCGTGGTGACCTTGTTGCCGTTGCGCAGCACGTCGTAGTTCTTGATGCCGTTGTCGTCGGTGGCGGCTGTCCAGGTGAGCTTCACACCGGTGTCGGTGATGTTGCTCGCGGTCGGAGTGCCGGGCGCGGAGGGGGCGTTGTCGCCGGGGACGCTGCCGCCGTCACAGGAGGCGCCGTTCAGCTTGCAGCCGGTGGGGGCGCCGGGACCGGCGCCGTTGAAGCCGAAGCTGACGCTGGCGCCGGGGGCGACCGTACCGTTCCAGCCGACGTTCTTGGCGGTCCAGTGGGTTCCGGAGCTGGTGACAGTGGCGTCCCAGGCGGACGTGACCGACGTGCCGGAGGGGAAGTCCCACTCGATGGTCCAGGAACTGAGGGCGGTGGTACCGGTGTTCTTCACCGTCCACTGACCCTCGAAGCCGGTGCCCCAGTCGGACTTCTTGACGTATGTGGCGGTCGCCGAGGTGGCGGCCTGGGCGGGGGCGGCCAGTCCGACCATTGCGGCGAGGGGGAGCAGTAGTGCGGTGAGGCCGGCCATCGCCTTCGTACGGGTGGTGGTGGCCAGGCCGAATCTGAATCTGGTTCGGCGTAGGGGGGTCTCGGTGCTCAACGGTGCTCCTCGGGTGAGGTCCGGACAAACGGGGGTGGTCCGTGGACTGCAACCCTGCGCCGCCCTGAGCCCGCTTTGTCATGGCGCGCTCACCGCAGTGTGTTCGGTGAGGTTAGGAAGGTCTGGACCAATCGTCAAGAGGTCTGGACCAAAGATCGGAAGTAAACCTCAAATGCCCAACTCCTGTACCGGAAGCGTCGCTTGGGGCCGGCCGCGCGGCCTGAACGTCCCCACGACCGGCCGACGTGCCCTTCGATGGAGCGGAACGGGCCCGGCCGGCGGCCGAGGACATCAGCCGAGCCGGGCGGACCCCCTTTACCTACCGCTCGCCGCCCGGCACCCACAGCACGTCGCCGAGTTCCTTGTTCGCCGTCCTCGCCAGGATGAACAGAAGGTCGGAGAGGCGGTTGAGGTAGGTCGCCGTCAGTGCGTTCATCACGTCACCGTGCACTTCCAGCGCCGCCCAGGTGGACCGCTCGGCACGCCGGACCACCGTGCATGCCTGGTGGAGCAGCGCCGCCCCCGGCGTACCGCCCGGCAGGATGAAGCTCCGCAGCTTCTCCAGGTGCTCCAGGAAGTGGTCGCAGTCCGCCTCCAGCCTGTCGACGTAATTCTGCTCGACCCGCAGCGGCGGATACTTCGGCTTCTCGGCGACCGGCGTCGACAGATCCGCGCCCACGTCGAACAGGTCGTTCTGTACGCGGACGAGGACTTTCACGACCTCTTCCGGCAATTGGCCGAGCGCGATCGCCGTACCGATGACGGCGTTGGCCTCATTGGTGTCCGCGTACGCCGAGATCCGCAGATCGGTCTTGGCGGTGCGGCTCATGTCGCCGAGGGCGGTGGTGCCCTGGTCGCCGGTACGGGTGTAGATGCGCGTCAGATTGACCATGCGGCCGAGCCTATCCGGGCCCTTTCCCGCTCCGGTGGTCCGGAACACGTGCTGACGCGCACGCCATGAGAACCTCACGGCTTCCTCGGCGTCAGGGTGCTCAACTGCGCGCGGTGCGCCACCGAATGACGCGTAGCGGTGTGATGTCCGTCATGTGAGACGTGACGCGTATCTCTTCACCGCCCCAGCGCGCCCCACGGGTACTAATCTCCGCCGGAGAGCATGTGAACAAGCGTTACGAAAATGTCCGTGGAGCCGTCGTGGACGTCGGCCGTCGAGGATTGACACAAAGGGGTGCGAACGTGGCCAGGAAGCTCGCCGTCATCGGGGCCGGACTCATGGGGTCCGGTATCGCGCAGGTCTCCGCCCAGGCGGGCTGGGACGTCGTGCTGCGTGATGTCACCGACGAGGCCCTGGTCCGTGGGCGCGACGGCATCAAGGCCTCGTACGACAGGTTCGTCTCCAAGGGCAAGCTGGAGGCGGCCGACGCCGACGCCGCGCTGGCCCGCATCACCACGACCACCGACCTCGACGCGGTCGCCGACGCGGATGTCGTCGTCGAGGCCGTCTTCGAGAAGCTCGAGGTCAAGCACGAGATCTTCCGGGCCCTCGACAAGATCGTGCGGGACGACACGGTCCTCGCGTCGAACACCTCCGCCATCCCGATCACCAAGATCGCGGCCGTCACGGAGCGCCCGGAGCGCGTCGTCGGTGTGCACTTCTTCTCGCCGGTCCCGATGATGCAGCTCTGCGAGCTGGTGCGCGGCTATAAGACGAGCGACGAAACGCTCGCCACCGCACGGGAGTTCGCCGAGTCCGTCGGCAAGACCTGCATCGTCGTCAACCGTGACGTCGCCGGGTTCGTCACCACCCGGCTGATCTCGGCGCTGGTCGTCGAGGCTGCCAAGCTGTACGAGTCGGGCGTCGCCACGGCCGAGGACATCGACACCGCCTGCAAGCTGGGCTTCGGTCACGCCATGGGGCCGCTCGCGACGGCGGACCTCACCGGCGTCGACATCCTGCTGCACGCCACGTCCAACATCTACACCGAGTCGCAGGACGAGAAGTTCGCCGCTCCCGAGCTGATGCGCCGGATGGTCGATGCAGGTGACATCGGCCGCAAGAGCGGGCAGGGCTTCTACACCTACTGATCGTTCTCGGCCCCCGGGCGCTTGATCCGCCGTCGATCACGCCCGGGGGAGACGGGGGTAACTCCCCGGCTGCGGTGGTCCTTGAGCGGGCCGGCGTCACTCCACGGAGTGAATTCGGTATCGGTTCGCTTACAGACGGAAACTTCCCTGTCGTTGTCGCAGTCAGTTGTGACAGAGACAGAAACAGACAGACGACCGTGCCATGGAGCATTTCCGGGGAGCGCATATGCACATCAGGGGCGACCACGCCGAGCTGGTCGTCGGGGGCCGCCTCGACGTCCGAAGCGCGGCGGACGCCCGTACGGTCCTGCATTCGGCCCTCGACGACGGGGTCGGCGACCTGATTCTCGACCTGACCGAGCTGGATTCCTGGGACGCCACCGGTCTCGGCGTCATCATGGGCGCGCACCGCCGGGCCGGGCGGGCCGGGCGGCGGCTGGTGCTCCGTGGTGTGCCGCCGCAGATGCAGCGCCTGCTGGTGGCGACGAGACTGCACCGCATTCTGGCGATCGAAGGCGGAATCGCCGCGGACTCCCTGCCGCGGGTTTAGTACGGGCGTGGGGGCGCTCGTCCACCTGCCCGAACCCACACAATCCTCACGAGACCGTGATGTCCTGGACGGCGCGGCACCCCGATGGTTCGTAGATACTGTGCGAAGGTTTAGGGTTCGGCCGTCCACCGATTGACGGAACCCATGCGGCGGATACCGGACCGGAAGCGACAGCAGGGCGTGCGAGGCCGGGAGGGGCAACCGTGCGCGACGCGTCTGGGGGGTTTGGCGATGGACCCGACACACCGGGGGCCGGAAGTTTTCGGCCATGACAATGACGGCTACGGCGAGGACACCGGCCGACGGCGGTCCCGCGACCCGCTGAGCACCGAATTCGGTCAGCAGCCGCAGCAGCAGGCTCGCGTCGTGCAGCTCTTCCCCGGCGACTTCCTGCTCACCGTCAACCCGGTCGACGGCAGCGAGGTCGAGCTGTGCCCCCCGGGGGAGCAGCCCGCCGCTCCGGTCCGCCGCAACCCCGCCGAGCGCACCGACCGCGAGCGCGCGGCCGCTCCGCCCGTGCCGCCGGGACCCCCCTCCCCCCAACTGCCGCTCCTGGAGCGCGCAGAGGAGCGTGAGCGGCTGGCGCGCCTGCTGGGGCGCGGCCGCTCGGTGCGGCTCACCGGACCGGCCGGATCCGGACGCACCGCGCTGCTGAACGCCGTCGCCGCCGACTGCGCGGACCTCGCACCGGATGGAGTCGTACGGCTCTCCGGCCACAAGCGCACCGCCACCGACCTGCTGTACGGGCTCTACGAGGCGGTCCTCGACGCACCGCTGCTGCGCCCCGACCGTGCCGCCCTCCTCGAACAGGTCCGGGGCATCGGGGCCGTCGTCGTCCTCGACGACCTGGAGTTCGGCGGGACCGCGCTGGAGGAACTGCTCGACGCGACGCCGGAGTGCGCGTTCCTGCTCGCCGCGACACCCGACATCGCCGCACCCACCGCCGACTCGCACCTCGAAGAGGTCTTCCTCGCCGGGCTGGGCCGCAGCGCCTCGGTCGAGCTGCTGGAACAGGTCGTCGAACGGTCGCTCACCGAGGACGAGGCGAACTGGGCAGGCGACCTCTGGTTCGAGTCCGAGGGGCTGCCGCTGCGCTTCGTCCAGGCGGGCGCCCTGCTGCGCCAGCGGGACATGCTGCGCACCGACCCCACCGCGTACGACGAGCACGGCTACTTCGACGGCCGGCCCGTCGACGATTCCTTCGACGCCTTCGGCCAGGACGCCGACGGCCACGACGTACCGCTGCCGAGCCTCGGCGAGGGTGCCGCGCCCGCCGCGCTGCTCGCCTCCCGGCTCAGCGGGCCCGCGCGCGACACCCTGCACTTCGCGGTCGCGCTCGGCGGCGAGGTGCCGCACCAGGCGCATCTGCCGGCGCTCGTGGGAGACACCCACGCCGATGCCGCGCTCGGCGAGCTGGCCGGCTGCGGACTGCTCTCCCCGGCGGGTTCCCGCTATCGGCTGGCCGCAGGCGTCCTCGCCCAGCTGGAGGCCGCCGGATACGGCGAGGACGCGGCCGACCGGGCCCGTACGGCGGCCCAGCACTATGCCTGGTGGTCCGGGCACCCCTCGGTCACCCCTGCCCGCGCGGTGGCCGAGGCCGACGCGATCATCGCGGCCATGACCCAGCTGGTCCCCGGCGACGGGGCCGGACAGGCCAGTGCAGCCGTGCTGCTGGCCCGCAGCGCCGCCCCCGCCTTCGCCGCCGGGCTGCACTGGGGCGGCTGGGAGAAGGCCCTGCGGCTCGGCCAGGAGGCTGCCAGGATCGCCGGCGAGGTCGCCGAAGAGGCCTACTTCCACCATGAGTTGGGCGTCCTCGCGCTCTGTACCGGCAACCTCGACCGGGCCAGGGCCGAGCTGGAGGCCTCGATCGGTATGCGCGGCGCGCTCGCCGACAAGTCCGGGGCGGTGGCCGGACGCCGCGCGCTCGCCCTGGTCTCCGACCGCTCAGGCGGACAGGTGCCCGGCAGCCGCCCGTCGGGTGAGGAAACGCCGGCCGCGCGGTACGAGGAGTCGGCGCGCCCGCCCGTGACCGTACCGGTGAGCGGGCCGAAGGCCGCGCCGCGTAGGTCCGAGGACGAAACCGCGCTGATATCCCGGGTCGCCCCGGCAGCAGGCACCGGTGCGTCCGGCGGCCGCAAGGCTGCCGTGCTGGGCGGCGCCCGGCGCAATGTCGTCGCCGCGGGTGCCGGCGTCGTGCTGGCCGCCGTGCTCGGCACGGTCGTGACGCTCGGCATGACGTCCAGCAGCGACGCCCAGGACGGCGGCGGCGTCACGACCGAGCAGCCGGCCGACGAGGACGGCATCGACGGCGGGTTCCCGGCCGACGAGCCGACGGACGCCTCGACACCGCGCAAGGGCTCGTCGAGCGGGAGTCCCTCGGCGCCGGGTCCGTCCGGAAGTCGGGCCACCCCGAGCGGCAGCGGTGCGCCGTCCACGGGATCGACCGGGCCGAGCGACAGCCCGTCGTCGTCGGGCAGGCCGCCGACCGGGAGGCCCAGCACACCGGGGACGCCCACCAAGTCGCCGACCAAGTCCCCCACTAAGACTCCGACCACACCCACGCCGACCCAGACCCCGACGGAGCCGACGGAAAGTCCCAGTCCGACCGAGACGGACCCGGAACCGACCACGCCGGACACGTCCGTCTCGGCGAGCGGCCCGTCGGCGACGACGAGCGAGTCCGGCACCACGGTGGAGCCGACGGCGGCCTGAGACGGGACCGGTACGGACAGGCACCCGTACGCGCAAGGCCCCGGACCGCCGATGTGCGGTCCGGGGCCTTGCGTATGCGGAGGACGGCGTCAGAACAGCCGCAGCTTGTCGTCCTCGATGCCGCGCATGGCGTCGTAGTCGAGGACCACACAGCCGATTCCCCGGTCCGTCGCCAGCACCCGGGCCTGCGGCTTGATCTCCTGCGCCGCGAAGATGCCCTTCACCGGGGCGAGATGGGGATCGCGGTTGAGCAGTTCCAGATAACGGGTCAGCTGCTCCACACCGTCGATGTCACCACGGCGCTTGAGCTCGACGGCGACGGTCTTCCCGTCGGCGTCCCGGCACAGGATGTCGACCGGGCCGATGGCGGTGGGGTACTCGCGGCGGATCAGGGTGTAGCCCTCACCGAGGATTTCGATCCGGTCGGCGAGCAGCTCCTGCAGGTGCGCTTCCACGCCGTCCTTGATGAGACCGGGATCGACGCCCAGCTCGTGCGACGAGTCGTGGAGGATCTCCTCCATCGTGATGATCAGTTTCTCGCCCGCTTTGTTCACCACGGTCCAGACGCCGCCGGTGTCGTCGGCGCCCTCCTTCAGCGTGCAGGGCGGTGACATCCAGTTGAGGGGTTTGTACGCCCTGTCGTCGGCGTGGATCGAGACGCTCCCGTCCGCCTTGACCAGGATGAGACGGGGAGCGGAGGGCAGGTGGGCCGTGAGCCGGCCCGCGTAGTCCACGGAGCAGCGGGCGATGACGAGACGCATGGTCGGCAACGCTACTCGACGACGGGTGCTCCACGCGATTCTCCCTCCGGCAACCCACCACCACCGCCTGTCACAGCCCTTCCCGCCCGCGGGCTTGCCCCTCTTTGCGCACCTTCGTTATTGGCCGGTTGTGTTCCCAATCTCCTGGTGCGGCCCGGACTGCACCCTTACCGTGGAAGCAGGAGGTCGCCGTGTGTGTACGCTGCGTCGCCGTCCTCCTTCCCTGCCCGTAAGGCCCCGGCCGTCCGCCGGGGTCGCGAGAGGAGAACCCATGTCGCTCGACGTCTCACCGGCGCTGTTGGAACAGGCCGAGCGAGGCGAGGTCGACGAAGCCGACTTCGTCGACTGCGTCCGGACCTCCCTGCCCTACGCATGGGAGATGATCAGCTCTCTGGTGGCCCAGCTGAAGGTCGACGGCGGAGAGTTCGCCGACAACCAGACGCCGCCGCCGGACGAGCAGGCACGTGGTCAGCTGTTGCGTGCGCTCGCGAGTGATGCGATACGCGGCGCGCTGCAGCGGCACTTCGGGGTGCGCCTGGCATTCCAGAACTGCCACCGCGTCGCGGTGTTCCCGCTGGACGCCTCGGTCGACGAGCGGTTGGCCCGATTCACCTCGGTGAGAGGCCAGTTGCTCAACCAGTCGCCCGAACTACGGGACTGCTGAACGCTTCTGCTGCCGCTCCGGGCCGCGGGAGGTGCAACTGGCTCCGGGGCGGCAGCTCCCCGTACTCATACGGGTGTTCATGTCAGGAGTGGCAGTACCTCGGTGCCCAGCCGCGCTACGTTCTCCTCCGTGGCCGCGAGATCTCCCGAACCCTCCGCCAGGAGCGCGAACCTGGTGATGCCCGTCCGCTCGGCGGTGGCGGCGAGCCGGTCGGCCGCGAACCGGGGCGGGCCCACCGGATGAAGACCGCACAGCAACTCCGTGTACGCGATCGGATCGCGCATCACCCGGTGCCTGCCGTCGACCGTCACATGGGCGTCGAGCCCCTGCCGCAGCCAGCCCGGCATCGCCTTCACGAGCGTCTCCACGGCCTCCTCGCGCCGGTCCGCGATCTGGGCGACGCCCGCGGAGACATGGCCCGCGTCCCGGACGCTCTCCGGGGAACGGCCCGCGGCGAGGGCGGTGGAACGCCACAGGGCGACCATCTCGGCCTTCTCCTCGTCCCCGCAGTGCATGCCGAGGAGCATCGGCAGGCCGTTCTCCGCGGCGAGTCTCACGCTCTCCGGCGAGGTGCACGCGACGATCACCTCGGGGCCGCCCGGCCCCTGCGCGGTGTCCTCGCGGTGCTCGTCGAGCAGTTCGTCGGCGCGGGGGACCACCGCGACCTCACGGAAGCCGAATCGCTCCCCACGGCCCGCCACACGCGGTTTGCTGAGCCAGTCGAGCAGCAGCTGCAGCGACTCGGGGAAGCCGCTCTCGTACGCCTTCAGGCCCCCTCCGAACACCTCCAGATCCACCCAGGGGCCGCCCCGGCCCACGCCGAGGGAGAACCTGCCCCCGCTGGTGAGATGGAGCAGCGCGGCCTGCTCGCCCAGCGCCACCGGATGCTGGGACGGCAGCACGCTCACCGCCGTACCGACCCGGATTCTGCGGGTGCGGCCGAGCAGCAGTGCGGCCAGGGTGACGGCGGACGGGCAGACCCCGTACGGCACGAAATGGTGCTCGGCCAGCCAGACCGAATCGAGTCCGGATTCCTCCGCGACCTCGGTGGACCGGATCGCGCGATGCAGCGCTTCACCCGGTCCCTGGCCCGGAAACTGGGCTGCCAGTACAAACGTTCCCACGCGCATCGCCAATTGCCTCCTTGCGGCCGACGCGGCTCTCCCCTATAGGCAACAACGTCTGACACGTGCCAAAGGCACGGTCCACGGCGAAGTTGTTGCGATTTTCCGGTAACCCGGTCCTGTCCGTGTCCCGTTCCGGGACCTCCTGGACGCCTGCCCCGTCCGAATGGCCCTACGCTGGACGGGAACTGCCCGGCCTGCCCAGTGAGGTGTCCCGTGTCCCCGCGCCGCAACCGCCCCCGAGGCGGCGAGAGTCCCACCGGCAGCGCAAGCGAGGCGGGCGAGCGGTACGGCGGGGGTGGGCGCGCAGAGGAGTGGCAGGGCGAGCAGTGGTCGGTCCGTCCGGTGAGCGGGGCGAGCGCGGCGGGAAAGAGGTACCGCTGCCCCGGCTGCGACCAGGAGATCCCGTCCGGCGTTCCGCATCTCGTGGCCTGGTCCGAGTACGGCGGGATCGACGACCGCAGGCACTGGCACAAGGCCTGCTGGAATGCGAAGGACCGCCGCACCACAAGGGTGCAGCGGTCCAGGAACGCGCCGCGCTACTGAGCTGCGCGGGCCGGTGACCGGTCAGACGTCGCGCCGGTCGAGCGACACATAGGCGCCGATCATGGCCACGGCCGTGACGCCGAGCATGATCCAGAGCGGCTCCCAGCCGGACGGACCCGACGAGGCGACGGACGCGTCGTAGAACGCGCCGAGCTGGCTGGGGATCGAGTACTCGAAGAGGGCCTGCTGCACGTCGGCGAGCGACTGCGAGAACATGAACATGGCCAGGACGAGCGGCAGCAGCACCACGGCGATCATGATCGTGATCGCGCCGGCGGAGTGCCGGATGAGGGCGCCCACCGCGAGCGACAGCAGCCCCAGCGTCGCGATGTAGAGGCCGACGCCGACCGTGGCGCGCAGCCAGTCGCCGCCGGTCGGCTCCGCGCCGCCCAGCATGGCCGTCTGCAGCACCGCGACGAGCGCGGTCGTCACGGTCGTGATGACGAAGGTGAGCAGGAAGAAGACGATCGCCTTCGCGGTCAGCACCCGGCCGCGGGTGGGGCAGGCCGTCAGCGTCGTACGGATCATGCCCGTGCCGTACTCGGAGGCGATGGTCATCACGCCGAGCGTGATCACGCAGATCGAACCGAGGAGCACCCCGAAGAAGCCGAGGCTGAGCACGGGGGTGTTGCCGAGTTCGGAGCCGGACGCGTCGACGGCGATCGCCGACAGCAGTCCGATGCCGAGCAGCAGCACGATCATGATGCCGAGCGTCCACATCGTGGAGCGCACGGAACGGATCTTGGTCCACTCGGAGGCGAGCGCGTCACCGAGGGTGGCACGCCGCTGCGGGATCGGCGAGGCGTAGAGGCCTGCGGGCGCCCCCTGCCAGTTCTGCTGCGGGGCCGCAGGCTGCTGCGGATACTGCTGCGCCTGCTGCTGGTACGGCGCCTGCGGGGTCGGCGGCGTTGTCATCGGGCGTCCTCGCTGGTGTCGCGCTGGGTCAGGTCTGCGGGGCCGGTGGCGGGCACGGCCGGGGCGGCTGCGGCCGGGGCGGCCACGGGGGGCGCCGTGTACGGGTTCTGTCCGGGCGGCGGCGGGGCGTACCAGCCCTGCTGCGGCACCTCCTGGACGGGCGGCTGCGCGTACCCGCCACCCATCACGGGCTGCTGCAGCCCGGTCCGCTGGTCCACCGTCGATCGGTAGTCCACGGCGCCCTGCGTCATCCGCATGTACGCCTCCTCCAGCGAGGCCTGGTGCGGCGAGAGCTCCCACAGCCGGACGTCCGACTCGTGCGCGAGATCGCTGATCCGCGACAGCTGCAGCCCGGTGACGCGCAGCGCCCCGTCCGGCTCCGACATGACCCGGCCACCCGACTCGGTGAGCGACGCGGTCAGCTTCTCCCGCAGCTCCGGCTGCGCGTCCGGGACCCGCACCCGGGCGAAATCGGCCGAGTTGGCGGAGATGAAGTCCTTGACGCTCATATCGGCGAGCAACTGCCCGCGGCCGATCACGATCAGATGATCGGCGGTGAGCGCCATCTCGCTCATCAGGTGGCTGGAGACGAAGACCGTGCGCCCCTCGGAGGCGAGCATCTTCATCAGGTTGCGGACCCAGAGGATGCCCTCGGGGTCCAGACCGTTGACCGGCTCGTCGAAGAGCAGCACCTGCGGGTCGCCGAGCAGTGCCGCCGCGATCCCGAGCCGCTGCCCCATGCCGAGCGAGAACCCCTTGGACCGCTTCCTGGCGACGTCCTGCAGACCGACGACGCCGAGCACCTCGTCGACCCGGGCGGCCGGAATGCCGGCGAGCTGGGCCAGCGAGAGCAGGTGATTGCGGGCGCTGCGGCCACCGTGCACCGCCTTGGCGTCCAGCAGCGCACCCACCTGACGCGGGGCGTTCGGCAGGCTGCGGAAGGCGTGCCCGCCGATCGTCACATGGCCCGCCGTCGGACGGTCCAGGCCGAGCATCATGCGCATGGTGGTGGACTTGCCCGACCCGTTGGGACCGAGGAATCCGGTGACGGCACCCGGCCGCACCTGGAAGGAAAGGTTGTACACGGCCGTCTTCGCGCCGTAGCGCTTGGTCAGGCCGACTGCCTCGATCATGCTCCAGCCCCATCGACTTATCTGTCGTCGGGGCCCAGGCCGACCGGCCGCACGCCCCCCGTAAGAGTTAGGAGGATATCCAGGCCTTGACGGTTCCGGCCAAGCCGTTGCGGGGGTGCGTCACCCACGTATCGGACCGAACCGGATGTCTTCCTCCTGCTTTCCTCTGCTTCCTCCCGCTTCCACCGGGATCACGCGTCCCGCTTCTTGAGTACGAGATAGCCGCCGATCAGCGCGGCGACCACCCACGCCACCAGAATGCCGAGCCCGCCCCACGGGCCGTACGGGGCCGGGTCGCTGCGCATGGCGTCCGGAACCACCTGCATGATCTTGGAGCCGGCCCGGTCGGGGAAGTAGCGGGCCACGTTCTTGGCGCCCGGGACCGCCGACAGGATCTGGGAGACCAGGAAGAAGAACGGCATCAGGATGCCGAGCGACAGCATCGAGCTGCGCAGCATCGTGGCCACGCCCATGGAGAAGATCGCGATCAGGCCCATGTAGAGGCCGCCGCCGAAGACCGCGCGCAGGACGTTGTCCGCACCGATGTCCGTGCGGTGGTCGCCGAGCAGGGCCTGGCCGAGGAAGAAGGTGACGAAGCTGGTGGCGAGGCCGACCACCAGGGCGAGGACGCCGGCGACCGCGATCTTGCTGAAGAGGAACGAGCCGCGCTGCGGTACGGCGGCCAGCGAGGTGCGGATCATGCCGGAGCTGTACTCCGTACCGACCACCAGGACACCGAAGACGACCATCGCCAGCTGGCCGAGGATCATGCCGGAGAAGCTGAGGAAGGTCGGGTCGAAAGTGGCCCTCTCCGGTGCGGGGAGATCGTCGAACTGGGCGTTCATCAGTGCGCAGAGTGCCGCGCTCATCGCCACGGTGACGACGAACGCGGAGATCAGGGTCCAGGTGGTCGAGGAGACCGTACGGATCTTGGTCCACTCGGAGTTCAGGACCGCGGGTACCGACGATGCCATCGTCGTCACGCCCCCTTTCCGGGGCCGGGGGTGCCGGACTGCAGGTTCCACTGCCCGCCCCACTGCGGGCCCGCGAGCGCCGGTGGCGGCCCGGCGTGGTCCGCGTGGGCGTGGTACTCCACGGAGTCCGCCGTCATCTGCATGAACGCTTCTTCCAGCGAGGCCCGCTGGGAGCTCAGCTCATGCAGCACGATGTGGTGCTGCGCGGCCAGCTCGCCGAGCTGCTCGCTGGTGGCGCCGTCGATCTCCAGCATGCCGCTCCCCGACTCGACCGCGATGATGCCCGCCTCGTGCAGCACATCGCGCAGCCGTTCCTGCTGCGGGGAGCGCATGCGTACGTAACTGCGCGAGTTCTGGTGGATGAAGTCGGCCATCGAGGTGTCGGCGAGCAGTCGGCCCTGGCCGATGACGATCAAGTGTTCTGCGGTGAGGGCCATTTCGCTCATCAGATGCGAGGAGACGAAGATCGTCCGGCCTTCCGCCGCGAGCGTCTTCATCAGATTGCGAATCCAGTGAATTCCCTCGGGGTCCAGACCATTGACGGGTTCGTCGAACATCAGAATCTCGGGATCACCGAGCAGCGCGGCCGCGATTCCGAGCCGCTGCCCCATACCGAGAGAGAACGACTTGGACTTCTTCTTCGCCACCGCGCTCAGGCCGACGGTGTCGAGAACCTCCGGGACACGGCTCTTCGGGATGCGATTGCTCTGCGCGAGACAGAGCAGATTGTTGTACGCGCTGCGGCCGCCGTGCATGGACTTCGCGTCGAGCAGCGCGCCGATGTGCTTCAGGGGTTCCGACAGCTCGCGGTAGTGCTTGCCGTCGATCCGCACCGATCCGCTCGTCGGGTTGTCGAGATCGAGCATCATCCGCATCGTGGTGGACTTGCCCGCCCCGTTCGGGCCCAGAAAACCCGTCACCATTCCAGGCCTGACCTGGCATGAGAGGTGGTCGACGGCAACCTTGTTACCGAAGCGCTTGGTGAGACCATCAAGCTCGATCATGCGCTCACGCTAGAACGGGCGCGCGCCCGGCGCCACCACAAGGGCGGAACCGGGCGCGCAAGGGGTACAGCTGAGGTACTGAGGGATCAGCGGGTCTGCTGAGCCGGGACCCCACGGGTGACGGGCTCGTCGTCCACCGGCGAACCGGCGGCGGCCACCGCGGCACCGGTCAGCGTCGCCAGCATCTCGCGGACGTTGGTCAGCTGCGCGTTGATCGAGTCGCGGCGGTTGGTGAGCGCCGCCAGCTCGCGCTCCGATTCGCTGCGGATCCGGTCGGCCTTCGCGTTCGCGTCGGCCACGATGTCCTCGGCCTGACGCTGCGCGGTCTCCACCGTCTGGCGGGCCCGGCGCTCGGCGTCCGTACGGAGCTTCTCGGCCTCCAGGCGGAGCTGCTCGGCACGGTGCTCGATCTCGGCGAGGCGCTTCTCGGCCTTGGCCTGACGGGACGCGAGGTCGCGCTCCGACTGGTCGCGGCGCTTGGCCAGGTTGGTCTCGAAGTCCGCGGCGGCCTGGGCGGCCTTGGCGCGGGTCTCCTCGAAGAGGGCATCCGCCTCCTCGCGCTTCTGCGCCGCGTCCTTCTGGGCCTCGGTGCGCAGCGAGCCGGCCTCACCCTTGGCCTTCTCGACGATGCGTACGCCCTCGTCCTCGGCCTTCGCCTTGCGCTCGGTGGCGAACGACTCGGCGTCGTTGCGCACCTGCTGGGCGGCAGACTCGGCGAGCTCGCGGTGCTGCTCGGCGGCGCGACGGGCCTCCTCGCGCAGGTCCTTCGCCTCCTCCTCGGCGAGGCGGAGGATCTTCTCCACGCGCGCACCGAGACCGGCGTACGACGGCTCCGCGTCGTTCACCTGGGCCTGGGCGTTCTGCGTTTCGAGGTGCAGCTCCTCGATGCGCTTTTCCAGAGACGTGATGCGGGTGAGAGCACTATCACGGTCGGCGACGAGCTTGGTAATGCGGTCATCCACCTGACCGCGGTCGTAACCACGCCGCACGAGCTCGAAGCCGAAGGGGGAGGAAGGGTCACTCATGGGGTTCCTGTCGAAGTAAGACCGGTGAGGTGATAGGGGGAATCCTAGGGGCCCGAGCGGCGTGTCATCGAGTGGATGCCCGTTTGATCTGGAGAATGACCCCCCTTTTGAGTGGCTAACCCCCGGAACCCTTGCCACTCGGAGGGGCGAACCTCCTTGTCGAAGCATGTGACTCGGCCGGGTGACTACCCCTCGGACGACTTGCCACTCGATCGAGTGCCGGCCGAGGCCCCGGCTTTGACGCCGCCCGTGGAACCGCCGCCCGCACCCTTGCCGCTGCCCGGTGCCTCGAAGGACTCCAACGCCTCCAGGACGTCCTGGACACGGGAGATCTCCGTGTTGATGTCCTCGCGCCGGCGCACCAGGACATCGAGCTCGCGACGGCCCTCGTCCACCGTCTTCTTCGCCTCCTGCTCGGCGTCGGCGCGCAGCTTCTCGGCCTCGCGGACCATGCTGGCCTTCTTCTGCTCGGCCTCCTTCAGCAGCGACTCGGCCCGCTTCACGGCGGCGATCCGGACCTTGCTCGCCTCCGAATTCGCGTCCGCCAGCAGCTCCTTGGCCTTCGCCGTAGCTTCTTCGCGCTGCTCCGTCGCCGCCTTCATCAGCTTGTCGACGCGCTCGCCCGCCGTCTTCATCTGCTCGGAGGTCTCGCGCCGCGCCCGGTCGTGCAGCTCCTCGATCTCGCTCTCCAGACGGGCCCGGAGCTCCTCGGCCCGCTCCCGTATGGCCGTGGCGTCCCGGCGGGCGCCGACCAGCAGCTCGTCCGCGTCCGTACGGGCCCGCTCCACCAGCGAGTTGCCCTCGACGGTCGCCTCCGCGGTGATCCGCACGGCCTCCTTGCGGGCCGCGCCGACCATCGTGTCGGCCTGCTTCTCGGCCTCGGTGGCGGCGCGCAGCGCCTCCTCCTGGGCCTTGTTGACGAGCTGGTCGGCCTGCTCGGCGGCGTCGGCACGGCGCTTCGCCGCCGCCTCGCGCGCCTCGTCGAGCAGCCGGTCCGCCTCCTCGCGGGCCTCCCCGCGCATCTGCTCGGCCGCCGCCTCCGCGTCGGCGCGCACCCGCTCCGACTCCTCGCGGGTGCGGGCAGCGTGCTCCTGCGCCGAGCCGACGGTGGCTGACGCCTCCGCACGCAGCCGCTCCGCCTCGTCGGTGGCGTCGCCGACGAGTTCGGTCGCCTGCTGCGTCGCCTCGGTAAGGATCCGCTCGGCCTCGCCCGTCGCCTCGCCCACCAGCCGGTCGGCCTGGGCCGCGGCGTCCGAACGCATCCGGTTGGCGTCCTCGCGGGCCTCCGCGCGGCTGCGCGCAGCGTCCTGCTCGGCCGAGGCCAGCGCATCCGACGCCTCGGTACGCATCCGCTGGCTGTACTCCGCGGTGTCGGTGCGCAGCCGCTCCGACTCGGTGATCGCGTCGCTGAGGGTCCGCTCGGCCATCGCCTTCGCGGCCTCGGACTCCTCCTGGGCCTCCCGGCGGATGCGCGCCGAGTCCTCGCCGGCCCGCTCCCGCTCCGCGTACGCGTCGGCGCGGACCCGGTCCGCCTCCTCCTGCGCCTCGGACTTCGTCCGCTCCGCGACATGCTCGGCGGTGGAACGCAGCCCGGCGATCTCCGCCTCGGCCTGCTCGTGGAGCCCGGAGACCGAATCCCGTACCTGCTGGGCGGTCTGCTCGGCGGCGGAGACCATCTCGGTCGCCCGGGCGTCCGCCTCGCCGACCAGCCGCTGGGCCTCGGCCTGCGCCTCCTCGACCCGCTTACGGGCGGAGGCGAGGAGCTCCTCGCTCTGCTCGCGGGCCCGCTCGCGCTCCTGGGTGGCCTCCGTGCGCGCGGCGTCGAGGGTCTCCTCGGCCTCGCGGCGGCGCCGGTTCGCCTCCTCCTGGGCGGCGGCCAGTGCCTCGGCGGCCTCGGTGCCGACCCGCTCGGCCGCGGCCGCGGCCTCGGACCGCACCCGGTCGGCGCTCTCCTGCGCCTCGGTCCTGAGCCGCTCCGCCTCGGATGCCGCCTCGCTGCGCAGCCGTACGGCGACGGCCTCGCCCTCCGCACGGGACCGCGACGCATCCGCCGCCGCCTCGTCGCGCAGCCGCTCGGCCTCGGTCTCGGACTGCTGCTGCAGGGCGCGCAGCCGCTCGGCGGCCTCCGCGCGCAGCCGCTCGGACTCCTCGTTCGTCTCGCGCCGGATCCGCTCCGCCTCGGCGCGCGCGTCCGTGAGTGCCTGCTCGGCGGTGGTGACCCGGGTCTCGGCCTCGGTATGCAGCCGGATCAGCTCATCGGCCGCCTCGGCATGCCGGGCCGCGACCGCACGCTCGGTCTCCTCACGGAGCTCCGCCGCGGCCTGCTCGGCCGCTGTCGTGGTGGACTCCGCCTGCTCCTCGGACTCGGTACGCAGCCGCTCGGCCTCCGCGCGGGCCCGCTCCAGGGCCTCCTCGGCCTGCTTGCGCAGCACCGAGGCGCGCTCGATCGCCTCGGCACGGACCCGTTCGCTCTCGGTGCCCGCGGAGGTCCGCAGCTCCTCCGCGTCCGCCTTCGCCTTGGACAGCAGTTCCTCGGCGGTCTTCGCGCCCTCCTCGATCTGCTGGACGGCCTCGCGGCGGGCCTCGCCGCGGATCCGCTCGCCCTCGGCGACCGCCTCGGAGCGCAGCTGCTCGGCCTCGCCGCGCAGCCTGCGCGCCTCCTCCTGCAGCTCGACCGTCTTGGCCCGGTACTCCTTGGTGTCGTCCTTGGCCGCGCCCTTGAGCTGGTCGGCCTGCTCCGCCGCCTCGCCGCGCAGCCGGTCCGCCTCGGCCTCCGCCTCGCGGCGGATCCGGTCGGCCTCCTCGCTCGCCGCGCGGGTGGTGGACTTCGCGTCCTCGGATGCCTTGGTCAGCACCTCCTCGGCGGCCCTGGCCGCCTTGGCGAGCTGGGCCGCGGTGTCCTCGGCGGCCGCTGTGCGGGCCTTCTCCTGCGCCTCGGACGTGAGCCGCTCCGCCTCGGCACGGGCGTCGGCGAGCGCCTGCTCGGCCTCCGCCTTCAGCGCCTCGGCGTCCTTCGTGGCCTCGCCGACCAGCCGGGCGATCTCCGACTTGGCCGTACGGGTGCGCTGCTCGTTCTGCGACTCGGCGCCGGCCAGCCGCTTGACCGCGGCCTCCTTCGCCTCCGTGAGGACCTTCTCGGCCTCCAGGCGGGCCTCGCGCAGCTGCGTCTCGGCCTCCTGCATGCGCTGCTCGGCGGCCCGGTTCAGCTCGGCGGTCTGCTGTCTGGTCTGCTCGGTCTCCGCGTTCGTCGACGTGCGCAGCTGCTCGGCGTGGCTGGTGGCCTCCTGCGCCTGGTTGGACGCGGCGTTGAGCAGCCGCTCGGCGTCCTTGCGGGCGCGCAGCAGGATGGTCTCGGCCTCGGCGCGGGCGGACTCCGCCTCGGAGCCGAGCCGCTGCCGGGTCTCGTCCGCGAGCCGGACGGCCTCGGCGCGGGCGCCGGACAGGGACTGCTCGGCCTCGGCCCGCGACTCGTCGAGCAGCCGGCGGGCCTGGGACTCGGTCCGGGCCCGCAGCTGCTCGGCCCAGGCGACGTTCTCGTTGACGTGCGACTCGACGGTCTGGCGGCGCTCCGCGAGCTCCTGGTCGAGCTGCTGCCGCCGCTGCACGGCCTCGTTGTGCAGCTCGGCCTGCAGCCGCGCCTGGTGTTCGGCGTGCTCCTGCAGGATCCGCTGCGTCTGCGCCCGGGCGTCACGGAGCTCGCGCTCGGCGTCGGTCCGCAGCTGATCAGCCTGGATCTGGGCATTACGGAGCAGCTGTTCGGCCTGGTAGCCGATGTCCGCGCTGTCGTACGCGGGACGGGTCGCGAGATTGCGCCGAGCCTCATGCAGCTTGGCGCGCAAGACCTCGACCTGGTAACCGAGGTCCTCGGCGTGCTGGACGGCCTTCTCCCGGTCGGTCTTCAGCCGATCCATCTCGGCTTCGAACCGCGAGAGGTGGTCGTCGTCAGCTCGGTGGCTCTCCTGGCGTTCGTAGCCCCGCACTGCGCGGTCCCATCCGTCCCCTGGTCGCAACTCTCGAAACGAGTACCGTTCGCCGGCGAACGGTCCCCCGGGGAATGGTGACAGATCAACGGCTGGGGACGCGGCGCGGCCCCGACCCGGCCCCGGCCCGGAATCGCCCACTCTACCGGGCCAGGTATCCGGAGGTCAGTGCTCCGCTGCGGACGTGACCAGTTCGGTGAGGACGCCGTGGCAGTCCTTGGGGTGCAGGAAGGTGATCCGGGACCCCATCGAGCCGGTCCTGGGCTCGTCGTACAGCACCCGGACGCCCTTGGAACGGATGTCCGCCGCGTCCGCGTCGACGTCCGCGGTGCCGAAGGCGATGTGGTGGACCCCCTCGCCGTTCTTGGCCAGCCATTTACCGACGGCCGAGTCCTCGCGAGTGGGTTCGAGCAACTGGAGGTACGAGGCACCGCCGTCCGAGGTCTCATTGATCTTGAGCATGGCCTCCCGCACGCCCTGCTCCTCGTTGACCTCGGAGTGGAACACTTCGAAGCCATAGGTCGAGCGGTAGAACTCGACAGTCCTGTCGAGGTCGAAACAGGCGATCCCGATGTGGTCGATTCGCGTCAGCATGGACAACAGTGGAGCGCTCAACCGATGGTTACGCAACGTGCGCGCGATCACACCCGCTGCCGGATGACGGGCGGGGTACCGCTCAGTACATTCGAGTAAACCCTCGTTCACATCTAATCCAAGGGGCCGTGCCTCATGTCTGGAACGACCGGTACCACCTCAGTGATCGTCGCGGGCGCCCGTACGCCCATGGGGCGTCTTCTCGGCTCCCTGAAGAGCTTCTCCGCAGCCGACCTCGGCGGCTTCGCCATCAAGGCCGCGCTGGACCGGGCCGGCATCGGCGGCGACCAGGTCGAGTACGTGATCATGGGCCAGGTGCTCCAGGCCGGGGCGGGGCAGATCCCGGCACGCCAGGCCGCGGTCAAGGCAGGCATCCCGATGAACGTTCCGGCACTCACCGTCAACAAGGTGTGTCTGTCCGGGCTCGACGCCATCGCGCTGGCCGACCAGCTGATCCGGGCCGGCGAGTTCGACGTCGTGGTCGCCGGTGGCCAGGAGTCCATGACCAACGCCCCGCACCTGCTCCCGAAGTCCCGCGAGGGCTACAAGTACGGCGCGATCGAGATGCTCGACTCGATGGCGTACGACGGTCTGACCGACGCGTACGAGAACATCCCGATGGGTGAATCCACCGAGAAGCACAACACCCGTCTCGGCCTGAAGCGCCTGGACCAGGACGAGATCGGCGCCCTGTCCCACCAGCGCGCCGCCGCCGCCCAGAAGAACGGTCTCTTCGAGGCCGAGATCACCCCGGTCGAGATCCCGCAGCGCAAGGGCGACCCGGTCCTCTTCTCCAAGGACGAGGGCATCCGCGCCGAGACGACCGTCGAGTCCCTCGGCAAGCTGCGCCCGGCCTTCACCAAGGACGGCACGATCACTGCCGGCACCTCCTCGCAGATCTCCGACGGCGCCGCGGCGGTCGTCGTGATGAGCAGGACCAAGGCCGAGGAGCTGGGCCTGGACTGGATCGCCGAGATCGGCGCGCACGGCAATGTGGCGGGCCCGGACAACTCGCTGCAGTCGCAGCCGTCCAACGCGATCAAGCACGCGCTGAAGAAGGACGGCCTCTCCGTCGAGGACCTCGACCTCATCGAGATCAACGAGGCGTTCGCGGCCGTCGCCGTCCAGTCGATGAAGGACCTCGGCGTCTCCCCGGAAAAGGTGAACGTCAACGGCGGCGCGATCGCGCTGGGTCACCCGATCGGGATGTCCGGCGCCCGTGTGGTGCTGCACCTGGCGCTGGAGCTGAAGCGGCGTGGCGGCGGCACGGGTGCGGCAGCGCTGTGCGGCGGTGGCGGCCAGGGCGATGCGCTGATCATTCGCGTTCCGGGCAAGTAGTAGTCGTACGTACGCAGCTGCAGAGCGAACCGAACGGAGCGGTAATGGTGGACGTCCCCACCCTGGTCGAGCAGGCCCGTGAGGGCCGGCCGCGGGCCGTGGCCCGGCTCATCTCGCTGGTGGAGGGGGCGTCGCCGCAGCTGCGCGAGGTGATGGCGGCCCTCGCGCCGCTGGCCGGGAACGCGTACGTCGTCGGCCTGACCGGTTCGCCCGGTGTCGGTAAGTCGACCTCCACGTCGGCGCTCGTCTCGGCGTACCGGCGGGCCGGCAAGCGCGTCGGTGTACTGGCTGTCGACCCGTCGTCGCCGTTCTCCGGGGGCGCGCTCCTCGGCGACCGGGTCCGGATGTCGGAGCACGCCTCCGACCCCGGCGTCTACATCCGTTCCATGGCCACCCGCGGACATCTCGGCGGCCTCGCCTGGTCGGCGCCGCAGGCGATCCGGGTGCTGGACGCGGCGGGCTGCGACGTGGTCCTGGTGGAGACGGTCGGCGTCGGCCAGTCGGAGGTGGAGATCGCCTCCCAGGCCGACACCTCCGTGGTCCTGCTCGCCCCGGGCATGGGCGACGGCATCCAGGCGGCCAAGGCCGGAATCCTGGAGATCGGCGATGTGTACGTCGTCAACAAGGCCGACCGGGACGGTGCGGACGCCACCGCGCGGGAGCTCAACCACATGCTGGGCCTCGGGGAGTCCCGGGGGCCCGGCGACTGGCGACCGCCGATCGTGAAGACGGTCGCCGCCCGGGGTGAGGGCATCGACGAGGTCGTCGAGGCGCTGGAGAAGCACCGGGCGTGGATGGAGGAGCACGGGGTCCTCGCCGAGCGGCGGGCGGCGCGCGCGGCCCGCGAGGTCGAGACGATCGCGGTCACCAGACTCCGCGAACGCATCGACGACCTCCACGGCGACCGTCGCCTGGACTCCCTGGCCGAACGCATCGTGGCGGGCCGCCTGGACCCGTACGCCGCGGCGGACGAACTGGTGGCGGGAATCACCGGGGCCTGACAACCGGGGCGGGCGGCGTGCGGGCCGCCTGCCGCCCGGGGTGGTGTGCGCCGAGGACGCGTCGATGAAGGGCCGCTTCCTCGCGACCCGCATACCGAGGGAAACGCCGACAGCAAGGGCGTGAAGGTCCACTCCGGCCGGCCCGCGGGGAGGGCCGAGCCGGAGCTGATCGCGCCGGGCGACGTGGTGTATCCGATCTTGGCCGACGGAACGGCGCTCTCGGGCTACGCGCCCTGATCAGTCGTCGTCGCGGTCGTCGTGCCGGTCATGCTCGTGCCGGCCGCCCCCGTGGTGACCGTCGTCCGAGTGGTGGGGGGTGACCGCGGCGGTCCTGGCGTCCACGTTCAGCTCGTGGTGCCTGCCGTCCTTGCCGTTGATCTCGACCTCCCAGTGCGGCGCTCCGCCACTCCGGTCGGCGTCGTCGAGCTCGATCGAGGTGACCGTGCCCGGCGCCGAGCGCAGAGCGGCGTCGATCGCAGCGGAGCGCGTGACGGAGGCCGGCCGCGACGTGTGCAGGCCGCGGTCGTCGTTGGTGTCGTCGTCGGAGGTGTGCTTGCCGAGCACCTCCGCGCTGTCGTGGCTGTCCCGGCCGCTGTCGTCGGCGAAGGCGGCGGCCGCGGCGGTCCCGCCGCCGATGAGTACGGCCGCGGTGACGGCGGCGATGGCGATCCTGTGCTTCATGAGGGTTCCTCCCGATGTGGGTTGCCCGTGTTCGACGTGAACCACCGTGGCGCACCGATGCTGAACGCAGCCTGAAGCCACCTGAAGCCGTCTTCAGGTTCCGTTTGCCACTCTGTGCGTATGCGTCTGTTGATAGTGGAGGACGAGAAGCGGCTGGCGATGTCCCTGGCCGGGGGACTCACCGCCGAGGGCTTCGCCGTGGACGTCGTGCACGACGGACTCGAAGGGCTGCACCGGGCGGGCGGAGGGGCGTACGACCTCGTCGTTCTCGACATCATGCTGCCGGGGATGAACGGCTACCGGGTCTGCGCCGCCCTGCGCGCCGCCGGCCACGAGGTGCCGATCCTGATGCTGACGGCGAAGGACGGGGAGTACGACGAGGCGGAGGGGCTGGACACCGGCGCCGACGACTATCTGACCAAGCCGTTCTCGTACGTGGTGCTGGTCGCCCGGATCCGGGCACTGCTGCGGCGCCGGGGCGGCGGTTCCGCCTCGCCCGTGCTCACCGTCGGCGCACTGCGGATGGACACCGCCGCCCGCCGCGTCCTCCTCGGCGAGGACGAAGTCACCCTTACCGCCAAGGAGTTCGCCGTGCTGGAGCAGCTGGCCCTGCGGGCGGGACAGGTGGTCAGCAAGGCGGACATCCTGGAACACGTCTGGGACTTCGCGTACGACGGGGACCCGAACATCGTCGAGGTGTACGTGAGCGCGCTGCGGCGCAAGCTCTCCGCCGCGGCCATCCGCACGGTGCGCGGCGCCGGCTACCGGCTGGAGGCGCTGTGAGATCGGTGCGGGCCAGGACCGCGCTCGGCGCCACGGTGGTGGTCGCGGTCGCCCTGATCGGCGCCGGGCTCGCCGTACTCCTCGTCCTGCGCGCCAACCTCACCGATCAGGCCGGCCTCCAGGCGGAGGTGGCGGCCCGTGAGGTCGCCGGACAGCTGGCCCTCGATGTGCCGGTCCCCCAGCTGGACCTGCCCGACGCGGAGGAGCACCCGGTCCAGGTGACCGACGAGGACGGGCGGCTGGTGGCCGTGTCCGAGGACCTGGTGGCGATCACCGGCACGGGCACGGACCGGGTCGAGCCCCAGGCATCGGCCGTGCCGACGAGTACCGGCACCGACACGGACGACGACGGCGGCGGCGACCGCCACGGAGGCGAAGACCGGGGCGACGACGATGCGAACGTCAGCATTCCCGCCCGCGGTGAAGTCTCCACCGACGACCCGGACTTCACCAACGGCACCGCCACCGTCGACGGCGGCACGGCCGACTACCGCTTCGCCTCGGTCTCCGCGACCACCGGCGCCGGTGTGACCCTGACCGTCCACGCGGGCGCCCCGCTCGCCACCGAACAGAAGGCGGTCGGCAGTGTGAGCCGCGCGATGCTGATCGGGCTGCCCGTGATGCTGCTGATCGTCGCCGCGGTGACCTGGCTGATGACAAGGCGCGCGCTGCGGCCGGTCGAGGGCATCCGGGCGGAGATGTCCGCGATCACGGCGTCCGAGGATCTGTCCCGGCGGGTGCCGGAGCCCGGTTCGCGCGACGAGATCGCCCGGCTGGCCCGTACCACCAACGAGACCCTGACCGCGCTGGAGGCCTCGGTCGACCGTCAGCGGCGCTTCGTCGCGGACGCCTCGCACGAGCTGCGCAGCCCGATCGCGTCCCTGCGGACACAGTTGGAGGTGGGCGCGGCCCATCCGGAGCTGCTGGATGTGCCGGGGGCGGTCACGGACACCGTGCGGCTCCAGGCGCTGGCCGCCGATCTGTTGCTGCTGGCCAGGCTGGACGCGGGGGAGCGGCCGGGGGGCACCCGGCTGGACATGGGCGCGCTCGTCCACGAGGAGGTCTCGCAGCGCACCGGCGACCGGATCACGGTGACGGTGTCCGTACCGCCGTCGGAGCCTCTCGAAGTCACCGGCTCACGCAGTCAGTTGGCGCGAATCATCGGCAACCTGCTGGACAACGCCGAGCGTCACGCGGAGAGTTCGGTCGCCGTCTCGGTGCGTACGGTACGCGGCAGCGTGGTGGTCGCGGTCAGCGACGACGGGCCGGGCGTTCCGGAGCCCGAGCGTGAGCGGATCTTCGAACGCTTCGTGCGCCTGGACGACGCCCGCAGCCGCGACGAGGGCGGCGCGGGCCTGGGCCTCGCCATAGCGAGAGACGTGGCCCGCAGACATCAGGGCACCCTGACGGTCAGCCGGTCCCCGGAAGGCGGTGCCCGCTTCGAACTGCGCCTGCCGGCAAGGCCGGATCCAGGCAGATGAGGTCGGCACGGGGCCCGCTGATGAGCACGCCCCCGGGCGGATCGAGCCCGTCCGGCGATCGAGGACGAAGCGGCCGCGCCCCCGCGACGGCGCACCCCACCCGCGCGCCCCGCCGCGCTACGGCTTGCCCCGCCGCCCCCGCAGATGATCCGCGACCGGTGTCAGCGCCGCGTGCAGGTCCGCCAGTGCTTCGGGCGTCAGCAGGTCCATGAAGTGTTTGCGCACCGAAGCGACGTGGTGCGGCGCGACCTTGTGCATCGTCTCCGCGCCCGTCTCCGTGAGTACCGCGAACAGCCCACGCCGGTCGGACTCGCAGTTCTCCCGGCGGACCAGCCCGGCCGACTCCATCCGCGTGATCTGGTGCGAGAGCCGGCTCTTGGACTGCAGAGTGGCGGCGGCGAGGTCGCTCATCCGCATGCGCTGGCCGTCCGACTCCGAGAGGTTGACCAGGATTTCGTAGTCGTTCATGGTCAGGTCGAACGGCTGGAGATCCTTCTCCAGCTGATGCATCAGCAGTCTGCTGACGTCCAGGTGGGTGCGCCAGGCGCACTGCTCCGCGTCGCTCAGCCAGCGGGTGGCCGTCTCGGTCTCCATGTATGGATTCTACCTAAGAAGTTGAAATCTGGACGAACTAGACTGGGTGTGATGTCCGGCACCCGCCCGGAGACCGGCTCAGGAGTTCGGTCCGGGCTGGGCGCAGACGTTCGACGTCACACTCTGCAGACTACCGTTCACAAACCGAAGCGGCGCTGGAGGTCCCCCAGCTGCCCGGGCAGACGGGGGGCGGAGCCGGGTTGACCTGCACCGGGTGAGTGCTGCCCACCGCCCGGCACCCCGGCCTGCTGCGGAGTCAGTCCCGTGGCCTGTTCGGGCATCAGGACCTCCGTCGACTGGAGCAGCACCGTACCGGCGCCGACGAACTCGAACTGGTGCTCCTCGCCCGACGTCCCGCCGATCCCCGTCAGCGATCTGAGCCCGCCCATCACGCCCGTCATGTAGCCGTGGTCGTAGTGGTGGCAGGGTGAGGGGCAGTCCGCCCAGCCCACCAGCGCCTGCGGATCGACCCGCAGCGGCGGCTCCATGAAGACCACCGGACCGTTCGACGCGGCCACGAACTTCCCCGTACCGATCAGCGTGAGAAAGCCCGGCACGATCGACTGCTTGAGTGCCAGCGTCGGCTGGTACGCGAGGAGGTTGCCGGAACGGATCGTCAGGTTCCCGTCCTCCAGGTCGTACGAGTTCACGTCGAACGCCCGGTCGGCGAGCAGCATCTTGCCGCTGCCCTCGGCCACCACCCAGTCGCTCGCGTGCAGCGGCGAGTGGAAGCTCGTACGGATCAGCCGCTCGAAGCGACCGTGCCCGATGCCGTTGAACTCGATCCGCCCGTAGTAGGCGATCATCTTGCCCTTCTGCAGGAACCACTGGCTCCCCTTGAGCTCCACGCAGAAGGTGTACGAGTTGACGTTGTCGTCCGACGGCAGCGTCATCGGATCGAAGATCACGGGCGTGCTCACAGCTTCTCCTCCGACGCCTGGACGTACACCGCGCCACTGCCGCTGAGCTCCAGCTGGAACGCCTCGCCGGAGCCGCGCCCCACCATGTCGCGCCAGCCGAGCGCGGTGGAGAGCTTGTTGCGTACGTCGCCGTGGTGCGCGACATACGCCTGGGGGTCCACATGCACCTCGCGGCCCGGGGTGATCGGCAGCTCGATCACCCCGCCGTGCGCCATCACCGCGACCGCGCCATGGCCCTTCAGTGTCGTGGTGAACAGGCCCTGCCCGGTCACCTGACCGCGCACCATGCCCATGACCCCGCCCTGCGCACCCATGAACATCGTGCCCTGCTGCAACGTCCCGTCGAAGGCGAGCAGCCGGTCGGCCTCCACGTAGAGGGTGTCGCCGGCCAGGTTGATCACCTGGATGTGGTGGCCGCCGTGGCCGAACATCACCGTGCCGCTGCCCTCGACCGTCATCAGCGGGGTCGCCTCGTTCGCCACCCGTCGGCCGATCATCGACATCAGGCCGCCCTGGCCGCCCTGGATGTTCGGCGTGAACGACACCTCGCCGCGGTACGCGAGCATCGCGCCGCGCTGGCTGAACATCTTCTGGCCGGGGACCACCGTCGCCTCGACCATCTTCGAGTTGATCTCACGGAACGGCATCAGACATCGCCCCCGATGGTGTTCCGCTCGCTCGGCTGCACGTAGACGAGGCCCTCGCCCTCGAACCGGATCTGGAACGACTCGCCCGAGCCCTCGCCCATCAGCGTCCGGAAGTTCACCCCGGACTGGAAGTGCTGCTGGAGGTTGCCCTGGTGGGCGATGTACGCGCCGGGGTCGACGAACAGCGGGTACTGGGCCGTCACCCGCAGCACCACGGCCGAGCCGTCCGACATGATCGCCGCCTGGCCGGTGCCCTCGACGGTGGTGGTGAACAGGCCGTTGCCGGTCGCCCCGCCGCGCAGCCCGGTGAAGGTGGTGCCGGTGCGCAGCCCGGCGTCGGTGCAGAGCAGATTGCTCGCCTCCACATAGAGCTTCTCGCCGCGCAGCGACACGAGGTTGATCTCGCTCGCGCGGTCGGCGAAGTAGCAGGTGCCCTGCCCTGTCACTTCCATCACGGTCATCTGCTCGCCGGTGAGCCGGCGGGTCACCATGCCGCGGATCCCCTCACCGCCGCCGGACATCTTCTTGAACGCCATCCGGCCGTCGTACGCGACCATCGAGCCGTTCTTCGCCTTGACGGCGTCGCCGGTGAGATCGACGGCGAGCGTCTTGCTGCCTTGGAGTCGGAACATTGCCACGGGGTGACGTTAGCGGCCCGGACCAGGGCCCGGACAGGGTCCATGGACCTATCCGGCCCCTGAGTCGACCCTGATATGCGCCGATAAGTGCCCATCGGCGGGTCGCGCCCCCCGCCCCCGGGGCTTGTGGGGTGCGATGTCACAATGGGGGACGCTTGTGCCTGTATTCACAAGCCGTCACGACCCTCCCACCGAAGGTGCCCTCGTGGACATCAAGACCGCCACCGCCCTGCACCGGCTGCGCCTCATCTCGATTCCCGAGGCGCTCTCCTTCCCGGCGCTGATCATCTTTGGCTCGATCCTCAGCCGTGTCTCCGACATCGACTTCCTGATGATGCCGCTCGGCATGCTGCACGGCGTCCTCTTCGTGATCTACGCCGTCCTGCTGCTGGACGTCTGGTCCAAGACCAAGTGGCCGTTCAAGCGCGTCGCGTTCTTCTTCCTGCTGGCGCTGCTCCCGTTCGGCGGGCTGTACGGCGACAAGGTGCTGAAGCGCTACGAGGCCGATGGGGTCATCGCCGCCCGCGCCCGCCGGGAAGGCGTGGTCAGCGCATGATCGTCGCCTTCTCCGTCAGCCCGCTGGGTGTCGGTGAGGACGTCGGTGAGTACGTCGCCGACGCCGTCCGAGTCGTCCGCGAGTCCGGCCTGCCCAACCGTACGGACGCCATGTTCACCTCCATCGAAGGTGAGTGGGACGAGGTCATGGACGTCGTCAAGCGGGCGGTCGCGGCCGTCGAGGCCCGCGCCGGACGTGTCTCCCTCGTACTGAAGGCCGATATCCGCCCCGGCGTCACCGACGGCCTGACCTCCAAGGTCGAGACGGTCGAGCGCTACCTCGCGGACTGACACCGGCCTGCCGCACCACCTGACGAACCCCCGCGCCCTACGGCGCGGGGGTTTCGTTGTCACCCGGTGTCCGCGCCGGACGTCACCGCGAGTGCGATCCCGAGCGGCGTGCGCTCGTACAGCACCTGATGTCCGTACCGCCGTGACGTCAGCAGCCCCGCCGCCCGCAGCACCGACAGATGGGCCGACACGGAGGACGGCGCGAGGCCCAGCCGGTGGGCGAGGGCGCTCGTCCCGGCCGGTTCGTCGAGCGCGCACAGTACGTCGGCCCGCGCCCGGCCGAGCAGTCGGGCGAGCGTCTGTGGCGTACGGTCGGCGGGCTCCGTCCACAGCCCGCCGATCCCACGCGCGGGATAGATCACCGCGGGCAGCCAGGGCGGTTCGTATCCGCTGACGACATCCGGCCAGGCGAACACGCTCGGCATCAGGACGAGGCCCTGCCCGCCGAGCACCCGGGAGTGCCGGCCCTTCATCCCGACCAGCGTGAGGGTCGAGTCCGTCCACCTGAGCTGGGGACTCAGCTCGCCGAGCAGCCGAGCGAAGCCGACCTCGGCCAGCCGGCGCGAGTGGTACGCGATGTCCGCCTCCAGCAGCGCGCGCAGCCGCGGCCAGTCCGGCTCGACCAGGGTCCGCCAGGCTTGTTCCAGCAGTGCGGCCAGCTCGTGCAGCGCCCGCGCGGGGTCGGCGAGCAGCGCCTGCCCGGCAGGGGAGTCCAGTGCACCCGGCTGGTCGGCGAGCGTCAGGGCCAGGTCCTCGCGGATGAGCCGGGGATCGATGGCGCGTACGCCGGCGATCTCCTCCTCGAACGAGGCGTAGGGCCCCAGCGGCGGCGGACAGAGGAAGTCCGGGTTGTGTCCGCCCTCCGGCATCAACGACCACAGCGGCCCGAGGTCGAGACCCGCGGCGGCGTCCTGGATGCGCCGCAGCCATGGCTGGTGATAGCCGTGCCGCCCCGGATGCAGAAGCGTGCGCACCGCGGCCTGGGTCTCCCAGAGCGGGGAGAGCGCGAACCGGCAGCGAAGCAGATCGCTCTCGTCGAAATGCAGATGGAACGGCATGGGTGGCTCGCGAAGATTCGGCGTCAGCCGAAAGTCTACGGAGCGGGGCCTCCGGTCCTCCAAGCTGCGGCCATGCCGAGCAACAGCCCCACCCCGGCGGACGGCCCCCGCGACGCGGCGGACACCCCGCACGGTCCGACGGGCCCACGCGACCCGTCGGCCGCGCCCCGCACCGCGACCGCCCACCCCGCCGCACCGGTGCCGGTCTCGGCCCCTTCCCCGGAGCGCGCCGACCCCATTGACCCGAAGCCGTCGCCCGCGCTCCGGGACCGGGCCCCCGCCGCCGCGTCCCCGGAGCCCACCCCCCGCGGTTACCGTGCGGTCTTCGCCGTGCGGGAGTTCCGCGCCGTCTTCGCCGCCCATCTGCTCTCCCTCCTCGGCGTCGTGGTCAGCGAGCTCGCGCTCACCGTCCTCGTCTACGACCTCACCGGCTCGCCCCTGCTCAGCGCCCTCACGTTCGCGCTCGGCTTCCTGCCGTACCTCGTCGGCGGCACGCTCTTCGCCGGGGTCGCCGACCGCTACCCGGCCCGCCGGGTTCTCGTCACCTGCGATCTGATCTGCGCGGGCTGCGTCGCCGTCATGGTGCTGCCGGGCACCCCGGTCGGCGGGCTCCTCGCGCTGCGCTGTCTCGTCGCCTCCGTGTCGCCCGTCTTCACCGGGACGCGGATGGCCGCGCTCACCGACATCCTCGGCGAGGGCGACCTCTATGTACTGGGCCGCTCGCTGCTGCGGATCGTCTCGCAGAGCGCGCTGCTGATCGGTTTCGGCGTGGGCGGTGTGCTGCTTGCCGCGCTGTCCGCGCGCGGGGCGATCACAATCACTGTCGGGACGTTCCTCTGCTCGGCGGCCCTGCTCCGCTTCGGCACCCGCAACCGGCCCGCCAGGACCGGCGGTGACCGAGGCGGCGCGCTGCTCAAGGAATCACTGGCCGGGGCCCGCATCGTCCTCGCCGACCGCAGAATCCGCGCGCTGATGCTGCTCTTCTGGGTACCCGCGCTGTTCGTCGTCGCACCGGAGGCTCTCGCCGCCCCGTACGCGGACGAGATCGGCCTCGGCCCGGCCGCCCTGGGGCTGCTGATGTGCGCGATGCCGGTCGGGCACATCGCCGCCGAGCTGTACGCGGGCGCCGTGCTGGCCCCGCGGGTCCGCTCCCGGATCGTGCTGCCGGTCGCCGCCACCGGGCTGCTGCCGCTCCTGCTGTACGGGCTCCGCCCCGGTATGGCGCTGACCCTGGTCGCGCTCGCCCTGGCCGGGGTGGGGGCGGCGTACATCATCGGCCTCGACCAGTGGTTCGTCGACGCCGTCCCGGAGGAGCTGCGGGGCCGAGCCATGACCCTGCTCACCGCAGGACTGATGACGGTCCAGGGCATCGGCATGGCCCTCGCCGGCCTTGCCGCCGAGTTCCTCCCCGTGCACCGGGTGGTCGCCGACTCCGGGGTGATCGGCGTCGTCTGCACCCTTCTGCTCGTCCGCGAGGTCAGCAGAACCGCACGCGCAACCGCACCTGTGGACGGTAGCCGGACCGAAGTACGAGACGGGGCTGACCAGCATATGACCAGTGGGTAAGGTCGGTGCCGTGCCGAAGCCGCTCAGTCTCCCGTTCGATCCCATCGCCCGCGCCGACGAACTCTGGCAGCAGCGCTGGGGTCCGGTCCCCGCGATGGGGGCGATCACCTCGATCATGCGTGCGCAGCAGATCCTGCTCGCCGAGGTCGACGCGGTCGTCAAACCGTACGGGCTGACCTTCGCGCGGTACGAGGCGCTGGTGCTGCTCACCTTCTCCAAGGCGGGCGAGCTGCCGATGTCCAAGATCGGCGAGCGGCTGATGGTCCACCCCACCTCCGTCACGAACACGGTGGACCGGCTGGTCAGGTCCGGTCTGGTCGCCAAGCGGCCCAACCCGAACGACGGTCGCGGCACGCTCGCCTCGATCACCGGGAAGGGCCGCGAAGTGGTCGAGGCGGCCACCCGGGAACTGGTGGACATGGAGTTCGGACTCGGGGCGTACGACGCCGAGGAGTGCGCGGAGATCTTCGCCATGCTGCGTCCGCTGCGGATCGCGGCCCACGACTTCGAAGAGAAATAGGGTCATTCCTTCGAGTCGCGCCGGGCTCCCGGGGTCCGGCACGCACGACCCCCGGCCCGCTTCAAGATCCCCCCGGCTGCCCGGTTACGCTCGTTGCCATGAAACGCAGCGTGCTGACCCGGTACCGGGTGATGGCCTACGTCACCGCCGTCATGTTGCTGGTGCTCTGCACCTGCATGGTCTTCAAGTACGGCTTCGACACCGGTGAGGGTCTGACGCTCGTCGTCTCCCAGATCCACGGTGTGCTGTACATCATCTACCTGATCTTCGCCTTCGACCTGGGCTCCAAGGCGAAGTGGCCGATGGGAAAGCTCCTCTGGGTGCTGATCTCCGGCACGATCCCGACCGCCGCGTTCTTCGTCGAGCGCAAGGTCGTGCGTGAGATCGAGCCGCTGGTCGCGGACGGCTCCCCGGTGACCGCCAAGGCCTGACCCGGCCCACCCGAACCGCCCCGCGCAAAGCGCCGGGCGGTTTGTCATCGACATTTACTAGGACGTCCTAGTAAATTGGTCCTATGGACGCTGACGCGATCGAGGAAGGCCGCCGACGCTGGCAGGCCCGTTACGACAAGGCCCGCAAGCGTGACGCGGACTTCACCACGCTCTCCGGGGACCCGGTCGAGCCCGCGTACGGGCCCCGCCCCGGGGACACCTACGAGGGCTTCGAGCGGATCGGCTGGCCGGGCGAGTACCCGTTCACCCGGGGGCTCTATCCGACCGGCTACCGCGGCCGCACCTGGACCATCCGCCAGTTCGCCGGCTTCGGCAACGCCGAGCAGACCAACGAGCGGTACAAGATGATCCTCGCCGCGGGCGGCGGCGGGCTCAGCGTCGCCTTCGACATGCCGACGCTGATGGGCCGCGACTCGGACGAGCCGCGCTCGCTCGGCGAGGTCGGGCACTGCGGTGTCGCCATCGACTCCGCCGCCGACATGGAGGTCCTCTTCAAGGACATCCCGCTCGGCGATGTCACGACGTCCATGACGATCAGCGGCCCCGCCGTCCCCGTCTTCTGCATGTACCTGGTCGCCGCCGAGCGCCAGGGCGTCGACCCCGGGGTGCTGAACGGCACGCTCCAGACCGACATCTTCAAGGAGTACATCGCGCAGAAGGAGTGGCTCTTCCAGCCCGAGCCCCATCTGCGCCTGATCGGCGACCTGATGGAGCACTGCGCCGCCGCCATCCCCGCGTACAAGCCGCTCTCGGTCTCCGGCTACCACATCCGCGAGGCCGGGGCGACGGCCGCGCAGGAGCTCGCGTACACCCTCGCCGACGGCTTCGGCTACGTGGAGCTCGGCCTCTCCCGCGGGCTCGACGTCGACACCTTCGCCCCCGGGCTCTCCTTCTTCTTCGACGCGCACCTCGACTTCTTCGAGGAGATCGCCAAGTTCCGCGCGGCCCGCCGGATCTGGGCCCGCTGGATGAAGGAGGTGTACGGGGCGAAGACCGACAAGGCGCAGTGGCTCCGCTTCCACACCCAGACCGCCGGGGTCTCCCTCACCGCCCAGCAGCCGTACAACAACGTCGTACGGACCGCGGTCGAGGCCCTGTCCGCCGTCCTCGGCGGCACCAACTCGCTGCACACCAACGCCCTCGACGAGACCCTCGCACTCCCCTCCGAGCAGGCCGCCGAGATCGCGCTGCGCACCCAGCAGGTGCTGATGGAGGAGACCGGTGTCGCCAATGTGGCGGACCCGCTGGGCGGCTCCTGGTACGTCGAGCAGCTCACCGACCGGATCGAGGCCGACGCCGAGAAGATCTTCGACCAGATCAAGGAGCGCGGCACCAGGGCGCATCCGGACGGGCAGCACCCCGTCGGGCCGATGACCTCCGGCATCCTGCGCGGGATCGAGGACGGCTGGTTCACCGGCGAGATCGCCGAGTCCGCCTTCCGGTACCAGCAGTCGCTGGAGAAGGGGGACAAGCGGGTCGTGGGCGTCAATGTCCACCACGGCTCGGTCACCGGCGACCTGGAGATCCTGCGGGTCAGCCACGAGGTCGAGCGCGAGCAGGTCCGCGAGCTCGCCGACCGCAAGGCCGCCCGAGACGACGCCCGGGTCCGCGCCTCACTGGACGCGATGCTGGCCGCCGCCCGCGACGGCTCGAACATGATCGGACCGATGCTCGACGCGGTACGGGCCGAGGCGACGCTCGGTGAGATCTGCGGGGTCCTGCGCGACGAGTGGGGCACATACACCGAGCCGCCCGGCTTCTGACGGGAGCGCGGCCAGGGGCCCGCGTTACGTGGCGACCGCCGCGCCCAGCCCCGCGAGCAGCAGAACGGTGAAGCGCCGGGCCCAGTCCTCGTCGACGGGCTCGGCGCTCACCAGTGCCCGGTGCACGACCGCACCGGCGATCACATCGAAGATCAGGTCGGCCGTCATGGCCGCCGTCGCCTCGTCCGCTTCGACGGGCAACTCGCCGCGCCGCTGCGCCCGTTGCCGTCCCAGTAGCACGAGCCGCTTCTGCCGGTCCACGATCGAGTCGCGGATCCGGGCCCGCAGCGCCTCGTCGCGGGTCGACTCGGCGACGACGGCCATCAGCGCGGTCCTGGTCTCCGGCCGCTCCAGCAGCCCGGCGAACTGCAGCACCACGCCCTGCACATCGGCCGACAGGCTGCCCAGATCAGGCAGTTCCAGCTCGTCGAAGAGGACCGCGACGGCGTCGACGACCAGTTCGTTCTTTCCGGCCCAGCGGCGGTAGAGGGTCGTCTTTGCGACCCCGGCCCGTGTGGCCACGTCACCCATCGTCAGCTTCGACCAGCCGAGGTCGACCAGCGAGGCCCGGCAGGCTTCCAGGATCGCTTCATCGGCCGCGGCGCTGCGCGGTCGTCCCGTTCGGGCGGGTTTGGGGTGGCCGTCGCTCAGCATCCCGTGACCATACCCGCCGGTAGCGAGAACAAGCCGTTCCGGTTCGTCGTGAGACAGATCACCGAACACTCTTGTGCACCAGGGGTGTGGGCCAGTTACGCTACGGGTCGTAGCGTAAGGACGACGGCCGTGCCGTTGCTGCGCCACGAGCGAACGACAGCCACATGCGCCGGGTGGGGACCCGGCGGAAAAAGGGCCCTGGAGGGCCCGCGGGCCGTGGATGTCCGTGCGCCCCGCACTCCGGCGGGAGCCACGGACGGATGCGGTTCCCGGATCGCTTTCCGGAACGGCGTGCCAAGGGGGGAGGATGTACGCATGCAGCCTAGGAACATGTCCATGAGCGGCGTCGTCGACCTCGCCGCGGTGAAGGCGGCCGGCGAGGCCAAGGTGAAGGCGGAGCAGGCCCGTGCCGAGACCGCCCGGCAGGGCGGCGGCGGCGCCGTACCTCCGTCCGCCCTGGTGATCGATGTCGATGAGGCGGGCTTCGAGCGCGACGTTCTCCAGCGCTCCGCCGAGGTCCCCGTCGTCATCGACTTCTGGGCCGAGTGGTGCGAGCCGTGCAAGCAGTTGGGGCCGCTCCTTGAGCGGCTGGCCCAGGAGTACAACGGCCGCTTCCTGCTGGCCAAGGTCGATGTCGATGCCAACCAGATGCTGATGCAGCAGTTCGGTATCCAGGGCATCCCGGCGGTCTTCGCCGTCGTCGCCGGGCAGGCCCTCCCGCTCTTCCAGGGCGCGGCCCCGGAGGCCCAGATCCGGCAGACCCTGGACCAGCTGATCCAGGTCGGCGAGGAGCGGTTCGGTCTCACCGGGATCGCGGTCGACGCGGCCGCGGCCGGTCCGGAGGGAGCCGAGCAGGGCCCGGCCGAGGTTCCGGCCGGTCCGTACGACGCGCTGCTCGAAGCGGCGGTCCGGGCGCTGGACGCCAACGACTTCGCCGGCGCCGTCCAGGCGTACAAGAACGTGCTCTCCGACGACCCGGCCAACACCGAGGCCAAACTGGGTCTCGCTCAGGCCGAACTGCTCTCCCGGGTGCGGGACATGGACCCGCAGCAGGTCCGCGACGACGCCGCCGAGAAGCCGGGCGATGTGGCGGCGCAGATCGCCGCCGCCGATCTGGACCTGGTCGGCGGTCATGTCGAGGACGCCTTCGGGCGGCTCGTCGAGACCGTGCGCCGCAATTTCGGTGACGACCGGGACGCGGCGCGGCTGCGCCTCCTCGAGCTGTTCGAGGTGATCGGCCCGGAGGACCCGCGCGTCGTCGCCGCCCGCACGGCGCTGGCCCGGGTCCTGTTCTGATGTGACAACTCGGCCGTGGTGCCCCGCCGGTGCCACGGCCGTTTTTCGCGGTCGAGCGACAGGACCCGCCCCCGCTTTACCAAATCTTGATAAAAGCTCGGGCTGTTACTCGCAGTAAATCGTGCGTTGGGATCTGTCCGCTTACAAACCTCCATCTCCCCTTTTCTCCATGCGCCCTGCACCACCCTGTGTGGCCGGTCGATGTCACCCGGTTGTGCATCGGTTATCGGGCCGTTACTAGCCAGTAACGAACCCCCTTGTGTCGCGGGCGCGAATGGACCACGATCGGCCACGCTCGGTCCAATGACGCCAGCCCGACCGCCAGTCGGCGCGCCGGCCGAATTGGGTCCCCACCGAGTCGGTCGGCGGCAGTGGCGCCGACTGCGGACAGGGGGGTTCCTGCTGACTGGCAGGGCCTGTCCGAAGCAGGTTGCGCGAACGCGTGGCCAGTGGTTGTCGCTCGGGGGTGATCGCCAGTGATTCGGACGCGGCTCACGCCTCCGGTTCCGGCGCTCTCCTTTCCGAGGACGTAGCACTTCTCCCATCCCAGGACGGGCCACGCCCGTACCGGAGATGTACGTCCGAGAAGGAGGAAAGTCATGGAGTCCCAAGTTCGTGGCGGGACCAGATGGAAGCGGTTCGCTCTCGTCATGGTGCCGAGCGTGGCCCTGACGGCAGCGGTAGGTGTGTCCCTTGCACAGGGTGCGCTGGCCGCTTCGTTCAGCGTCTCCGGCCAGTCGTTCAAGGTGACAGCGGAGCACCTGGACGGCAAGGGCTTCTCGCAGTACGGCGGTATAGACGCCGGCTACGCGGAGCTCAAGGGTGACAAGAAGACCCTGCACCCGGTCGCTATCTCGTCGTTCAAGTCGGCCGACATCACGGGCATGTGCCAGTCCGTGGTCACGCCGGACATCCCGCTCCTCGGGTCCGTCAGCCTCCAGCTGAAGGCCGGCGGCGGCGGTACCCCGGTTCACGCCGAGAACCTGTACCTCGACGTTGCGGATCTGGACGCCGACGCCACGTTCACCAACATCGACATCGGTGTTGCGGCGAAGGACGCCACCAAGGGTCCGAAGATCAAGGACGGCGAGAACGTCAACGAGAACGGCTTCGCCCAGCAGGCGGACCGCGCGGTTCTCGACAACGTGAAGCAGAAGGCGTGGGCGACCACCGCCGGCACCTTCAAGCTCAACGGCCTGAGCATGCGCCTCTACAACGGCGTCAAGGAGTGCTACTAAGCACTCCGCCCGGGTGGGCGGGGAAGCGTGAAGCTGCCTCGCCCACCCGTCTCCCACTCTTTTTTCACAGCAATACCGGTTCCAGGGAGCTGTTTTCCATGAGCGCCGAGACCACAGGTTCCCGCGACTCCGCCTACTGGCGGCTGCGGTTCCGTGCCTGGCGGCACACCCGGCCGTTCTGGGCCGGCCTGCTCACCGCACTCGGTGGGGCGCCGATCGCGTACTTCCCGTACGCCAATCTCAAGCTCGGCCACGTCACGCTGGCCATGGCGACCACGGCGGGTGCGGGCTCACTGATCATCGGTGTACTGCTGGTCACGCTCGGTCTGACCATGTGGTACCACCAAATTGTCCGGGTGTTCGCCGGTGTCGCCTCGATCCTGTTGGCGCTGGTCTCCATTCCGGTGTCCAACCTCGGCGGTTTCGTGGTCGGGTTCCTGCTCGCCATGATCGGCGGCTGCCTCGCCCTGTCCTGGGCCCCGGGCACGCCCACAGGTGAGCAGCCGGCCAAGCACGCGGCCGGACGTTCCCCGAAGGGCCCGGAAGCTCCTGAGGGTTCGGCGCCTCACGGCACGGAACCTCAGCTCGGCGCCGGACCTACGTACAGCCCGGGTCCCGCTCCGTGGAGCGACGACAGCACGAACGGCAAAGTTGAAGCCAACGGCGGGAGGAACAGTGCGGGGTGACGAGACGCAGCTGAACTCGACCGGAGGCGAGGATTTCCGGGGCAGAAGCGGGCCGCGTCACGCGGCCCCCAGGAAGTCTCTGCTGACGAAGCTGCACATACCCGCGGGCAAGGCCTTCGCTCTCGCCGCGATGCCGACGGCGGTCTTTGTCGGGATGGGGCTCACCCCCAAGCTTGCGATGGCCGACGACGCGACGGACATCCCGTTCGCGCCGGGCCCCTGCGTGACCCGTTCCGACGAGCCGAGCGAGTCCCCGGAGCCGTCGGCCTCGGCGACGAAGTCCCCGTCGCCGTCCGCCAGTGAGACCACCGGCGACAGCGGCAGCGGTTCGGACCAGGGCGACGGGGCGACCCCGAAGCCTTCGGCGACCTCGTCGTCGAGCGGCACATCGAATTCGTCGAGCGACGCGTCCGCCGCGACGCCGAGCGCCTCGCCGTCGCCCTCGGCGACGAAGAACCCGCTGGACCCGCTGGGCGTCGGCGACGCGCTCAAGGGTCTCCTCGGGGGATCGGACCAGGGGACGGCGAGCCCGTCCCCCAGCGCCACCACCGCGTCCCCGAAGCCGTCCGACACCGCGACCAAGTCGACCGACAACCCCGTCGGCAAGGTCACGGACACCGTCGGCAAGACCGCCGACGCCATCCGTGACGCGGCGGGCAAGGCGGGCAAGACGGTCGAGGAGCTCGACGAGGGCGTCAAGGGCCTCGACCCCGTGAAGGACCTGGACATCCCGGACGGCGCCAAGGAGCGCTTCCCGTGCCCCACCGCCGACCCCAAGGCGCTGGCCGCGGCCGATCTGGAGCAGGGCATCCCTCGGCTGCCGAACCAGCCGTGGATCCTGGAGAGTTCGATGCTCACCCTGAGCGGGCTCGACTACAAGGGCATCGTCGAGGTGGAGAAGGGCGACGGCACCACCAAGAAGGTGCTCAAGTTCACCGCCTCGTCCGTCGACATCAAGGACCTGCACCAGCTGACGGAGGGGCCGAACGGCACCACCGGCCACGTCCAGGCGCGGAAGGGCTCCACGTCCACCATCCGCAACGGCACGGTGACGATGTACACGGAGGAGCTGAAGGGCAACCTCTTCGGCCTCATCCCGATCACGTTCAGCCCTCAGACCCCGCCGCCGGTGAACGTACCGTTCGCGTTCTTCACCAACGTGAAGGTCACGCAGGCCGGCCAGTTCGGCGGCACGCTCACGGTGCCCGGGCTGCACAACTACTTCACCGGCGGCAACAACTAGCGCCCGTGGATCCAGGACCCGTTCGGGAGCCGCACAGGACCGTGGCCCGTACCCCCTTCGAAGGGGGTACGGGCCACAGTCGTACGCCGGTGCGGGGCGACGCGTCAGTCGCGGGCGCCGCCGCCCACGTGATGCACCCGGACCATGTTGGTGGTGCCGGGGACGCCGGGGGGCGAACCGGCCGTGATGACCATCGTGTCGCCCGCGTTGTAGCGGCTCAGCTTCAGCAGCTCCGCGTCGACGAGGTCCACCATGGCGTCGGTGTTGTCCACGTGCGGCACGACGTGGGCCTCGACGCCCCAGCTCAGCGCGAGCTGGTTACGGGTGGACTCGTCGGTGGTGAAGGCCAGGATCGGTTGTGCGGCGCGGTAGCGGGAGAGCCGGCGGGCCGTGTCACCGGACTTGGTGAAGGCGACCAGCGCCTTGCCGTTCAGGAAGTCCGCGATCTCGCAGGCCGCGCGGGCCACCGAACCACCCTGGGTACGGGGCTTCTTGCCCGGCACCAGCGGCTGCAGGCCCTTGGAGAGCAGTTCCTCCTCGGCTGCGACGACGATCTTCGACATCGTCTTGACCGTCTCGATCGGGTATGCGCCGACGCTGGACTCGGCGGACAGCATGACCGCGTCCGCGCCGTCCAGGATCGCGTTCGCGACGTCGGACGCCTCGGCGCGCGTCGGCCGCGAGTTGGTGATCATCGACTCCATCATCTGGGTCGCCACGATCACCGGCTTGGCGTTCCGCCGGCAGAGCTCCACCAGGCGCTTCTGCACCATCGGGACCTTCTCCAGGGGGTATTCGACGGCCAGGTCGCCACGGGCGACCATGACACCGTCGAACGCCATGACGACGCCCTCCATGTGCTCGACGGCCTGCGGCTTCTCCACCTTGGCGATGACGGGGACCCGACGGCCCTCCTCGTCCATCACCTTGTGGACGTCCTTGACGTCGCTGGCGTCCCGCACGAAGGAGAGTGCGACCAGGTCGCAGCCCATCCGCAGGGCGAACCGGAGGTCCTCCACGTCCTTCTCGGACAGGGCCGGGACGTTCACCGCGGCACCGGGCAGGTTGATGCCCTTGTGGTCGGAGATGACCCCGCCCTCGATGACGATGCTCCTGACCCGGGGGCCGTCGACCGCGACGACCTTCAGCTCGACGTTGCCGTCGTTGATCAGGATCGGGTCGCCCTTGGCGACGTCGCTCGGCAGACCCTTGTAGGTCGTACCGCAGATCGACTTGTCACCGGGGACGTCCTCGGTGGTGATGGTGAACTCGTCCCCGCGGACCAGTTCGACGGGGCCCTCGGCGAACTTCGCCAGGCGGATCTTCGGGCCCTGGAGGTCGGCGAGCACGCCCACCGCCCGGCCCGTCTCGGCGGCCGCCTTGCGGACGCGGTCGTAACGGCCCTGGTGTTCCTCGTGGGAGCCGTGGCTGAAGTTGAAACGGGCCACGCTCATGCCGGCCTCGATCAGAGCGACGAGCTGCTCATGGGAGTCGACGGCGGGACCGAGGGTGCAGACGATTTTGGAACGGCGCATGAGGCGGATCCTATCGGTTTGTTTCGCTGCGGAATATTCCGTCTGGTGGAAGATACAAAGGGGCGCGGGGGTGCTCAGTTGTCGACCTGTCCGACCGGAACCTGCTGTCCGGCCGGTTCGGCCTGTCCGACCAGTGCGAAGGTCTGGTCGGCGATCTCCAGCTCCTCGTCCGTCGGCACCACGGCGACCGCGACCCGCGCGTAGTTGGGCGAGATCAGCCTCGGTTCGCCGGACCGCACGGCGTTGAGACCGGCGTCCACCACCAGGCCGAGCTCCTCCAGACCGGCGATCGCAGCCTCCCGTACCGGCGCCGAGTTCTCCCCGACCCCCGCCGTGAACACCACGGCATCCACCCGCCCGAGGACCGCCGAATAGGCGCCGATGTACTTCTTCAGCCGGTGCACGTAGATGTCGAACGCCAGGGCCGCCCGCTCGTCGCCCTCGTCGATCCGGCGCCGGATCTCCCGCATGTCGTTGTCCCCGCAGAGCCCGACCAGACCGCTCTTCTTGTTCAGCAGGACGTCGATCTCGTCGGTGGACATCCCTGCCACCCGCTTCAGATGAAAGGTGACCGCCGGGTCGATGTCCCCGGACCGGGTCCCCATCACCAACCCCTCCAGCGGGGTCAGCCCCATCGACGTCTCCACGCACCGGCCGGCCGCCACCGCCGAGGCCGAGGCGCCGTTGCCCAGGTGCAGCACGATGACATTGACCTCCTCGGGGGCGCGTCCCAGCAGCTCGGCGGCCTTGCGGGAGACGTACGCGTGCGAAGTGCCGTGGAAGCCGTAGCGGCGGATCCGGTGCGCGTCGGCGGTCTCCACGTCGATCGCGTACCGCGCCGCGTACTCCGGCATCGTCGTGTGGAACGCGGTGTCGAAGACGGCGACCTGCGGCAGATCGGGGCGCAGCGCCTGCGCGGTACGGATGCCGGTGATGTTCGCCGGGTTGTGCAGCGGCGCCACCGGGACGAGCCGCTCGATCTCCGTCAGCACCTCGTCGGTGATGACGGTGGGCTCGGTGAACCGCAGTCCGCCGTGCACCACCCGGTGGCCGATCGCCGCCAGCTCGGGGGAGTCCAGGCCCAGCCCGTCGGCGGCCAGCTCCTCGGCCGCCGCCTTCAGCGCCGCCGCGTGGTCGGCGATCCTGCCGGTGCGCTCACGTGTCTCGGCGTCGCCCCCGGTCAGCGGGGTGTGCAGCAGACGGGAGGTCTCCTCGCCGATCCGCTCGACCAGACCGATCGCGAGCCGGGAGCGGTCGTTCATGTCGAGGAGCTGGTACTTCACCGACGAGGAGCCGGAGTTGAGGACGAGTACGCGACGGGCCTGCACGACGGCGGAACCTTCCTTCGTGGTGGTGGTCATGCGGTTCACTCCTGGGCCTGCGCCTGGATCGCCGTGATGGCCACGGTGTTGACGATGTCCTGGACCAGCGCACCGCGCGACAGGTCGTTGACGGGCTTGCGCAGCCCCTGGAGCACCGGCCCCACAGCCACGGCGCCCGCCGAGCGCTGCACGGCCTTGTACGTGTTGTTGCCGGTGTTCAGGTCCGGGAAGATCAGCACGGTCGCCTGCCCCGCCACCTCCGAACCGGGCAGCTTGGTCGCGGCCACGCTCGGCTCGACCGCCGCGTCGTACTGGATCGGGCCCTCGATCCTGAGGTCCGGCCGGCTCTCGCGCACCCGGTCCGTCGCCTGGCGCACCTTGTCGACGTCGGCCCCCGTGCCCGAGGTGCCCGTCGAGTAGGAGAGCATCGCGATCCGCGGCTCCACACCGAAGCGGGCGGCCGTGACGGCGGACTGGACGGCGATGTCCGCGAGCTGCTCCGCGTCCGGGTCCGGGTTCACCGCGCAGTCGCCGTACACCAGGACCTTGTCGGCGAGGCACATGAAGAAGACGGACGACACGATCGACGCGTCCGCCCGGGCCCTCCCGTCTCCCGCCGCCGCCCTGCCTGACGCGCTCCGCGCGGCCCCCTTGCTCTTGATGATCTCGAAGGCGGGGCGGATCGTCGCCGCGGTGGAGTGCACGGCCCCGGAGACCATCCCGTCGGCCAGGCCCTCCTGGACCATCAGGGTGCCGAAGTAGTTCACGTCCGAGACGACGTCGTAGGCCAGCTCCACCGTGACGCCGCGGTGCGCGCGCAGCTGTGCGTACCGTTCCGCGAACGTCTGGCGCAGCTCGGAGGTCTGCGGGTCGATCAGCTGGGTGTCGGCAAGGTCGACGCCGAGGTCGGCCGCCTTCTTCCGGATGACGTCCAGGTCGCCGAGAAGGGTGAGATCGCAGACGTCGCGGCGCAGCAGCACATCGGCGGCGCGCAGCACCCGCTCCTCGGTGCCCTCCGGCAGCACCACCCGGCGCCGGTCCGCGCGGGCCTGCTCAAGCAGCTCGTGCTCGAACATCATCGGCGTGACGCGGCCGCTGCGGGCCACCGAGATCCGGTCCAGCAGGGCGGGCGTGTCCACATGGCGCTCGAAGAGGCCGAGTGCGGTCTCCGCCTTGCGGGGCGTCGCCGCGTTCAACTTGCCCTCCAGTGTGAAGAGTTCTCCCGCGGTGGGGAAGGAGCCGCCGGCCACCGACACGACCGGGGTGCCCGGCGCGAGCCGTGCGGCCAGCTTGAGTATCTCCTCGCCGGGGCGCTCGTCCAGCGTCAGCAGCAGACCCGCGATGGGCGGGGTGCCCGCGCTGTGCGCGGCCAGTGCGCCGACCACCAGATCCGCCCGGTCCCCGGGCGTGACCACCAGACAGCCGGGCGTCAGTGCGTTCAGCAGATTCGGCAGCATCGCACCGCCGAAGACGAAGTCCAGCGCGTCCCGGGCCAGCCCCGCGTCGTCGCCCAGCAGTACGGTGCCGCCGAGCGCCGCGGTGATCTGGGCGACGGTCGGCGCGGAGAGCGCGGCGTCGTCCGGCAGGACCGAACACGGCACGGGCAGCCGCGCCGTCAGCCGCTCGGCGATGATCTCGCGGTCCTCGGCCGCCACCCGGTTCACCACCATCTCGAGGACGTCGCAACCCAGACCGGCGTACGCCCGGTAGGCATTGCGCGTCTCGGCCCGCACGGACTCCGCGTCCTGCCCCTTCCCGCCGACCACCACGATCACCGAGGCGCCGAACTCATTGGCCAGCCGGGCGTTGAGTGCCAGCTCGTCGGGGAGCTGGGTGGCCGCGAAGTCGGTGCCGAGGACCAGCACCACCTCGTACATCCGGGCCACCTGATGGAAGCGGTCGACGAGCCGCGAGACCAGTTCGTCGGTACCCTTCTCCGCCTGCAGCGCGGACGCCTCCGCATAGTCCAGGCCATAGACCGACGACGGGTCCTGGCTGAGCCGGTAGCGGGCCCGCAGCAACTCGAACAGCCGGTCAGGGCTGTCGTGGACCAGGGGCCGGAACACCCCGACCCGGTCCACCTGACGCGTCAGGAGCTCCATGACTCCCAGATCGACGACCTGGCGGCCGTCTCCCCGGTCGATCCCCGTCACGTACACACTGCGCGTCACGCATGCTCTCCCGTCGTTCTGGCCGGTTGGTGTGGTATCGCCCTTTTTGACGATACCTGCGGGTGCGGACCAGCCGCCCCCCGGGCGAAAGCCCCTGTTCCGGGGTGCTGCACACACCCTGCAGCGGTCGGATGCCGCGCCCCGGACAAGCCGAGAGCGCGAGGTCCGGACGTGACGTGGGACAATCGTTGTGGCTCACGGTACGGGGGATTCCGCAGTCGCCCCCGAAATGCACGGCACTAACGAGCAGGAGATACGGCACGATGCGCATCGGAGTTCTCACCGCAGGCGGCGATTGCCCAGGTCTGAACGCAGTGATCCGGTCGGTCGTGCACCGCGCCGTGGTGGGTCACGGCGATGAAGTCATCGGGTTCGAGGACGGCTTCAAGGGACTCCTCGACGGCCACTTCCGCCCCCTCGATCTCAACGCGGTCAGCGGCATCCTCGCGCACGGCGGCACCATTCTCGGCTCGGCCCGGCTGGAGCGCGACCGGCTCCGCGAAGCCGCCGAGAACTGTGACGAGCTGAGCCGTCGTTACGGCATCGACGTGCTGATCCCGATCGGCGGGGAGGGCACCCTCACCGCGGCCCGGATGCTGTCGGACGCCGGAATGCCCGTCGTCGGCGTTCCGAAGACCATCGACAACGACATCTCGTCCACCGACCGCACCTTCGGCTTCGACACGGCGGTGGGTGTCGCCACCGAAGCCATAGACCGTCTCAAGACCACGGCCGAATCGCACCAGCGGGTCATGGTCGTCGAGGTGATGGGCCGGCACGCGGGCTGGATCGCCCTGGAGTCCGGCATGGCAGGCGGCGCGCACGGCATCTGTCTGCCCGAGCGGCCGTTCGAGGTCGCGGACCTGGTCAAGATGGTCGAGGAGCGCTTCGCCCGTGGCAAGAAGTTCGCGGTCATCTGCGTCGCCGAGGGCGCGCACCCGGTCGAGGGCTCGATGCCGTACGCCAAGGGCGAGATCGACCAGTTCGGCCACGAGCGCTTCCAGGGCATCGGCAACCGGCTCGCGGTCGAGCTGGAGACCCGCCTCGGCAAGGAGGCCCGGCCGGTCATTCTCGGCCATGTCCAGCGAGGCGGCACGCCGACCGCGTACGACCGGGTGCTCGCGACCCGCTTCGGCTGGCACGCGGTCGAGGCGGCGCACCGGGGCGACTTCGGCCGGATGACGGCGCTGCGCGGCAACGACATCAAGATGGTGCCGCTGGCGGACGCGATCACACAGCTGAAGACGGTGCCGAAGGACCGGATGTACGAGGCGGAGTCGGTGTTCTGACCGGCGGGTCCGACTCTCCCCAGGGGCGGGCTCCGAAGGACGGCCCCTGAGGGCCGGGCCGGCCGGGCGCCGGCCGCGCTAGGCCGCCGCCGTCTCCCAGAACCGCTCCACGATTTCGTCCAGGAACGCCCGCCCCGCCTCTCCGTCCGCGCCCGCCCGCTCCGGACCTCCCGTGCTCCAGCTCAGGGTCGACACCATCAGTGCCTGGTAGTCGGAGTGCAGCTGTTCCACTACACCCTGCAGCAGCCGCCGCTCCAGCGGCACCAGCTTCGCCACCGGCCGGGTGTACGCCTGCCAGCGCGTTGTCACCGCGCTGCGCAGCAGCTCCCCGAGCTCCTCGTTCCGCCCGGTCGCCGTCATGAAGTCGGCCGCCGTCAGCTCCAACGCCTCGCTGAGCGCGGCGGACTGGCGTTCGTTGCCGCGCCAGCGCCCCGAATCCTCCATCCGCTGGTACGCGGAGACCGTCAGCCCCAGCAGCCGCGCCAGCTCGTCCACGGCCAGGCCACGGGCCACCCGGTGTTCGCGCAGGGTGCGGGCGGCGGTCAGCAGATCGCCCGGCGCGCACCACAGCACTCCGGCCAGCGCCGTGAGTTCCTTCTCGTCGGGCAGCGCGAGGCCACGCTCCCAGGCGGCGACGGTGTCCGCGCTGATCCGGAGTCCGTACTGGGCGCCGAGGCCGTACGCGACATGACCGGGCGCCATCCCCAGGGCCTCGCGCAGTCGGCGCGCGGCGGGGGCGTTGAAGGGCGGGGTGGGGTGCACGGCCCCACCGTAGGAGCCGGGACCCGGCCTGACTACGGTGTGTTCGACCGAGATCACGGCTCGTAGGAACGTCCTAGGCTGCGCCGCCCGCTCAACCCTTGACCGCGCCGCCCAGGGCGAACCCGCCGCCCAGGCGGCGCGAGATCAGGATGTACAGCAGCAGCACCGGCGTCGAGTACAGGATCGAGAACGCTGCCAGCTGCCCGTAGACCACCGATCCGTAGTTGCCGAAAAAGGTGAAGATCGAGACGGAGGCCGGGAGTTGCTCGGGGGAGAGCAGCAGCATGAAGGGGACGAAGAAGTTCCCCCACAGCATGATGAAGGTGTAGATCGTCACCACGCCCACCCCCGGCCCCATCAGCGGCAGCACCACCCGGACCAGTGTCTGTGTCGCCGACGCCCCGTCCGTCCAGGCCGCCTCCTCCAGCACCTTCGGCACGCCGTCCATGAAGTTCTTCATCAGCCAGATGGCGAACGGCAGCTGGGCGGTGGCGAGGAAGAGCGCCGTCCCGTACATCGTGTCGATCAGATCGACCTGCACGAAGAGCCCGTACACCGGCACCATGATCGCGGTGATCGGCAGACATGTCGTGAACAGGATCGTCAGCAGGTACGGGCGGGTCAGGCGCGATCGGTGGCGGGAGAGCGGATATGCGGCCAGCGCCGCGCACACCACGGTCAGCAGCGTCGCACTGCCGCACAGCAGCAGGCTGTTGAGCATCGGCGTGAAGGTGATCTCGTCGGTGAGGACCGCGTCGAAGTTGTCCAGAGTCGGTGACGTCGGCGGTCGCACCCGAAGATCGGCGCTGCCGTCCAGCGAGGCGAACAGCAGCCACACCAGCGGCAGCGCGAACGACACCGCGACCAGCAGCAGCGCCCCGTCGGACGCCAGCCGCGCCCGGGTGCGCCGGGACGTCGTCACGCCTTTCACGCCCGTCACACCTCCACCTTCATCAGCCGCAGATAGACGATCGAGAACAGGGACCCCACCAGAAGCAGCAGCAGCGCCACCGCCGTCCCGTAGCCGATCAGACTGTTCACGAACGCCTGGTCGTACATGAACACCGGAAGCGTCTGACTGCGGTTGCCCGGACCGCCTCGGGTCATCGCCCAGATCAGTCCGAACACGGAGAGCGTGGACAAGGTGTTGAGCATCAGATTGGTGCCGATGGAACGGCGGATCATCGGCAGCGTGATGTGCCACAGCCGACGCGGCCCGCTCGCCCCGTCGACCTCGGCGGCCTCCGTGATGTCCTGCGGGATCTCGGCCAGCGCCGCCGAGTAGATCAGCATCGAGAACGCCGTCCCGCGCCACACGTTGGCGAACGACACCGCCAGGATCGGCAGCGTGAACAGCCAGTTCTGTGAGGGCAGATGGAGTTGGTCCAGGATCGCGTTCAAGGTGCCCTCGCGGCGGAAGAACGCGTACAGCAGGAATGCCGCGACGATCTCCGGCAGGACCCAGGCCGTGATGACCAGCGCCCCGGTGACCGTACGGACCGGGCGGGACGCGGCCCGCATCAGGCCCGCGAGCGCCAGTCCCAGCGTGTTCTGTCCGACGATCGACGACAGGAAGGTGAAGGCGAGCGTCAGCTGGACGGCGTTACGGAAGTTGTCGTCGGCGAACGCCCGCCGGAAGTTGGCGAAGCCGACGAAGTCGGAGCTCGACGATCCGGTCAGCTGGGTGTTGGTGAAGGCGATCCATACGCAGTAGCCGATGGGGCCCGCGAGGAAGAGCAGCAGCAGCGCGGTGGCGGGGGCGATCGGCAGCCACCGCCCTGCCTGCCGCCACGCCCCCGCACGCTGCCGCGGCCCTGCCTGCTGCCACGACCCGGCTCGCCGCGATCGCAGGGGGCCGGCTTTCGACGCGGCGCCGCTCACTTCGTGACGACCGCGCCGTCGACGAGGGTCTTCAGCTGCTCGTCGTACTCCTTCGCCGCCGACTCCGGCGATCCGTCGCCCGTCGTCACCTTCTCCATCGCCTCACCGATGGCCGTCGACACCTGCGGGTAGACGGGCAGAGCGGGACGGTAGTGGGTGTACTGGACGAGGCCGGTGAAGAATTCGATGCCGGGCATCGAGTTCAGATACGCCGGATCCTTCGCCACGTCCTCGCGCACCGCGATCTGCGCACCGACCACATCCCACTTCGACGCGTTCTGCGGGGTCTGCATCGTCTTGACGAACTCCCAGGCCAGATCCGGGTTCTTGGCCTTCTGCGGGATCGCCCAGGTCCAGCCGCCCGACATGGACACCTTCCCGGGCGCCTGGCCGTTCTGGGTGGGCATCGGGGTCTGGGCGAGTTCCGTCTTCCACTCGGGCCACGCCTTGGGTCCCTCGTTGATCCAGTTCTGGCCCATCCAGGAGCCGTCCAGCGAGATGGCCAGCTTGCCCTCGGGGAACCACTCGGTGGCCACATGCGTACCGACGTTGGGGTCGAGCGCGTCGGACGGATCGGGGCCGAGCTTCTCCCCGTACACCGTCTCCACGAAGCCGAGCGCGTCGCGGAAGCCCTGCCCGCCGGCCACCCACTTCTTGGCGCCGGGGTCGTAGAGCGGGTCGTCGCCGGTCCCGTACAGCAGCATCTCGAAGCCCTGCATCACCGCGGCCTCGCCCGGGGCCTTTCCCGTGTACACATTCAGCGGGATGACGCCGGGGACCTTCTTCTTGACCGCGCGGGCCGCGTCCAGGACCTCTTCCCAGTTCTTCGGCTGCCAGTCCGTCGGCAGCCCCGCCTTGGCGAAGATCTTCTTGTTGTACCAGAGCCCTCGGGTGTCGGTGCCGTCCGGGACGCCGTACGTCTTGCCGTCCTCGGCCTTCGCGGCGGCCTTCGCCGTGTCCACGAACTGGCTCCAGGTGTCCCACTTGGCGAGATATGCGTCCAACGGCCGCAGATAGCCGGCCTTGATGTCGGAGTTGATCCGGAAGGTGTCCTCGTAGACCAGATCCGGAGCCGTCTTCGGCGACCGCATCATCTGCTGCACCTTGGTGGCGTAGTCGTTGTCCGCCGCCTGAATCGGTATCAACTTGATCTTCTTGCCGGGGTGTTCCTTCTCGAACTGCTTCTTCACCGACTCGATGTAGGCGTCCTTGAACCGGATCTTGTTGTCCGTGGAACGGTTGTACGCGACCTTCACGGTGTCCGGATCGCTGCCGGAACCGGAGGAGCAGGCGGTCAGCGAGCCGGCAGCCAGAACGGTGACTGCGGCGGCGAGGATCAGTGGGGCGGTGGGGCGCACGGGCACGACCTCCTCATAGCCACGGGGGGCTGAGACCGTGACGGTAGGACCGGCCCGTCGACAAGGTCAATCCCCGTGCGGGAAGCGCTTGTTGTCGGCGCGACGTACGGGTGGAAATACAGCTGGATGTACAGATGGGCGTCGGCGCGGCCGGACGTACGCACCGGCGTACGGTCAGCGCGTTTCGGCCACCCACCGGTAGTGCAGCTCCGGCCGCCCGATCTGCCCGTACTGCGGACTGCGGACGGCGCGGCCCGCCGTCACCAGGTGCTCCAGATAACGGCGTGCGGTGATCCGCGAGATACCCAGCTCCACGCCGGTCGCGGCTGCGGTCACCCCGTCCGGGGAGGCCCGCAGCGCACGGGTCACCGCCTCCAGCGTCGGGCCGCTCAGCCCCTTGGGCAGCCGGGACGGCTGCGGAGCCCGGAGCGCGCCCAGCGCCCGGTCCACCTCGTCCTGGCCGCTCGCCTCACCGGCCGCCGCACGGAACTCGGCGTAGCGCATCAGGCGGTCGCGCAGCGTGGCGAAGGTGAACGGCTTCAGCACGTACTGGACGACACCGAGCGACACCCCTTCCCGGACCACCGCAAGATCACGCGCCGACGTCACGGCGATGACATCCGCCGTGTGCCCGGCGGCGCGCAGCGACCGCAGCAGCTGCAGACCGTGTCCATCGGGCAGATACAGGTCCAGGAGCAGCAGATCGACCTGGGTACGGTCCAGCGCCCGTACCGCCTCCGCACGCGAATGCGCGACCGCGGCCACGGTGAAGCCGGGGACCCGGCCGACGTACAGCCGGTGGGCGTCGGCGGCCACGGGATCGTCCTCGACGACCAGCACCTGGATCACGGGGTGGGCTCCTTCGGCGTGTGCTGCCGCGTGGGCGAGGGCGCCAGCGGGAGCCGTACGGTGAACTCCGCGCCGCCGTCCGCACCTTCGCTCAGCGCGACCGTCCCGCCGGCCCGGTGCACGGCCTGCTGCACGAGCGCCAGCCCGAGCCCACGACCGGCGCCGTGCGTCGACCAGCCGCGGTGGAACACTTCCGCGGCGACGTCCGGATCGACTCCGGCCCCGGTGTCCGCGACCCGCAGCAGCAGCTCACGGTCGTCGGCGAGTGCGGTGACGGTGACCCGCGCGCGGCCGGCGCGGCGCGGTGCCGCACCGCGCTGGGCGGGCACGGCTGCGGAGTCCGGCGCCACTGCGGATCCGGACACGACCCCCGCACCGGAGGGGACACCCGCGCCGGGCGGCGGGGCCGTCGCCGCCTCCGACGCGGCATCCACCGCGTTGTCGATCAGATTGCCGAGGATCGTCACCAGATCGCGCTGCGGCAGCGTCGCGGGCAGCGCGCCGTCGTCGATCACACTGTCGTCCGCGAGCATCAGCTCCACCCCCCGCTCGTTCGCCTGCGCCGCCTTGCCCAGCAGCAGCGCCGCCAGCACCGGTTCGGCGACGGCACCGACGACCCGGTCGGTGAGGACCTGCGCCAGCTCCAGCTCCGCCGTCGCGAAGCCGACCGCCTCCTCCACCCGGCCGAGCTCGATCAGCGAGACGACCGTGTGCAGTCGGTTCGCCGCCTCGTGCGCCTGTGAGCGCAGCGCCTGGGTGAACCCCCGCTCCGAATCCAACTCGCCGGACAGTGCCTGGAGTTCCGTGTGGTCGCGAAGAGTCACGACCGTACCGCGCTGCTCGCCGCCCACCACCGGACGGGTGTTGACCACGATCACCCGGTCCGCCGTCAGATGCAGCTCGTCGACCCGCTCCTCGGAGGCCAGCAGCGCCCCGGTCAGCGGCACCGGCAGTTCCAGTTCGGCCACCCGGCGCCCGACCGCACCCTGCGACAGCCCGAGCAGCTCCCGGCCCGCGTCGTTGACCAGCGCGATCCTGCGCTGTCCGTCGAGCATCAGCAGCCCCTCGCGCACCGCGTGCAGCGTGGCCTGGTGGTAGTCGTGCATCCGGCTCAGCTCGGCGGCGTTCATTCCGTGCGTGTGGCGCCGCAGCCGGGCGTTGATCACATACGTGCCGATGCCGCCGAGGGTGAGTGCCCCGCCCGCCGCGAGCCCCAGCGCGCCGAGCTGCGCCCGCACCTGCGAGGAGACCCGCTCGACCGTGATGCCCGCGCTGACCAGGCCGGTGATCCTGCCGCCGTCCCGGATCGGGGTGACGACCCGGATCGAGGGGCCGAGTGTGCCGGTGTACGTCTCCGAGAACGTCTCGCCGCGCAGCGCCCTCGCGGTGTGGCCGAGGAACGTCTCCCCGATCCGGTCCGCGTCGGGGTGCGTCCAGCGGATCCGGTCCGGGCTCATGATCGTGACGAAGGCGATCCCGGTGTCCTGGCGGACCTGCTCCGCGTACGGCTGGAGGACGGCGGTCGGGTCCGGGGTGCGGATCGCCTCCCGTACGGACGGCGAATCGGCCACCGCCAGCGCCGCCGCCCTGACCTGCCGGGTCGCGGTCTCCTTCGCCTGCGCGCTCCCGGAGACGTACGCGAAGAACGCGCATCCCGCCACCACGGCCGCAACCAGCACCACCTGCATCGCGAAGAGCTGACCGGCCAGGCTACGGGGACGGGGGCGTGGGAGACGCATGCTCACAGTCTGCCTGGCCGAAAACATATGAACTAAATGCACGTAAGGGTGACGGCCGTCACACGGGGCGGGATATTCGCCGGGACCCCCAGGGACGGGGGGACGGACAGGGACGAGCCGAGGAGAACCCCGTGGGAGTGCCAGCCGCCAGGCGGGACCGTACGCATTATCTGTATCTCGCCGTGATCGGCGCTGTGGCACTCGGCATCCTGGTGGGCTTCGTGGCCCCCGGAGTGGCCGTCGAGCTGAAGCCGATCGGTACCGGCTTCGTGAACCTCATCAAGATGATGATCTCGCCGATCATCTTCTGCACGATCGTGCTGGGCGTCGGCTCGGTCCGCAAGGCTGCCAAGGTCGGCGCGGTCGGCGGTCTCGCACTCGGCTACTTCCTGGTGATGTCGACCGTGGCCCTCGCCATCGGCCTGCTCGTCGGCAACATCCTGGAGCCCGGCCAGGGCCTCCATCTCACCGAAGCGGTACGCGCCGCCGGTGAGAAGCAGGCGGCGGGCGCGAGCGAGTCCACCGTGGATTTCCTGCTGGGCATCATCCCGACGACGATGGTCTCCGCCTTCACCGAGGGCGAAGTGCTCCAGACGCTGCTCGTCGCCCTGCTGGCGGGCTTCGCGCTCCAGGCCATAGGGTCGGCCGGCGAACCCGTCCTGCGCGGCATCGGACACATCCAGCGACTCGTCTTCCGCGTCCTCGCCATGATCATGTGGGCGGCCCCGGTCGGTGCGTTCGGCGCGATGGCGGCCGTGGTCGGCGAGACCGGCGTCGACGCGCTGAAGTCCCTCGCGATCATCATGGTCGGCTTCTACATCACCTGTGCGATCTTCGTCTTCGTGGTGCTCGGTACGATCCTGCGGCTGGTCGCCGGGGTGAACCTGCTGCTCCTGCTGAAGTACCTGGGCCGCGAGTTCCTGCTGATCCTCTCCACCTCGTCGTCGGAGTCCGCGCTGCCGCGGCTCATCGCCAAGATGGAGCACCTCGGCGTCAGCAAGTCCGTCGCGGGCATCACCGTGCCGACCGGCTACTCGTTCAACCTCGACGGCACCGCCATCTATCTGACGATGTCCTCGCTCTTCATCGCCAATGCGATGGGCGACCCGCTGAGCGCGGGGGAGCAGGTCTCGCTCCTGCTCTTCATGATCGTCGCCTCGAAGGGTGCGGCGGGCGTCACCGGCGCGGGCCTCGCCACGCTGGCGGGCGGCCTGCAGTCCCACCGCCCCGGCCTGGTCGACGGCGTCGGTCTGATCGTCGGCATCGACCGCTTCATGAGCGAGGCCCGCGCCCTGACGAACTTCGCGGGCAACGCGGTCGCCACGGTGCTGGTCGGCACCTGGACCAAGGAGATCGACAAGGAGCGGGTCGACCAGGTCCTCTCCGGCTCCATCCCGTTCGACGAGAAGATGATCACGGATGAGGGTCCCACGGAGCCGTACGTCCCGGAGTCCAGGGGCGGCGACGACGAGAAGCCCTTGCTGACGAAGGCGTAACGAGGTGGGTGTGCGGCCGGTGCGGGACTCCCGTACCGGCCGCACCCGTATGTCAGCCGTGCGTTCAGCCGAACGGGATGTGGACGACCGACTGGTTACCGACTCCGACCGTGCTGGAGCCGTTGCCGATGGCGTTCCAGATCTCGACCCTGACCTTGCCGTTCACCAGATTGCCCTGGCTCCCGGTCGAGGTCATGAGTCCCTTGCCCTGCGTGTAGTGCTCGTAGCCGGGGACGGGGTCGGTGGGGAAGTAGTTGTACGTCTCCGTCCGGTCCCAGGTCCCGTCGCCCGTACGGTCGTAACTCACCCTCACCTGCTGCCCGTTGGCGACGGTCGTACCGGCGTCGACGAACAGGTCGAACTGGGTGGACCCGCCGTTGTACGTCCGGGTGATGCCGGAGGCGGTGAAGGTCTGCGGGCTGTGCGGGGTGCCGTCGTAGTTGGCGCCGCCCGCCGAGGCGAGCGTGGCGGCCGAGCCGGCCGCCTCAGCCGCGCCGAGACCGCCACCGGAGCGGAGCGTGAGGTCGGAGGAGCCGGACGGCGGGTCGGTCGGGTCGGTGCCGCCCCCGCCACCCTTGGTCCAGACACCGACGTAGTCGACGAGCATGGGGCGGCCCGGGACGGTCTCCGCGGTGGGGGTGCTGCCGCCCAGCGCATTGGGGAACGCGCCGCCGATCGCGAGGTTGAGCAGGATGAAGTACCCCGCGTGCTCGGTCATTGCAGCCCAGGTGCCGGCGTCCAGCTGGCTCTGGGAGACGGAGTGGAACTGCTGGCCGTCCACGTACCAGCGCAGCACATTGGGGGAGACGGAGCGGTCCCACTCGAACGTGTACGTGTGGAACGCCGACTGGCAACTGGCGCCGGGGCAGGCCCGGTTGCTGGCGATGCCGCTCGTCTCGTTGCACGGGCCGCCCGGGTTGACGCCGCAGTGCAGCACGCCCCATACGGAGTTGATCCCGTTGACGTTCTCCATGATGTCGAACTCGCCGATGCCCGGCCAGTTCCAGTAGTTGCCACGGTACGGGGAGCCGAGCGCCCAGAACGCGGGCCAGTAGCCGAGCGCCGCGTTACCGGTGACGTTCGGCATCTGGATCCGGCTCTCGATGCGCAGAGTGCCGCCCGCCGGGGCCTTGAAGTCGGAGCGTGTGGTCTCGACCCGGCCGGAGGTCCAGTTGCCCGCACCGTCCCGGAGCGGGGTGATCCGGAGGTTGCCGTTGCCGTCGAGGCTGAGGTTGTCGGGGCTGGCGGTGTAGTTCTGGATCTCACCCGTGCCCCAGTTCGCGGGGCCGCCGGGGTAGGCGTGGCCGGTGTCGATCTGCCAGTTCGCGGCCGAGGGGAGGGAGCGGTCGGCGCCGTTGAAGTCGTCGCTCCACTTCAGGTCCCAGCCAGGAGCCGGAGGGACGGCGCCGCGAGCGGACCCGGAGCCGAGGACGGTGGCCAGCCCGGCCAGGACCAGGGCCATCACGGTCAGCGCGGCGAGTGCAGTGGTGCGTCTGCGGGGAGTGGAGGTGGGGGAGTGAGCGGGCAGGTGGATGCGGCTCGCGTTCAAGGAACACCTCTCCGGTGGGGGCGGGGGAACGGGAACGAGGTACCTGTCTTGAGAGCGCTCTCACGCTTTTTGTAGGTGCACGCCAGGGGGGCGTCAATGGCGATGCACTCTTAACTTCTTGAATGTAAAGGGCAGTTGAAGGAATGGCTGGGAGAGGAGAGCCCAGTGCTTGCCTTGACGCCCGCGTCAACCTTTACGGTCGAAGCATGCGAATCGGGGAGCTGGCCGAGCGGGCCGGGACGACGACGCGGACTCTGCGCTACTACGAGTCACGCGGACTGCTGCCTGCGCGGCGGGCCGTGAACGGGTACCGCACGTACGACGAGGACGATCTGCGTCTGCTGCAGCAGATCCGGACCCTGCAGGACTTCGGGTTCGATCTTGAGGAGACCCGGCCGTTCGTCGAGTGCCTGCGCGCCGGCCACCCGGCCGGTGACGCCTGCCCCGCCTCGCTCGCCGTCTACCGGCGCAAGCTCGGCGAGCTCGACTCGCTCATCGAGCAGCTCCAGTCGGTCCGCGCCCAGGTGGGCGCGGAGCTCGCGAGGGCCGAGCTGGAGGCCGCGGCCGAGCTTCCTGGCGGCCCGGAACCACGTTGTGAACTGGGAGGATGACAGATGATTCATGCAGAGGGCGTGGCCGAGGTCACCGACGCCACCTTCGACGGAGAGGTGCTGGGGGCCGAGCTCCCCGTACTGGTCGAGTTCACCGCCGACTGGTGCGGACCCTGCCGCCAACTCGCCCCCGTGCTCAGCGCGATCGCCGCCGAGGAGGCCGGGCGCATCAAGATCGTCCAGCTCGATGTCGACCACAACCCCGGGATCGCGAGCCGGTACGGGGTGCTGTCGATGCCGACCCTGATGGTGTTCCGGTCCGGCGAGCCGGTGCAGTCGATGGTGGGCGCCCGGCCCAAGCGCAGGCTCCTTCAGGAGCTGGAGGACGTGCTCGAGAAGGTGTGAGCCACGACGCTCAGTGGTTTCCGCCGCCACAGCTGCTGCCACCGCCGCAGCTGTGGTGGTGACCTCCTCCGTCGTACGAGGAGCCGTGGGAGCCGTACGAGTCGTGGGAGCTGCCGGATCCGTAGGAGCTGTCGTCGCTGCCGGTGCCGCCGCTGTCCGGGCTCCGGTCGTCGTGGTCCGGATCCAGTGCCTTTCCGTACTTGACCAGCATCCGGCCCACCGAAGGCAGACGGCCCCCGCCCCCGTCCCACCGCCGGGAGCGCCGGCGCTCACCCGGCAGCGCGCTGCGGCCGTCGAACACCACGGCCCCGAGCGCGGCCGATGCCCACGGCTCGCTGGTGCGTATCGCTGCGAGGCGACGGCGGCCCGCCGGGGTGAGCGGACCCCGCGCCGGGCACAGCACCCGCACGGCCAGACAGCAGGCTGTCACCGCGATGAACGGTGCCGTCCGCCGCAGCCCCTGCGGGACGGCCAGGGCGGCCAGGACCGCTGTGCCGCACGCCACGACGACCAATCCACGCGCGGCGTACAGACGGGCCAGGGCGCGTCGCGGGGCCATCAGCAGCCCGTACGAGACGAGCCGGTCGCCGATCTCGCGTACGGCCACGGCCCGCACCGCCCGTACCCGCAGCAGCGTCGGGGTCGTGGAGCCGGAGGTCCGCCACTTCTCGACCACGGCACGCTCCACCGGATGCTCGGGTCCCGTCCACGGCTCGGGTAACCGCAGCCGTCCACCCGACCCGATCACGACGTTGTTGTCACTGCCCCACAGGGCGTGGAGCGCCGTCTCCACCACCCGCTCCGGTCCGCCCGCCAGAAACGCCGCATCGTACGGACTCAAGTCGGGCGCGCGTTCCCGGCGCCGCCACGGCAGCAGCCGCCGACCGGAGAGGGCCAGACAGGCGGTGGCAGCGACCAGCGCGGTCGCGGCGTCGATGAGCGTGAGTGTGGTCCACATGGCAGCCCCCGATCCGGACGTGCTCCGGATGAATGTGCGTATGCGAGGGGTATCTCCGCGTGAAGCACGGTCAATCCGAACAAGCCTGATTTCAGAGCTTTTTCTGAGCTTGTTCCGAGCTGCTCGCTTCCCCCGTGCTCGCGGTCCCGGCCATCGACCGCATCCGGGTGCCCGACTCCGGGCGCGCGGCTCTCCGGAGCGACGCCGCCTTGCGGCGGGGCATCCCGTCCGGCTGCGTGCCGCGCTCGATGCGACAGGCGTGCCGGCTCTTTGCCAGACGGCTCCTGGACGCAAACAAAAACCCCGGTCCGAATTGACGGCCGGGGTATTTCTTCGCCTATATTGAATAGTTCCGTGTGTGTACGGACTGTAATGCACGGAGAACTTCAATAAACGTACCCTATCGCGCCAGGAGCTGAATTGTCAACCGAGGAAATGCGGCAGGAGCAGCAATTCGTCTCCCTCGCCCACGAGCGGCTCGACCAGCTCCGGGCAGCGGCCGAAGCCGCCATGCGCACCACGATCGCGCAGCTCAGCACCGGTCGGCAGGCGCGGGTGGAGCGCGATATCGGCGTCGCCGAGCACTCCGCCTCACTTGCCTCGCTGAATGCGGCCGTCACGGGACTCTGTTTCGGACGGATCGACAGGCGCGACGGAGTCACGTACCACATCGGGCGCATCGGAATCCGGCGGGACGACGCCGAGCGCACCCCGTTGCTGATCGACTGGCGGGCCCCCGTCGCGCGGCCGTTCTATCTCGCGACCGGATATGAACCGATGGGTCTGCGCCGCAGGAGGCACATCACCACGCAGGGGCACACGGTCACGGGATTGCACGACGAGATCATGGATCTCGCCGACACCACCCGCACCGGATACGAGTCGCACGACGCCGACGAGGTGCTGCTCGCCGCGCTGAACAGCGCCCGCACGGGCCGGATGGGCGACATCGTCTCGACCATCCAGGCCGAACAGGACCACATCATCCGCGCCCCGCAGCGCGGGGTGCTCGTCGTCGAGGGAGGGCCGGGCACCGGGAAGACCGCGGTCGCGCTGCACCGGGCGGCGTATCTGCTGTACGCGCACCGCGAGCAGCTCGCCAAGCGGGCCGTGCTGATCGTCGGGCCCAACCCGGCCTTCCTCGGCTACATCGGCGACGTGCTGCCCTCGCTCGGGGAGACCGGCGTACTGCTGTCGACGGTCGGTGAACTGTTCCCCGGCGTGCACGCCACCGGCACCGACAGCCCGGCGGCCGCCGCCGTCAAGGGCCGGGCGGACATGGCCGGCGTACTGGCCGAGGCCGTACGGGACCAGCAGCAGGTGCCCGAGAAGGGCGAGCCGATCGTCATCGCGCACGACGACGGGGAGCTGATCCTCGACTGGGACATGGCGGTCGAAGCGAGGCACAAGGCCCGGGAGACCGGGCTGCCGCACAACCTCGCCCTGCCCACCTTCGCCTTCCGGATCATCGACGATCTCACCACGCAACTCGCCGACCGCATCGGCGCCGACCCCTACGGCGGCCCGAACTTCCTCGGCCCCGACGACATCGCCCAGCTCGGCAAGGGCATCGCCGCCAGCGCGGAGGTGCACGCCGCCATCACCTCCCTGTGGCCCCCGCTCACCCCGCAGGAGTTCCTCGCCGGCTATCTGGAGGAGCCCACGCATCTGGCCGAGGGCGACGCCGAGCTGCTCCGGCGCGCGAAGAAGGCCGCCTGGACACCCGCCGACGTGCCCCTCCTCGACGAGGCCGCCGAGCTCCTCGGTGCGGACGACTCCGCCGCCCGGGCCGCCGCCGAGGCCGAGCGGGCCCGTCAGATCGCCTACGCGCAGGGCGTCCTCGACGTCTCGTACGCCTCCCGTACCTACGAGTTCGAGGACAAGGAGGACATCGACGAGGACGCCTCCGAGGTCCTCGCGGCGCACGACATCATCGACGCCGAACGGTTCGCCGAGCGTCAGGAGGAGGCCGACCACCGCAGCGCCGCCGAGCGCGCCGCCGCCGACCGGACCTGGGCGTTCGGGCACATCATCGTCGACGAGGCGCAGGAGCTGTCGGCCATGGCCTGGCGGCTGCTGATGCGCCGCAGCCCGACCCGCTCGATGACCCTGGTCGGCGACCCGGCCCAGACCGGCGACCTGGCAGGCTGCGACTCCTGGCAGGAGATCCTCGCACCGCACGTCCAGGACCGCTGGCAGCTGGCCCGGCTCGGGGTCAACTACCGTACGCCCGCCGAGATCATGGAGTACGCGGCCGAGCGGCGCCGGGCCACCGACCCCGCCTTCGAACCCCCGCGCTCCATCCGCTCCACCGGTGCACGGCCCTGGGAGCGCACCCTGCCGCTCGCCGACGTGGCCGGGCTCGCCGAGGCGGAGGCCCCGGCGGAGGGCAGGCTCGCCGTCATCGCCCCGCGCGAGCTCCACGCGGAACTCACCGGACTCGACGACGGGCCGCTGGATCTGCACCGGCCCGTCGTCCTGCTCGACCCGCGCCAGGCCAAGGGCCTGGAGTTCGACACGGTTCTCGTCGTCGCGCCCGCGCTGATGACCCCCAACGATCTCTATGTGGCGCTGACCCGGGCCACCCAGCGGCTCGGAGTCATCACACCGGCTTCAGCCACATCGTCGCCAGCGGCGGCAGAGTGAGCTGGACGCTCGTGCGGTGACCGTGGGCGGCGACGGACTCCGGCTTCAGTGGATCCGGGTTGAGGACGTCTCCGCCGCCGAACCGTGCCGCGTCCGTGTTGAGCACCTCCGCCCAGGCGGACACGGACGACGGCACGCCCAGCCGGTACTCGTGACGGACCACCGGCGAGAAGTTCGACACCGCGAGCAGCGGCGCACCGCCCGCGTCGAAGCGCAGGAAGGCGAAGACATTGTCCTCGGCGGCTCCGCCGTCGACCCAGGCGAAGCCCTCGGGGACGGTGTCCCGTTGCCACAGCGCCGGTGTCGCCGTGTACACCGCGTTCAGCTCACGCACCAGGTCCCGGACGCCCCGGTGGTCCGCCTCCGCCGCGTACGACGGGTCGAGCAGCCACCAGTCCGGGCCGTGGCCCTCCGACCACTCGGCGCCCTGGGCGAACTCCTGCCCCATGAACAGCAGCTGCTTGCCCGGGTGCGCCCACATGTAACCGAGGTACGCCCGGTGGTTGGCACGCTGCTGCCACCAGTCGCCGGGCATCTTCGACACCAGCGCCCGCTTGCCGTGCACCACCTCGTCGTGCGAGATCGGCAGCACGTAGTTCTCGCTGTAGGCGTACACCATCGAGAAGGTCATCTCGTTGTGGTGGTACTTGCGGTGCACCGGCTCCTTCGAGACGTACTCCAAGGAGTCGTGCATCCAGCCCATGTTCCACTTCAGTCCGAAGCCGAGCCCGCCGAAGCCGCCGGGGCCGACATGGTGGGTGGCGCGCGTGACGCCGTCCCAGGCGGTGGACTCCTCTGCGATGGTGACGACGCCAGGATTGCGCCGGTACACGGTGGCGTTCATCTCCTGGAGGAAGGCGACAGCATCCAGATTCTCCCGGCCGCCGTGCTCGTTCGGAGACCATCCCCCGTCCTCGCGCGAGTAGTCGAGGTAGAGCATCGAGGCGACGGCGTCGACCCGCAGTCCGTCGATGTGGAACTCCTCGCACCAGTAAGTGGCGTTGGCGACCAGGAAGTTGCGCACCTCCGTGCGACCGAAGTCGAACTCGAGCGTGCCCCAGTCGGGGTGCGCGGCGCGTGCCGGGTCCGAGTGCTCGTACAGCGGGCGGCCGTCGAACTCGGCGAGCGCCCAGTCGTCGCGCGGGAAGTGCGCGGGCACCCAGTCGACGATGACGCCGATGCCGGACCGGTGCAGCGCGTCGATCAGATACCGGAAGTCGTCAGGGGTGCCCATGCGCGACGTCGGGGCGAAGAAGCCGGTTACCTGATAGCCCCAGGAGCCGCCGAAGGGGTGCTCGGAGACCGGCATCAGCTCCACATGTGTGAACCCCAGATCCCTTACATAGGACGGAAGTTGCTCGGCGAGCCGGCGGTACGTGAGTCCCGGCCGCCAGGACGGCAGATGCACCTCGTACACGGACAACGGCGCCTCGTGCACGGGTACGTCCCCGCGGTGCGCCATCCACTCCTGGTCCTGCCACTCATGGTGCGAGGCCGTCACGACCGAGGCGTTGGCGGGCGGGACCTCGGTGCGGCGGGCCATCGGGTCGGCGCGCACCGTGTGCGTACCGTCGGGGCGGCAGATGTCGAACTTGTAGAGCGCACCCTCGCCGATCGCGGGGAGGAACAGCTCCCAGACCCCGGTGGAACCGAGCGAACGCATCGGGAAGCCCGTGCCGTCCCAGTAGTTGAAGTCCCCGATGACCCGCACACCGCGGGCATTGGGCGCCCAGACGGTGAACCGCGTACCTGCGACCCCCTGATGCTCCATGGGCTGTGCGCCGAGGGCGGTCCACAGCTCCTCGTGCCGTCCCTCGCCGATCAGATGCAGATCGAGATCGCCGAGCGCGGGCAGGAAGCGGTACGGATCATGGACCTCGATCTCGTTGTCCGCGTAGCCGACCAGGAGTTGGTACTCGGGGACGGACGGCATCGGCAGCAGACCGGAGAAGAGGCCGTCGCCGTCGTCGTGCAGCTCGGTCCGCAGCCCCTTGGCGAGCACGGTCACCGATCGCGCGTACGGACGGAGCACCCGGATCGCCACACCGCCGCGGACCATGTGCGCGCCGAGGAGGTCGTGCGGGGCATGGTGCTCACCGGCGAGCAGCCGTCCCCGGTCGGCGTCGTCGAGGGCCCGCACCGGCCGGAGGCCGCGACCGCCGCCACGCCGCGGCCGCGGGGGAGAGGCATCGGCCCGCTTCTCCGCTGTCTTCTTCCGCTTGGCCGGGGAGGTCGCCGAGCCCGCGGGTGCCGAGGGCGCCGCAGTGGCCGTGGAGCCTGAGAGCGCCGGCTTGGCCGCTGGGGCTGCGGGGGCCGGCTTGGCCGCTGGGGTCGGCTCGGCAGCGGGCGCTGATGGGGTCGCGGTGGGATCGGGCGCTTTGCGGGGCGGCTTGCGGGCGGTCACAGGGACAGCCTCCTCGAGGGGTGTTGGTGAGGCGGGAATCAGGTGGCCCGGGCAGGGAGGAATCCGCCCGGCCGAAGTAGGCGCGCACCGCGCGGGGCATCAGTCGACGGCGGCGGCCAGGCGGTGGATCGCGGCCATCGGGACCGGCAGCCAGTCGGGCCGGTGCCGGGCCTCGTACAGCACCTCGTACACCGCCTTGTCGGTCTCGTGGGCCCGCAACAACTCCGGTTCGCTGCGCGGATCGACGCCCGCGGCCTCCGCGTACCCGTCGCAGTACGCCGCGCGGCAGCGGGCCGCCCACTCCGCGTTCCAGGGCCGGTGCGAGCGGGCCGCGTAGTCGAAGGAGCGGAGCATGCCCGCGATGTCGCGCACCGGCGGCTGCGGACGGCGGCGTTCCAGGAGCGGGCGCGCCGGTTCGCCCTCGAAGTCGATCAGTGACCAGAAACCGTCGGCCGCGCGCAGCGTCTGGCCGAGATGGAGGTCGCCGTGGACGCGCTGTGCGGCCCAGCTGCGGCCCTTGTGACCCAGCGCGGCAACGGCGTCGAACGCGGTGCGCAGCCCGGGGACGTAGGGCACGAGAGCCGGAACGGCCTGGGCGGCCGCCTCCAGCCGCTGCAGCATTCCGGCGGCGAGATGCTCGGTCTGGGCGCTGCCCAGCACGGGCGTCGGCAGGGCGGTGGCGAGCGCCGTGTGCACCTCGGCCGTGGCCCGTCCGAGGGCGCGGGCCTCGCGGGTGAAGTCATGACCCGAGCCCAGCGCGCGCAGCGCCAGCTGCCAGCCGTCCTCCGCGCCGCGCAGGAACGGCTGGAGAACGCCGAGGGTGAGGGGCTCCGGGGCTGTCGCCTCGAACCAGGCGACGGGTTCCGGCACCCGCCCGCAGCCCTCCCGGGAGAGCGCGAGCGGGAGTTCCAGATCCGGGTTGGTGCCCGGGAAGACCCGGCGGAAGATCTTGAAGATGTAGGCGTTGCCGAAAACGAGGGAGGAGTTGGACTGTTCGGTGTCGAGCACGCGGGGGGTGAGCCCGGCCGGGATGGGGGCGGCGCCCCGGTCGAAGCGCAGGGTGCCGAGGGTGCCGGGGGTACGGAGCCGTTCCAGCAGGAGTTCGGCGAGGCGCGGATCGTGCAGCCCCTCGTAGACGGTCCGGCCGGCCAGCGGACCGCCCGTCACATGGCCGATGAGGGCCGGGGCGAGCCGTGGCGGCAGCGTGGACCGTACCCCGAGCAGCATTTGGTAGCAGTCGTCGGGCGACTGGGCGGGCAGGGTCGGCTGGTGGACCCGGATCAGCAGATGGAGCAGCCCCGGCCCCGTCCCGGGGCCGGTCCCCTGGCCGATGCCGGTGGAATCGGCGTCCACCGGCAGTATTTCGGTCGCCGAGACAAGGGAGAAGGCCGTGACCGGCCGCCCCTTGCCCGCGAACCACCGCTGCCGGGGCAGCCATTCATGCAGCAGTGGGGCGAGTGACGGGAGCAGGGCTGTGCTGTTCGCGAGGGCGACCCGAGTGGATGCAGCCTCCGACATGGCATCGCGTCCTTTCCCCGGGCACACCACAGGATGCGAAGAGTGTCCCGGATTGCGGCAATAGCTGTCCGGCTGTGCGGGACGTGTCGGGTCAGGATGGTCCGTACGGACTCGACGTGAGGGCCTCGAAAAGGCGCGAGGCCCCCGGAAGGACTCCCGAACGACTCCGGGGGAGCCGCCCCGAAGGGCCCCGAAGTTCCGTAACTGCCTGAAGAGCCCTGAAGAACCCCGAAGAGCCCTGAAGAGCCCTGAAGAGCTCGATGTGGGGGAGACTGCCCCGTGCGGGGCGGCGGAAACCGCCCCGCGATCAGCGATGGAAATTGACGCCGCATCAGCTCGGCGGCGCGTCCTTCCGCAGCCTGAACCAGTAGAACCCGTGCCCGGCGAGAGTCAGCAGGTAGGGCCACTGACCGATCGCGGGGAACCGCACCCCACCGATCAGCTCCACCGGATGACGCCCGTTGAACAACCGCAGATCGAGCTCCGTCGGCTGCGCGAACCGCGAGAAGTTGTGCACGCACAGGACGAGATCGTCCTTGTACTCACGGGTGAAGGCGAGCACGGCGGGGTTCGATGACGGCAGTTCGCTGTACGAGCCGAGACCGAACGCCCGGTTCTGCTTACGGATCTCGATCATCCGCCGTGTCCAGTGCAGCAGCGACGACGGGGAGGCCATCGACGCCTCGACATTGGTCACTTGGTAGCCGTAGACCGGGTCCATGATCGTGGGGAGATAGAGGCGCCCCGGATCGCTGGAGGAGAATCCCGCGTTCCGGTCCGGCGTCCACTGCATCGGCGTCCGCACGGCATCCCGGTCGCCCAGCCAGATGTTGTCCCCCATCCCGATCTCGTCCCCGTAGTACAGAATCGGGGAGCCCGGCAGGGACAAAAGCAGTGCCGTGAACAGCTCGATCTGGTTGCGGTCGTTGTCCAGCAGGGGCGCGAGCCGCCGCCGGATGCCGATGTTGGCCCGCATCCGAGGATCCTTGGCGTACTCCGCGTACATGTAGTCGCGCTCTTCGTCCGTGACCATCTCGAGTGTGAGCTCGTCGTGGTTGCGCAGGAAGATGCCCCACTGACAGCCGGACGGGATCTCCGGGGTCTTCGCCAGGATTTCGGAGACCGGGTAGCGGCTCTCGCGCCGTACGGCCATGAAGATCCGCGGCATCACCGGGAAGTGGAAGGCCATATGGCATTCGTCGCCGCCGGCCGGGAAGTCGCCGAAGTAGTCGACGACGTCTTCCGGCCACTGATTGGCTTCGGCGAGCAGCACGGTGTCCGGGTAGTGCGCGTCGATCTCCTTGCGGAGCCGCTTGAGGAACTGGTGGGTCTCCGGGAGGTTCTCGCAGTTGGTGCCCTCCCGCTGGTAGAGGTACGGCACGGCGTCGACGCGGAAGCCGTCGATCCCGAGGTCCAGCCAGAAGCGGAGTGCGGAGATGATCTCCTCCTGCACCGCCGGGTTCTCGTAGTTGAGATCGGGCTGGTGGGAGAAGAACCGGTGCCAGTAGTACTGCTTGCGCACCGGGTCGAAGGTCCAGTTGGACGTCTCGGTGTCGACGAAGATGACCCGGGCGTCCTGGAACTGCTTGTCGTCGTCGGCCCAGACGTAGTAGTCGCCGTACGGGCCGTCGGGGTCGCTGCGGGACTGCTGGAACCAGTCGTGCTGATCGCTCGTGTGGTTCATGACGAAGTCGATGATCACGCGCATGCCGCGCTGGTGCGCGGCATCGACGAACTCCACGAAGTCGGCGAGATCGCCGAACTCCGGCAGTACCGCGGTGTAGTCGGAGACGTCGTAGCCGCCGTCGCGGAGCGGTGACTTGAAGAACGGCGGCAGCCAGAGACAGTCGACGCCAAGCCACTGCAGGTAGTCCAACTTGGCGGTGAGACCTTTGAGGTCGCCGATGCCGTCACCGTTGGAGTCCTGGAAGGACCGGACGAGGACTTCGTAGAAGACGGCGCGCTTGAACCAGTCGGGATCGCGGTCCTTGGCGGGGGTGTCCTCGAACTTGTCGTGGACAGGCTCATTGACGATCATGGTGTGGGTGACCCTCCGGTCGGCGGGGACGGTCGCAGGACGACGACGTGCGCGGGCGTGACGCCCGGCTCTAGGCGCACATAGAAGTTCCTGCCCCAGTGATAGGTGTGGCCGGTGAGCTCGTCGCGCACCGGCACGGTCTCGTGCCAGTCGAGGCCGAGTTGCGGCATGTCCAACGAGACCGTGGCCTCCTGGGTGTGGTGAGGGTCGAGGTTGACGGCCACCAGAACGATGTTCGAACCCGAGCGCTTGCTGTACACGATCAGTGCGTCGTTGTCGGCGGCGTGGAAGTGCACCTCGCGCAGCTGCTGCAGGGCGGGGTGGCGGCGCCTGATCCGGTTGAGCGAGGTGATGAGCGGAGCCAGGGAACGGCCCTCCCGCTCCGCCGACTCCCAGTCCCTGGGCCGGATTTCGTACTTCTCCGAGTCCAGGTACTCCTCGCTGCCGGCCCGTACCGGGGTGTTCTCGCAGAGCTCGTACCCCGCGTACACGCCCCAGGACGGCGAGAGCGTCGCGGCGAGCACGGCCCGGGCCTCGAAGGCCGGACGTCCGCCCTCCTGGAGATAGCCCGGCAGGATGTCCGGAGTGTTCACGAAGAAGTTGGGCCGCATGTAGGAGGCCGCCTCGCCGGACAGCTCGGTGACGTATTCCGTGAGCTCCTGCTTGGTGTTGCGCCAGGTGAAGTACGTGTACGACTGCTGGAATCCGACCGTCGCGAGCGTGTGCATCATCGCGGGGCGGGTGAACGCCTCGGCCAGGAAGATCACATCGGGGTCGGTGCGATTGATGTCGGCGATCACCTTCTCCCAGAAGACCACCGGCTTGGTGTGCGGATTGTCGACACGGAAGATCCGTACACCGTGGTCCATCCAGAACCGGAGGATGCGGAGGGTCTCCGCGACGAGGCCGCGCAGATCCTTGTCGAAGGCGATCGGATAGATGTCCTGGTACTTCTTGGGCGGGTTCTCGGCGTAGGCGATGGTGCCGTCCGGCCGGTGGTGGAACCACTCGGGGTGCGTCTCCACCCACGGATGGTCGGGGGAGCACTGGAGCGCGAAGTCCAGCGCGATCTCCATGCGCAGGGTGCGGGCGGTCTCGACGAAGTGGTCGAAGTCGTCGAGCGTGCCGAGCTCGGGGTGTACTGCGTCGTGACCGCCCTCGGCAGAACCGATCGCCCACGGCACCCCGACATCGTGGGCGCCGGGGGACAACGAGTTGTTGGCGCCCTTGCGGTGGGTGGTTCCGATGGGGTGGATGGGCGGGAGATAGACGACGTCGAACCCCATGGCGGCGACCGCGGGAAGCCGCTCGGCAGCGGTACGGAACGTGCCGCTGATGATCCTTCCCTGCTCTTGCTCCTCCGTCCTGGCCGAAGCCTTCCCCGTCCTGCCCCTCTTGGCGGCCTTGGTCGCCTTCAGCGGCTCGGCCGGTTCGATCCTGGCCCCCTCGGACCGGGGGAACAGCTCGTACCAGGAACCGAACAGGGCCCGTCGGCGCTCGACTACGAGGGGGAGCGGTCGGGCCGCGGTGACCAGCTCGCGCAGCGGGTGGCGGGCGAGTGCGGCGGTGGCCTCGGGAGCGAGCGCGGCGGCGAGCCGGGCGGCGGCCGGACGGGACTCGTCACGAAGCGCGTCGGCCGCGGCCAGCACCGCCTCGCGCCCGTCCCGTTTGGGTACGCCCTCGGCGGCCCGTTCGTACAGTGCGGCGCCCTCGGCCAGGACCAGCGCGGAGTCGATGCCGGCCGGGATCTTGATCTGGGCATGCTGGCGCCAGGTGGTCACCGGATCGCTCCAGGCCTCGACCGTGTACGTCCAGCGTCCTTCGGAATCGGGGGTGACATCGGCGCCCCAGCGGTCGGAGCCGGGGGCGAGCTCGCGCATCGGTGTCCACGGGCCGGTTCGTCCGCTCGGGTCCCGCAGAACCGCATTGGCGGCGACCGCGTCATGGCCTTCACGGAACACGGTGGCCGTGACCTGGAAGGTCTCTCCGGCAACGGCCTTCGCGGGCCTTCTGCCGCAGTCGACGAGCGGGCGGACGTCGAGGACGGGAATACGACCGATCATGGAATCACCTGGGGACTGGAGCTCGGGCTGCACGGGGCGCGGCGAGGCCGGGAAGGGCTGAGCGAGTACGCCGCGACTGTGGGGGTCCGTCCTTTCTAGCTGCTCCGTTGTCGGCTGATGGGGTGTGAGCATGGTCGCTCCTGTCCGCGTTCACTCGAATGGCACTCGAATGGCTGGGGCACGGGTGTGGTGTACGAGTGGGACCGGATGCACACCTGACCCGTACGCACTGCATACGAGCCGCTGCTGGAACGCAGATGATCCACATTCGGGCGGTATTCGGGCTGTGTACCGCAGAAGCCTTCCCACCGTTCTCGGGGGGCCAATCCGGTGGTTTGTTAACTACTCGGGCGTAGCTGTGAAGGTCTGAATTCGCCGGGCTCCGTCCCTGGTGACGGGGCGGCGTGGTCGGCCTCACCGGTGCTCGGGCGGGCCGTGCCGGACGTCGGGTGTCGGGCGTCGTCGTGCCGGTCCCATGAGCCGAAACCTCCTCCTCGACGTGGAACTCGCCGCACGGAGTCGCGCCGGTGGTCGGCCGGTCCGCCCCCGACCCCGTACGTGCCACACGGCAGCCTTCCTTGTGGAATGAGGTGCCACAAGGCCACCGGAGGGGGTGGAATCGGCCATAACCCCCGTGGCGGATGTGCAGCGATTTGCTCCAAGAGGGCAGTGATACGGAGGGGACCCATGCCTGCCGGGCTTCGGTCGGGGGCGTGGCCGGGGCGAGCGGCTCACCGGGCGTCGTCCGCTGTGAGCCGGTCGCGCGCCGTGGTTTCGCAGTGCGGCTCACCGCTACCGTCGAGGGTGACGGAGAGGGCGCACACCGTGGTGCGTCCCCTCGGATTCGTACGTCCCCTGTAAAGGTGGAATACGTGAAGGCCATTCGTCGATTCACCGTGCGTCCCGTCCTCCCCGATCCCCTTCAACCGCTCAGCGACCTCGCCCGTAACCTGCGCTGGTCCTGGCACACCGAGACACGTGAGCTCTTCCAGGCCGTCGCCCCGGAGGGCAGCCGGGCGGCGGACTCCGACCCTGTGGGTCTGCTCGGCGCCGTCTCCGCCGGGCGGCTCGCCGAGCTGGCCAGGGACGAGCAGTTCCTGCACCGGCTCAACGAGGTGTCCGGCGCCCTCCAGGAGTATCTGGACGGTCCGAGGTGGTACCAGGAGCAGCAGGCGCAGGGCACGGAACTGCCCGCCGCCGTGGCGTACTTCTCACCCGAGTTCGGCGTGGCCGCAGCCCTTCCCCAGTACTCCGGCGGACTCGGCATCCTCGCCGGGGACCATCTGAAGGCCGCCAGTGACCTGGGCGTACCCCTCGTCGGGGTGGGGCTGCTCTACCGGCACGGCTACTTCCGCCAGAGTCTGTCGCGCGAAGGCTGGCAGCAGGAGCACTATCCCGTCCTCGACCCGAACGAACTGCCGCTCACCCTGTTGCGCGAGGCGGACGGAACACCGAGCCAAGTGGTACTGGCCCTCCCTGGCGGCCGCTCGCTCCACGCCCGCATCTGGCAGGCCCAGGTCGGCCGCATCCCGCTGCTCCTGCTCGACTCCGACGTGGAGGAGAACGCGCCCGGCGAGCGCGATGTCACCGACCGGCTGTACGGCGGCGGCAGCGAGCACCGTCTGCTGCAGGAGATGCTGCTCGGCATCGGCGGGGTACGGGCCGTACGGACCTACTGCCGGCTCACGGGGCACGCCGAGCCGGAGGTGTTCCACACCAACGAGGGACACGCCGGCTTCCTGGGGCTGGAACGCATTCGTGAACTCTCCGGCACCGGGCTGGATTTCGACTCCTCGGTCGAGGCGGTGCGGGCCGGCACGGTCTTCACCACCCACACCCCGGTGCCGGCCGGAATCGACCGCTTCGACCGGGAGCTCGTCGCCCGCCACTTCGGCGACGACGGTGAACTGGCGGGTGTGGGCGTCGAACGGATCCTGCAGCTGGGTATGGAGACCTACCCCGGCGGTGAGCCCGGCCTTTTCAACATGGCGGTCATGGGTCTGCGGCTGGCCCAGCGTGCCAACGGTGTCTCCACCCTGCACGGCGCGGTCAGCCGGAAGATGTTCGCGGGGCTGTGGCCAGGATTCGACGCCGCGGAGGTGCCGATCACCTCGGTGACCAACGGCGTGCACGCCCCCACGTGGGTCGCGCCCGAGATCTTCGAACTCCGGGACCGGTACGGGGGCACGCCGGGACGCTGGGACGCGGCGGCCGGGATCCCGGACCGGGAGATCTGGGACCTGCGGCGGAACCTGCGCGAACAGCTGGTGACCGAGGTGCGCAAACGGCTCTCCGCCTCGTGGCGCACACGGGGCGCGGAGCTGGCCGAACTCGGCTGGATCGACGGTGTGCTGGACCCGGACGTACTGACCATCGGCTTCGCCCGCCGCGTGCCCTCGTACAAGCGGCTGACCCTGATGCTGCGCGACCGTCACCGGCTGATGGAACTGCTGCTCCACCCGACCCGGCCGATTCAGATCGTTGTCGCAGGCAAGGCGCACCCTGCCGACGACAGTGGAAAGCGGCTGGTGCAGGAGCTGGTGCGGTTCTCCGACGACCCCAGGGTCCGCCATCGCATCGTCTTCCTGCCCGACTACGGGATGGCGATGGCACAGAAGCTCTACCCGGGCTGCGACGTCTGGCTCAACAACCCGCTGCGCCCTCTGGAGGCGTGCGGCACGAGCGGGATGAAGGCCGCCCTCAACGGCTGTCTCAATCTGTCGGTGCTCGACGGCTGGTGGGACGAGTGGTTCGAACCGGACTTCGGCTGGGCGATCCCGACCGCGGACGGGTCCGCCATGGACGAGGACCGGCGCGACGAGCTGGAGGCGAATGCCCTCTACGAACTGATCGAGGAGCGGGTCGCACCACGCTTCTACGACCGGGGCGCCGAAGGGCTGCCCGAGCGCTGGGTGGAGATGGTCCGCCGCACGGTGGGCTCCCTCGGGCCCAAGGTTCTGGCGGGACGCATGGTGCGTGAGTACGTGGAGCGGTTGTACGCACCGGCCGCGCTGGCCCACCGCTCCCTGGACGCCGCCACGGCGCGGGAACTCGCGGACTGGAAGGCCCGGGCACGTGCGGCCTGGCCGCGGGTCGCCGTCGACCACGTGGAGGCCGTGGCGCCGAGTACTGCGGGCAGTTCGGCCGAGTTGGGGTCCACGCTGGCGCTGCGGGTCCGGATCGCCCTCGGAGCGCTGGAGCCGGACGATGTGGAGGTGCAGGCGGTGGCCGGGCGGGTCGACTCCGCCGACGCGATCTCGGACGCCCAGGTATTCCCGCTGAAGCCGACCGGTGGTCAGGATCTGGAGGGCCGCTGGTTGTACGAGGGGCCACTCGCCCTCGACCGCACGGGGCCCTACGGCTACACCGTGCGGGTGCTTCCTGCCCACCCGCTGCTCGCGACCAGCGCGGAACTGGGCCTGGTCGCCCTGCCGACGGAAGCGACGGGAGACGGTGCGGGCGTGCTGATGCGCTGATGACCCGTCCCCCTGGAGCCCGGCACCTGCGAGGTGCCGGGCTCCTTCGCTTTCTGAACGCTATGCCTTGACGTGTCCATGGGATGCATTTAGGTTCCTCACTCATTGCAGAGTTCACAACTCGACTCGATGTTCATGTCTGTGAACTGAACTGGTTCTGAAGAGAGTTGCTGAACCTCCTACGCACCGGAAGGCACCCCACATGCGTACCGGATCCATCGGGCGCGGCCTCGGCCTCGCCACAGCACTGGCCGCCCTGCTCACCGCGGTCTTCATGGCCCCGGCCTCGGCGAACAGAGCCGCACCCGCCGTCGCCCCGCAAGCGGTGAAGGCCGCCACGGCCGCGGCCCCGGCCACCTTCACCCACCCCGGCGTCCTCGTCAGCCGCCCCCAGCTCGACTTCGTCCGCGCCAAGGTGCAGGCCGGAGCCCAGCCCTGGAAGAGCGCGTACGACCAGATGCTGGCCAGCAAGTACGCCTCGCTCACCCGCACCGCAAAGCCACGCGCCATCGTGGAGTGCGGCTCGTACTCCAACCCCAACTACGGCTGCACCGACGAGCGCGAGGACGCGATAGCCGCCTACACCCTCGCGCTGGCCTGGTACATCACTCAGGACAGCCGCTACGCCCAGAAGTCCATCGAGATCATGGACGCCTGGTCGGCCGTGATCCAGGACCACACCAACAGCAACGCCCCGCTTCAGACCGGCTGGGCCGGCTCCTCCTGGCCGCGGGCCGCCGAGATCATCAAGTACACGTACAGCAGCTGGCCGAACTCCGGCCGTTTCGCCACCATGCTGCGCAACGTCTACCTCCCCAAGGTCATCAACGGCTCCAACAGCAACGGGAACTGGGAACTGAGCATGACCGAGGCCGCGATCGGCATCGCGGTCTTCCTCGAGGACCGCACCGCCTACGACAAGGCCGTCACGAAGTTCCGCGGACGTGTCCCCGCGTACATCTACATCGCCGCCGATGGCGCCCTGCCGAAGACCGCACCGGGCAGCGGCCTCGACACGCGCGACGAGATCATCGGCTACTGGCAGGGACAGTCCACCTTCATGGACGGTCTCTCCCAGGAGACCTGCCGCGATCTCACCCACACCGGCTACGGCATCTCCGCCATCTCCCACATCGCCGAGACCAGCCGAATCCAGGGCCAGGACCTCTACCCCGAGATCGCCGAACGCCTGCGCCACGCACTGGGCCTCCACGCCAAGTACCAGCTGGGTGCGGCAGTCCCGTCGACGCTGTGCGGTGGCACGCTCAAGGACAACCTCGGCCCGATCACCGAAGTGGGTTTCAACGCCCTGCACAACCGGATGGGTATCGCGATGACCAACACCCAGACCCTCACCGAACAGCAGAGGCCGGCCGGATCCAACAATCTGTTCGTCGCCTGGGAGACCCTGACCCACGCGAACAACCCCAACTGACGGGCATCCGGAGGCAAGCCGCTTCGCGGAACGGCGAAACCGCCCGGGAGGAAGGAGAGTCCCTCCCGGGCGGTTCCGCTCATCGACTGCCCTGAACGTGCTGCTGGGTTCAGAAGGTCAGCTTGAAGCTGTTGATGGTGCCGGTGTCCTGCGAGGCGACGTCCTGGACCTTCAGCTTCCAGGTGCCGTTGGCGACCTCGGAAGACGCGTTGACGGTGTAGGTCGTCTGGACGTTGTCCGCCGAGTCGCTGGACGACGAGTTCTTCAGCCGGTAGGCCGTGCCGTCCGGGGCCACGAGGTCGATGACGAGGTCACCGCGCCAGGTGTGGGTGATGTCCACCCCGACCTGGAGGGTGCTGGGCGCGTTGCCCGTGACACCGGTGACGTTGACCGAGCTGGTGACGGCCGCGCCGGCGTCCGGGATGGCGACGTGGGTGGTGTTCTGGAAGACGGTGCCGCCGCCTCCGCCACCGGAGCGCGAGCCGACGTTGACGCCGGCCCAGGCGTCGGCCACCGCCTTGTACTCGGCGCTGGTCGTGCCGTACAGCTCACCGGCCGCGGCGAGGGTGCCGGTGCGGGCCGCCGCGTAGTTCGTCGTGGAGCTGAACTTGGTGGTGAGCGCCTTGAACCAGATCAGCGCGGCCTTGTCGCGGCCGATGCCGGTGACCGGCAGGCCGTCGGAAGTCGGGGAGTTGTACGAGACGCCGTTGATGGTCTTGGCGCCGCTGCCCTCGGAGAGGAGGTAGAAGAAGTGGTTCGCGGGACCTGAGGAGTAGTGGACGTCCACTCCGCCGATGCCGGAGTACCAGGCGTCCTTGGACGCACCGTCCTTGCTCGGCTTGTCCATGTAGCGCAGCGGGGTGCCGTCGCCGTTGATGTCGATCTTCTCGCCGACCAGGTAGTCACCCTTGTCGGTGGCGTTGTTGGAGTAGAACTCGACCGCGGCGGCCATGATGTCGCTGGTCGCCTCGTTGAGACCACCGGACTCGCCGCTGTAGACCAGGCCGGCGGTGGCGGAGGTGACACCGTGCGTCATCTCGTGCGCGGCCACGTCCAGGGAGGTCAGCGGTGCGGCGTTGCCGCTGCCGTCCCCGTAGGTCATGCAGAAGCAGCTGTCGTCCCAGAACGCGTTGACGTAGTTGTTGCCGTAGTGGACGCGGGAGTACGCGCCGACGCCGTCGCCCCGGATACCGGTGCGGCCCTGCACGTTCTTGTAGTAGTCCCAGGTCTCGGCCGCACCGTAGTGCGCGTCCGCCGCGGCCGTCTCGACGTTCGACGGACTTCCGTTGCCCCAGATGTCGTCGGAGCCGGAGAAGAGCGTCCCGGTGCCGGACGTGCCGTGGTTCAGGTTGTACGTCTTGTGGTTGCCGCGTGTCGTGTCGGTCAGCGTGTACGACGGTGCGGTGCCGAGCGTGACCTGGCCGCTGTACTGGGTGTTGCCGGTGCCGGTCTCGATGGCCTGCCACTCGTAGAGCTTCGCACCGGTGGACGCGTCGGTGATGACGTGCAGCTCGTTGGGGGTGCCGTCGTCCTGGAGTCCGCCGACGACGGTCTCGTAGGCGAGCTGCGGCTTCCCCTGGGCCATCCAGACCACCTTGCGCGGTGCCCGGTCGGCGACGGTCTTCTTGGAGCCGGCGGCCTTGGCCGCACCGAGAGCCTGCGACTCCGCCTTGGCCGGGGCGACATCGGCGGCGGTGTCGACGGCCTTCAGCTGGGCGGAGGAGGCCTTGGACGCCTTCGTGACGCTCTCGGTCTCACCGGCCTTGGACTCCTGGACGACCAAGTCCCCGCCGAGGACCGGAAGTCCGTTGAAGGTGCGCTCGTAACGCGTGTGCGTGGTGCCGTCGTTGTCCTGGATGACATCGCGGACGACGAGCTTCTCCTGAGAGCCGAGACCGAGCTCCTTGGCCGTGGCTGCCTTGCTCGCGTTGGCCTCGCGTATCAGCTCGGCGCGCTGGGAGGGAGTGAGCTGCTTGGCCAGTGCCCCGTGATCGGCACGGGTGGCGGCCGGGGCGGCAGCGGCACTGTCGGGCGCGGCGGCTGCCGTGCCGGTCTGGATTCCTGCGGCGAGGAGGGCTGCTGCGGCTATCAGAGCGCCGGTCGCGGTGGCACGACGGCTGGGCGTGGATCTCACGCGGACTCCTTCTGCGAGGGGGGTACCGGCGGCTGGGTGAGCCGTCCGGGCAGAGCAGGCAGTGCGCAGAACGGGGGAAGAGTGTCAGTAGATGGACGCCTCTGTCAGGACCGCGTCAACAAGTTGGCCAGAATTCGTCCGTTGCCGGAAACGTCATGTTCGTTAAGCGGACGTTTCACCGATCATCACCGCGACGCCATCCAGGGTCCGGGTGCAGGCCTGATTCGTAGAACGATCGAAGTCGGGCTCGCATGCATCGTGTTCGAACAGCGAGCTGGGTACGGGGTAGCGCCCGGCTGCCGAAATGGCCTCGAACTGTGGCTCGTTCCGAACCGTCCGCGGCCGGGGCGTTCGCCGGACGCTGCCCGACGCACCCGCCGCCGAGCGCGAGACGCCCCACGGCGCGGCCGTGGCGGCAGCCGCCGCTCTCTCCGCAGCCCTGTCGCGGAGGACCGGCTCCGCGACAGGTTCACGACGACGGCGAATGAGGCCGGTCGGCATGCCAGGAACGCCAGAGTGCGGCGTAGGCGCCGTCGGCGGCCACCAGATCGTCATGGGCACCGAGCTCGGTGATCCGGCCGTCCTCCATGACGGCCACCCGGTCCGCGTCATGGGCCGTCTGCAGGCGGTGCGCGATGGCGATGACGGTCCTGCCCTCGAGGACGGCGGCCAGCGCCCGCTCGGTGTGCCGTGCGGTCCTCGGGTCCAGGAGCGCGGTGGCCTCGTCGAGTATCAACGTGTGGGGGTCGGCCAGCACGACACGTGCCAGCGCGAGTTGCTGCGCCTGAGCGCCGTCCGGGCGGTGTCCCGCATGGCCCAGATCGGTGTCCAGACCGTCCGGGAGCTCGCCGGCCCACTCGGCGCCGACGGCGGCGAGCGCCGCACGCAGTTCGGCGTCGGTGGCCGACGGCGCCGCTATCCGCAGGTTGTCCCGGACCGTGCCGAGGAACACATGGTGCTCCTGGGTGACGAGGACGACCTGGCGGCGCAACCGGTCGGGCGTCAGGTCGGCCACCGGCACCCCGCCCACCGTCACCGAGCCGGTGCGCGGCACGTCCACGCCGGCCAGCAGCCTGCCCAGCGTGGTCTTGCCGGCGCCGGACGGGCCGACGATCGCCAGGTGCTCGCCGGGCCGGACCGTCAGATCGACTCCGTGCAGGACGTCGGCGTCATCGCCCCCGCCGCCGTAGGCGTAGTGCACACCGGTCACCGCGATCCGGTCGTCCGCCGGCGTGCGGGAGCGGGCCGGGGGCACCTGCGGCACCACCCCGATCCCCTCGACCCTGGCAAAGGACGCGCTGCTGCTCTGCAGTTGTTCGACCCGCTGCAGGATGGTGTCCAGCGGCTGGGAGAGCTGCCGCAGATACAGGGCCGAGGCGACCACCGCACCCAGGCTCATGGCGCCGTGGCCGTGCAGCACACCACCGATCAGCAGGACACCGGCCACGGGAACGACATACGAGATGTCCACGGCAGGGAAGAGCACGCTGCGCAGGAACAGCGTGCGGGTCCGGGTGCGCCGGCACTCCTCGATCGCCTGGTGACAGGCGTCGATACGGCTCTCCTGCAGCCCGAGCGCCTCGACGGTGCGGGCGCCCGCGGCGGTGGCCGCCAGTTGCTCCCCCAGTGCGGAATTGGCCGCCCCCTCGGCGAGGTAGGCGGTGAGCGCCCGGCGCAGATACCAGCGGACGGCGAACCAGATGCCCAGCAGCCCGAGCACGCCGCAGGCACCGAGCAAGGGGTTGAGCACGAAGACCGCCCCGAGGATGAACAGCGCCTGGACCGCGGCGATCAGCACATCGGGGCCGACGTCGCGGAGGGTGGTGCCGACCGCCGCGACATCCGTGGTGCCGCGGGTCGTCAGGTCACCCGTGCCGGCTCGCTCGACCATCGAGGCGGGCAGCGCCAGTGCGCGGTCGGCGAACTGCTCGCGGACGCGGGCCAGGGTCCGTTCGCCGAAACGGTGTCCGACCAGGCCGGCGTAGCGGGCCAGCAGGAGCTGCGCCAGGGCGAAGACCAGGATGGTGAGCGCCAGCCGGTCCACGGTGCCGACTCCGCCCCCTGCCCTGACCTCGTCGATGACACGGCCGAGCAGCCACGGGGCGACGAGTCCGGCGCCGGCGGCCAGCGCGTTGAGCGCGAGCAGCACAGCGAAGGCGCGGCCGTCCTGCCGGACGAGCCGGACCGCCGCGCGACGGATCCGGAACGGTTCGGCGACCGGCAGAGCCCCGGACGGCGGCCGGAGCTCTGCCGGGGCACCGGACGAAGAGGCAGTCATGAGGTGGCCTCCTGGGGCGCGGGGCCGCACCCGTCGCCCGCGGGGACGGAGTCGTCATCGTCCGCACCACGGGACACCAGCAGGCGGTAACCGGGTTGCCCGTCCAGCAGCTCGCGATGGGAGCCGACGGCCGCGACGGAGCCGTCGACCAGGTAGTACACGGTGTCGGCCCGGTCCAGCACGAGGGGGGAGGTGCTGGTGACGACCGTGGTGCGACCGGACCGTGCCGTGCGCAGCCGGGACGCCATGGCTGCCTCGGTGTGAGCATCGACAGCCGAGGTCGGCTCGACCGCCAGGAGGATCTCGGGATCGGCCAGCAGGGCCCGGGCGAGACGGACACGCTGCCGCTGGCCCCCGGAGAGATTGCGCCCCTGGGCGTCGATGGCGGAGCCGAGCCCGTCGGGCAGGCCGCGGACGATGTCCTGGGCCGCGGCAGCGTGGACGGCACGGCGGAGCGCCTCGTCGCCCCGGTCCCGGCTGCCGGAGACGACATCGCGCAGCGTGCCGGCGAACAGGTCGGCCTCGTTGTCCGCGACGAGAATCCGCGCGCGGACCTGGGCCGACTCGATCTCGTCGAGGCGTGCGGTGCCCCAGGTCGCTGCCGACGCGGCAAAGCCGCCGAGACGGTCGATCACCGTCGCGGAGTCCGACGGCCGGGCGCCGACCAGAGCGGTCAGCGACCCGGGGACCACCTCGACCCCGGACTCGGGATCGTGGAGGACGGCGGGCGACTCGGGCCCGTTCAGAGGCGGCGAAGACGCCTCCCGGACCGTCGATTCGGGCTCCAGGGACAGGAAGCGGGTGACTCTGCGCGCGGCGACCAGACCGCGGCTGATGTCGTAGCCGCCTTCGATGAAGAAGGAGACAGGCACGACGAGAACCGCCGTGTAGCCGTACACCGCGACCAGTTCGCCGACGGTGAGCTCGCCCTGCGCGGCCATCCGGGCCGCCAGCCAGGTCACGGCGCCCAGGAACAGGGTGGGCAGGCCGACGCCGAGTGCCTGGATCCAGCTGGTCACCACCCCGACCCGGTACCCCTCCGCCTGCAGCTCCTGCGAACCGCGCCGGTAGCGCTCGGCGTAGACGTCCTTGCCGCCGATGCCGTTGAGGACACGCAGACCGCCGGCGATGTCGGCGAAACGGGCGGCGAGGCTGCCCTGCCGGTCGCGGTACGCCGACTCGGCTCCCTGAAGCCGGCCCAGCAGCGGGCCGACCAGCACCGCGAGCAGCGGCACGCCCAGCAGCACCACCGCGGCGAGCAGTGGCGAGACGGTCAACAGCAGTGCGGCCACGACGACATAGGCGAGGACGGCGCCGACGCCGGGCCCGGTGGCGGTCAGCGTATCGGCGATCCTGGCGACGTCACCGAACCCGATGGTGACGATCTCGCCGGCCGTGGCCCGGCGCGGCAGCGCCGCGCCCAGCCTGGTCGCCTGGGCGACCACCACCCGCACCGTACGGAAGGCACCGTCGAGCCGCACCCTGGTCATCGTGCGGTGCCGCATGATGGCCAGCCAGGCGTTGAGTACCCCGACACCCACCAGTGCCGCGACCCAGCCGGCCAGCGCGGAGCGGCCCCCGGGCCGCAGCCCGTCGTCGATGGCGCGCGACAGCAGGTACGGCGGGAGGGTCAGGCAGATCATCCAGGAGCTGCCGAGCAGCGCCCCGGCGGCAACGCGGCGCCGTTGACGGGTGACCAGCCACCACAGATACCGCCCGGGGCTGCGGAGGTCCGGGGTCTCCTGGTCCGCATACGGGCCGACCGGGTGATCCACGGGCTCAGTCATGTACGCACCCTAGACCGTCGCTGCGGGAGGCCGACGGGGAGACCATCACCCGCGGTCGGTCTCAGGCCAGGCTCTCCCGCCAGGCGCGGTGGAGCCCCGCGAACCGTCCTGTCCCCCCGATGAGTTCGGACGGGAAGCCGTCCTCCACGATTCGGCCGTGCTCCATCACCAGCACCCGGTCCGCGATCTCCACGGTCGACAGCCGGTGGGCGATCACCACCGCGGTGCGGCCGTGCAGCACCGTGTCCATGGCACGCTGCACCGCCCGCTCGCCGGGGATGTCGAGGGAGCTCGTCGCCTCGTCGAGAATCAGCACCGCCGGGTCGGCGAGCAGGGCGCGGGCGAAGGCGACCAACTGGCGCTGGCCGGCCGAGATCCGCCCGCCCCTCTTCCGTACGTCCGTGTCGTACCCGTCGGGCAGACTGCTGATGAAGTCGTGCGCTCCGATCGCCTTCGCGGCCTGCTCGATCTCCTCGGGGGTGGCGTCCGGACGGCCGATGGCGATGTTCTCGGCGACCGTCCCGGAGAACAGGAACGCTTCCTGGGTCACCATCACCACACCGCGCCGCAGTTCGCGCGTGGCGAGATCCCGGAGATCGGTCCCGTCCAGCAGCACCCGTCCGTCGGTCGGGTCGTAGAACCGGGCCAGCAGTTTCGCGAGCGTGGACTTCCCGGCGCCGGTCGAACCGACCACGGCCACGGTCTGCCCTGCCGGGATCGTCAAGTCGAAGCGGGGCAGCACTTCGCCGCCCGTTCGGTAGGCGAAGCTCACCGAGTCGAAGACGACGTCCCGGCCCGGCTGCCCACCCGTGCGGGCGGGCAGCTCCCGCGGGTTCGCGGTCTCCGGCACGGTGGGGGTCTGGGCCAGCAGGCCGGCGATCTTCTGCAGCGAAGCCGCGGCCGACTGATAGGAGTTGAGGAACATGCCGAGCCGGTCGATCGGGTCGTACAGCCGTCGCAGATAGAGCACGGCCGCCGCAAGCACGCCGAGTGCGAGAGCGCCGGAGGCGACTCGGTACGCACCCCACAGCACGATCCCGGCAACCGCCGTGTTGGCGACCAGCCGGGAGCCGACGACGTAGCGCGCCATCTCCAGCAGCGCGTTGCCGTTGGTCCGGCAGTGCCGCTGGTTGAGCTCGTCGAACTCGGAGTCGTTGGTGCGCTCGCGGCGGAAGGCCTGGACGGGACGGATTCCGTTCATCGTCTCCGCGAACTTCACGATGACCGCCGCGATCGCCGTGGACCGCGCAGCGAAGATCACACCGGCCCGCCGCTGGTAGAGCCGCACCAGCGCATACAGCGGTACGAAGGAGAGGACGGCGACCGCACCGAGATCGAAGTCCAGCCACAGGAGCAGCAGTGAGATGGACACGAAGGAGAGCACCACGCCGATGAGTTCCTGCAGGCCCTCGCTGAGCAGCTCCCGCAGCGACTCCACATCCGTGGTGGAGCGGGAGATCAGCCGGCCCGAGGTGTAGCGCTCATGGAAGTCGACACTGAGCGCCTGCGCATGGCGGAAGATCCGCCCGCGGAGATCGAGCAGCACGTCCTGGTTGATCCGGGCGGAGGACTGGATGAACGCGTACTGCATGCTTCCCGCGGCCGCCGAACACAGTGCGTATCCGATGGCCACGGCGATCAGCGGCCCGTAGTCCTTGTCCCGGAACGCCGGCACGCCACGGTCGATCGCGTACGCGACGAGCAGTGGGCCGGCCTGGACGGCTGCCTGCTGGATCAGCAGGAACAGCGCGGCCACCACCACCCGGCCCCTGAGCGGGCCGAGCAGGGACACCAGCAGGGTGCGGGTGGCGCCGCGAGGCGTGGGCAGGTCGTCGCGGTCGAAGGGGTCCCCGGCCCCGGCCCCGCCCCCGGCGTCGACGGCGGAGTCGGGTTCCGGGTCGGTGGCCCGAGCCTTGGTCAGCGGGCCGCCGCCCTGCCCGGTACCTGTCCCCGCACCCGCGCCTTTCAGGTCGCGGACCTTGATCTCCATGGCCGTAGCCGCGCCCGCAACCGTGGTCGTGCCCGCGCCGGAGCTCGTAACCGGGTGTGTCACCGCGCCCGTCGTGCCGGCGGCCGTCGACTCCGGGCCGGGCCCGGAGCGGTTCTCGTCGTCGTCCGTCCCTGTGGGACACCCTGTTGTCGCATCGGTCATCGGGCACTGCCCTCCTCGGCAGGGACGTCCAGGGCACGCACGCCGGTGTCGGACATGTATGCGGTACTCGCGTCCCCGGCGGTCATGTCGTCGGTGGGTTCAGCGGACACCGAGCCTCCGGCGCCGGACATCAGCCAGGCGTACTCGGCGTTGCTGCGCAGCAGTTGCTGATGGGTGCCGACCGCGCTGATCCGGCCCTCCGACAAGAGCGCCACCCGGTCGGCGAGCATCACCGTGGACGGCCGGTGGGCGACCACCACGGCCGTGGTCGATTCCAGTACGCGTCGCAGGGCGGCCTCCACCAGCGTCTCCGTATGCACATCCAGAGCCGAGAGCGGGTCGTCGAGCACCAGGAAGCGCGGCTTCCCGACGACGGCGCGGGCCAGTGCGAGGCGCTGCCGCTGACCGCCGGAGAGGCTGAGACCCTGCTCGCCGACCTGGGTGTGGATGCCGTGCGGCAGGTCGTACACGAAGTCGGCCTGCGCGATCGACAGCGCCCGCCGCAGCTCGTCCTCGCCGGCACCCTCGGCGCCCATGAGAACGTTCTCCCCGACGCTCGCCGAGAAGAGTGTCGGCTCCTCGAACGCCACGGACACCAGCTCACGCAGCCGTTCGCGCGGCAGGGTGGTGATGTCGGTACCGTCCAGCGTGATCCGCCCGGCGGTGACGTCGTGCAGTCGCGGTACGAGCGCGGTGAGCGTCGTCTTCCCGGATCCGGTGGCCCCGACCAGGGCCATCGTCTCGCCGGGGCGGATCCGTAGATCGATCCGGGTCAGTACGGGTACGGACCCGGCCTCCGCGTCCGGGTAGCGGAACTCGACGCCTTCGAAGACCATTCCGCCGTCCGCGGAAGGCTCCGGGAACGGCTTCGTGGACGTCCCCGCGGACGGCTCCTCGTTCGCCTCCCCGGCCGTCTCACGCTCCTCCGCCACGTCCATCACCTCGAAGAACCGCTCGGTCGCCGTGGCCGACTCCTGGCTCATCGCCAGCAGGAAGCCGATCGACTCGACCGGCCATCGCAGCGCCAGCGCCGTCGACAGGAATGCGACGAGCGTGCCCGCCGACAGTCCGCCGTCCGCGACCTGGATCGTGCCGAGCACCAGCGCCGCCCCGATCGCCAGCTCGGGGATGGTGGTGATGAACGCCCAGATGCCGGCCAGCAGCCGTGCCTTGTCGAGTTCCGTACCGCGCAGCCGCTGCGAGAGACCACGGAAGGCCATGGCCTGGCTGCGGTGCCGGCCGAAACCCTTGATGATGCGGATGCCGAGCACGCTTTCCTCGACCACCGTCGTCAGATCGCCGACCTGGTCCTGGGCCTTGCGCGCCACCACCGCGTACTTCGTCTCGAAGACCGAGCAGAGGATCACCAGCGGCACCACCGGAGCCAGCAGCACCAATCCCAGCGTCCACTGCTGCACCAGCAGAATGATGAAACCGGCCAGGATCGTGGTGGCGTTGACCAGCAGGAACGTCAGCGGAAAGGCCAGGAACATGCGCAGCAGCATCAGATCCGTGGTGCCGCGCGACAGCAGCTGACCCGATGGCCACCGGTCGTGGAAGGCCACCGGCAGCCGCTGCAGATGCCGGTACAGGTCGGCCCGCATCGACGCCTCGACGCCCGCCAGCGGCCGCGCCACCAGCCACCGCCGCAGCCCGAACAGCAGCGCCTCGACGATGCCCAGCAACAGCAGGTAGAGCGCGCCGAGCCAGACTCCGCCCGGATCGTGGTGCGCGACCGGGCCGTCCACGATCCACTTCAGTACGAGGGGTATCACCAGGCCGAGGCAGGAGGCGACGACCGCCACGGCGGCCGCGCCGAACAGGCGGATCCGTACAGGCTTCACGTAAGGCCACAGCCGCAGCAGGGAGTGCGCGGCGGACCGGTCCTTGGGCTCTACATGGTTTTCGGGCATCAGGGGCGAGCCTACGGTTCACCACTGACATCCCTCATCTGGTTTTCCTCGCAGTCGTACCCGCCATCAACCGATCGGCTGATGCCGTTTCGAGCGCGATGGACGATGCCTCGCGGGCCCGCCCGGCAGGACCCTCGTACCCATGGCCATCATCGAAGTGAACGGGGTGCGCAAGGCCTACGCCGGGCGCCCCGCGGTGGACGGAGTGAGCTTCGCCGTCGACGAGGGGGAGATCTTCGGGATCCTCGGCCCCAACGGCGCGGGCAAGACCACGACCGTCGAATGCGTGGAGGGACTACGCGTCCCCGACGCCGGCACGGTCCGGGTCGCCGGACTCGACCCCGTTGCCGATCACGGGCCGGTGACGCAACTGCTGGGAGCCCAGCTCCAGGAGAGCGAGCTGCAGGCCAAGCTCACGGTGCGCGAGGCGCTGGAGTTGCACAGCGCCTTCCATCCGCACCCCGCCGACTGGCGGGCCCTGGCCGAACGACTCGGTCTGCACACCAAGCTCACCACCCGGTTCGCCAAGCTGTCGGGCGGTCAGAAGCAGCGGCTGTCCATCGCTCTCGCCCTGGTCGGCAACCCGCAGGTCGTGGTGCTCGACGAGCTGACCACCGGACTCGACCCACGGGCCCGCCGTGACACCTGGCGACTGATCGAAGAGGTACGGGACAGTGGCGTGACCGTCCTTCTCGTGACCCACTTCATGGAGGAGGCCCAGCGGCTCTGCGACCGGGTCGCCGTGATCGACAAGGGGAAGGTCGTCGCCCTCGACACCCCGTCCGGCCTGATCAGCAGAGCCGGCAGCACCACCACCATCTCCTTCACTCCCTCGCAACCCCTCGCCGCCGGCGATCTGGCGGAGCTCCCCGGAGCGGCGTCGGCCGAGCAGAAGGGGGACCGGATCGTCATCAACGGCACCGACGAGACCGTCAACGCGGTGATCTCGCTGCTGGCCCTGCACCGGATCACCGCACACCAACTGCGGGTCGGCGAAGCGACCTTGGACGACGCCTTCCTCGACCTCACCGAGACAGAGCCAGAACCCGAAGCAAACAAGGAAACGGCGGCCTGAGATGCCCACCACCTCCCTCGCATCAACCTCTCCGGCCCATGGCAGCCCCTCTCTCGCCGTCCTCAAGTACGAGACCCGGCTCTTCCTCCGCGAGCCCGGCAGCCTCTTCTGGGTCCTCGTGTTTCCCACCGTCCTGATGACGATCCTCGGGCTGGTCCCGTCCTTCCGGCATCCCGACGACGCCCTCGGCGGCCGCCGCGTCATCGACCTGTATGTACCGGTGGCCGTACTGCTCGCCATGATCATGGCCGGGCTGCAGGCCATGCCGCCCGTCCTCACGGGCTATCGCGAACGCGGCATCCTGCGCCGCATGTCGACCACTCCGGTGCGGCCGTCCGCCCTGCTCACCGCGCAGATCGCACTCCACGGCGCCGCCGCCCTGGGCTCGGCCGTGCTGGTCATGGCCGTCGGCCGCATCGCCTTCGACGTGCGGCTGCCCGGTCAGCCCGTCGGCTATCTGCTGGCCCTGCTCCTGGCGGCCGCGAGCGTTCTCTCCCTCGGGGCGGTGGTCAGCGCGCTCTCCGCCACCACCAAGGTCTCCGCCGCGGTCGGCTCGGTCGTCTACCTCGTGATGATGTTCACGGCCGGGGTCTGGGTACCGGTCCAGGCGATGCCGGACACCCTCCGCCGGATCGTCCAGTGCACCCCGTTCGGCGCGGCCTCCCAGGCACTGGACAGAGCGGCCTCCGGCGGCTGGCCGAGCTGGGCGCATCTGGGAGTGATGGCCCTGTGGACCGCCCTGCTGGCCGCAGCGGCGACCCGTTGGTTCCGGTGGGAGTGACGCGGCCGGGCCCCGGGGCAGACTGACCTCATGGGAACGGGGCGCACCGGCCGGAGTACCGCAGCGGTCACTACGGCCGAGCAGGGGTGGGAACAGTTCTTCCGGTACGGGCCGTACGGTCTGCTCGGGCTGGCCACCGTCGTCTCGGCGATGTCCGCCGACCTCATCATGAGCCGTACCGGGATGTACGTGGCCGGGGCGCTGGTCCCGGTGGCGCTGATGCTCCAGCTCTGGTGGAGCCGGATCCGGCACCGGCCTGCCGGGCGGTCGTGGGCCCCGTCGGTCTACTTCGTGGTGCGCACCGTTCTCGCCTTCGTGCTGACCTGGAGCAACCCGTTCTTCTCCATGTTCGCGCTCCTCGGCTACTTCGACGCGGCGCGCCTCCTCTCCAAGCGGGCCGCACGCGTCGGGATGCTGGCCACCGCCGTCACCATGGCGGGCTCCCAGTGCGGCAGCGGTTTCCCGCCGGACACACTGACGAACTGGACGGCCTTCGGCATCCTGCTCGCCCTGCACAGCACCCTCGTCCTCGTCTTCGCGCAGCTCGACACCCGGCAGGCCGAGCAGGCCCGTACCCAGCTCGACACCATCGACGAACTGGAGTCCGCCAACGCCCGTCTCGAACGGGCCCTGGCGGAGAACGCCGGCCTGCATGCCCAACTCCTGGTCCAGGCCCGCGAGGCGGGGGTCGCCGACGAACGGAGCCGGCTCGCCGCGGAGATTCACGACACGATCGCCCAGGGGCTGACCGGCATCATCGCCCAGCTCCAGGTGGTCACCTCCACCGCAGAGTCCGATCCTGCGCTGGCCCGGGTGCACCTCGACCGCGCCGCCGCGCTCGCCCGCCACAGCCTCGGCGAGGCACGCCGGTCCGTGAGCAACCTGGTCCCCGCCGCACTGGCCCACGACGACCTCCCCGAGGCGCTCGGGAAGACGGTCGCGAGCTGGGCGGAACGTACGGGTGTACGCGCCGAGTGCACGGTCACCGGCACCGCCGAGCCGCTGCACGACGAGGTCGGCTCCACCCTGCTCCGGATCGCGGAGGAAGCCCTCTCCAACGTCGGCCGTCACTCCGGGGCAACCCGGGTCGGCGTCACGCTCTCTTTCATGGGCGACGAAGTCACCCTGGACGTACGGGACGACGGCTGCGGCTTCGACCCGGTCGCCCTGCCGCCGTACCGGGGCTCGGACGGGTTCGGCCTCGGCGGCATGCGTGCCCGCGCCGAACGCATGGCGGGAGCCGTCGTGGTGGAGTCGGAACCGGGCAACGGGGCGGCGGTCTGCGCCCGCGTCCCCCTGGTTCCTCAGCGATGAACACCGCGCATCCGGCAACGCGTATCCGTGTAGCGCGTACGGTGGAACCGCCATGGTTGACGGAACCGCACGCACCATCACCCTCATCGTCGTCGACGACCACCCCGTCGTACGGGACGGTCTGCGCGGCATGTTCGAGTCGGCCCCGGGCTTCGAGGTCCTCGGCGAGGCGGCCGACGGCGTCGAAGGAGTCGATCTCGCCGCCCGCCTGGATCCCGACGTCGTCCTGATGGACCTGCGGATGCCGGGCGGCGGCGGAGTCGAGGCAATCGCCGAACTCACCCGGCGCGGTGCCCGCTCCAAGGTGCTCGTCCTCACCACGTACGACACCGACTCCGACACCCTCCCGGCGATCGAGGCGGGAGCCACCGGCTACCTGCTCAAGGACGCGCCCCGCGACGAGCTGTTCACCGCCGTCCGCGCCGCCGCCGACGGCCGCACCGTGCTGTCTCCCGCGGTCGCCTCCCGGCTGATCACCCGGGTGCGCATGCCCGCCGGCGCGGCCGACCAGTCGCTGTCCGCACGCGAGCGCCAGGTGCTCGAACTCGTCGCCAAGGGCACCTCCAACCGGGAGATCGCCGCCGAACTGTTCATCAGTGAGGCAACAGTGAAGACCCATCTCACCCACATCTTCGGCAAGTTGGGTGCCAAGGACCGTGCCGCGGCCGTCGCGGTCGCCTACGACCGCGGCATCCTCGGCTGAGCCACCCGCCATCCGTACCTTCGCCCCTTCGCTCCCGTTCACTCCCTGACGCGCAGCAGCAACACCGCCCTCGCCGGTACCGTCAGTACTTCGTTGCCCCGGTGCACCGTCGCCGGCGCGGTCGACTGGTCCTCCTGCGACGTGTCCAGCACCAGTTCGTACGCCTGCGCCCACGGCGGCCCCGGCAGCCGGAAGCCGATCGGACGGTCGGCAGCGTGCAGGATCGCCAGGAAGCTGTCGTCGGTGACCTGCTCGCCGCGCGCGTCCCGGCCGGGGATGTCGCGCCCGGAGAGATAGAGACCGACTGTCGCGGCCGGTGCGTACCAGTCCGTCTCCGTCATCTCCTTGCCCTGCCGGGTGAACCACGCCAGGTCCCGCAGCCCGTCCGCGGCCTGCGCCCGGCCGGAGAAGAACGCCCGGCGGCGCAGCACCGGATGGGTGTGGCGCAGAGCGAGCAGCCGGGCCGTCAGCTCGGTCAGCTCGCGCCACTGGGGCTGGTCGAGCAGGGACCAGTCCAGCCAGCTCACCTCGTTGTCCTGGCAGTACGCGTTGTTGTTGCCGCCCTGCGTACGGCCCATCTCGTCGCCCGCGACCAGCATCGGCACCCCGGTCGACAGCAGCAGCGTGGTGAGCAGGTTGCGCAGCTGGCGGCGGCGCAGCGCGTTGATACCGGGGTCGTCGGTCTCGCCCTCGGCGCCGCAGTTCCAGGCCCGGTTGTCCGACGTGCCGTCCCGGTTGCCCTCCCCGTTGGCCTCGTTGTGCTTCTGCTCGTGACTGACCAGGTCGCGCAGGGTGAAGCCGTCGTGCGCGGTGATGAAGTTGACCGAGGCGTACGGCCGGCGGCCGCCCCATGCGTAGAGATCGCTGGATCCGGTCAGCCGGTAGCCCAGATCCCGCACATCGGGCAGGGCGCCGCGCCAGAAGTCCCGCACGGCGTCCCGGTACCGGTCGTTCCACTCGGTCCACAGCGGCGGGAACGCGCCCACCTGGTAGCCGCCGTTGCCGACGTCCCACGGCTCGGCGATCAGTTTCACCCGGCGCAGCACCGGGTCCTGGGCGATCACCGCGAGGAACGGGGACAGCATGTCGACGTCGTGCATCGAGCGGGCCAGCGCCGCCGCAAGATCGAAGCGGAAGCCGTCGACGCCCATCTCCGTGACCCAGTACCGCAGCGAGTCCGTGATCAGCCGCAGCACGTGCGGCTGCACCACGTGCAGGGTGTTGCCGCAGCCGGTGTAGTCGGCGTATCTGCGGGCGTCGGACTGGAGCCGGTAGTAGCCGCGGTTGTCGATGCCGCGCAGCGACAGCATCGGCCCCAGCTCGCTCGCCTCCGCCGTGTGGTTGTAGACCACGTCGAGGATCACCTCGATCCCGGCGTCGTGCAGCGCCCGCACCATCCGCTTGAACTCGCCGACCTGCTGGCCTCCCGTACCGCTGGCCGAGTAGTCCGCGTGCGGGGCGAAGTAGCCGATCGAGTTGTAGCCCCAGTAGTTGTGCAGCCCGCGCCGGAGCAGATGGTCCTCATGGGCGAACTGATGGACCGGCAGCAGTTCCACCGCCGTCACCCCGAGCCGCTGCAGGTGGCCGATGGCCGCCGGATGAGCGAGACCGGCGTACGTGCCGCGAAGCTCCTCGGGGATCCCCGGGTGCAGCTTGGTGAAGCCGCGCACATGCAGCTCGTAGATGACGGAGTCCGCCCATGGGGTCTTGGGCCGCCGGTCCTCCGCCCAGTCGTCGTCGTCGTGGACGACGACACCCTTGGGCACGAACGGAGCGGAGTCCCGTTCGTCGCGCACGGTGTCGGCGACGTGCTGCTGCGGCCAGTCCCTCACATGGCCGTACACCTCGGCCGGCAGGGTGAACGAGCCGTCCACGGCCCGTGCGTACGGATCGAGGAGCAGCTTCGCCGCATTCCACCGGGCACCCGTCCACGGGTCCCAGCGGCCGTGCACCCGGTAGCCGTACCGCTGACCCGGCCGCACGCCCGGCACGAAACCGTGCCAGACCTCATGGGTGAGCTCGGTCAGCGGAAGGCGCGTCTCGTTCCCCTCCTCGTCGAAGAGGCAGAGCTCGACTGCCTCGGCGCCGCCCGCCCAGAGCGCGAAGTTGGTGCCCGCCACCCCGTCGGGCCCCACCCGGAAGCGGGCCCCGAGCGGCATCGGCGCACCGGGCCACACGGCCGGCTGCTGGTGCCCGCCGGAGGGGGCCGGCCCGCTCGCCGGGCTGGTCCCCGCCTCTTCCGCTGTCCGCTCCACCGCCTCCCTGACCGGCCCTGGCACTGTCTCCTGCTCGGCTGCGCTCGACACTCTCAGCCTCCCGCGGCTCGTCCGGACCCGGCACCGAAGAGGAGCGCACGGTGTCCCGGCCGTGGCTCCTCGAGTGTGGTCCTCCCTCTGTTCTGCCCAGGGTGGGGCCCGCACTCACGTTTCCACCCGGCCGCTCCGGTCGTTGGGGGAACGTGAACCACAATGCGAAGAATGCGGGAGCGAACCCGGCCACCGTGCTGACATGGGCAGGACTGCTCGCCGTACTGGCCGTACTGACAGGTTGCACCGACTCGGAACCATTCATCAGCGGGAAGCCGGGGTCGTCGCCGTACGCGATCAGGATCACCCCGCAGGACGGGGCCAGGGACATCAGGCCCGACGCCCGGGTCGTGGTGAAGGTTTCCGACGGGCGGCTGGAGCACGTCAAGGTGACGCAGATCGAGGTCGCGGAGCAGCCCGCGAACGCAGAGCGGGGCAAGGACGCGGGACAGCGCGAGATGCAGGGTCTGATCTCGCAGGACGGCCTTTCCTGGACTCCGCGCGGCGCCTCGGGCCGGCTCAGCCTGGCCGCCAAGTACAGCGTCGACGTGGTGGCCCTGGACGGTGCGGGGCGCCGCTCGGCCCGCCACTCCACCTTCACCACCGCGGTCCCCCAGCACCGCTTCACCAGCAGCTTCGAGCCGGACGAGCGGTCGACCGTCGGCACCGGCATGATCGTTTCCTTCCACTTCAACCGCGTCATCAAGAACCGTGCGGCGGTGCAGCGGGCCATCCGGATCACCGCCGAGCCTGCGGTCGATGTGGTGGGGCACTGGTTCGGCGGCGACCGGCTGGACTTCCGACCGGCCGCCTACTGGAAGCCGGGCACCGAGGTCACCGTCGCGGTGGCGCTGCACGATGTGGAGGGCGCGCCCGGTGTGTTCGGCACCCAGCGGAAGACGGTCACCTTCACGGTGGGCCGCTCGCAGGTGTCCAGAGTGGACGTGGCCGACCACACCATGGAGGTACGCCGCGACGGCCGGCTGCTGTCCAAGGTCCCGATCACGGCGGGCGCCCCGGCCACGAGCACGTACAACGGGAAGATGGTGGTCACCGAGATGCAGGAGGTGACCCGGATGGACGGCAGGACCGTCGGCTTCGGCGGTGAGTACGACATCAAGGACGTTCCGCACGCCGTGCGGATCACCGACTCCGGAACCTTCGTGCACGGCAACTACTGGGCGGGCGGTGGGGTCTTCGGCTCGGCGAACGTCAGCCACGGCTGTGTCGGGCTGCGGGATGTGAAGGGCGGTGGCGGGGACACCCCGGCCGGCTGGTTCTTCGACCGGACGATCGTCGGGGACGTGGTCGAGGTCGTCAACTCCGAGGACAAGAAGGTGGCTCCGGACAACGGTCTGGGCGGCTGGAATCTGAGCTGGATCCAGTGGAAGGCGGGTTCCGCGCTCCACTGACCCCGGATCGGCCGGACTCGCACCGGACACCCCCGCCCCAGCGCTTCGAACCGTGCGTCACCTGGGGAAGTTCCGTTTCAACTTGGGACTGAACGGTGACATCCGAGGGGAGATCTCCCCACGGTCGGTGTGGTTATCTTTCGCTGAGCGCGCATGAGCAGCGCGCGGGGGTGGGAGCCTGCGGGCTCCCTGGGCCTTGGCGGGGCCAGGCCGTGTGAGGGGAGACGACCACATTGAACGGGCAGCCGATATCGGGGACATCGGTCGGGACGAACGGCGGGCGGCGTGGTCGGGGGGCCACCGGACTGCTGGCCCTGGTGCTGGGAGCGCTGCTGCTGCTGGTGACGGCATGCGGCGGGGGAGACACCGACGCCGGGAGCAAGGGCAAGAACACCGGCGGGGGCAAGAACGAGGACACGACCGCCTCGCAGGCGGTGGTGACCATCGCACCGAAGGACGGCGCCGACTCCGTCGCCACCAGCGGGGCGCTGAAGATCTCGGCCGATCAGGGCAAGCTGACCACGGTCAAGGTGGCCGACCCCAAGGGCGCCGAGGTCGAGGGCAAGATCGCGGCGGACGGCACGAGCTGGGAGCCCGAGCAGCACCTGGCCGCGGCGACGAAGTACAGCGTCCACGCGGTCGCCAAGGACTCCAAGGGCCGTCAGTCGGCGAAGGACACCACTTTCACCACCCTGGTCCCGAAGAACACCTTCATCGGGCAGTACACGCCGGAGGACGGCTCCACGGTCGGCGTCGGCATGCCCGTCTCGATCCACTTCACTCGCGGCATCACCGACCCGGACGCCGTCGAGAAGGCCATCGAGGTGACGGCGGAGCCGTCCGTCCCCGTCGAGGGCCACTGGTTCGGTAACGACCGGCTCGACTTCCGACCCGAGGACTACTGGGCGGCGGGCACCAAGGTGACCGTGAAGCTGAACCTCGACGGGGTCGAGGGACGCCCCGGGGTCTACGGCAAGCAGGCCAAGACGATCTCGTTCACCATCGGCCGCCGCCAGGTCAGCACTGTCGACGCGAGCACGCACCGCATGAAGGTCGTCCGCGACGGCAAGCAGATCAGGGACATCCCGATCTCCGCGGGCGCCCCGGCGACCACCACGTACAACGGACAGATGGTCATCAGCGAGAAGCTGAAGGTGACCCGGATGAACGGTGACACCGTCGGCTTCGGCGGTGAGTACGACATCAAGGACGTGCCGAACGCGATGCGGCTGTCCACGTCGGGCACGTTCATCCACGGCAACTACTGGGGCGGGCCCGGTGTGTTCGGCTCGACCAACACCAGCCACGGCTGCGTCGGTCTGCAGGACGTACGCGGTGGCTGGAGCAAGACGACCCCGGCGGCCTGGTTCTTCAACCACTCGATCATCGGCGACGTCGTGGTCGTGAAGAAGTCCCAGGACAAGACGATCCAGCCGGACAACGGTCTCAACGGCTGGAACATGAGCTGGGCGGAGTGGACCAAGTAGTTCCTGACGTACGACACGACGGCGGGCCCGGTGCTGTGACCAACAGCACCGGGCCCGCCGTCGTTAGCGCCGGTTAACCTGCCTCCCATGACCGTAACCCTCGAAGCAAGCGACGGCGTCGGCACGATCCGGCTGGACCGCCCGCCCATGAACGCCCTGGATGTCGCCACCCAGGACCGGCTGCGTGAACTCGCCGAGGAGGCGACCCGGCGCGACGACGTGCGCGCCGTCGTCCTCTACGGCGGCGAGAAGGTGTTCGCGGCGGGCGCGGACATCAAGGAGATGCAGGCGATGGACCACACGGCGATGGTCGTACGGTCCAAGGCGTTGCAGGACTCCTTCACCGCGGTGGCCCGGATCCCCAAGCCGGTCGTCGCCGCGGTCACCGGCTACGCGCTCGGTGGTGGCTGCGAACTGGCGCTCTGCGCCGACTTCCGGATCGCTGCCGACAACGCCAAGCTGGGCCAGCCCGAGATCATGCTCGGTCTGATCCCCGGCGCGGGCGGCACCCAGCGGCTGGCCCGGCTGGTCGGCCCGTCCAAGGCCAAGGACCTGATCTTCACCGGCCGTCATGTGAAGGCCGAGGAGGCCCTGACGATCGGTCTGGTGGACCGGGTGGTGCCGGCGGCCGAGGTGTACGAGCAGGCGCATGCCTGGGCCGCGCGGCTGGCCAAGGGACCCGCCCTGGCGCTGCGCGCCGCGAAGGAGTCCATCGACGCGGGGCTGGAGACCGACATCGACACCGGGCTCACGATCGAGCGGAACTGGTTCGCCGGTCTGTTCGCCACGGAGGACCGTGAGCGCGGGATGCGCAGCTTTGTCGAAGAGGGTCCGGGCAAGGCGAAGTTCCTCTGACCGAAGGTCAGTTGGGCACAGACGGCCGTGGGTTCATCCGTGTGGGCGGATTAGCTGAGCCTTAAGGCAACCTTAAGGCTCAGCACTCCGGTGATCCGGGCAATCCCGCTCGGGCGGCACATATGTGCAGGTCGGAGAGGGTGTCGAGACGTGCATTCTGCCGCTGGCATATGCCTAACGACCTGCTCGGAATGCCTTCTTCCGGGGGAGGTATTCCCTGGGAACGGCCCCGGAGTGCCCGCCGTGCGGCCATGATGGTGTCCATGGCGGGCCTGGAGGGTGTGGAACAGCCGCGACAGCGCGGCGGTGCGACTGCGGCACGCTGGATGTCGGCTGTCGAGGACGAACAGGCGTTCAAGGCGCTGGAGTTGTTCGGAAATCCGACGGAGGGCGAGGTCCGGCTGCCGTCCCGTCCGGAGTCCGCGGCGACCGCCCGCCGGCTCACCTCGTGCGTGGTGCTCCGGCAGTGGGCGCTTTCCCCGCAGACTGCCGAGCATGCCGTTCTGCTCGTTTCGGAACTCGTCGGCAACGCGGTGCGGCACACCGGCGCCCGCATCTTCGGGCTCCGGATGCTGCGCCGCCGAGGCTGGATCAGGATCGAGGTGCGCGACCCCTCGCGCGGACTGCCGTGTCTCATGCCGGTCCAGGAGATGGACATCAGCGGCCGCGGCCTCTTCCTCGTCGACAAGCTCTCCGACCGGTGGGGGGTGGATCTGCTGCCGCGCGGCAAGACCACCTGGTTCGAGATGCGGATCTCCGATCGCTGAACCGGTCGGGCCCGCCGGGCCCCCGGCTTCCCCCGCCCGTCCGGACGACGCACAGAAGCCCCCGGTCTGCCGTGGTGCGGCGCCTCGGGGGCTTCTGTGTGGGGACCGTGAAATGGGGGGTGTGTTCACGGCCGCGTAAGACGACCTGGCCCGGGTCAATGGGGGTCGTGGAACCGACTATGGCAGATGGGCGACCGCGGAGCCAAAAGCGCTAATCTGTCGTAGCCTGACATATTGGGACATTTCTGCGTTGAATCGTAGGTGTGATGAGTCACTGGCCTGGCAATGCATGAATGACTATGTGGTTCGACGGGTGATTCATCGAGCAACCGGGTTGCTTGCGACGTACTCCAGGCTCCTCTGAATCGGTATGAATGGGGTCAATTTTTATCTTCCTGGCATTGCGCCCCTACTGTTCTGCTCATGAACGCCTCCGAGACATCGGTGCACCGCCGCAGCGCTCTGCGCGCGGGCGCAGGGGCAGCTCTGACCGGCGCCCTTGCGGCCGGATGTACGGATGGACACGGCGCCGCCGACACTTCCACGAAGACCTCTGCCGAGACGCCCGCGGACGCCCCTGGACAGGCCACCGGCAAGAGCGACGCGGGTGCGCGGCCCCCGGTTCCGCGACCCGCGCCCACCCCGCACCGTTTCCCCGGGCAGCCGGTCCAGATCGAGCACGGCCCCCGCAATCGCCCGCGCGTCGCACTGACCTTCCACGGCCAGGGCGACCCGGCCATCGCCCGGGCCGTGCTCGCAGAGGCGGAACGTGCTCACGTCCGGATCACCGTCCTCGCCGTCGGCAGCTGGCTCGACGAGCACCCCGACATGGCCCGCCGGATCCTGGACGGGGGGCACGACCTCGGCAACCACACCCAGAGCCATGTCGACATCTCGGCGATGGGCGAGGCGGCGGCGTACGCGGAGATCACCGGCTGCGCCCAGCGGCTGCGCCGGCTCACCGGCTCCATCGGAACCTGGTTCCGCCCCTCACGCAGCCGGCATGCCACCCCGCTCGTCCAGCGACTCGCGCGCAGGGCGGGCTACCCGCACGTCCTCTCGTACGACGTGGACTCCCTCGACTTCACCTCTCCAGGCGCCGCGGCCGTCACCCGAAAGATCGCCGGGGAGATCCGCAACGGATCGGTGGTGAGCCTGCACTTCGGCTACGCGGACACGGTTGCCGCCCTGCCTGTCCTCCTCACCGAAATCGACCGCCGACAACTGCGCGCGGTGACGACCACGGAGCTGCTGACCTGATGCTTCCCTCCACCAAGCGCACCGCGGCCCTGCTCGGGGGCGTCCTCATCGCCGTCCTCGTGGGCTGTGGCGCCCCCGCCGAGAAGGGGAAGGCCGAGGCCGACGACACCGAGGCCGCCGCCCCGCCCGTCGTCCCGAACAACGCCACCCCCGAGCGCCTCACCCCGCCCGGGCTCGCCGGGATGCCGCCGGTGCTCGATCCCGACGACGTGTACGCGGCCGACCGGGCCGGAATGATGTCACCGGTCGTCAAGAACTTCCCGGCGCGCGTGTACGTACCCAACACCAAGTCCAACACCGTGTCGGTCATCGACCCGAAGACGTACAAAGTCATCGAGACCATCCCGGTCGGCCACCAGCCGCAGCATGTCGTCCCGTCCTGGGACCTGAAGACACTCTGGGTCAACAACGACCTCGGCGACAGCCTCACGGCCATCGACCCGGCCACCGGGAAGGCCGGCCGGACGATCGCGGTCTCCGACCCGTACAACCTCTACTTCACGCCGAACGGCAAGTACGCCATCGTGATGGCCTCGATGGACCGGCAGCTGGTCTTCCGCGACGCGCACACCATGAAGAAGGCCAGGACCGTTCCGGTCGACTGCGCGGGCGTCAATCACGCCGACTTCTCCGCGGACGGCCGGTACTTCATCGTCTCCTGCGAGTTCTCCGGCGAACTCCTCAAGGTCGACACGGCGAGGATGAAGGTCGTCGGCCGGCAGAAGCTGCCGCTCAAGGGCGCGATGCCGCAGGACGTGAAGCTGTCGCCGGACGGCGGGACGTTCTACATCGCGGACATGATCGCGAACGGCATCTGGGTGCTGGACGGGCACAAGTTCACCAGACCGACGCTGCTGCGCACCGGCAAGGGCGCCCACGGTCTGTACGTCAGCCGCGACTCCAAGGAGATGTACGTCACCAACCGTGGGGAAGGCTCCATCTCCGTCTTCGACTTCGCGAAGAAGAAGCTGACGAAGAAGTGGCACCTGCCGAACGGTGGCAGCCCAGACATGGGCGGCGTCTCGGCGGACGGCAAGGTCCTCTGGCTGTCCGGGCGTTACAACGCCGAGGTGTACGCGATCGACACGGCCACCGGCAAGCAGCTCGCCCGTATCCCGGTGGGCAGCGGTCCTCATGGACTCGCCGTCTATCCGCAGCCGGGCCGCTACTCGCTCGGCCACACCGGAGTCTTCCGCTGATCGCCCGGCCACCCCGGCGTCCTCCGTCCATCAGCCGGGGGCCCGCGGGTCAGCCCGCGATCAGCAGGGCCTCCGAGCCCACCGGCCGGTAGCCCGCCGCCTGGAACGTCCGCACACTGCGGGCGTTCCCCGGCGACTGCTGCGCCCACACCACCGTGTCCGGCACCAACTGCCGGGCCGCTCGCGCCAGTCGCTCCCCGAGCCGCCGGCCGCGCGCCTCCTCGGCCACCTCGATCGCCGTCTCCCAGCGTCCGGCGACCCCGCGGCCCAGAATCAGCACACCGCCTTCGGTGGCCCAGACCCGCACCTCGTCGCGGTACTTCATGGCCCGTGCCACCCGCGGATGTTCCGGGTCCTCGATCTCCCGGAGCCCGATGTCCGGGTCCCCCGGCAGCGCGCCCGCGACCGTCAGTAGATCGATGGTGTTCATGTGCCGTCCGGTACGGGCCAGCAGCGCGCCCAGGAAGTACGGGTTCATCGTCGCGGCGAGCGGATCACCGGGGGTGGCGGCCAGCGTGGCCCGTACCCATGCCGGATCCTCATCGGTGAACACCACCGAGTGCGCGGTGAGGGCCAGCACCCCGGCGTCCCGTGCGTTCGGCTGTGCCACCACCGTCGTGCCCCCGTCCGGCGGGGGGAACCGCCCGTGCGCGGCAGCTGTCAGGGTCTGATCCAGTGCGTCCTTCGTCAAGCGTCCCACTCCCCGGTCCTGGACCCCGCCCGCCGTCCGCGGACACCCCACCCATGATGGACGACCGGCCGCCGCGATCGGCGCCGGTCGCGCCCGTTAATCTGACCCCCGTCAGTTAGGCATGATGAAGGGGCGGAACAGTGGCGGACATCGAGTCGGCGCGCAAGGCTTTCGAGCGGTACGACCTGAACGGCGACGGGCTGATATCGGCCGCCGAGTACAAGAGTGTGATGGCTCAGCTGGGTGACCCCTACGTCACCGAGCCGGTGGCCCAGGCCGTGATCAACTCCCACGACGCGAACGGTGACGGTCTGCTCACCTTCGACGAGTTCTGGGCTGCCCAGAACAAGGGCTGATCGCCGGGAGGACCCCCGGCCGTGGTCGGCCGGGGGCCGCCGGACGCGTAACCCCTCAGCTTTCCGGACCGGACACGTTCCGCCGGGCGGGCGACCGGGCGGAACAGTTCAGGGACCTGTCCGCGCGCAGCGGCCGTGCTCCTCGGGCAGCCGGCCGGGCACCGGTGACGGAACCGGCGCCCCTGGACGACCGCCTCGGCGGGGGCCTCACCCGGGTGAGGCCGGATCAGGCCGGTCCGGATCCGGCCTGGCCCGGTGCCCCGTTCCCGGCCGGTCAGGCGGCGAAGTTCCGGGACAGGGAGTGCTGTTCGTCGACCTCCATCAGGTCGGGGCGGGTGTACCGCTCCGCCCGTGCGTGGTAGTCGAAGTCTCCGCGGACGAGCCCCCGGTAGTCCTGGACGCAGCGCTCGAGGGCGGCGCGTGCCGGGCCGTCGATGCGTGCGGCCTCTATCTCCTCGACGAGTTCCTTTTCCGCTCGTTGCACCCGGTCGGCGATCCACGCCAGCCATTTACCGGCCTCGTCGACGGCCTCTTGTAGCGTGCCGCCGCGCTCTCGCTGAATGAGCCGGACGGTATTGTGCTCGTAACCGAGCATGGCTTCTTTCTCGAATGAGCAGATGTCGTTGCAGAGTCCCGAGTGATCGGCCACCGCATTGCGCAGTGCGATATACGCGGGAAGGGAGCGAGCGGATTCCGGGAGATCTATTCCGGCAGTGATTTCGTGCAGGTCGAGGAACGGCTGCATGGCCACCGAGTCGCGGCGGTGCTTCACGAAGTCGGCGGTGCTCGGCACATGGCCCGCGGCCCGGTCGACGGCCTCCGCGTAGTACGTCCACAGCCAGCCGACGGTGTCCCGGCGGAACTGCCGGACCCAGCGCGGCGACCTCCCCGCGCAGGTCCGCATCATCAGACCGTCGAGAGCGTGCTCCATGGGGACGTTCGGCGCGCTGGTCCCGTCGAGCACGTCCACCAGCCGGGCGATGGCCTCCTCGCACACGTGCGGGTCGCGGCCGGCCGGGCCGTCGTCGAACTCGTCGTCCACCAGGAACGCCCAGAAGAGCCACTGGCAGAAAAGATCGAGGTGTTCCTGTGAGGCCGCCGGGAATATGAGGGATATCCAGAGCTCCGGGCGTGTCCGGATCATTTTCTTCTGAGCCACCGGAGACAGGACGAGATCGTTTTCGGCCGCCCACTTCCAGGCGGATTGTCTGGTTGCCTGAATGCCTGGATTGCAGCCCGTGCTCTCGAACGGCATATGGAATTCTGGAAGCGTGATTTTGCTCATGGTGCCCCTCGTCTGAACGTTGCGAACAGGGAATGGGAATGAGTCGCTTTCACGAATCAGTGCAGGCGCGCGGGCGATCGATTCCGGGAGAGCTCATCGCTGTCCTCTTTCCTCCGCCGGGGCTTCGGAGCCGGGCCGGTCGGCCACGGCGGCGGACCGCATACGGACAGCGATCGCGTCACCACTCGTCACATCCAGTGAACCCTGAGAGAGCGGTGGATGGAAGCAGTTTGTGACCGAAAGTGCTTGATCGCCATGAACGCCTGCTCACTTATGAGCAGTTGGTGAACCGTTGAGTCGAGAGACTTGCCGGTCAGGGCGTCGGGTCAGGCCGGATCGCCCGGGCGCCGTCCCCGCCGCGACCGGCAGGAGGAGTGCCCTCGTCCGGACCCCCGTGCCCGGACGAGGGTCAGGGATCAGGACAGGGCGAGCTCGGTGACGTTGTCCGCCTCGTGGACCCAGGCGGCGGTCAGGCCGCCGTCCTTCACATACGCCCTGCCGCTGCCCTTGAGGATGCCGATGCGGTTGCCGGAGAGGGCGATCTGAATGACGTTGTCCGCCTCGTGGGCCCAGGCGGCGTTGAGACGTCCGTCCTTCACGTACGCCTTGCCGTTGTCCTTGAGGATGCCGATGCGGTCGCCGGAGAGTTCGAGCTGGATGACGTCGCTGCCCTCCCTCGCATAGATGGCCTTGAGGCTGCCGTCCTTCACGTACGCCCTGCCGTCGCCCGTGAACACCCCGATCCGGTTGCCCGCCAGGTCGATGTCGACGATGTTGTCGCCCTCGTAGACCCAGGCGGCGCTGAGGCCGCCGTCCTTCACGAATGCGTCGCCGTTGCCCTGGACGATGCCGATGCGGTCGCCGGAGAGCTCCAGCTCCTTCACCTGGGCGGCCTCGTGGACCCAGCCGGCGGTGAGGCCGCCGTCCTTCACGAACGCGTTGCCGTTGTCCTTGAGGACGCCGATGCGGTTGCCGGCGAGCGCGATCTGCTTGACGTTCGAGGCTTCCTTGACCCAGGCGGCGGTGAGGCCGCCGTCCTTCACGTACGCGTCGCCGTTGCCCTTGAGGACGCCGATGCGGTCGCCGGAGAGCGCGATCTGCTTGATGTCGCTGCTCTCCAGGGTCCAGATGGCGCTGAGGCCGCCCTCCTTGACGTGCGCGTCGCCGTCGGACCGCACCGTTCCGATGCGGTTGCCGCCGGCGCCCGAGACCGTTCCGGGCGCCGCCGCGGCGGACCCGGCCCCGATGAGACCGGCGACGGTCAGCGCAGCGGCGATGGTGAGCATTCTGGAGTTCATTGATGGTTCTCCATCGAGTCGGCCGGGGAACCACGGGACGGTCCCCGAAGTGGGATTACTCGCAAGATCAACGATGGGCGCGGAAAGATGATGTGCACTGTCACCCGGTCAGAGGGCGTGCGCCGGGCGCACATGCCGCGGGCAGCGGCCGATCCGCAGGGCCGGGTTCTTCAGGGCCGACGGTTCAGGGCAGGGCCTGTTCCGCCCAGATGGTTTTTCCGCGGGTGGTGAAGCGGGTACCCCAGCGGGCGGCCAGTTGTGCGACGAGGTACAGGCCGCGGCCACCTTCGTCGGCGAGATCCGCCTGGCGCAGGTGGGGGGCTGTGCTGCTGTCGTCGGTGACTTCGCAGATGAGGGTCCGGTCCCGGATCAGGCGTTGCCGGATGGGGCCGGTGGCGTAGCGGATGGCGTTGGTGACCAGTTCGCTCACCAACAGTTGGGTGGTGAAGTCGAGTTCCTGCAGTCCCCAGGTGGCCAGTTGCCGGCTGGTGAGGCTGCGGGCGTTGGCGACGACGGAGGGGTCGTTGGGCAGGGTCCACGACGCGACCTGGTCGGCGGCGAGGGCGCGGGTGCGGGCCAGGAGCAGGACGACGTCGTTGTCGAGCGTGAGGGGGTGTTGGGCACGGATGATGGCGTCGCAGGTGTCCTGGAGTGCGGGGAGCGGGTTGCCCAGGACGTGGCGCAGTCGGGTCAGACCGTGTTCCGGGTCGCTGTCGTGGGTTGTGATGAGGCTGCTGGTGAACAGGGCGAGGGTGCTGCCCTCGGGGATCTCCAGCTCGCTCGTCCCGTAGGGCGGGCGGCCGCTTCCCAGGGCCGGTCCGGCAGGAATGCCGGGTATGCCCACCACGCCCTGGGGCGAAGCGATGACGGGGGCGGGGTGGCCGGCGCGTGCCAGCGTGCAGCGCCGGGAGATCGGGTCGTAGACCGCGTACACACATGTTGCGCCGATCGCCTGTTCGCGCGTCGGGTGCGTGCCGGTCGAGGGCACGCCGCGGCCGGCGGCGCCCGTCACCAGGTCGTCGAGGTCTGCGAGCAGTTCGTCGGGGGCCAGGTCCTGGGCGGCCAGGGTGTTGATGGCGGTGCGCAGTTGGCCCATGGCGGCGGCGGCATGCATGCCGTGTCCTGGCACGTGTCCGACGACGAGGGCCACGCGGGCCCCGGACAACGGGATCACGTCGTACCAGTCTCCTGCGGCGGCGGACACGTGGTGCAGGGCGACTTCGACGGCGTTCTGGGCAGGGAGGGCCTGCGGCAGCAGGCTGGAGCGCAGGATGAGGGCGGCGGTGCGTTCACGGGTGTACCGGCGCGCGTTGTCGATGCACAGGGCCGCCCGGGTGCCGAGATCCGCCGTGAGGGCGAGGACGTCCTCCTCGAACGGGGCCGGTGTCGCGGTCCGGTAGAAGCTGGCCAGGCCGAGGACGACCCCGCGGGCGGTGAGTGGTACGACCATGAGCGAATGGGCTCCGGTCCGGCGGATCAGCTCGGCGCGCCGGGCGTCGTGTACGGCCCACTCGCTGTCGATCTCCAGGTGCTGCACGAGGCGGGGCTGCAGATCGGCGAGGCAGTCCCGGAAGGACCGCGGATACGACAGGTTGACCTCTCCGACACGGTAGGCGACCGATGCGTGTTCCCCTTCGGTGGATCTGAAGGCCGCACGTCGCAGCACGGCGTGGGCACTCACCGGACCGGGTTGCGGAGCCCTCCCCTCCAGCACCTCGTCGAGGATGTCCACGACGGCGATGTCGGCCAGGCTCGGCACCGCGATCCCGACCAGTTCCTCGCACGTCTTCCCCACGTCCAAGGTGGTGCCGATGCGGGTGCTCGCGTCGAGGAGCAGGTCCAGGCCCGCGCGAGCCCGATGCCGCTCGGAGATGTCGGTCGACGCCGCCAGCAGGCCGAGCACGCCGCCGGCGCGGTCCTGGAGACGGTAGAGCGAGACGGAATAGGTGTGCTCGTGATCGGGGTCGGAGGGTGGCCGCCCGGTGTGCTCGACGTCGATCACGGGCCGACCCGTGTCCAGGACGTCTCTCAGCATCCGTTCCAGCGCGTCGTCGACCAGACCCGGCGCCACCTCGCGAATCGGCCGGCCGATGACCTCTTCGCCCAGCAGGCCGCGCGCACCCGGCGCGGCGGTGTTGAACCGCATGAGCCGCAGATCGGGATCAAGGACCTGCAGGCCGAGCGGGGACTGGGTCAGTACCGCGCGCAGTACCGCGCTGTCGATACTCGGCCCACCGGAATCCCCCGCCGGGGTCAGCAGCACGGACCACCACACGGCACCGCCCTCACCCACCATGGGCCATACCTGGATGCCGACCGCGAGCCCCTGCCCGGACCGATGCCGGACCGCCGGCTCACCGGCAGACTTCCTCACCTCGGAAGCCCCCGGATCCGTGCGCTCGCCGGGCCAGGTCAGCAGGACCGTCACCCGGCGCCCCAGCACCTCCTCGGCCGGATAGCCGAGCAACGTCTGCGCCTGCGAGCTCCACTCGACCACGACCCCGTGGTCATCCACCACCAGCCGTGCGCCCTGAGCCGCAACCGACCCGTCCTGGCAACCGGCGGGATCATCACGTGTGCTCATCCGTGCCAGTGCCTCCCTACGGACGACACCTCGGCGCACCCCCGGCCACGCCCGGTCCACTGTGCCCGTCGCACCCCACCGGCGTCATCCGCTACCGCAGGGAACGTGGAGTTCCTGGGGGCCACCTACCCAATATGCCGTGGCGCTCGGCACGGCGCAGCGCAAGCAGCCCCCGGCGGGCCCGGGGACCTGTCAGGGAACCTCCAGCTCTGTTCCGAGGACTTTCCAGCGTGATCCGCCCTGCGGGCGGGGAAGCCCGTGGCAGCGCTGATGGATGAGAATCCCCTGATCAGATGCTGTTTCTCAGCACTCGTCTCAGCACTCGATGATGTTCACTGCGAGCCCGCCGCGCGCGGTCTCCTTGTACTTCACGCTCATGTCCGCGCCGGTCTCCTTCATGGTCTTGATGACCTTGTCGAGGGAGACCTTGTGGGTGCCGTCGCCGCGCAGCGCCATCTTCGCCGCGGTGACGGCCTTGACCGCCGCCATGCCGTTGCGCTCGATGCACGGGATCTGGACGAGGCCGCCGACCGGGTCGCAGGTCAGGCCGAGGTTGTGTTCCATGCCGATCTCGGCGGCGTTCTCGACCTGCTCGGCCGAGCCGCCGAGGACCTCGGCGAGGGCGCCCGCGGCCATCGAGCAGGCGGAGCCGACCTCGCCCTGGCAGCCGACCTCGGCGCCGGAGATCGAGGCGTTCTCCTTGAACAGCATGCCGATGGCGCCCGCCGCGAGGAGGAAGCGGACGACGCTGTCCTCCTTCTCGGCCTCGGTGGCGCCGCCTGCCGCGAAGTTCATGTAGTAGTGCAGCACGGCCGGGATGATGCCCGCGGCGCCGTTGGTCGGGGCGGTGACGACGCGGCCGCCCGCGGCGTTCTCCTCGTTGACCGCCATCGCGTAGAGGGTGATCCACTCCATCGCGTGGGCCTGTGGGTCGCCCTCGGCGCGCAGCTGGCGTGCGGTGTTCGCGGCGCGGCGGCGGACCTTGAGGCCGCCGGGCAGGATCCCCTCGCGGGACATGCCGCGCGACACGCACGCCTGCATGACACGCCAGATGTCGAGCAGACCGGAGCGGATCTCGTCCTCGGTGCGCCAGGCGCGCTCGTTCTCCAGCATCAGCGAGGAGATCGACAGTCCGGTGTCCCTCGCGAGCCGCAACAGTTCGTCGCCGGTGCGGAAGGGGTGCTTGAGGACGGTGTCGTCGAGAACGATCCGGTCCTCGCCCACCGCGTCCTCGTCCACGACGAAGCCGCCGCCGACGGAGTAGTAAGTCTTCTCCAGCAGCGGGGCGCCCTCGTGGTCGTACGCGAAGATCGTCATGCCGTTGGCGTGGTACGGCAGTGCCTTGCGGCGGTGCAGGACCAGCTGCTCGTCGGCGTCGAAGTCGATCTCGTGCATGCCGAGGAGGTTGAGCCGCCCGGAGGCACGGATCTCGGCCACCCGGTCGTCGGCGGACTCGACGTCGACGGTACGTGGGGACTCGCCCTCCAGGCCGAGCAGGACGGCCTTGGGCGTGCCGTGGCCGTGTCCGGTGGCGCCGAGCGAGCCGAACAGCTCGGCGCGTATCGAGGCGGTGTGGGCGAGCAGGCCCTCGTTCTTCAGCCGGCGCGCGAACATACGGGCCGCGCGCATCGGGCCGACCGTATGGGAGCTGGACGGGCCGATGCCGATCGAGAACAGGTCGAAGACCGAGATGGCCACGGGTGACTCCTAAGGGGTTGGTAGACGTCGTTGTCTGCCGGGTGGTGCGGTACGGACCGGTCGGTCCGAAGAGCAGCGGGACAAGGGATGGGGCACCGCGCTCACTGTCCAGTGTGCGCGGTGCCCCGCCTCAAACGTACAGAACCGCTTCCCGGACTACTTCAGGCCGGGGTACAGCGGGAACTTCTCGGCCAGCGCGGTGACGCGGGCCTTGAGGTCGTCCGCGTCGTACGAGGGCTTCAGGGCCGACGCGATGATCTCGGCGACCTCGGTGAAGTCCTCGGCCTGGAAGCCGCGGGTGGCCAGGGCCGGAGTACCGATCCGCAGGCCGGAGGTGACCATCGGCGGCCGCGGGTCGTTCGGGATGGCGTTGCGGTTGACCGTGATGCCGAGCTCGTGGAGCCGGTCCTCGGCCTGCTGGCCGTCCAGCTCGGAGTTGCGCAGGTCGACGAGGACCAGGTGGACGTCGGTACCGCCGGAGAGGACGGAGACGCCGACCTCGGTGACGTCCGGCTGCACCAGACGGTCGGCGAGGATGCGGGCGCCGTCCAGGGTGCGCTGCTGGCGCTCCTTGAACTCCTCGGTCGCCGCGACCTTGAACGAGACCGCCTTGGCCGCGATCACGTGCTCCAGCGGACCACCCTGCTGACCGGGGAAGACGGCAGAGTTGATCTTCTTGGCGAGCTCCTGCGTCGACAGGATGACGCCACCGCGCGGACCGCCGAGGGTCTTGTGCGTGGTGGTCGTGACGACATGGGCGTGCGGCACCGGGTTGGGGTGCAGACCCGCGGCCACCAGGCCCGCGAAATGCGCCATGTCGACCATCAGGTACGCGCCCACCTCGTCCGCGATGCGGCGGAAGGCGGCGAAGTCCAGCTGGCGGGGGTACGCGGACCAGCCGGCGACGATCAGCTTCGGCTTGGACTCCTTGGCCAGACGCTCGACCTCGGCCATGTCCACGACACCGGTGTCGTCCACGTGGTACGGGACCACGTTGTAGAGCTTGCCGGAGAAGTTGATCTTCATGCCGTGGGTCAGGTGACCGCCGTGGGCCAGGTTCAGACCCATGATCGTGTCGCCCGGCTTCAGCAGCGCGAACATCGCGGCGGCGTTGGCCTGCGCACCCGAGTGGGGCTGGACGTTCGCGGCCTCGGCGCCGAACAGCGCCTTGATCCGGTCGATGGCGATCTGCTCGACCACGTCGACGTGCTCGCAGCCGCCGTAGTAGCGGCGGCCCGGGTAGCCCTCGGCGTACTTGTTGGTGAGGACGGAGCCCTGGGCCTCCATGACCGCGACCGGAGCGAAGTTCTCCGAGGCGATCATTTCGAGAGTGGACTGCTGACGGTGGAGCTCGGCGTCGACGGCGGCGGCGACGTCCGGGTCCAGCTCGTGGAGGGAAGAGTTGAGAAGCGACATCAGGTGGTCCCTTGGGGTCTTTAGTTGCCGGAGAACTCGGAGTACTCGTCTGCGGAGAGCAGGTCCTTCGGCTCTTCCGTGATGCGTACCTTGAACAGCCAGCCGCCCTCGAAGGGAGCGGAGTTCACCAGCGCCGGGTCGTCCACGACGTCCTGGTTCGCGGCGGTGACCTCGCCGGTCACCGGCGAGTACAGGTCGCTGACGGACTTGGTCGACTCCAGCTCACCGCAGGTCTCGCCCTCGGTCACCGTGTCACCGACCTCGGGGAGCTGGGCGTAGACGACGTCGCCGAGCGCGTTGGCCGCGAACTCGGTGATACCGATCGTGGCCACACCGTCCTCGACGGCCGACAGCCACTCGTGCTCCTTGCTGTAACGCAGCTGCTGGGGGTTGCTCATGACCTGAATTCTCCTGTACGCGGGGGAGTGCTGATGAACGGTGGTCTTACGGGCTGAGACGCGACTGCGTCACTTCTGCCGCTTGTAGAACGGCAGGCTCACGACCTCGTAGGGCTCGTGGCTGCCGCGGATGTCCACTCCGACGCCCGCGGTCCCGGGCGCGGCGTGCGCGGCGTCCACGTACGCGATGGCGATCGGCTTGCCGAGGGTCGGGGACGGGGCGCCGGAGGTGACCTGGCCGATGACCTGCCCCTCGGCGACGACGGGGAAACCGGCGCGCGGCACCCGGCGGCCCTCGGCGATCAGGCCGACCAGCTTGCGCGGCGGGGCGCTCTCGGCGCGCTCGGCGGCGGCCTCCAGTGCCTTGCGGCCGACGAAGTCGCCCTCCTTCTCGAACTTCACGACCCGGCCCAGACCGGCGTCGAACGGCGTCAGTTCGGTGGTCAGCTCGTGCCCGTACAGCGGCATGCCCGCCTCCAGGCGCAGCGTGTCACGGCAGGACAGACCGCACGGGATGAGGCCGTGCGGGGCGCCCGCCGCGGTGAGGGCCTGCCAGAGCTGCTCGGCGTGCTCGGGGGCGACGAACAGCTCGAAGCCGTCCTCGCCGGTGTAGCCGGTACGGGCGATCAGCGCGGGCACACCGGCGACGGTGCCGGGCAGACCCGCGTAGTACTTCAGACCGTCCAGGTCGGCGTCGGTGACCGAGGCCAGGATGGCGGGGGACTCGGGGCCCTGGACGGCGATCAGCGCGTACGCGTCGCGGTCGTCGCGCACCACGGCGTCGAACCCGTCGGCGCGGGCGGTCAGCGCGTCCAGCACGATCTGGGCGTTCCCGGCGTTGGCGACGACCATGTACTCGGTCTCACCGAGGCGGTAGACGATCAGGTCGTCCAGGATCCCGCCGTCCTCGGCGCAGATCATCGTGTAGCGGGCGCGGCCGACGGCGACGGTGCCGATGTTGCCGACCAGCGCGAAGTTCAGGAACGCCGCCGCCTGCGGGCCGGTGACGGTGATCTCGCCCATGTGCGACAGGTCGAAGAGGCCCGCCTTCGTGCGCACCGCGTTGTGCTCGTCGCGCTCACTCGCGTACCGCAGCGGCATGTCCCAGCCCGCGAAGTCGGTCATCGTCGCGCCCAACGAGCGGTGCAGGGCGTCGAGGGCGGTGAGACGGGGGGCGTTGCTCATAGGTGTGGCTCCCAGGGCATGACGGCGAGGACGATCCCTCCCCATCTGTCATCGGAACCTGAGAGGTTCGCCGAGAGACCCTGACGGGTTCGGCTTGCACCTTGGGTGGAGCCGCCACGGCGGCTCGCTTTTCAGATCTGCCTCATCCACGCGGTACGGGGCCTGAGAGATTCAAGGGAGGATCTTGCTCCTTCGGCGCCCGGCACAGTCGATCGCCGGAACTCTCCCGCGCGGATTCAAGCGGCCTTTATGCAGTTGGCCGGGTCATCATCGCACGCATTGCGGAAGAGTGGGGCGTCGGTACCCCGTGAGGGAAACGAACGGTGGGACGGTTGTCTCGCATTGCCTTTTCTTTACACTTCGAGGGCAGGCGTGGGCGACCGACAGGGGGAGGGCAATGACGTTGCAGCGGTACGCGACGACCGCGGGGGTCGCGCACGGCGCGATGACCGCACAGCCGGGCACACCGGTCCGGGAAAGGCTCGGCACGCACGCACCCGTCGTGCGCGATCTGCGCGAGCGCGCCGGGCGCAGTCCGCGCGGCCTGCACTTCGCCGCGGGCGACGTGGTGGTGGTCTCCGGGCTGCCGGGCAGCGGCAAATCGACGCTCATCCGGCGAGCGGTGACCGTGCGGGCCATCGACTCCCAGGACACCCGGGACCGCTGGGCGCAGCGAGTGCCCCGCTTACTCCCGTACGCCCTCTACCGCCCGCTGGTCCGTGTCGCCCACTACTGGGGGCTCTGGCGGGCGCTGCGCTCCGGTGACTCGGTCGTGGTCCACGACTGCGGCACCCAGGCGTGGGTACGGGGCTGGCTGGCCCGGGACGCGCGACGCCGCGGCAGTGTCCTTCACCTCGTGCTGCTGGACGTCACCCCGCAGGTGGCGAAGGACGGCCAGCGCGAGCGCGGACGTGGAGTCTCCGGTTACGCCTTCGCCCGGCACCGCAGAGCCATCAGCAGGCTGCTGCGGGACACCGAGGCAGGCGTCCTGCCGCCCGGCTGCTGCTCGGCGGTGCTGCTGGACCGGGAGGCGGCCGGGATGCTGGCCCGGATCACGTTCGCCGACAACAGCCCCTGAGGTCTGTGCCGACGGTCAGCGCGGAGTGGCGCGCCGGAGTTACTGTTCTGCGGCAAGCCATGGGGCGAGAAGGGGAAGCAGTGGACATTCCGGCACCGGTCCAGACCCATCCGCAGGGCGGATGGCCGGCCAATGAGCTCGAAGAGGTGCTCGGGGCCTCGCTCGGCAGCCCGGAGGCGGGCGGCCGGCTCGTCGAAGTGCTCGGCCGCAGTCACCTCTGGGTGCCGCTTCCCAACGGCGGCGGTCCCGACGCCCCGTCGCTCGATCTGCCCACGGTGGAGATCGAGGGTGCGGCGTACGTCCCCGTCTTCAGCTCCGAACAGCAGTTCCTGAGCTGCGTCGGCACCCATATGTCCTTCACTGTGGCGCCTGCCCGCGAATTCGCCCGCGGACTGCCCCCGCAGCTCGGCATCGCGGTGAACCCGGGGGGCGCCGTCGGCATGCCGCTGCCGCCGCCCGCCGTCGCCGAGCTCTGCCGCGCCGGACGCACCTCTCTGGACGGGCCGGCCAGCGGCGGCCGTGTCCGGCTGTACGAGCCGGCCTGGCAGGAGGAGCCCGTCGACTTCCTCGCGGCCGCGGCCGGAGAATTCGAGGAGAGCGGTGTCGTGCGCACCGCCCGCCGCACGCTGGCCAGCATCGAGGGCGGCGACCCCGTCCTCTTCATAGGTGTCGAGTTCTCGACGTGGGACGGCGCCGGACGCAACGCCCCGATGGACGCCCTGGGGCGCGCGCTCGGCCGTGTCGAGGTGCCCTGGCCGGTCAACCTGGTCCTGCTGGACGTGGCACAGGACCCGGTCGCCGACTGGATGCGGGCCAGGATCCGGCCGTTCTACCAGCGCGAGGGCCACTGAGCGGCCGGTTACCCCCTTGCCCGAGCCCGGCGGCCGGTGCGCGACCCGTCGGCCTGTGACGTCAAGTCGGTGTCAGGGACGCCGCTTAAGCTGGTTTGATGGCTAGTGCCTCGGCCACCGTGCCGCACCCGTGTGCCCCGGGAGCGGCAGGCCGACACAGTGGATCGAAGAGGGGCGGGACCCAGGGTGAGTGCGTCAGGCACCGCGGCGGCCGGGCAGGTCGAGCACATGCTGCGTCAAGTGACGCCCGGGCGCTACGACGCGTACGAGGCGTTGCTGCGTGCCGTCGCCCAGGACCGGATCTGGATGCTGCTCTGGCACGGCCAGGCCGGATCGCCGGACGCCCAGTACGGGAACATGGAGATCGACGGGCTCGGCTACGCCCCCTGTGTGACCTCGGCCCAGGAACTCGCGGCCAGCGGCTGGAACCGGTCCCATGAGGTGGTCACCGGCGTCGACATCGCCCGCGCCCTCTTCCCCGACCGCTGGGGCATCTGGCTCAATCCGCACGCCCCCGGCGGCGGCGTCGGCATTCCCTGGCTGGATCTGAGACGGATCGCCACCGGCCTCGACCGGATGCCCGCGGGGCCGCTCCGGCTCACCGAGCCGGCCATCGAGATCCCGCAGTTCTACGCACTGCTGTCGCAGAACGCCCATCACACCCCTGCGATCCGCTCGCTGCGCCGCGCCTGGGTGCAGCCGGCGCTCGGTGTCCCCTATCTCGCCATCGGTCTCGATCTCTACGACACGAGTCAGTCCTCCGTCGACACGGTGCGCGCGATGATGCAGCAGTCGATCGGCGCGGTCCCCGACGGGCTTCCCGTCTCGACGGTCGCCATGTCCGACGAGTACGACCCGGTCGCGATGTGGCTGCGTGCCAACGCCCGCCCGTTCTACGACCGCGAGGCACACGCCCAGGCCGGTCCGCCGCCCGCAGCCGGTTCCGCCTACGGGTACCCCTTCGGGTAGCTGACCGGCGGCGCCCGGGATCGTCCCGCCGCGCCCCCGACGGGCAGGCGCGTCCGGTGAGTTGACCCGGACTGTGCGCCGATCCGCCGAAATCGGTTGAGCCACCGGCAAATGACGTCACGGAAGCCCAAGTCAGGGCATTTCCTGCCTACCGGAGCATCCGGCGCTTCCCGTGGATCCCGGGGCAACTGGCTGGAAAACAGCGGTGGTTGGAAAGCCTGAAACCGCTCCTGGAACAACGCTGTCCGGATTACGGAACCCTTCTGACCTCATCACGTTTGAGCAAACATTCCCCGTCAGGTCTGGCGGGTGATCGCAGGCGCGTTGAAGACTCCCCGGACAGAGGGATGTCGGATCCGGTGCAGAGCGCTCCGGAACAGGACGCGTCCCCTGGCACCACCTGAACCACCCGGCAACACGGCAGCAACGGACCGCACCGTCGACCCGGGCGGCCGCCAAGCATCGTCGGCAACCGTCGGCACGGGCAAGCACGAGGGACGATGACCGCACCCATAGAGACCACTGAATCGCAGGCCGGTTCTCAGCCCGAGTCTGTACTGAAGGGCGTCAAGGCCTCACAGATCGAGGGTCGTTCGCTAGGACGGATCGCCTGGAACCGCTTCAAACGCGACAAGGTGGCTGTCGCGGGCGGCATCGTTGTCATCCTGCTCGTGCTGCTGGCCGTGCTCTCCAAGCCGATCCAGGCGATGTTCGGTCTCGACCCCAACGAGTTCCACCAGGACCTGATCGACCCGGCCCTGTTGTCGCCCAAGGGCGCCTGGGGCGGCATGAGCTGGGACCATCCCCTCGGTGTCGATCCGCAGTACGGACGCGACATCCTGTCGCGCATCATCGAGGGCTCCTGGGTGTCCCTCCTGGTCGCGGGCGGCGCGACTCTGGTCTCCGTGATCATCGGTGTGATCATGGGCGTCACCGCAGGCTTCTACGGAGGCTGGGCCGACAGCCTCATCAGCCGCACGATGGACGTCTTCCTCGCCTTCCCGCTGCTCCTCTTCGCGATCTCCATCTCGGCGTCGCTGCAGGACGGAGCGTTCGGACTGTCGGGGCTGCCGCTCAGGATCGCGGTGCTGATCTTCGTCATCGGCTTCTTCAGCTGGCCGTACATGGGCCGGATCGTCCGCGCCCAGACACTCAGCCTGCGCGAGCGGGAGTTCGTGGAGGCGGCCCGAAGCCTGGGCGCCCGCGGCCCGTTCATCCTGATGCGGGAGCTGCTGCCCAACCTGGTCGCGCCGATCCTGGTCTACTCCACGCTGCTGATCCCGACGAACATCCTCTTCGAGGCGGGGCTCAGCTACCTGGGTGTCGGAATCGCTCCGCCGCAGGCCTCCTGGGGAGGCATGCTCTCCACGGCCGCCGAGATCTATCAGGCCGATCCGCAGTACATGATCGTGCCGGGTCTGGCGATCTTCATCACCGTTCTGGCGTTCAACCTGCTGGGTGACGGGCTCCGTGATGCCCTCGACCCGCGCAGCAAGTAATCCGCGGCACCTGCCAAATCTTCTGCCGCAACCATCGATCGAGGGGGCATTCCTCAGGTGAAGACCAAAAGAGCGACAGCTGCGATCGCCACAGCTGTGGCACTCGCGCTGGGGGCAACCGCCTGTGGCGGTTCGGACAGCGACAGCAAGAGCAAGGGTGGCAGCAGTGGCGCCACCGACGCCGCGCTGACCTCCGTAGTCAACAAGTCCGACAAGAAGGGTGGCACGCTCTCCCTCGCACTGTCGGACGAGCCGGACTCCCTCGACCCCGGCAACACGTACTACGGCTGGGTGCAGAACTTCGCGCGCCTCTACGGCCGTACGCTGACCAGCTTCAAGCCGGCCGCCGGCGGCGCCGGTCTGGAGGTCGTCCCGGACCTCGCGGAGTCGCTGGGCAAGCCCAGCGCCGACGCGAAGACGTGGACGTACACCCTGAAGAAGGGCCTGAAGTACGAGGACGGTTCGCCGATCACCTCGAAGGACGTCAAGTACGCCATCGAGCGAAGCAACTTCTCGCCCGAGGCGCTGTCCAACGGCCCGACGTACTTCAAGGCGCACCTCATCGGCGGCGACAAGTACAAGGGTCCGTACAAGGACAAGAACGGCATTGCGTCCATCGAGACCCCGGACGACACCACCATCGTCTTCAAGCTGAAGGACGCCTTCGCGGACTTCGACTACCTCGCGACCTTCTCGCAGACGGCCCCCGTGCCGGCCGCGAAGGACAAGGGCGCCGAGTACGTCCAGCACATCGTGTCCTCGGGCCCGTACAAGTTCGCTTCGTACGAGGAGGGCAAGAGCGCCAGCCTCGTCCGTAACGAGAACTGGGACCCGAAGACGGACCCGATCCGCCCGGCCCTGCCGGACAAGATCGACATCCGCTTCAAGGTCAAGCAGGAGACGGTCGACAACGACCTTCTCGCGGACAACCTCACGGTGGACGCGGCCGGCACCGGTGTGGCCCCGGCCACGCAGCCCAAGGTCCTGACCGACCAGAAGCTCAAGAAGCAGACGGACAACCCGTACGCGGGCGCCACCTCGTACATCGGTCTGAATGTGCACGTGAAGCCGTTCGACAACATCCACTGCCGCAAGGCCGTGCAGTGGGGTATCGACAAGGCGTCGGTCCAGGCCGCCCAGGGTGGCGACCCGAAGGGTGACGTCGCGACGACGCTGCTGCCGCCGACCGTCAGTGGCTACAGCAAGTTCGACCTGTACGAGACCGAGGGTCACAAGGGCGACATCGAGAAGGCCAAGGCCGAGCTGAAGGAGTGCGGTCAGCCCAACGGCTTCGAGACCAACATCTCCGCCCGCTCCGACCGTCCGGCCGAGATGTCGATGGTCACCGCGGTCCAGGCGTCCCTGAAGAAGATCGGCGTCACCGCCAACATCAAGACGTTCCCGGGCGGCAAGTACTTCCAGAACTTCGCCGGTAACCCGAGCTACGTCCACGAGCACAAGCTCGGCATGATCATGACCGCGTGGGGCGCCGACTGGCCGACCGGCTTCGGCTTCCTGGACCAGATCATCAACGGCTCGGCCATCAAGCCGACCGGTGGCAACAACGTCCAGGAACTCGACGACCCGGCGATCAACAAGGCTCTCAACTCGGCCATCGCCAACACCGATGACACCGCCCGCGCGAAGGCCTGGGGCGACATCGACAAGCTGGTCGCCGAGAACGCGTCCGCCGTGCCGCTCGTCTACCGCAAGAACCTGCTGCTGCGTCCGGTCTCCGCGACCAACGTCACGGTCACGCAGGCATACCTCGGCATGTACGACTACCTGCTGATGGGCTCCTCCAAGTAACTGCCGGGCCTGTCCGCCGGGCTGATTCATTCGGGGGGCGACCCCCGTACCCCCGAAAGTTCGAAAGGCAGGTGAAGGTTTCGGTGTCCGCCGGACCGGGTGCTCCTCGGAGCGCCCGGCCGGCGGACACCGCCGCCGGACAGCTGTGGCTGCGTACATCATTCGACGCGTCTTCGGCGCGGTGCTGTTGCTGCTGATCGTCAGCGCAGTCACCTTCGCGATTTTCTTCCTCGTCCCCCGGCTGGCCGGGCAGACGATGGACCAGCTCGCCGCGCAGTATGTGGGCAAGGATGCCAATCCCCAGTCCATCGCCGCGGTCAAGCACAACCTGGGTCTCGACCAGCCGCTCTACACGCAGTACTGGCACTTCATCAAGCAGATCTTCGTCGGCGCCACCTACAAGTTCGGCCCCGACGCCTCGCAGTGCCACGCCCCGTGCTTCGGCTACTCCTTCAAGCGTCACGTCGAGGTCTGGCCGCAGCTCACCCAGCGCATCCCGGTGACGCTCTCGCTGGCCGTCGGTGCCGCCGTGATCTGGCTGGTCAGCGGCATCGCCATCGGCGTCGTCTCCGCCCTCAAGCGGGGTTCGCTGCTGGACCGTTTCTTCATGGGCGTCGCCCTGGCCGGCGTCTCCCTCCCGATCTTCTTCACCGGCATGCTGGCGCTCGGCGTCCTCACCGTGCAGTGGCCGATCTGGGAAGGTGTCAACTACGTCGCGTTCACGGACAATCCGGCCGACTGGGCGTGGAATCTGCTGATCCCGTGGTGTTCGCTCGCCTTCCTCTACTCCGCGCTCTACGCCCGGCTCACCCGGGCCGGAATGCTGGAGACCATGGGCGAGGACTACATCCGTACGGCCCGCGCCAAGGGCCTCAAGGAGAGCCGGGTCATCGGCAAGCACGGGCTGCGGGCCGCGCTGACCCCCATCGTCACCATCTTCGGCATGGACTTCGGTCTGCTGCTCGGCGGCGCCGTGATCACCGAGACCGTGTTCTCCTTCCCCGGACTCGGCCAGTACGCCGTCAAGAGCGTGCAGGACAACGACCTTCCGATCGTCATGGGCGTGACGCTCGTCGCCGCCTTCTTCATCGTCATCTGCAATCTGCTGGTGGATCTGGTGTACGCCGCCATCGACCCCAGGGTGAGGCTCTCGTGAGTGAGGTTTCCAAGACCGAGGCGCCGGGCGAGCCGGTGGCCGGCCGGCGTTCCGGCGACGACGAGGCCTTCCTCTCCGTACGGGATCTGCGCATCCACTTCCAGACGGACGACGGCCTGGTCAAGTCGGTCGACGGCGTCAGCTTCGATGTGAAGCCGGGGCAGACCCTCGGCATCGTCGGCGAGTCCGGCTCCGGCAAGTCCGTCACCTCGCTCGGCGTGATGGGCCTGCACCGCACGGCCCCCAACGCCCGGATCTCCGGCGAGGTCTGGCTGGACGGCGAGGAACTGATCGGGGCCACCGCCGACCGGGTGCGCGAACTGCGCGGCCGCAAGATGGCGATGATCTTCCAGGACCCGCTCTCCGCGATGCACCCGTACTACACGGTCGGCGCGCAGATCGTGGAGGCCTACCGGGTCCACAACAAGGTCAGCAAGAAGATCGCCCGTACGCGTGCGATCGAGATGCTCGACCGGGTCGGCATCCCCGAACCGCACAAGCGGGTCGACGCCTATCCGCACGAGTTCTCCGGCGGTATGCGCCAGCGCGCCATGATCGCGATGGCGCTGGTCAACAATCCCGAGCTGCTGATCGCCGACGAGCCGACCACCGCCCTGGACGTCACCGTCCAGGCGCAGATCCTGGACCTGATCCGGGACCTGCAGAAGGAGTTCGGCTCCGCCGTCATCATGATCACGCACGACCTGGGTGTCGTCGCCGAGATGGCCGACGAGCTGCTGGTGATGTACGGCGGCCGGTGCATCGAGCGCGGTCCCGCGGAGCAGGTCTTCTACCAGGCCCAGCACCCGTACACCTGGGGGCTGCTCACCTCGATGCCGCGCATCGACCGCGAGCAGACCGAACGGCTGATCCCCGTCAAGGGCCAGCCGCCGTCGCTGATCAACATCCCGAGCGGCTGCGCCTTCAACCCGCGCTGCCCGTACGCGGACGTCCCCAAGGGCGACATCACCCGCACCACGCGTCCCGAGCTGAAGCTGGTCGGCGACGGGCACTACTCGGCCTGCCACATGGCACCCGAGGAGCGCACCCGGATCTGGACCGAAGAGATTGCGCCGAAGCTGTGAGCGAGGCGAATGAGGTGAGCGACGTGAGCGAGAAGAAGGATCCCATCGTGCTCGACAAGGACGTGACGATCCCGGAGCAGGCCACCGCCCCGCGCGAGCCGCTGCTCAAGGTCGAGGGCCTGGTCAAGCACTTCCCGATCCGCAAGGGTCTGTTCGGCCGGCAGAGCGCCGCGGTCAAGGCCGTCGACGGCATCGACTTCGAGGTGTACCCGGGGGAGACCCTGGGCGTCGTCGGCGAGTCCGGCTGCGGCAAGTCGACCATGGGCCGGCTGATCACCCGGCTGCTGGAACCGACCGGCGGCAAGGTCGAGTTCGAGGGCCGGGACATCACCCATCTGTCCATGGGCCAGATGCGGCCGATGCGTCGCGACGTCCAGATGATCTTCCAGGACCCGTACTCCTCGCTGAACCCGCGCCACACGATCGGCACGATCGTCAGCGCGCCGTTCAGGCTCCAGGGCGTCCAGCCCGAGGGCGGTCTGAAGAACCACGTCCAGGAGCTGCTGAAGCTGGTCGGGCTCAGCCCCGAGCACTACAACCGCTACCCGCACGAGTTCTCCGGCGGCCAGCGCCAGCGCATCGGCATCGCCCGCGCGCTCGCCCTGCGGCCGAAGCTGGTCGTCGCCGACGAGCCGGTCTCGGCGCTGGACGTGTCGATCCAGGCGCAGGTGGTGAACCTGCTCGACGACCTCCAGGACGAGCTCGGGCTCACGTACGTGATCATCGCGCACGACCTCTCGGTCATCCGCCATGTCTCGGACCGCATCGCCGTGATGTACCTCGGCAAGATCGTCGAGCTCACGGACCGCAAGTCGCTGTACGAGGCGCCCATGCACCCGTACACCAAGGCCCTGATGTCCGCGGTGCCGGTGCCGGACCCGCGGCGGCGCGGCGTGAAGAGCGAGCGGATCCTGCTCAAGGGCGATGTGCCGTCGCCGATCTCGCCGCCGAGCGGCTGCCGCTTCCACACGAGGTGCTGGAAGGCGACGCAGATCTGCAAGACGCAGGAGCCCCCGCTGATCGCCCTGAAGACCGGCCACCAGGTGGCCTGCCACCACCCGGAGAACGCGCCGGACCAGGTGCCGGGCGAGCAGGTACTGGCCGCGGCGCGGGAGGCGGTCGAGGTGGTTTCGGTGACGAAGGCGGTGGCGGCCGAGGTCGCGGAGCCCTCGGAGGACATTGCGCCGACCGAGGTCGCGGAGCCTGCTCAGGTCGCCGAGTCTTCGGAGGCCGGCGAGGTGGCTGAGTCGGCTGAGGTCGCGGAGGCCGCCCGATCGGCTGAGGTCGCGGAGGCCGCTGACGCCACCGAGGCCGCCGAGGCCTCGGCGGCCGACGACACGACCGACGGCGACGACACCGCCGCGCCGTCCTCGGACGACGCCGCGACGCCGTCCGGGACCTCGGAGGACAGCCCCAAGCAGTAGTACCGGCACAATTGCCCGGTGCTCAACGAACTGTTCACGCCCTCCGTCCAGCATGCGCTCGACATCGTCGGAATTTTCGTCTTCGCGATCTCCGGCGCACTGCTCGCCGTACGCAAGAACTTCGATGTCTTCGGCATCGCGGTACTCGCCGAGGTGACAGCGCTGGGCGGGGGGCTGTTCCGTGATCTGATCATCGGGGCGGTGCCACCCGCCGCCTTCACCGATCTCGGTTACTTCCTCACCCCGCTGCTCGCCGCCGGCCTGGTCTTCTTCCTGCATCCGCACGTCGAGCGCATCCAGGTGGCGGTCAACGTCTTCGACGCGGCGGGCCTCGGGCTGTTCTGTGTGACCGGCACCGTCAAGGCGTACGACTACGGCCTGGGCCTCACCGCTTCGGCGGCCCTGGGCCTGGCCACCGCGGTCGGCGGTGGTGTGCTGCGTGACGTACTCGCCAATGAGACGCCGTCGCTGCTGCGCTGGGACCGCGACCTGTACGCCGTGCCCGCGATGGTCGGCGCGACCATGATCGTGCTGTGCATCCGCTTCGGCACGATCAACGCCTTCACCAGCGGCACCGCCGTGATCACCGCATTTGTTCTGCGGCTGCTGGCGATGCGGTTCCACTGGCGGGCGCCCCGCGCGTACAAGCGTTCCTCGGCGGCGGCCGAGGAGGGCTCCGCCGCCACCTGACCGGCCATGGCTCGAGTTGGATACGCCGACACATCGCCGACTCAAAAAAGCTACCGCTCAGTAATACAATCGGTGTACGGTGCATTTCATGGCACAGGCAGCTCAGGCACTCATCGGCGACAGCGAGTTCGACAGGGACACCGCCGTCACCCTTCGCGAAGAGGGCGTCTACGACGCCGAACTCTCCGCGGGCTGGACGATCATCCACGCCGTCAACGGCGGGTATCTACTGGCCATGCTCGGCCGCGCGCTCGGCGAGGCCCTGCCGCACCCCGACCCCTTCTCGGTCTCCGCGCACTACCTCACCGCGTCGGTTCCCGGCCCCGCGGTGATCCGGACGCAGGTCGTCCGTACCGGCCGTACCCTCTCCACCGGTCAGGCGTCGCTCTTCCAGTACGCGGAGGACGGCACCGAGGTCGAGCGCATCCGGGTCCTCGGCACGTACGGTGACCTGGACTCCCTCTCCGACGACATCCGCACTTCGGTGAAACCGCCGGCCATGGCGCCGATCGAGCAGTGCTTCGGCCCGGGCGACGGCCCGGCGCCCATCCCCGGCAGCTCCGCGATCACCGAGCGGCTCAACATCAAGCTCGACCCGTCGACCGTCGGCTGGGCCATCGGCGCCCCGTCGGGCAAGGGCGAGATGCGCGGCTGGTTCGGCCTCGCGGACGGGCGCGACGCCGACCCGTACTCCCTGCTGCTCACCGTCGACGCGCTGCCGCCGACCTCGTTCGAGCTGGGGCTCAAGGGCTGGACGCCGACCATCGAGCTCACCACCCACATCCGTTGCCGCCCGGCCCCCGGCCCGCTGCGTGTCTCCATCACCACCCGCAACCTCGCAGGCGGCTTCCTGGAGGAGGACGCGGACGTCTGGGACAGCGCCGACCGGTTGGTCGCCCAGTCCCGCCAGTTGGCCCGCGCCCCGCGCAGCTGAACCACGCCGCCCCGGGCTCCCGGACCACCTGACGTGAGTGCGCCAGGTGGTCCGGGACCTCGGGCGACGTGACATCCGACCGGCTGATCTCGATCCTGCTGCTCCGGACCCGCGGGCCGGTCCCCGTCGAGCGTGTCGAGCATGTCGAAGCCTCCGCGCTCGGTCTCGATGCGGCGCCCGGCTCTGCGCGGAGCCGACCGTTCCGCCTGCGGACAGCGGGTGGGCGTAGCGGCCGGGGTGTCCTCCTGTACGAGATGCCGGCACCCCCGCAGCTAGGCGCCGGTGCCGTCCAGCCAGTGGCGTCTGCCGAGGGTGACGAGCCGCAGCCGCCGACGGGTGACCTCGGCCACCTGGGCCTCGCCGGCCGGGCCGGCGTCCAACATCGCGGAGGCCGTGATCACCATGTGGTCGACGTAGAGACCGCCCAGCATCAGCAGGTCCTCGTCGCTCCAGCCCCGCGACTCCGGCTCGGCGGCGAGCGCCTCGGCCACCTCCTCGGCGAATCGCCGCAGTTGGGCCGCTATGGCCTCGCGGACCTGGCCGACGCCGCCGTGCTGTTCACGGGCGATGAAGCGGAAGTGGGCGGGCTGCGCACGTACATGACGGGTGATCAGCTCGACGCTGCGGTCCAGCCGGGCCTCGCTGTCGCCCGTCTCGGCGAGGATCGCGCCGATCACCCCGTGCAGGCTGCCGAGCGCTTCCTCGACGAGTGCCACGCCGAGCGCGGCGGTGTCGTCGAAGTGCCGGTAGAAGGCGGTCGGCGTGACGCCCACCGCCCGCGTCACCTCGCGCAGTCCCAGGCTGCTCAGGCTCTGGTGCTCCAGCAGCTGGAGCGCGGCGCCCAGCAGCGCCTGACGGGTTTTCAGCTTCTGGGTCTGGCGGATGCCGACGGTGTGACTCATGCCATTCAGTAAACAACTGTTCTCCGGACCATGGAAGGGGTGGACGGGTCTAGACTGACAAGTCAGTGAACACTCGTACTCTCAAATGGGTGCTCAGAGCGCAGAGTGTCCGAGTGCCCCGAGAACTCGCAGAAAGGCCGAACATGGTCATCCTCGTCGCCGCCCTGCTCCTGCTGGGGGTCGTCCTCGGGGCGGTGGTCCAGATTCCGCTCCCGCTGACCCTCGCCCTCGCCGCCGCGATCGGCTGCTGGCTGCTGATCTTCGCGGTCCGTGAGCGGCTGAGTGCGCACCGCCGGTCCCACTGATCGGGCCTGTTCCGATCCGACGTTCGAGCCAATCACAGAGATGAAGGAGCCCGCACCATGACACTCACCGCATTCGCCCGCCGCGTCGGCACCGGCACGGAAGCCGCCACCACCGGGGGTGACGCCGCACGGCCCGTCGGCCGCAGGAAGAGCACCCGGGACGCCGACGGTCTGGCCGTCGCCTCCTTCGTGCTCGGGCTGATCGGCCTCCTTGTGATGAACATCGTGCTCGGCCCGATCGCCGTCGTGATGGCGGTCATCGCCCTTGCCCGCTCCACCACCCGCCGCGGCCGTGCCCTCCTCGGACTCGCCCTCGGCATCGCCGACCTCGTCGTCCTGGCCTTCCTGGTCACCGGAAACGGCACCGTCTCCTGGAGCTTCGGCAGCTGACCGACGGCGTCCTGTGGCGCCGCCCCCGGCCGGATCGGGCTCCGGTTCGGGCTCCGGATCGGGCAGGTGACACGACACCTGTCCGCCGTGCGCGGGTACGGACCGCGATGCGCCCGGCATACGCCCCACCCCGGGCTCGTAGAATCGAGCCCACCATGGCTTACCTCGACCACGCCGCGACCACGCCGATGCTTCCGGAGGCGATCGCGGCGATGACCGCCCAGCTCGCCGTCACCGGTAACGCGTCCTCACTGCACGCCGCCGGGCGCCGGGCCCGCCGTACCGTCGAGGAGTCGAGAGAGACCCTCGCCGACGCCCTCGGCGCACGCCCCAGCGAGGTGGTCTTCACCTCCGGCGGTACCGAGGCCGACAACCTCGCCGTGAAGGGCCTCTACTGGGCCCGCCGCGACGCCGACCCCCGGCGCACCCGCGTACTCGCCGGTCCCGTCGAGCACCACGCCGTGCTCGACGCCGTCGACTGGCTCGCCGAACACGAGGGTGCGACCGTCGAATACCTCCCCGTCGACGCCTACGGCCGCGTCCACCCGGACGCGCTGCGCGAGGCGATCGCGCGCAACCCCGACGATGTCGCGATGGTCACCGTGATGTGGGCCAACAACGAGATCGGCACCATCATGCCGGTGCGTGAACTGGCAGCCGTGGCCGGTGAGTTCGATGTGCCGATGCACTCGGACGCGGTGCAGGCCTTCGGTCAGGTGGAGGTCGACTTCGCCCGGTCGGGACTGGCCGCCATGACCGTCAGCGCGCACAAGATCGGCGGCCCGTTCGGCATCGGCGCGCTGCTGCTCGGCCGCGCCTACACCCCCGTACCCGTGCTGCACGGCGGCGGCCAGGAGCGGCATGTGCGCTCCGGGACCCTGGATGTGCCCGCCATCGCGGCCTTCGCGGTGGCCGGCCGGCTCGCCGCCGACGGCCGCGAGGAGTTCTCCCGGGAGATCGGCGGACTCCGCGACCAACTGGTCGCGGCCGTGCTCGCGGCCGTTCCCGACGCCATCCTCGGCGGCGATCCGGCCCCCGGCGGACGGCTCCCGGCCAACGCCCACTTCACGTTCCCCGGCTGCGAGGGGGACTCCCTGCTCCTGCTGTTGGACGCCCAGGGCATCGAATGCTCCACCGGCTCCGCCTGCACGGCGGGAATCGCCCAGCCCAGCCACGTACTGCTGGCCACCGGCACGGACCCGGACCTGGCGCGCGGCACGCTGCGGTTCTCGCTCGGACACACATCGACCAAGCAGGACGTCGAGGACGTCGCCCGGGCGATCGGGCCGGCGGTCGAGCGCGCGCGGACGGCGGGGCTCAGCTGAACCGGGCGGCGGGCCCCGCTGTCACCGGGCGCCCGCTGCCCGCACCAGCTCGATGTACCGGTCCCAGTCCCAGTGCGGACCCGGATCGGTGTGGTCGGTGCCGGGCACCTCCACATGCCCGATGATGTGCGTCCGGTCCACCGGTATCCGGTACCGCCCGCATATCGCGGCCGACAGCCGCGCCGACGCCTCGTACATCGCGGCCGTGAAGTCCTGCGGCTGGTCCACGAACCCCTCGTGCTCGATGCCGACGCTGCGCTCGTTGTACGACTTGTTCCCCGCGTGGAACGCCACGTCCAGCTCACGGATCATCTGCGTCACATGACCGTCCTTGCGCACCACGTAGTGCGCCGCCGCACCGTGGCCGGGGTCCTGGAAGACCCTGACCGCGCCGCGGAAGCTGCCCTGGGTCACATGGATGACGACCCGGTCTATGGCGTAGTCCGCAGGGCGGTCCGCCCGCCGCCAGTTCGCCGGGGACGCCGCTGTCCACTGTGCCCGTGCGTAATCCAGCTCGCCGGGCTTGCGGGGCTTCTCCACACCGGGCAGCCGCCACCAGGCATGCTCCAGCTTCTCCCGGGCCAGCGCCGCCGTGCCCACCGCCGTGACAGCAGCGCCGATCAGCAACCCGCGCCGGCTGATGCCGTGCTCCGCCTTGGCCCCCGCCGACCGCCCGGCGCCTGCCGTCTCCTTGGTCCCCATGAGATCGACAACGCGTATCCGAGAGCTTTCGGTTCCCGGCGCCCCGTACCCTGGTGGAGCTATGACTCAGACTTCCCAGCGCCCCCTCCGTGTGCTCGCCGCCATGTCGGGCGGTGTCGACTCCGCCGTCGCCGCGGCCCGCGCCGCCGAGGCGGGCCATGACGTGACCGGTGTGCACCTCGCCCTCTCCGCGAACCCGCAGTCGTTCCGTACCGGAGCGCGCGGCTGTTGCACCATCGAGGACTCCCGCGACGCCCGCCGCGCCGCGGACGTCATCGGTATCCCGTTCTACGTCTGGGACCTGGCGGAACGCTTCCGCGAGGACGTCGTGGAGGACTTCATCGCGGAGTACGAGGCGGGGCGCACGCCCAACCCGTGTCTGCGCTGCAACGAGAAGATCAAGTTCGCGGCGCTGCTCGACAAGGCGCTCGCGCTCGGCTTCGACGCCGTCTGCACCGGCCACTACGCCACCGTCGTGCTGAACGAGGACGGCAGCCGCGAGCTGCACCGAGCCTCGGACATGGCCAAGGACCAGTCGTACGTCCTCGGTGTCCTGGACGAGAAGCAGCTCGCCCACGCGATGTTCCCGCTCGGCGACACCCTCACCACCAAGGACGAGATCCGCGCCGAGGCGGAGGCCCGTGGCCTGGCCGTGGCGAAGAAGCCCGACAGCCACGACATCTGCTTCATCGCCGACGGCGACACCCAGGGCTTCCTGGCCGACCGCCTCGGCGGCAAGGCCGAGGGCGACATCCTCGACGAGTCCGGCAACAGGCTCGGCACCCACGAGGGCGCCTTCGGTTTCACCATCGGCCAGCGCAAGGGCCTGCGCATCGGCCACCCCGCCGCCGACGGCAAGCCGCGCTACGTCCTCGACATCTCCCCGGTGAACAACACGGTGACGGTCGGCCCGGTGGAGGCCCTCGACGTCACGGCGCTGACGGCGATCAAGCCCCGCTGGTGCGGCACGGCCCCGGCCGGCCCCGGCACGTACACCGCGCAGCTCCGCGCCCACGGCGGTGAGACCGAGGTGACCGCCGAGCTCGTGGACGGCACGCTGAACGTCACTTTCACCGAGCCGGTACGGGGCGTGGCCCCCGGCCAGGCGGTCGTGCTGTACGACGGGACGCGCGTGGTCGGCTCGGCGACGATCGCGACGACGGTTCGGCGCACCGAAGCCGCGGTCGGCCGGAGCTGAAGCGGTTCCTTCGAAGCGGGCCGGGCTCGGGCTGCGACGAGGCGTCGTGGGCGGGACTTACGACGCCCGGCTGACGTACACGTCCTTCGAGAAGAACTCCGCCAGCACCGGTGCGACCACCTGCGGTGCCAGATCGTGTGTCTGGCCCGTCAGCGTGCGGTGCCGGGCGCGCGGGATCGCTTCCGCGAGGACGCGGGTCAGGGTGCGCATCGGGGTGGGACTGAATCCCCCTGTGATCACCATGGTGCGCGCGGTGACGGACCCGAGACGCTCGGCGGGGACCGTGCCGTCGCCGAGGATCGCGTCGTCGTACGCCAGGGTGTGCGCCGCTGCTTCGAGGCCGTGCCACAGAGGGGCGTGCCGCATCCGGGCGATCATGTCGGCGGGGATCCCCGCCAGCGACAGGAACAACTCGAGTGCCCCCGCCCGGTCCCCGGCCGACAGCAGGCGGTGCAGCCGGGTCGCATAGCGCGCCTTGGCCCGACGGCCCGGTGCGTCCGGGGCGAACGGCGGTTCGTACACCGCGAGCAGGTCGACGGGCAGCCCCGAGGCCTGCGCCTCCAGCGCCAGGGCGCCGCCGGACGACATCCCGAACACCGAGGCCCGGCCACCGACCCGATCGATCATCGCCGCCAGATCCTCGACCTCGCGCTCGACCGCGTACGGCGCACCGTCGCCGCTGGAGCCGCGGCCGCGCCGGTCATAGGTCACGACGCTGAACCGCGACGCCAGAAGTTCCGCCAGCGGTTCCTCGGTCGCCGCAGTACTCAGCGCCCCGCCCACCAGAATCACGGGCGGCCCGTCACCTCTGCGCCGGTGGGCGATCAAAGTGCCGTCACGGGAAGGAGTCTTGTCCATGTGCAGATGGACTGCGGCGCGCCGCAGAACTCATCGCTGCGGCGGGGAAGTTCTTCGAGATTCTTCAACTCCGCAGTTCAGCACGGTGTCCGGCGATCAGTCGGAGACCGTCTCGGTGTCGTAGAAGCAGAAGTGGTCCTTGATCGCGGCGACTTCGGGCTTGGGGTCCGGATAGGCCCACACGAGATCGGCCACGCCCGGCAGCGACCAGTAGGAGGCATCCCCCTTGAACGGGCAGTGGGTGTGGGTGTCCGACGCCGTGAGCAGTTCCGTGCGGACGTCCTCGGGCGGCAGGTAGTAGCGGACCGGACAGCCCGTCTCGCGCAGTACGAGCGGACGGCGGCTCTCGGCGAGCAGCTGACCGTCACGCACCACGCGCACATGCTCGGTGCCGGGCTCGACGGTGATCACGTGTCCTGTGGTGGAAGTCATGTCTTGTTCAGCCGTGCCGTGCGCCGGATTCTTCCCCGGAACAACCCCCCGTCCCGTGGAGTGTCAGTGGGCGCACTTACCGTTGCCGCATGAACATCTGCGTCTTTCTCTCCGCCGCCGACCTCGACGACCGCTACACCCGGCCCGCCCGCGAGTTCGCCGAGCTGCTCGGCCGCGGCGGACACACACTGGTCTGGGGCGGGTCGGAGAGCGGGCTGATGAAGGTCGTCGCCGACGGGGTGCAGGAGTCGGGCGGGCGGCTCGTCGGGGTCTCGGTGGACTTCATGGCCGCCCAGGCCCGGACCGACGCCGACGAGATGGTGATCGCACGCGATCTCGCCGAGCGCAAGGCGCTGCTCCTGGAGAAGGCCGACGCCGTCGTGATCATGGTGGGCGGTATGGGGACGCTCGACGAGGCCACCGAGATCCTGGAGCTGAAGAAGCACGGCAAGCACGACAAGCCGGTCGTCCTGCTGAACACGGCGGGTTTCTACGACGGGCTGCGTCTGCAGTTCCAGCGCATGGAGGACGAGGGCTTCCTGCCCCTTCCCCTCACCGAGCTGGTGTTCTTCGCAAAGGACGGGGTCGGCGCGCTGGCCTACCTGGAGGAGTGGTCCGGCATCCAGTAGCCACCGGCCGGATGCGACCATGGGCGCATGTCCACTCACCTCATCACCGGCGCCGGCTCCGGCATCGGAGCAGCTGTCGCCCGCCGTCTCCTGGAGCGCGGTGACGAACTCGTGCTGCTGGCCCGTGACGCGGGCCGCGCCAAGGAGCTGGCCGCGCTCCACCCCGGAGCCCGCACGCTCGTCGGCGACCTCGGCAACCCGGACCGGCTGTCCTGGGCGTTCGCGCAGCAGTCGCTCCCGGAGCGGATCGACTCGCTGCTGCACATCGCGGGCGTCGTGGAGCTGGGCCAGGTCGGGGAGCTCACGCCCAAGGCATGGCACTTCCAGCTCAACACCAACCTGGTGGCCCCGGCCGAGCTGACCCGGCTCTTCCTGCCGCAACTGCGCGTGGCCCAGGGCCATGTCGTGTTCGTGAACTCGGGCGCCGGGCTCAGCGCAAACGCCGAGTGGAGCGCGTACGCCGCGAGCAAGCACGGGCTGAAGGCGCTCGCCGACTCGCTGCGCCAGGAGGAGCACGGAAACGGCGTCCGGGTGAGCTCCGTCTACCCCGGACGTACTGCCAGCCCCATGCAGGCCAAGGTGCACCAGCAGGAGGGCAAGGAGTACGACGCCTCCCGGTTCATCGATCCGGAGTCCGTGGCGACCACCATCGTGATGGCGATCGACCTGCCGCGCGACGCCGAGGTCAACGACCTCACGGTCCGTCCCGGGCGCTGAAGCCCCGGACGCCGGGTCCGCGGACGCCGGGTCCTCCGGCGCCGGGCGGGCCCGCGACGGGCCCGGCGGCCCGGACCGTAGGCTTCCTGCGTGACCGAGAAAAGCAAGTTCAGCGGGTGCCGCGCGACCGGGATCGGATCCATGCCCGGGGGAGACGCGCGGGAGGCGGCGAAGACCGTCACCGGGTCCTTCGCGGACGGTGCGGGCCTGCCGCATCTGCCGGAACTGCCCGCACGCGGGCCCGGTGCCGACATGATCGGGCGGACCATCGGACTGCTCGTCGACATGTACGGCCATGTCGAGCCCAGCGGCTGGCGCATCAGTGACCGGCCGGGCCGCGACACCCGGCGGGCCCGCTCCTGGCTGGGTGAGGACCTCGACGCCCTGGAGGAGTTCACCCAGGGGTACGAGGGACCGCTCAAGGTCCAGGCCGTCGGTCCCTGGACGCTCGCCGCCGCACTGGAACGGCGGGGCGGCGAGGCCGTGCTCGGCGACCCGGGTGCCTGCCGCGATCTGGCGGCCTCGCTGGCCGAGGGGCTGCTGGGGCATCTCGCGGAGGTACGACGCAGGATGCCCGGCGCCCGGGTGATCCTCCAGCTCGACGAACCGTCCCTGACCGGCGTACTGCGCGGGCACATCAGGACGGCGAGCGGCTACCGCACCTACCGGGCCGTGGACCGGCAGGTGGTGGAGGGCACGCTCCGCGACGTCCTGGCGGCGAACGGGGAAGAGGCGACGCTCGTGCACACCTGCGCGCCCGACGTGCCGTTCGCGCTGCTGCGCCGGGCCGGTGCCGACGGCATCTCGTTCGACTTCTCACTGCTCACCGAGCGTGAGGAGGAGGCGATCGGGGAAGCGGTCGAAGGCGGTACGCAGCTCTTCCTCGGGGTGGTGCCCGGCACCGACCCGGCTTCGGACGCATTGTCGGACCCGGGCGGTAGCGTCATGGGTGTCAGGACGCTGTGGCGCAGGCTGGGGCTGAATCCGGGGACTCTTGCCGAGTCGCTGGTGATCACTCCGTCGTGCGGGCTCGCAGGTGCGTCGCCCGCGTATGCGCGCGCCGCCCTCGCCCACTGCGCCCGGGCCGCGAGATCGCTCGCAGACAACCCTGAGTAAGCGGGTATCGGGTAACGGGAGGACGAGACGATGGCCGGCGGACAGAAAACGGAAGTGCCCACGGAGGCGCAGCAGCGGCATGCGCTCCTTGCGGAGCAGATCGAGGAGCACCGCTTCCGGTACTACGTGAACGACCAGCCGGTCGTCAGCGACGCCGAGTTCGACCGGCTGATGCGCTCGCTGCAGGACCTGGAGGACGAGTACCCGCAACTGCGTACGCCCGAGTCGCCGACCCAGAAGGTCGCCGGGCCGTACCGGACGGAGTTCACCTCGGTCGAGCACCGCGAGCGGATGCTCTCCCTGGACAACGCCTTCGACGACGAGGGGCTGGCGGTCTGGGCCGAGCGCGTCGCCAAGGACGTCGGCGCCGGCGTCCACCACTTCCTGTGCGAGCTCAAGGTGGACGGCCTCGCGGTCAACCTCACGTACGAGCAGGGGCTGCTGACCCGCGCCGCGACCCGCGGCGACGGCCGCACCGGCGAGGACATCACCCCCAATGTCCGCACGATCGCCGAGATCCCGCACCGGCTGAAGGGCGACCGGATCCCCGCGCTGGTCGAGATCCGTGGCGAGGTCTTCTTCCCGATGGAGGCGTTCGAGGAGCTCAACGCCCGGCTGGTGGCGGCCGACGACAAACCGTTCGCCAACCCGCGCAACGCGGCGGCGGGTTCACTGCGCCAGAAGGACCCGAAGGTCACCGCCGCCCGCCCGCTGCACATGGTGGTGCACGGCATCGGCGCCCGTGAGGGCCTCGAGATCGACCGGCTCTCGCATGCCTACGAGCTGCTGCACGAATGGGGCCTGCCCACCGCGAAGTACAACAAGGTCGTCGACTCCCTCGACGGTGTCAGGGAGTTCATCGCGCACTTCGGCGAGAACCGGCACTCCGTGGAGCACGAGATCGACGGCGTCGTCGTCAAGCTCGACGAGATCGCGCTCCAGGGCCGGCTGGGCTCCACCTCGCGCGCCCCGCGCTGGGCGATCGCCTGGAAGTACCCGCCGGAAGAGGTGAACACCAAGCTGGTGAACATCCGGGTCGGTGTCGGACGCACCGGCCGGGTCACTCCCTACGCACAGGTCGAACCCGTCGAAGTGGCGGGCTCCGAGGTCGAGTTCGCCACCCTGCACAACCAGAACGTGGTGAAGGAGAAGGGCGTCCTCATCGGGGACACGGTGGTGATCCGCAAGGCGGGCGATGTGATCCCGGAGATCCTCGGCCCGGTCGTCGATCTGCGGGACGGCACCGAGCGGGCGTTCGTGATGCCGACCCACTGCCCCGAGTGCGGGACGGAACTGCGGCCCATGAAGGAGGCCGACATCGACGTCCGCTGTCCCAACGCGCGCTTCTGCCCCGCGCAGTTGCGAGAGCGCGTCGCCTATCTCGCGGGCCGCAAGTGCCTGGACATCGACCACTTCGGCTATGTCGCGGCGGCCGCCCTGACCAAGCCGCTGGAGCCCACCGAGCCGCCCCTGCGCGACGAGAGCGACCTCTTCGGGCTGACGATCGAGCAGCTGCTGCCGATCCGGGCCTACGTCCTGGACATGGACAGCGGACTGCCCAAGCACGACCCGAAGACCGGCGAGGAGAAGACCGCCCTGGTCTTCGCCAACCAGCACGGCGAGCCGAAGAAGAACGCCGTGGCGATGCTGGAATCGATCACCGCCGCCAAACAGGCGCCGCTGGCCCGGATCCTCACCGGGCTCTCGATCCGTCATGTCGGCCCGGTCGCGGCCGAGGAGCTGGCCCGTCAGTTCCGTTCGATGGACCGCATCGAGGCGGCGACCGAGGAGGAGCTGGCCGCAGCGGACGGCGTCGGACCCATCATCGCCGCCTCGGTCACCCAGTGGTTCGCGGAGGACTGGCACCGGGAGATCCTGCGCAAGTGGCGGGAGGCCGGGGTCCGGATGGCCGACGAGAGCGCGGGTGAGGACGACGCGCCGCGTCCGCTCGAAGGGCTCACCGTCGTCGTCACGGGCACGTTGGCCGACCACACCAGGGATGGCGCGAAAGAGGCCCTGCAGAGCCGTGGGGCAAAGGTGACAGGATCCGTTTCGAAGAAGACCTCCTTCGTGGTGGTCGGCGACAATCCGGGCTCGAAGTACGACAAGGCGATGCAACTGAAGGTTCCGGTTCTGGACGGGGCGGGCTTCGCCGTACTGCTCGAACAGGGGCCTGACGCGGCACGCGAGGCGGCTGTACCGGTCGCCGGACCGGCCGAGGAGTAGCCGAGCCGCGGCGGGCCCGAACGGCAAACGGCATGACCGGGAAGCCCGGTTCACCCGTTCGGCGCATACCAGATGCTGAATGATGGTCAGTTCGCATTCGGGCAAGAGCTGTAGAGCGCTGCCCGCACGGGCGTTCCGCGGCCTACTGTTGAGATGTGCGCCTGCCGTGCCCGGGTGCGTGACGGTCATGGGTTCGTGGTGGCATGGGAGCGGGACGACCAGGTGACATCGGCACCGCCGGCTGTGAGAGGGACGGAATGAAACCGACCGAGAGCGCCGCACCGGTGTCGCGGCTGCAAGGTTTCCTCGGCCTCATGCCCAAAGTGGGTGCCGCCGTTTTACTGATCGCCACTGTTCAGCTGGCGACGGGCTTCTACCGGACCGTGAGCGCCGGGCACGCACTCTTCCCGAACGGTGCGGCCGGCTGGTCGCTCGCCGTACTCACCGGGATCATCGTCGGCCATCTCGTCGCACTCGGGCGGGACCGCTGGTGGGGCGGCACCGGATCGGGTGCCGCCCTCACCCTCGCCGTGCTGCTGCTCTACGGCTGGGTGCCCGCCGGCCTGGTCAGCCTGGTCGTCGTCGTGCTCGTCGGGATGGCCCGCAGACACCGCTGGTGGCAGGGGCTGCTGCACGGTGCGGTGGACATCCTGGGGATAGGTGCGGCGGCCCTGGTCCTCGCCGCGTTCGGCGACCTGCGCACCGTCGAGTCGCCCTGGAAGCCTCTCGACTGGGGCATCGACGCCGTCCCGGAAGTCGTTCTGGCCGCCTCCACGTATCTCGTCGTCACCAGGGCCCTCCTCTGGTATGCACGGGCACCCCAGGGGGGCGGGCTGCCGACCATCGCCCGCACCGCCCTGCTGCGCCAGGGGCTCGTCGCGGTCGCACTCCTCGGGCTCGCCCCGCTGATCTGTGTCGTCGCGATCGCCACGCCCGTACTGCTGCCGCTGTTCGCCGTTCCGCTGATCGCCCTGGACTCCACCCTCTGGATCGCCCGGGCCCGGGCCGAGGAGCAGCTGCGGGACCCGCTGACCGGACTGCCCAACCGCCAGTGGCTGCTGGAGCGCACATGGACAGCACTGGAGGACGCCGAGAACATCGGCGCCAGATCCGCGCTCGTCCTGATCGACCTCGACAGGTTCCGTGCGGTCAACGACACCCTCGGCCATCTCGCGGGGGACCGGCTGCTGCTGCAGATTGCGGAGCGGCTCCGGCTGGCCCTGCCGCGCGGAGCGGAGGCCGCGCGGCTCGGCGGCGACGAGTTCGCCGTACTGCTGCCGACCGCGGACTCCACCACCAGTGCCCAGCGCGTCGCCCGCCATCTGGTCGCCGAGCTCTCCTCACCACTGGACCTCGACGGCCTCACGCTGGTGCTGGAGGCCAGCGCCGGAGTCGCCGTCTACCCCGACCACGCGCTGGACGCCGAAGGGCTGCTCAGACGGGCGGACGTGGCGATGTACCAGGCCAAGCGGGACCGTACGGGTGTCGAGGTGTACGAGTCGAAGCGGGACAGCAACACCCCGGACCGGCTCGGACTCCTCGGGGACCTGCGGCGCGCGCTGGACGCCGGCGAGGTGGAGCTCCACTACCAGCCGAAGGTCCGGTTCGACGGCCAGGTGGCCGGGCTCGAGGCGCTGGTGCGCTGGGTGCACCCGGAGCGCGGCCGGGTCCCTCCGGACGAGTTCATCGCCATCGCCGAGTCCTCCGGTCTGATGCCGCACCTCACCGAGTACGTGCTGGAGACGGCGCTGGCCCAGGTCGCCCGGTGGCGGGCGCAGGGGCTGTTCGTCCCGGTCGCGGTCAACGTCTCCCCGCGCGACGTCCACACCCCGGGCTTCGCGGGCGGCGTCGCGGCCCAGCTCGCCCGGCACGGCGTCCCGGCCGGCTCCCTCCAGCTGGAAATAACGGAACACGTGCTGCTGGAGGACCCGCAGCGCGCCGCCGACACGCTGGCCGGCCTGACCGCGCACGGCGTGAAGATGTCCCTCGACGACTTCGGTACGGGGTACTCCTCGCTGGTCCACCTGCGCCGGCTGCCGGTCAGCGAGCTGAAGATCGACCGGTCCTTCGTCGCCCGGCTGGCCGTCGACAACGAGGACGCGGAGATCGTCCGCTGCACCATCGATCTGGCCCACTCGCTCGGCCTGCTGGTCGTCGCGGAGGGCGTCGAGGACGACGAGACGTGGGAGCGGCTGCGGGACCTGCGCTGCGATGCGGTGCAGGGGTGGCTGGTCGCGGCCGCGATGCCGCCGCAGGAGACGACGGCGTGGCTGCGGGCGCGCGGCGAGCACGGCTGGCGGCGGCCGGCGGAGCTGGAGGCGGCGGCCGCCGCGGCCGCTGCCGCCGCATCGGGGGTGACGGGCGTGACGGCCGCGGTGGCCGAGTTGGAGCAGCGGCAGCCGGGGCGGCCCGCGCAGTCGCGCCCGGCGACGACATGAGCGGGCCCGGCGGCCCGGATCCCGGCGGCGGAATCGAGCCGATCGTCCCCGATACGGGCACGGCCGGAGGCTGACCGGAGGCGAGTGTTCCGTGGGTGGCGGCCCCGTGAGCGCCGGACCCCATAGGATTGGGGCCAAAACCACAACACTCACCCCTGAGGATCGCTGCATGCCTGGCATCACGCGCGAGGAGGTCGCCCACCTCGCCCGGCTGGCGCGTCTGGAGCTGAAGGGCGAAGAGCTCGATCACTTCGCCGGTCAGCTCGACGACATCATCGGCGCGGTCGCCCGCGTCTCCGAGGTCGCCGACCAAGACGTACCGCCGACCTCCCACCCGCTGCCGCTGACGAATGTCATGCGCGCGGACGAGGTCCGTCCGTCGCTCACCCCCGAGCAGGCGCTCTCCGGCGCCCCGGCCCAGGAGCAGCAGCGTTTCAAGGTGCCGCAGATCCTGGGGGAGGACTAAAAGCCATGACGGACAACAGCTCCATCATCAAGCTCACCGCCGCCGAGATCGCCGCGAAGATCGCTTCCGGGGAACTCACGGCCGTCGAGGTCACCGAGGCGCACCTGGCCCGGATCGACGCGGTCGACGAGAAGGTCCACGCCTTCCTGCACATCGACCGTGAGGGCGCGCTCGCGCAGGCCCGTGCCGTCGACGCGAAGAAGGCCGCGGGCGAGAAGCTCGGCCCGCTGGCCGGTGTCCCGCTCGCGCTGAAGGACATCTTCACCACGAAGACCATGCCGACCACCGTCGGCTCGAAGATCCTCGAGGGCTGGGTCCCGCCGTACGACGCGACCCTGACCAAGAAGCTGAAGGCCGCCGACGTCGTCATCCTCGGCAAGACCAACATGGACGAGTTCGCCATGGGGTCCTCCACCGAGAACAGCGCCTACGGCCCGACCGGTAACCCGTGGGACCTCACCCGGATCCCGGGCGGCTCCGGAGGTGGCTCCTCGGCCGCCCTCGCGTCGTTCGAGGCCCCGCTCGCCATCGGCACGGACACCGGCGGTTCCATCCGCCAGCCCGCCGCCGTCACCGGCACGGTCGGCGTGAAGCCCACCTACGGTGCGGTCTCGCGCTACGGCATGGTCGCCTTCTCGTCCTCCCTCGACCAGGGTGGCCCGTGCGCCCGCACGGTCCTGGACGCGGCGCTGCTCCACGAGGTGATCGCCGGACACGACCCGCTGGACTCGACGTCCATTGACGCCCCGGTCCCGCCGGTCGTCGAGGCCGCCCGCAACGGCAGCGTCGACGGCATGCGCATCGGCGTCGTCAAGCAGTTCTCCGGCGAGGGCTACCAGGCCGGTGTCGTCCAGCGTTTCAACGAGTCGGTCGAGCTTCTGAAGTCGCTCGGTGCCACCGTCGTCGAGCTGGACTGCCCGTCCTTCGACCTGGGTCTGTCGGCGTACTACCTGATCGCGCCGTCCGAGTGCTCCTCGAACCTGGCCCGCTTCGACGCCATGCGGTACGGCCTCCGGGTCGGCGACGACGGCACGAAGTCCGCCGAGGAGGTCACCGCGCTCACCCGCGAGGCCGGCTTCGGCGACGAGGTCAAGCGCCGCGTGATCCTCGGTACGTACGCACTCAGCTCCGGCTACTACGACGCGTACTACGGCTCGGCGCAGAAGGTCCGCACGCTCATCACCCGGGACTTCGAGAAGGCCTTCGAGCAGGTCGACGTGATCGTCTCCCCGACGACGCCGACCACCGCCTTCCCGATCGGCGAGCGCGCCGACGACCCGATGGCGATGTACCTGGCCGACCTGTGCACCATTCCGACCAACCTGGCCGGCAACTCCGCGATGTCGCTGCCCTGCGGTCTGGCACCGGAGGACGGTCTGCCGGTCGGTCTGCAGATCATCGCCCCCGCCATGAAGGACGACCGGCTGTACAAGGTCGGGGCCGCCGTCGAGGCCGCCTTCGTGGAAAAGTGGGGGCACCCGCTGCTGGAGGAGGCTCCGTCACTGTGAGCGCACTGACCAAGGCCAAGGGCTTCAAGAAGTCCAAGACCGGTACGTACCTGTCCATCGGCACCACCGCGTTCGGTGCGGTCAGCGTGCTCAAGCAGGCCAAGAAGGCACGCTCCGAGCACGACACGCTCCGGCTGGTCGACGCCGTCGTCTCCGCTGCCGCCATCGCCACCGGCATCGCTCTGCTCTACCGAGAGCTGAAGCGCCTGGGCGACGACGACGTACTGCTGGGTTGAGAGGGAAAGTTTCACCGTGACTGTCACTGACCTGGTGCCGTACGAGGACGCCCTCGCGACGTACGACCCCGTCATGGGCCTGGAGGTCCATGTCGAGCTCGGCACCAAGACCAAGATGTTCTGCGGCTGCTCCACCGAGCTGGGCGCGGAGCCGAACTCGCAGACGTGCCCGACCTGCCTCGGCATGCCCGGCTCGCTGCCGGTCGTCAACGCCATCGGCGTCGAGTCCGCCATCAAGATCGGTCTCGCGCTGAACTGCGAGATCGCCGAGTGGTGCCGCTTCGCCCGGAAGAACTACTTCTATCCGGACATGCCGAAGAACTTCCAGACCTCGCAGTACGACGAGCCGATCGCCTTCGACGGCTATCTGGACGTCCAGCTGGAGGACGGGGAGATCTTCCGGGTGCAGATCGAGCGCGCCCACATGGAGGAGGACACCGGTAAGTCGCTGCACGTCGGCGGCGCCACCGGCCGTATCCACGGCGCGTCCCACTCCCTGCTGGACTACAACCGTGCGGGCATCCCGCTCATCGAGATCGTCACCAAGCCGATCGAGGGAGCGGGCGCGCGCGCCCCCGAGGTCGCGAAGGCGTACGTCGCCGAGCTGCGCGAGCTCATCAAGGCGCTCGGCGTCTCCGAGGCCCGCATGGAGCAGGGCCAGATGCGCTGCGACGTGAACCTGTCGCTGCGCCCCAACGGCACCGAGACGTTCGGTACCCGTTCCGAGACGAAGAACGTGAACTCGCTGCGTTCCGTCGAGCGTGCCGCCCGTTACGAGATCCAGCGCCACGCCGCGGTGCTGAACTCCGGCGCCAAGGTCGTGCAGGAGACCCGGCACTTCCACGAGGAGGACGGCTCCACCACGGCCGGCCGCATCAAGGACAACGCCGAGGACTACCGCTACTTCCCGGAGCCGGACCTGGTGCCCGTGGCCCCGGCCCGCGACTGGGTCGAGGAGCTGCGCAAGGGGCTTCCCGAGCTGCCGCGGGTACGCCGCAACCGGCTGCGCGAGGAGTGGGGCGTCTCGGAGTTCGACATGCAGTCGATCCTCAACGCGGGCGCGGTCGACCTGATCGTCGCCACGACCGAGGCGGGTGCCCCGTCCGACCAGGCCCGCAAGTGGTGGATGGGCGAGCTCGCCCGGCAATCCAACGAGACCGGTGTCGCCCTGGACGAGCTGGCGATCACCCCGGCGCAGGTCGCCCGGGTGACCGAGCTCGTCGCCTCCGGCGACCTCAACGACAAGCTGGCGCGCCAGGTCATCGAGGGTGTCCTCGCGGGCGAGGGCGACCCGGACGCAGTCGTGGAGAAGCGGGGCCTGAAGGTCGTCTCGGACGAGGGCGCGCTGGGCGCGGCCGTGGACGAGGCCATCGCCGCCAACGCGGCCGTCGCGGACAAGATCCGCGGTGGCAAGGTCGCGGCGGCGGGTGCGCTCGTCGGCGCGGTCATGAAGGCCACCCGCGGCCAGGCGGACGCGGCCCGGGTGCGCGAGCTGATCCTGGAGAAGCTCGGCGTCGAGGGCTGAGTCCTTCGCGCAGCTGCGGCTGCGTACGTATTCAGGTGAAGGGGCGGTGCACCCGGCCAACGGGTGCACCGCCCCTTCATGATTCCTTGCGCTTCCGGAGAGAGTCCGCTGAACACCGTCACCGCCGAGATCGTCTCCGTCGCGCTGCTCCTGGCGGTGCTGGCGTTCGCCGTCGTACGACCCCGGGGGCTGCCCGAGGCGACGGTCGCCGTACCCGCCGCCGTGCTGGTGGTGGTCCTGGGCGCGGTGCCGTTCGCGGACGCACGGGCCCAGATCGGCAGCCTGCTGCCGGTCGTCGGCTTCCTCGCCGCCATTCTCGTGCTGGCGCAGCTCTGTGCCGACGAAGGACTGTTCACGGCCGCCGGCCATATGGTCGCCCGCCTCTGCGGGGGGCGGACCGAGCCGCTGCTCGGCGGGGTCTTCGTCGTGGCGGCGCTGATCACAGCCGTTCTCAGCCTGGACGCCACGGTGGTCCTGCTGACGCCCGTCGTCATCGCCACCGCCGCCCGTGTCGGCGCCCGCCCCCGCCCGTACGTCTACGCCTGCGCGCATCTCGCCAACTCGGCGTCCCTGCTGCTTCCCGTCTCCAACCTCACCAACCTGCTGGCGTTCACCGCGAGCGGCCTTTCCTTCACCCGCTTCGCCGCGCTGATGTCCCTGCCGTGGCTGGCTGCCATCGCCGTCGAGTACGTCATTTTCCGCCGCGTCTTCGCCGACGACCTGGCAGCGGGCGCGCACCCGCCGGATCCGGACGAGGAACCGACCGGCGTCCCTGTCTTCACGCTCGTCGTCCTCGCCCTGACACTGGCGGGCTTCGTCGTCACGTCGTTCGCGGGCGCGGAACCGCTGTGGGCCGCGCTGGCCGGAGCGACCGTCCTCGGGATCCGGGCACTGGGACAGCGGAGAACCACGGTCAAGGGGCTGGTGCACGCCGCCAACCCGATGTTCTGCCTCTTCGTGCTGGCCCTGGGCGTCGTCGTCGCGGCCGTCGTCGAGCACGGTCTCGGCGCCGGGATCGGCGCGCTCCTGCCCGACGGTTCGTCACTGCCTGCGCTGCTGGCGGTGGCCGCGGTGGCGGCGGTGCTGGCCAACCTGATCAACAACCTGCCCGCGATCCTCGCCCTGCTCCCGGTCGTCGCGGCGGCCGGGCCCGGGCCGTTGCTCGCCGCCCTGATCGGGGTGAATCTCGGGCCGAACCTCACCTATGTCGGCTCGCTCGCCACTTTGCTCTGGCGCCGCATCCTGCACACCCACGGCGCCGCGCCCGACCTGGGCCACTTCACCCGGCTGGGGCTGCTGGCCGTACCGCTGACATTGGCCGCGTCGACGGTCGCGCTGTGGGGAGCGCTGCATACGATCGGGGTGTGACCGGTACCGCGGACGGGCAGGTGCTTCGGGCTCTCCGAGGCGGCCTGCTGGACGTTCACCGCCGGGCCGCGCGGTGGTCTTTCTGCCGCCACTTGGCTTGATTAGTTTCCCGGCTGTACGACCGGACTCGGGAGGCTCAACTTGACCACGGACATCTCACGGCGACGACTCTTCGCGCTCGGCGGCGGCGCCCTCGGTGCCGCGGCGGCCGGGTCGCTGCTGCCGCCGTCGCTGCAGGCCGCGCTCGCCGCGCAGCCGGCGCGCTCGGCGGGGTCCGGCGGGCTCGGGGACATCAGGCACGTGGTGATCCTGATGCAGGAGAACCGTTCCTTCGATCATTACTTCGGGACTCTGCGCGGCGTACGCGGCTTCGGCGACCGCAACGCGATCGAACTGCCCTCCGGCAAGCCCGTCTTCGAGCAGCCGGGAGCATCGGGTACCTCCGTGCTGCCGTTCCCGGTCCGGGACGCCGCCGCGATGCAGAAGAAGGACCTCCAGTACATCAGCGCCCTCGACCACTCCTGGAGCGGCGGCGGCAAGGCGTGGGCCGGCGGCTGGATGAACGGCTGGGTGACCGCGAAGACGGCCGCCACCATGGCGTACTACGACCGCCGCGACATCCCGCTGCACTACGAACTGGCCGACACCTTCACGGTCTGCGACGCCTACCACTCGTCCATCCACACCTCCACCAGCCCCAACCGAAACCACCTGTGGAGCGGGAAGACGGGCTTCGAGGCGAACGGCAAGCGGGCGGTCGGCAACGACGCGTACAGCGAGGGCACCCACCCGGGATACGGCTGGAGCACGTACGCGGAACGGCTGGAGAAGGCCGGGCACAGCTGGAAGACGTACACCGAGTGGGAGAACTTCACCGACAACCAGATCGAGTTCTTCGCCACGTTCAAGGCGATCGCCCGCAAGGCGCTGGCGAAGACCGGCGGCCACACCTACATGGAGTCCTTCTACGCGGCAGTCCGTGACACGGACGACGCGGCGGAGCGCGAGCGGCTGCTCGGACTGCTGGAGGACGGGGTCGCCACGCTCACCGAGGCCGAACGCAGCCTCTTCGAGCGAGCGCTGCGCCGGGTCGAGACCGGCACGCTGGCCGACGCGTTCGCCGAGGACGTCGCGGCGGGCACATTGCCCGAGGTCTCCTACCTGGTGCCGTCGGCGGTCGACTCCGAGCATCCGAGCGTCTCCTCCCCGATCCACAGCGCGACGATCGTCTACAAGGTCCTGGACGCGCTCGGCAGGCACCCCGATGTGTGGCGGCACACCGCCGTCATCATCAACTACGACGAGAACGACGGCTTCTTCGACCATGTCCCGCCGCCGGTCGCGCCGCCCGAGGTGACCGATGAGCAGTGGGAGTCCAAGCCCACCGGCCTCGGAATGCGCGTGCCGCTGCTCGTCGTGTCGCCGTGGACCGTGGGTGGCTTCGTCTGCTCCGAGGTCTTCGACCACACCTCCGTGATCCGATTCCTGGAGCGGTGGACAGGCGTGCAGGAACCGAACATCAGCGACTGGCGGCGCACGGTCACCGGTGATCTGACGTCGGCGTTCGACTTCACGCGCGGACGGCGCCGGCCCGAGGTGGAGCAGCCGGGCGTCATCCCGCCGTTCAGCGGACGCTGGGCGCCGAAGCCGCCCGCCGTCCAGCAGATGCCTGTACAGGAGCCCGGTGTCCGGCCCGCCCGTCCGCTGCCGTACCAGCCGGACGCGCAGGCGAAGATCGTGGACGGGGCGGTGCGGGTCGCCCTCAGCAACACGGGCCGTTCGTCGGCGCACTTCGCGCTCTACCCGTACGCGGGCGAGTTCCCCGTCCCGCAGCACCGGGACGTGAGGGGCACGGCGATCTGGACGGTGCCCGTTACCGGTGAGGCGTACCGGTTCACGGTGACCGGGCCGAACGGCTTCCGCCGCGAGTTCGCCGGATCCGCCGAGGGAGGACCCGAGGTCGCCACCTGGGTCGACGTCCACGAGCGCGATCTGCACCTCACCCTTCGCAACACGGGGCGGCGGACACTCACCTACACCGTCCGGCCGCTGGGCTATGTCGACGAGGCAGACCTGCGGGACTGGACGAGGACGATCAAGGTCAAGCCGGGGCGGAGCCGTACGGTCGTCCACTCGGCGGCCGACGCGCACGGCTGGTACGACCTGGCCGTCACGGTCGACGGGGACGATGTCTTCCGCCGACGGCTGATGGGACACATCGAGAACGGCCGGGCGAGCGTCTCCGGCTGACCGGAACGGGCCGTCGTGGGTGTGCCGAACGGGACGGGGACGCGCGGGAGGGTGGGAGGTGGCCGGGACACCGGGCATGTAAGGGAATAATCAGACACTGTGAGCATCGCCACGAAAAGGGCAAATGATCAACAGTGGCTGCCAGAGTGACGGTTCTCAGGTCATGTGTTCTTTGCGGGCTGTTCATCAGATCTCCCGAAAAAGATCCACGAACCACCAGGGAGCACGTCGTTGGCTGCCATCGCCCGCTGGTGCATCACGCACCGTCTCCTCGCTGTTCTCATCTGGCTCCTCACCCTCGGCGGCGCGGCCACCGCGGCGGGCATGGCGGGTTCCGCGTACTCCAACGACTACGAGGTGCCCGGCACGGAAGCGGGCAGGGCCACCCAGCTGCTCAAGGACGGCTTCACGGACCTCGGCGGCGACACCGACACCGTCGTCTGGCACACCACCGGATCCACCGTCCGGGCCACCGACGTCGTACAGACGATGACGCGGACACTGCACGCGATCGAGGAGCTGCCGGGTGTCGGAGACGTCACCGGCCCCTACGGGGCCTCGGGCGTCGGGCAGATCAGCGCGGACGGACACACCGCCTACGCCACGATCACCTTCGACCAGCAGGCCGACGACATCCCGGTGCAACAGGCCCGGACCGTCGTCGACACCGCGAAGGAAGCCGCCGGTGACGGGCTCCAGGTGGAGGTGGGTGGCTCCGTGGCCGCCCTCACCGAAGCGTCGTCCGCCCACCTCAGCGAGGCCATCGGGGTGGTCGTCGCCGCGGTCGTCCTCTTCCTCGCCTTCGGTTCGCTCGCCGCCAGCCTGCTGCCCGTCGCCACCGCCCTCGTCTCGGTCGGAACGGCGTACGCGGGCATCGTGCTGCTCGGGCACCTGATGACCGTCGCCGACTTCGCCCCCATGCTGGGCATGCTGATCGGGCTCGGCGTCGGCATCGACTACGCCCTGTTCATCGTCACCCGGCACCGCAGAGGGCTGCGGCGCGGTCTGCCGGTCGCCGATGCGGCGCAGAACGCCGTCACGACGACGGGGCGTGCCGTCGTCTTCGCCGGGGCCACCGTCTGTATCGCACTGCTCGGCATGCTGATCCTGCAGCTCGGGTTCCTCAACGGCGTGGCCATCGCCGCGTCGCTCACCGTCGTGCTGACCGTCGCCGCCTCGGTGACGCTGCTGCCCGCACTGCTGTCGTTCGTCGGGATGCGGGCACTGAGCCGGCGCGAACGCAGACAGCTCGCCGAGCAGGGACCGCAGCCCGAACTGCCCCCAGGCTTCGCCGCGCGCTGGTCAGCCTTCGTCGAACGGCACCCCAAGCTGCTCGGCGTGGCCGCCGCCGCGGTGATGCTGGTCCTCGCACTGCCGACGTTCTCACTGCATCTGGGCACCTCCGACCAGGGCAACAACGCTTCGTCGTCGACCACCCGGCAGGCGTACGACCTGCTGGCCGACGGTTTCGGGCCCGGCGTCAACGGGCCGCTGACGATCGCCGCGGAGCTCGACGGCGCCGACGACCGGCTCGCGATGGACGCACTGCCCGCCACGCTGCGTGCCACCGACGGGGTGGCATCGGTCAGCCCTGTCACGTACAACAACAGCGGCGACACGGCGTTCGTCACCGTCGTCCCGAAGTCGTCGCCGCAGTCCCAGCAGACGAGCGCCCTCGTCGACCGGCTGCGCACGGACGTCCTGCCGCACGCCGAGGAGAACACCTCGCTCCGGGCCCATGTCGGCGGGGTGACAGCCGGCTACGACGACTTCGCGCAGGTCATCGTCGGCAAACTTCCGCTCTTCATCGGGGTCGTCATAGGGCTCGGCTGTCTGCTTCTCCTACTGGCCTTCCGGTCGATCGGCATTCCGCTGAAGGCGGCCGCGATGAACGTGGTCGCCGTCGCCTCCTCGTTCGGTGTCGTCATCGCGATCTTCCAGTGGGGGTGGGGGAGCGAGCTGCTCGGACTCGGCAGCGCCGGCCCCATCGAACCCTTCCTGCCGGTAATCATGGTGTCCGTGCTCTTCGGGCTCTCCATGGACTACCAGGTGTTCCTGGTCGGCCGGATGTACGAGGAGTGGCTGGAGACCGGCGACAACCGGCGGGCGGTCCGGGTCGGTCTCGCCGAGACCAGCCGGGTGATCAACTCCGCCGCGGTGATCATGATCTCGGTCTTCCTGGCCTTCGTGCTCAGCGGGGACCGGGTCATCGCGATGTTCGGCATCGCGCTCGCGGCGGCGGTGGCGCTCGACGCCTTTGTCCTGAGGACGCTGCTGGTACCCGCGCTGATGCACATGCTGGGTGGTGCGAACTGGTGGCTGCCGCGCTGGCTGGAACGGCGGCTGCCGCGCATCAGCATCGAGCCGCCCGAATGCTGGGAGACACATGCGAGGATTTCCGGGGCGCGCAGCAGCGAGGACGACGAATCGGTCGCTCAGCGCGTCCACTGAGATCTCATGCGGTCTCTTGGGGCGGACCTCTCGGGGCCGACCTCCTGCGACCGACATCGAACGACATCGAAGGAGCATGATGTTCGCGGTATCCCTGGGTGACGACGGTGCGGAACTGCGCCCGCTGGAGATCTGGCAGGCGGAGGAGTTCCTCGCCCACATCGACCGGGCACGCGAACTCGTCGACCCGTGGATCCCCTTCGCCGCCTTCGCCACCGATCTCGAATCGGCGCGCGCCCTGCTGCAGCGGTACGCCGACAAGCAGGCGGCGGACACGGGTCGGCTGTACGGCATCTGGCTGGACGGCACCCTCGTCGGCGGCGTCCTCTTCCGGATCTTCGACACCGAGTCCGGGAACTGCGAGGTCGGCTGCTGGCTGGAGTCGGCGGGGGAGGGGCGCGGCCTGGTGACCCGGGCGGTGCGGAAGCTGATCGACTGGGCGGTCGAGGAGCGTGGCATGCATCGTGTGGAGTGGGTGGCGTCCTCCGCCAACACCCGCAGTGTCGCGGTCGCGAAGCGGCTCGGGATGACGCGCGACGGGGTGCTGCGCCAGAACTATCCGTACCGCGGAGTGAGGCACGACTCGGAGATATGGTCCGTCCTGGCACCCGAGTGGCGCGCTCAGCGGGGCTGAGGCGGGGCGGAGGAGCCGGGCGGGCCCGCCGGGCCGGCCGTGGCCGTTAAGGGCGTTCTCATCCGGGCCGCCTAGCGTGCGGCCCATGAACCCCACGACTTCCAAGACCCCCATAGCTCCCACCGCCGAAGGCGACCACGAGGAGAAGGTGGCGGACCACCTCGACAAAGGGGCGATCGAAGCCGAGGGCGAGCGAGCGGTGAGCGACGGCAGCGGCCTCGACGCCGACGCGGACCGGGACTCCGACCTGGACCACGACCTCGAGGACGACTTCGAGGACGACGACTCCGACCGGGGGCCGTCCGGGCTTGCCGCGGCCGCCGCGGCCGTTGTCGCCGCCGGCCTCGGCGTCGTCGGTCTCACCGGCGCCTGGACCGGCCGGGTCGTCGCCGAGCGCGAGACCCTGCTGGGACAGATGAAGACCGCCTCCGGCGGCTCCGTGGCCCGGCAGATCTCCGAGATCTACGGTGACGCCTGGCACTCCACCGCCCTCGTCAACGGCCTCTTCGCCCTGCTGGCCCTGCTCGTCGGCGTCTTCGCCCTGGTCCGCCCGGCCTTCGGCGCACCCGCCAAGGATCCGCAGCCCGGCTGGGTCCGCGCCGTCGCGACCGCCGGCATCGCGCTCGGCGTCCTCGGCGTACTGATCTCCGTCGGCATGTACTTCGACCTCATCGTCGCCCTGCCGGCGGCGAGCGCAGCCGCCGGCTGAGAGCCACGATTGAGCAGTACGCAACAACCAGCGGTGCCCTAAGGCATCCACTCGGGGGGCCTAGGTCCGCATGCGGCAACCGTCGCGTGCGCCTAAGGCCCCCACTCCGTAGAGATGCGGAACTCGCCCGATGTGGCGACACCCCCTGGGAGACGACAGTAGAGGCACGGCAGAAGCCGGGCCCGGCAGATCCGGGCCGGCACACCGACTGCCCCTCCACAGGCCTCAACAGGCCGTCGTCATCCGGGAGAAGCACATGTACGCGTACGAGCTCCACAAGATCCACGAAGCCGAACTCCTCCGCAGGGCCGAGCTGGAGCGCGTCGTCCGGCAGGCCCGCCGAGCCCGCCGCGCCGCACGCCGGTCAGGGCGCCAGGAGGACGAAGGGGTGGTGAGTACGTTCCGGAATCGGTTCGTCCGCGCCGCGTGACGAGCGTGCGATGAGCGCCGATTTCCTTCCCACCGCCACCGTGTCGGACCCATGTGCGATGCTCGGCGGCGTGGAGACCAGGTCCGTCAGTCCCGTGTTCGTCGGCCGCGCAGGCGAACTCACCTCGCTCACCGATGCGCTCGCCCGCGCCACCGCCGGGCTTCCCGGCCTTCCGGGAGCCCCGGGCGGAGAGCCGCAGGCGCTGCTCATCGGTGGCGAGGCGGGCGTCGGCAAGACACGGCTGGTCGAGGAATTCCTGACGGCGGCCGGCCGACGCGAGGCCGTCGTCGCCGTCGGCGGCTGCGTCGAGATAGGCGCCGACGGGCTGCCGTATGCCCCGTTCTCGACGGCGTTGCGCGCCCTGCGCCGCACCCTGCCCGACGAAATGGCCGCAGCCTGCGCCGGACAGGAGGGCGAACTGGCCAGGCTGCTCCCCGAACTCGGCGAAGCCGACCGGGACGCCACCGACGAGCACGGAACCGCCCGCCTCTTCGAGCTCACCGCGCGGCTGCTGGAACGCATCTCCGCCGACCGGCCCGTCGTCCTCGTCCTGGAGGACCTGCACTGGGCCGACGCCTCCACCCGGCACCTGCTCGCCTATCTCTTCCGCACGCTGCGCAGCGGCCGCCTCGTAGTGGTCGGCACCTACCGGGCCGATGACATCCACCGCCGCCACCCCCTGCGCCCCCTGCTCGCCGAACTGGACCGGCTCCGCACCGTCCGCCGGATCGAACTCGCCCGCTTCAACCGCGCCGAGGTCGGTCGCCAGCTCACGGGCATCCTCGCGGCCACCCCCGAACCCGACCTCGTCGACGAGATATTCGAACGGTCCGACGGCAACGCCTTCTTCGTCGAAGAGCTCGCCTGCAGCCTGGAGTGCGGCGACAGCTCCGGACTCTCCGACTCGCTGCGCGACCTCCTTCTCGTCCGTGTCGAAGCGCTCTCCGAAGACGCCCAGAAGATCGCCCGGATCGTCGCCGAGGGCGGCTCCACCGTCGAGTACGGACTGCTGGCCGCGGTCTCCGGCCTCGCCGAGGACGATCTCATCGAGGCGCTGCGCGGAGCCGTCGGCGCCAACCTCCTGCTCACCACACCGGAGGGCAACGGCTACCGCTTCCGGCACTCGCTGGTCCGCGAGGCCGTCAGCGACGATCTGCTGCCCGGGGAACGCTCCCGGCTCAACCGCCGCTACGCCGAGGCGCTGGAAGCCGACCCCACCCTCGTCCGCGCGGGTGAGCGCGCCACCCGCCTCGCCAGCTACTGGTACGGCGCACACGATCCGGCCAAGGCCCTCCCCGCCGTGCTGAAGGCCTCCGTCGAGGCCCGCCGCCGCTACGCCTTCTCCGAGCAACTGCGGCTGCTGGAAAGGGCCATGGAGCTGTGGGACGACGTCCCCGACGAGGTGCGCCGCACCCTGCGCCCCATCGACTACGCCGAGGTCTACCCGGCGTGCGGCTGCGAACCGGACACCACCCCGCTGCGCTACCTCGACCTGATGGCCGAAGCCACCGTCGCCGCCCGCTTCGGCGGCGACCGTGAACGAGCCCTCGCCATCTCCAAGAAGGCCATGCGGATCCTGGACGGCGAGGCGGACCCGCTGCGTGCCGCCTGGTTCTGGGTCCAGCGCTCCCACTTGGTGCAGGCCCTCACCCGCGGTGACGGCTGGCAGGAACTGGCCACGGCCCAGGACCTGGTCCGCGGTCTGCCACCGTCCGCCGTCCACGCCGACGTCCTCATGAGCGTGGCCGGCTGGGGCGCCCTGCACCGCCCCGGCGCCGAGACACTCGCCGCCGCCGACCGGGCCGTGGAGTACGCCCAACTCGTCGGCGACGAGTACATCGAGCTGCACGCCCGGCTCACCCGAGGCTGGCTCACCGCCGACGCCGGCGCCGTCGACGAGGGCATCGCCGAGATGTACGCCGTCCGCGACCGCGCCGATGAACTCCACCTCGTCGGCATCATGGGCCGCGCCAGCATCAACCTCCCCTCCACACTCGAAGCGATGGGACGCTCCCTGGAGGCCGTGGCCGCCGCGGACCACGGGATCGAGGTCTGCCACCGCCACGGCATCCCCGACACGGAGGCCTGGGTCCGCTCCAACCAGGCGATGTCGTACTTCTCCCTCGGCCACTGGGAGGAGAGCCAGGCCACCATCGACGTGGCCGCCCGGGCCGCCCAGTCCCGCAAGGCGCACGGCCTCGTCGCCTCGCGCCGCACCGAGCTGGCCCTCGCTCGCGGTGACCTCGCCGAGGCCGAGGTGCAACTGGCTCTGAGCCAACGCTACTTCGGCTCCCGCGACCCACAGCCCCAGCACCTCATCGCCCCGGTCCGTCACGCCGTGACCCTTGCCGTACAGCAGGGCCGCCTTCCCGAGGCGCGGGCCGCATTCGAGGCCCAGGCGGAACTGGGCTTCCCGCCCGGCACCCAGCGGTACGCGCTGCCCCTGCTCCAGATCGCCGCCACGGCCGAGGCGGACGCCCGTGGCCTGCCCGCCACTGAGCCCGGGCGTCCGGCGATCCTCGCCCTGATCCGTAAGCACCTGAAGCAGTTGCCGATGCTCGTCCCGGTCTGGGCCGCTCACGGTCTGCTGATCAACGCCGAGCTGGCCCGCGCCGAGGGCACCGACACCCCCGACGACTGGTCCCGTGCGGCCGCCGCCTTCGCCCCCCTGCACCGCCCCTACGAACTGGCGCAGGTCCACCACCGCTGGGCCGAAGCCCTCCTCATCGCCTCCGGCGACCGGCCCAGGGCCACCAGCCTCCTGCGCGACGCCCACAGCACCGCCGAACGGCTCGGTGCGCGTCCGCTGACCGAGACCATCGAGCTGCTGGCCGGCCGCGCCCGCATCACCTTCGCCACCTCGGTCGACGAGATCCCGACCGCCGTCACCGTCCCGGCCGACGACGCCACCATGGACAGGGCGGCGGAGCGCGAGCACGCCGAGGAGCAGCTCCAGGCCGCGGCGGCCGCGGCGGTGGAGTCATTCGGGCTGACGCGGCGCGAGCAGGACGTGCACCGGCTCGTCGCCGCCGGGCACACGAACCGGAGGATTGCCGAGGAGCTCTACATCTCACCCAAAACCGCGAGCGTGCACGTCTCCAACATTCTCGCCAAGCTCGGCGTCTCCAGCCGCGGCGAGGCGGCGGCGCTCGCCCACCGCCTCCGTCTGTACCGTGCCCACGAGGTGTCCTAGCCGGGTGCGGGTGCGGGTGCGGGTGCGGGTGCGGTGGAGGTCCCCGCCGCCCGCCCGTCTGTCGTCAATCGTCGGACGGGGTTGATGCAGCGTCCCCGTTCCTGTTCCCGTCCGTGTCCTCGTCCCCGTTCCCGTCCGTGTCCTCGTCCTCCGGCTCCGGAAGGCGGACCGTCACTTTTCCCGACGCGAGGTCTATCGGGCCGCGGCCGGGATCGCCCACGCCCAGGTCCACCCGAGACAGCTCCAGGCGTTTCTGCTCCTCCGCGGCGTGCTTGCGGCCCGGGGCAAAGAGTTCCTCGAAGAAGTTGAACACCGGCTCGCGCCCTTTCACCTGCCGTAGCCGCTACCGCACCTCCAGCACCAGGGCTCTGTCGTCTCCCGGTTCCGGTGTGCCGCGGGTGTCTGTGTTGCTCGTGACCAGCCAGAGTCTGTTGCCGCCCGCCGCGAGCACGGTGCGCAGCCGGCCGTACTGACCTTTCAGGAACGATTGCGGGGCGGCCAGAGGTTCCTTGCCCGGGTTCTCCGACAGCGGGATCCTCCAGAGTCGCTCACCGCGCAGGCCCGCCATCCAGATCGAGCCCTGGGCGAAGGCGATCCCGCTCGGGGACGCCTCGGACGTCTTCCACTGTGCCACGGGGTCGACGAAACCCTTCTTCCCGACCTTCCCCTCGTACGTCGGCCAGCCATAATTCCCACCGGGAACGATCTGATTCAGCTCGTCCCACGTGTCCTGCCCGAATTCGGACGCCCACAGCTGTTTCCGGCTGTCCCAGGCCAGCCCCTGCACATTGCGGTGCCCGTACGAATACATCAACAAGCCGGGTTCGGGGTTGCCCGGTGCCGGTCTGCCCTCCGGCGTCATCCGCAGGATCTTGCCCGCCAGGGACGCCTTGTCCTGCGCCAGGCCGGTGTTCCCCGTCTCACCCGTCCCCGCATACAGCATGTGGTCCGGGCCGAAGGCGATCCGGCCCCCGTTGTGGATGTTGCCCTTCGGGATGCCCTGCAGGATCGTGTGCGGAGCGCCCAGCTGCCGGCCGGCGTCACCGTGCTCGTCGTACCGCATGCGGGCGATGCGGTTGTCGGACCCGGTCGTGAAGTACGCGTACACCAGATGGTCCGAGGCGTACGTCGGCGAGATCGCGATGCCCAGCAGCCCGCCCTCCCCGGCGGGCGACACTCCGGGCACCGTACCCAGCAGCGTCTTGCTCCCCGTTCTCCCGTCGACCCGCGTGATCGTTCTCTCGTCGCGTGAGGACACCAGTAGATCGCCGCCGGGCAGCTCCGCCAGACCCCATGGTGAGGCGAGTCCCTCGGTCAGCGTCGATGCCACCTTCACCGAGCCCTTCGCGGGCGGCAACGAGGCCGGCGGCGGCAGGGTGGAGGTCGAGGAGGACACAGCGGGGGAGGAGGGCGGTGGGTCTGCCGTGCTCGCCGCGTCGCCTCCCGTGCTCCCTGAACCGTCGCTCGACGAGCACCCCGCCGACATGATCAGTGAGCCCACCGCGACCGCGGTCACCAACGCGCGGCGTGCAGCGGGAAACCCTCGCGGGCGTTCCACCCGGGCTCTTACGGATCCGAATACAGAAACGCGCACAGCACCGATCCCTTCAAAGGCTGCCTGACTACTGTTCTTACACCGCAGCCCCGCCCCGGGTTCCGCATGACCACCGAGTTTCTGCGCTCAGTCCCACGATCCCAGCGCCCGCGGCAGCCGCGCGATCTCAGCCAGGTCCTGTGCCGTCAGCTCCAGCGCGGCCGCCCCCGCGTTCTCCACCGCCCACCGCTCCCGCTTCGTGCCCGGCACCGGCACCACATGCGGGCCCTGGCGCAGCACCCACGCCAGCGCCACCTGTGCCGGAGTCGCCCCGTGCCGTTCGGCGATCCGCCGCAGCCCCACCACCACGGGCTGGTTCGCCGCCATCATCTCGGCCGTGAACCGCGGATGCCGGGCCCGTAGATCGTCCGGCTCGAAGCCCTGGCCCGGCGTCAGCGTGCCCGTCAGGTAGCCGTTGCCCAGCGGCATCGCCGCCAGCATCCCCACACCCCGCGCCTCGCACCACGGCAGCAGCGTGTCGAGGGCCTCCGGCGACCACACCGAAATCTCCGCCTGGACCGCGCTCACCGGAAAGACCTGCTGCACCCGCTCCAGCTGGCGAATCGTTCCGTCGTGCATCCGCGCTCCCGGCCGGCGCGAGGCCCGCGCCCCGACCGCGCTCAGCCCCAGCGCCCGCACCTTCCCGGCGGTGACCAGCTCCGCCATCGCGCCCCAGGTCTCCTCCACCGGCACCTCGGGATCGGCCCGGTGCAGCTGGTACAGATCGATCACGTCGGTCTGCAGCCGCCGCAGCGAGGCGTCACAGGCCCGGCGCACATAGCCGGGACGGCCGTTGGCCACGATGTGCTGATCGCCCACCAGCAGCCCGCACTTGGTGGAGACGAAGGCATCGGCGCGGCGCCCCTTGAGGGCCCTCCCGATCAGCAGCTCGTTGGTGAAGGGGCCGTACATGTCCGCCGTATCGAGCAGCTGGACGCCCGCGTCGAGCGCGGCGTGCACCGTCCGCAACGCACGGTCACCGTGCTGCTGGGACGCGCTGTACGCCCAGCTCATCGGCATGCAGCCGAGCCCGACCGCACCCACGGCGAGCGCCGCCGCACCGAGACTCCTGCGCTCCAACTCCCCGAACCCTCCCTCGGCCCCACCGTCACGGGACCCCGCACCGCACCCAAAAGTAACCTCTGCCGTCTCGGGTACTTCGCATAGCCTCCTGACCATGACTTCTACGACGACTCCCGATGTATGGCTGCCGATTCCGGCCGAAGAGATCGAAGGGCTCCCCGAGGGTCTCAACTACCGTCTCTGGGACGGCGAGCAGGACTTCCCCGCCGACCCCGCGGACTGCGCCTTCTATGTCGTTCCCTACATGAAGGGGCCGGAGATCGCGGTCCGCCCGCTCGCCGGTATGAGGGCGGTCCAGGTCGTCCAGACGCTCTCGGCGGGCATCGACCATGTCCAGCCGGGGCTCGGCAGGCTGTCCGCCGGGGTGCGGCTGTGCAATGCCAAGGGGGTTCACGAGGCCTCGACGGCGGAGCTCGCCCTCGCTCTGGTCCTCGCCTCGCTGCGCGGCTTCCCCGGGTTCGTCCACGGTCAGGACAAGGAGGAGTGGCGGGCAGGTTTCTACCCGGCGCTCGCCGACAAGTCCGTTCTGATCGTGGGGTACGGATCGATCGGCGCCGCCATCGAGGACCGGCTCGCGCCCTTCGAGTGTGCGCGGGTGGCGCGCGTCGCGCGCTCCGCGCGGACAACAGCACGCGGCCCCGTACACACACTCGACGACCTGCCGGCACTGCTGCACGAAGCCGACATCGTCATTCTGTCCACCCCGCTGAACCCTTCCACGCAAGGGCTGGTGAGCGCCGACTTCCTCGCCGCGATGCCGGACGGCGCGCTGCTCGTGAACGTCGCCCGGGGCGGAGTCGTGGACACCAAGGCCCTGCTGTCCGAACTCGAGTCCGGGCGGCTGCGCGCGGCACTCGATGTCACCGATCCGGAACCGCTGCCCGCCGGCCACCCCCTCTGGCATGCTCCGAACGTCCTGATCACTCCGCATGTGGGCGGCAGCACCTCGGCGTTCCTGCCGCGCGCCAAGCGACTGCTGGCCGGACAGCTCACCCGGTTCGCCGCGGGGGAGCCGGTGCAGAACGTCGTGCTCACCACCGACTGACCACGCTGCGAATCCGTTCTGCTGCGCAGAGTGTCGACAACTGCCCAGGTCGTCACGGAGAGTAGAGGAACTATGTCCCTGTGTGACGAGTCTGGTGTATCGTCCCGAATGGGGGCTGCGCCGTGGAAGGGACGGCGCGGGGTGGCAGCGGAACGCGAGGGGGGCGACGGGCGATGCGGGGCCGATGGGCGAACGATCCGACGCGGCAGGGCGGTCGACGGAGACCACCTGGGCGCCCATCGTGCCGCGCCCTCACCCGCCCGACGGCATCGGGGACACCTCGGTGAGCGCCCCGGCGAGCGCTCTCGGGGCGTTCTTCTCCCGACAGTCGACCGTCGGAGGGGCATCCGGGGCGGTCTCACAGATCCTTCTCGGCCTGGTCTGCGGCGGTTACGCCGTGGGGGCGGCCTTCGGCTGGGGCTCGTCCGAGCTGGCCCTCGTCATGGGTGACTTCGGCCTCAGTGCCGCTGCCCTGATCGCGGCCGTCTCCTGCTTCCTCTACGCGCGCTTCGCTTGCGACCGGTTCCGGCCCGCCTGGCTGCTGTTCTCGCTCTCCTCGCTGATGGCCGCCGGGGGGAACGCCGTCTGGGGCTGGTACGAAGTCGTGCTCGGTGTCGATGTGCCCAGCCCGTCGCCGGCCGACGTCTTCTTCCTCTGCTTCGCGCCGCCCGCCATCGTCGGACTGCTCGTCCTCGCCAAGCGCCCTGTCACCAGGGCCGGTTGGGTCTGTCTGGTGCTGGACTCCTGGCTGATCGGCGGATCGCTCCTCACGCTCTCCTGGAGCCTGGCGCTCGCCCACACGGCGCATCTCGCCGACGCCGAGGGGGCGAGCGTGGCCCGCGCGGCGCTCTCGCTGGCCTATCCGCTGCTGGACATCGTGCTGGTCTCCATGGTGCTCGCCCTGCACTTCCGGCGGGCCAACGTCAACCGCTCCGCGGTGAACACGGCCATCGCCGCCCTCGCTCTGACGGTCCTCTGCGACGCGCTGTTCACCTCGCCGCTGCTCCGCCAGACCTACCACTCCGGCCAGTTGCTGGACGCCGGCTGGTTCGCCGGTTCGCTGCTCCTCGCGTACGCCCCCTGGGGTGCGAACCGGCCAGGAGACAACGCTGTCGAGCAGCGCCCGGCCCCGCGCACCACCAGCCGGCCGATCGCCGGTTCACTGGCCGCGCTGACGCCGTATCTCGCCGCGGCCGTCTGCACCCTCGGCATCCTCTACAACGTCATCGAGGGCCGCCGGGTCGACCGCGTCGTGGTCTTCACCGGCTGCATGGTGGTGCTCGCCCTGGTCGTACGGCAGGGCATCATGCTCGTCGACAACATCGCGCTCACCCAGGAGCTGGCGCAGAAGGAGAACCACTTCCGCTCCCTGGTCCAGGGGTCCAGTGACGTCATCATGATCGCCGCCCCCACCGGCGTACTCCGGTACGTCAGCCCTGCCGCCGCCGGTGTCTACGGGCGGGAGGCCGACGATCTCATCGGCGCCGAGCTCGCCTCGATCATCCATCCCGAGGACCTGGGGCGCGTGGTCCACGAAGTACGGCGGTTTCTGGCCGCGCCGCCCAGCGAGGAACCCACCACCCGGATCGAGTGCCGGTTCCGATCCGGCACCGGAGACTGGCTCAACGTCGAGTCCACCGTCAACCGCCACCAGGGCGGGCTGATCCTCAACAGCCGGGACGTGACCGAACGGGTCAGGCTGCAGGCCCAGTTGCAGCACAACGCCGAGCACGACCCGCTCACCGACCTGCCCAACCGCGCCCTGTTCACCGAGCGGGTCCGCCAGGCTCTCGGCGGCCGCCGCTCCGGTGACCCCGGCACCGCGGTGCTCTTCATCGACCTCGACGGCTTCAAGGCGGTCAACGACCGTCTCGGCCACCAGGCTGGCGACGAGCTGCTCGTCCAGGCCGCTCGCCGCCTCCAGGAGTCCGTGCGGGCCGGGGACACCGCGGCCCGCCTCGGCGGCGACGAGTTCGCGGCGCTCATTCTCGGAGACGGCGCGCACGACCAGGGCGCCCGGGAGTGCCAGGTCCACGAGATCGCCGACCGGCTGCGCCTCGCGCTCTCCCAGCCGTACCGGATCGGCGGCGGCGAGGTCCGCGTCGCCGCTTCCATCGGGGTCGCCTTCGCCGAGTCCGCCATCACCCCCACCGACCTCATGCGCAACGCCGACCTGGCCATGTATCGCGCCAAGGCGGCCGGCAAGGACCGCGTCGAGCTGTACGCTCCGCAGATGCAGGCCGAAGTGGTACGCCGATCCGAGCTGGCGGCCCGGCTGCGCACCGCCCTGCGGGACGGCGAGTTCGCCCTGCTCCACCAGCCCGTGGTCCATCTCGCCACCGGCACCGTCGCCGCCGTCGCCGCACAGGCCCGCTGGCGCTCCGCGCAGGGAATCCTGTTCACCCCCGCCGAGTTCCTCCGCGTCGCCGAGGACAGCGACCGCACCGCGGAGCTCGGCCGCTGGCTCCTCGAAGAGGCCGTCGAGCAGGCCGCCGACCGGGCCAGGGCCGGGCACCAGGTCGCCGTGGCCGTCCGGCTGTCCGCCCGCAGGCTGCTGGACAGGGCGATGCCGTTCGGCTCCGTCGAGGCGCTTCTCACCCGGCACGGCCTGCCCTCGGGGGCGCTGATGATCGAGGTCTCCGACAACGACCCCCGGGTCTCCTTCGACGAGCTCGAACAGCGTCTCGTCGGGCTGCGCCGGCTCGGCGTGCGGATCGCGCTCGACGGCTTCGGCAGCGGCTACGCCGCGATCAACGCGCTGCGCCGGCTCCCCATCGACGTACTGAAACTGGACCGTGGTCTCGTCGAGGGCGTCGTGGAATCGGCCCGCCTGCACAAGATCACCAGTGGGCTGCTGAGGATCGCCTGCGACCTCGGCCTGCAGTCGGTGGCCGACGGGGTCGACGTGCCGGAACAGGTCCTCGCGCTGCGCGCCATGGGCTGTACGCACGGCCAGGGGATGGCCTTCTCCGGGCCGCTGGACGAGTACCGTCTGCGCCGCACGCTGGTGCGCGGCGAGTTCCCGGTGCCTGGCGGCCCCGCTGCTCAGCCCGTCCTGACGGGCGGCTCGATTCCGCTGCTCAGCGGACCACATTCTGAGATGCCTATCCCACCTACTTGACACGCTGTGCGCGTCGGAGAGAGGGTCAATGCCATGCGCACCCGAATTCTCGTACTTGGAAAGCGCGTCGGCTGAAGCAGAGTCCCTCGTTGACACTCTGCAGACCGCACCGGCGCGCTCCCCTCGCTTGCCTCACGGCACGAGGGGTTTTTTGTTGCACTGGCACACCTCAAAACCCCGCAAAAACCCTCAGCTTCGAGAAGAGAATGCCGATGACCGAGCAGGCCACCGGGGCCCATCATCCCCAGCCGCGGGCCCGTAACGGCGGATCGTCCTCCGCCACCGTTGAGCACGTCACGGGTGCGCAGTCCCTCATCCGGTCTCTTGAGGAGGTGGGGGCCGACACGGTATTCGGCATTCCCGGCGGCGCCATCCTTCCGGCGTACGACCCGATGATGGACTCCACGCGGGTCCGTCATGTGCTGGTCCGTCACGAGCAGGGTGCCGGACACGCCGCCACCGGCTACGCGCAGGCCACCGGCAAGGTCGGTGTCTGCATGGCCACTTCCGGCCCGGGCGCCACCAACCTGGTCACCCCGATCGCCGACGCGCACATGGACTCCGTCCCGCTGGTCGCGATCACCGGCCAGGTCGCCTCCAAGGCGATCGGCACGGACGCCTTCCAGGAAGCCGACATCTGCGGCATCACGATGCCGGTCACCAAGCACAACTTCCTGGTCACCCGGGCCGAGGACATTCCGCACACGATCGCCGAGGCCTTCCACATCGCCTCCACCGGCCGTCCGGGTCCCGTCCTCGTCGACATCGCCAAGGACGCCCTGCAGGCGCAGACCACGTTCAGCTGGCCGCCGACCCAGGACCTGCCCGGCTACCGTCCGGTCACCAAGCCGCACGCCAAGCAGATCCGTGAGGCCGCCAAGCTCATCACCCAGGCCAAGCGGCCGGTGCTGTACGTCGGCGGCGGTGTCATGAAGGCCGGGGCGACCGCCGAGCTGAAGGTCCTCGCCGAGCTCACCGGAGCGCCCGTCACCACCACCCTGATGGCGCTCGGTTCGTTCCCCGACAGCCACCCGCTGCACGTGGGAATGCCGGGCATGCACGGTTCGGTCACCGCCGTCACCGCGCTGCAGAAGGCCGACCTGATCGTCGCCCTCGGAGCCCGCTTCGACGACCGCGTCACCGGCAAGCTGGACAGCTTCGCCCCGTACGCCAAGATCGTCCACGCCGACATCGACCCGGCGGAGATCGGCAAGAACCGCACCGCCGACGTGCCGATCGTCGGTGACGCCCGCGAGGTCATCGCCGACCTCGTCCAGGCTGTCCAGGCCGAGCACACCGAGGGACACACCGGCGACTACGCCGCCTGGTGGAAGGACCTCAACCGCTGGCGCGACACCTACCCCGTCGGCTACGACCTCCCCGAGGACGGCAGCCTCTCCCCGCAGCAGGTCATCCAGCGCATCGGTGAGCTCGCCCCCAAGAACACGATCTTCGCGGCAGGCGTCGGCCAGCACCAGATGTGGGCCTCGCACTTCATCCAGTACGAGCAGCCCGCCACCTGGCTGAACTCCGGCGGCGCCGGAACGATGGGTTACGCGGTCCCGGCCGCGATGGGCGCCAAGGCCGGCATGCCGGACCGTACGGTCTGGGCGATCGACGGCGACGGCTGCTTCCAGATGACCAATCAGGAACTCACCACCTGCGCGCTCAACAACATCCCGATCAAGGTCGCGATCATCAACAACGGCGCGCTCGGGATGGTCCGCCAGTGGCAGACCCTGTTCTACAACCAGCGGTACTCCCACACCGTGCTGCACTCGGGCGCCGACACCGAGGGCGCCCCGGCGAAGGGCACCCGCGTGCCGGACTTCGTCAAGCTGTCCGAGGCCATGGGCTGCTACGCGATCCGCTGCGAGGACCCGGCCGATCTGGACAAGGTCATCGCGGAGGCCAACGCGATCAACGACCGCCCGGTCGTCATCGACTTCATCGTCCACGAGGACGCCATGGTGTGGCCGATGGTCGCCGCCGGCACCTCCAACGACGAGGTCATGGCCGCCCGTGGCGTCCGCCCCGACTTCGGCGACAACGAAGACGACTGAGAGACAGAGAGAGACCGACTCCATGTCCACCAAGCACACGCTCTCCGTCCTGGTCGAGAACAAGCCCGGTGTCCTCGCCCGGATCACGGCCCTGTTCTCCCGACGCGGCTTCAACATCGACTCGCTCGCGGTCGGTACCACCGAGCACCCCGACATCTCGCGCATCACCATCGTCGTGGGGGTCGAGGACCTGCCCCTCGAGCAGGTCACCAAGCAGCTCAACAAGCTGATCAACGTACTGAAGATCGTCGAACTCGAGCCGTCCGCTGCGATCCAGCGTGAGCTCGTCCTGGTGAAGGTCCGCGCCGACAACGAGACCCGCTCCCAGATCGTCGAGATCGTCAAGCTGTTCCGCGCCAAGACCGTGGACGTCTCCCCGGACGCCGTCACGATCGAGGCGACCGGCGGCGCCGACAAGCTGGAGGCCATGCTCAAGATGCTGGAGCAGTACGGCATCAAGGAGCTCGTCCAGTCCGGCACCATCGCCATAGGGCGCGGCGCGCGCTCGATCACCGACCGTTCGCTGCGCGCCCTCGACCGTACGGCCTAGCCGCCACCCCTCTCGCCGCTCGTATGGCGAGACCCGAAAACGTAATTGACGCACCCCGCCGTACGGTGGGACGCAACACCTGCACACCAAGGAGAAGACCCAGTGGCCGAGCTGTTCTACGACGACGATGCCGACCTGTCCATCATCCAGGGCCGCAAGGTCGCGGTCATCGGCTACGGCAGCCAGGGCCACGCCCACGCGCTGTCGCTGCGTGACTCGGGTGTCGACGTCCGTGTCGGTCTGCACGAGGGCTCCAAGTCCAAGGCCAAGGCCGAGGAGCAGGGCCTGCGCGTGGTGACCCCGGCGGAGGCCGCCGCCGAGGCCGACGTCATCATGATCCTCGTCCCGGACCCGATCCAGGCCCAGGTCTACGAGGAGTCCATCAAGGACAACCTCAAGGACGGCGACGCGCTGTTCTTCGGCCACGGCCTGAACATCCGGTTCGACTTCATCAAGCCGCCGGCCAACGTCGACGTCTGCATGGTCGCCCCGAAGGGCCCGGGTCACCTGGTCCGCCGTCAGTACGAGGAGGGCCGCGGCGTTCCGTGCATCGTGGCCGTCGAGCAGGACGCCACGGGCAACGGCCTGGCGCTCGCCCTGTCGTACGCGAAGGGCATCGGTGGCACCCGCGCCGGCGTCATCAAGACGACCTTCACCGAGGAGACCGAGACCGACCTGTTCGGTGAGCAGGCCGTCCTCTGCGGTGGCACCGCCGCTCTGGTCAAGGCCGGTTTCGAGACGCTGACCGAGGCCGGATACCAGCCGGAGATCGCCTACTTCGAGTGCCTCCACGAGCTGAAGCTCATCGTCGACCTGATGTACGAGGGCGGCCTGGAGAAGATGCGCTGGTCGATCTCGGAGACCGCCGAGTGGGGCGACTACGTCACCGGACCGCGAATCATCACGGATGCCACCAAGGCCGAGATGAAGAAGGTCCTCGCCGAGATCCAGGACGGCACCTTCGCCAAGAACTGGATGGCCGAGTACCACAACGGTCTGCCCAAGTACAACGAGTACAAGAAGGCCGACAGCGACCACCTGCTGGAGACCACCGGCCGTGAGCTGCGCAAGCTCATGAGCTGGGTGAACGACGAGGACGCGTAAGTCCTAAGCCGCGGGGCGGGTCTTCGGACCCGCCCCGCGGCGCATCCCCCGCATCACCGCTGGAAGAAGGTGGCGCCGTACGTGTGTACAAGTCGTCCAGCCCCATGTGGGTGATCCTTCCATCGGGGCGCAGAATGCGCCCTCGCGCATGACTACACTTCTCCACACATACACGCGTCAGGCCCACAGTGTCGTGCGTCTTCCACGCGGCAAGCCCCTCCACCGCCTGCGGCCGTCGGGACGGCCGTCCGCACTGGACTTGTGAGGACTCACGTGAGCTCGAAACCTGTCGTACTCATCGCTGAAGAGCTGTCGCCTGCCACGGTTGACGCCCTGGGGCCGGATTTCGACATCCGGCACTGCAACGGCGCGGACCGCGCCGAACTCCTCCCCGCGATCGCCGATGTCGACGCCATCCTGGTGCGTTCCGCCACCAAGGTCGATGCCGAGGCCGTCGCCGCCGCGAAGAAGCTGAAGGTCGTCGCCCGCGCGGGCGTCGGTCTGGACAACGTCGACGTGTCCGCGGCCACCAAGGCCGGCGTGATGGTCGTCAACGCCCCGACGTCCAACATCGTCACCGCCGCCGAGCTGGCCTGCGGTCTGCTCGTCGCCACCGCGCGCAACATCCCGCAGGCCAACACCGCCCTCAAGAACGGCGAGTGGAAGCGCTCCAAGTACACCGGCGTCGAGCTGAGCGAGAAGACCCTCGGTGTCGTCGGCCTCGGCCGCATCGGCGTGCTGGTCGCGCAGCGCATGTCGGCCTTCGGCATGAAGATCGTCGCGTACGACCCCTATGTGCAGCCGGCCCGCGCCGCGCAGATGGGCGTCAAGCTCCTCACGCTGGACGAGCTGCTGGAAGTCTCCGACTTCATCACCGTGCACCTGCCGAAGACCCCCGAGACGCTCGGTCTGATCGGCGACGAGGCGCTGCACAAGGTGAAGCCCTCGGTGCGGATCGTCAACGCCGCTCGCGGTGGCATCGTCGACGAGGAGGCGCTCGCCTCCGCCCTCAAGGAGGGCCGCGTCGCCGGCGCCGGTCTCGACGTGTACGCGAAGGAGCCCTGCACGGACTCCCCGCTGTTCCAGTTCGACCAGGTCGTCTGCACCCCGCACCTCGGCGCCTCCACCGACGAGGCGCAGGAGAAGGCGGGCATCGCGGTCGCCAAGTCCGTCCGCCTCGCGCTCGCCGGTGAACTCGTGCCGGACGCGGTCAACGTGCAGGGCGGCGTCATCGCCGAGGACGTACGTCCTGGCCTGCCGCTCGCCGAGAAGCTCGGCCGGATCTTCACCGCGCTCGCGGGCGAGGTCGCGGCCCGCCTCGATGTCGAGGTGTACGGCGAGATCACCCAGCACGACGTCAAGGTGCTCGAACTCTCCGCGCTCAAGGGCGTCTTCGAGGACGTCGTCGACGAGACGGTGTCCTACGTCAACGCCCCGCTCTTCGCGCAGGAGCGCGGTGTCGAGGTCCGCCTCACCACCAGCTCCGAGTCGCCGGACCACCGCAATGTGGTGACGGTCCGCGGCACGCTGGCGAGCGGCGAGGAGGTCGCGGTCTCCGGCACGCTGGCCGGCCCCAAGCACCTCCAGAAGATCGTCGCGATCGGCGAGCACGATGTGGACCTGGCGCTCGCCGACCACATGGTCGTCCTGCGGTACGAGGACCGTCCCGGTGTCGTCGGCGCGGTCGGCAAGATTCTCGGCGAGGCCGGTCTCAACATCGCCGGCATGCAGGTCTCGCGGGCGGCCGCCGGCGGCGAGGCGCTGGTCGTCCTCACCGTCGACGACGACGTCCCGGCTGCGGTCCTGAGCGAGATCGCCGAGGAGATCGGCGCTGCCTCGGCCCGCTCGGTGAACCTCACGGACTGATCGCAAACCCTGTGCGGGCCGGCGTACCCGGCATGTAGACGTGCGTCTTACACAAACGTCTGCATGCCGGGTACGCTGCTTTCATGGGACACCGTGAGGATCTGCTCGAAGGCGCCAAGCGCTGCCTGCTGGAGAAGGGGTACGCCCGGACGACGGCCCGCGACATCGTTGCGGCCTCCGGCACCAACCTCGCCTCCATCGGTTACCACTACGGCTCCAAGGAGGCCCTGCTCAATCTCGCCTTCCTCAAGGTGACGGAGGAGTGGGGCGAGTTGCTCACCAAGCAGCCGGATGACGCCGGGCGCGGCGACGGTTCCGCCCAGGCGCCTCTCGACCAGTTCCGCGACGTCTGGGAGCGGGTGATCGGCAGCTACGAACGGACACGTGCCGTCTGGCAACTCCAGATGGAGGTCGTGTCCCGGGTCGACTCCGACCCCGAGCTGCAGAAGGCTCTGGCGGGCCCGCAGCGCGAAGGCCGGAACGGGCTCGCCGAGAACATGCTGGGCATCGACCCGGAGACCGACCCGGAGCGGGCGCGGGTCGCCGGGCTGTTCTGCCAGGCGCTGCTGGCAGGTGTGATGGTGCAGTGGATGATGGACCGCGACTCGGCGCCATCGGCGCAGGACCTGACGGACGGGCTGAAGGCGGTGCTCGAGGGACGGGTGTCGTAGCGATCGCGTGGCCTCGGCCACGCGGTGTCCTCCATCGCCGGACGGGCTGAGATGTGACCGACCCGGCCCGGTCAGGCGCCGGGCGGTGGTGGCAGGGCCCGGCACAGCGCCTCCAGGGCCGCGCCGTACGCATGGTCCGGCGGCGTCGCATAGCCCACTACCAGGCCGTCCTCGGCGGGCATGGTGGCGGCCGGATGACGGAAGTCGGCGAGCGGGTCCAGGCCGAGGCCCTGCCAGGCGGCGGCCTTGACGGTGGAGCGTTCGGTGCCGGGCGGCAGCCGCAGGACGGCGTGCAGTCCGGCGGCGATGCCGGTGGGCGCGATGTGCGGGGCGTGTGCGGCCAGGGCGGCGACCAACTGGTCACGGCGGTGCCGGTAGCGCTGCCGCATCCGGCGGATGTGCCGGTCGTAGTGGCCGGATTCGATGAAGTCGGCGAGCGTGAGCTGGTCCAGGACGCTCGCCCAGCCCTCGCGTTCCCCCTTGGCGGCCAGCACGGCGCCGACGAGATGCTCGGGCAGCACCATCCAGCCCAGGCGGATGGCGGGGGAGAGGCTCTTGCTGACGGAGCCGAGGTGGACGACCCGGTCCGGACCGAGGCCCTGGACGGCGCCCACCGGCTCACGGTCGTAACGGAACTCCCCGTCGTAGTCGTCCTCCAGGACCAGACCGCCGCGGGTACGGGCCCAGTCGACCACGGCCGTACGCCGCTCCGGGTGCAGCGGACCGCCTGTCGGGAACTGGTGGGCCGGGGTGAGCAGCACACTCCGTACGCCCGGCAGTCCGGTCAACTCGCTGGTGCGGGCCCCGTGTTCGTCGAGCGTCAGCGGGACCGTACGAACCCCGGCGGCGACCAGCAGCGAGCGGTGGAAACCGAGCCCGTACGACTCCACCGCCAGCGGGCCGCGCAGCACACCGCCGCCGAACAGCAGGCGAAGGGCGTGCGCGAAGCCGGAGCAGATCACGATCCGTTCGGGGGAGCAGTGCACCCCGCGGACGCGCGCCAGATAGCCGGACAGCGCGCGGCGCAGCTCGATGCGGCCCTGTGGGTCACCGGGGCCGAAGGCGTCGTTCGGCGCGGCGTTCACGGCACGGCGGGAGGCCGCGAGCCATGCGGCACGGGGGAAGGACGCGGCGTCCGGCTGCCCTTGACGAAGGTTGTGCACGGGCGGGGCCGGGCGGGACGGCGCCTTCTTCGGGATCCGGGCAGGAGCGGCGGCCGCGGCGCGGTGCGCGACCTGGGTGCCGGACCCCTGACGGGCGGTCAGCCAGCCCTCGGCGACCAGTTCGGCGTAGGCGTCGGCGACGGTGTTACGGGCCAGGCCGAGGTCGGCGGCGAGTGAGCGGTAGGGCGGCAGCCGGGTGCCGGGCGGCAGCCGTCCCGCCCGGACCGCGTCGCGCAGCGCGCGGATGAGAACGGCCCGGCGACTGCCCGGACCTGCCAGCTCCAGCAGTAGGTCACTGCCGATCCGCTCCGCCGAATTGACCCATGATTCCGACATCGGAATGCACCCTACGGGAGGTCGCCCGGCTCCGTAGCGTAGTGGTCATGACGAACACCGAAGCAGTCACCCGAACCGCCCGAGTCGACTTCGCCAAGGCCGCCCCGAAGGCGTTCAAGGCCCTCATCGGCTTCGACGCCGCCGCTCGGCAGGGCCTGGACCCCTCGCTAGTCGAACTGGTCCAGATCCGGTCCTCCCAGCTCAACGGGTGCGCGTACTGCCTGCACATGCACACCACGGACGCCCGCAAGGCGGGTGAGAGCGAGGAGCGGCTGCACATGGTCGCCGTCTGGCCGGAGGCCGCTCACTTCTTCACGGAGAAGGAACGGGCGGCACTCGCGCTCACCGAGGCCGTCACCCTGGTCTCCCGCGGCGGCGTCCCGGACGACGTCTACGCCCGCGCGGCGGCCCACTTCGACGAGCCCGAGCTGGCCGGGCTGCTGGCCCTGATCTTCACGATCAACACCTGGAACCGCATCGCTCTGAGCACCGCGAAGGTGGCCGGTACGGACGAGCGGGGGGCCCACTGAACGGCGGCGCTCTCCGGCCCCGCCCCAGGGGGTGTCCGCCGAGGATGTCCAGCCCTCAGAGCCGCGCCCTCTTCAGGGCCAGGTGCAGCAGCAGCCGGTCCTCGCCGTCGTTCAGATCCAGACCGGTGAGCTGCTCGACCCGGGACAGCCGGTAGTACAGCGTCTGGCGGTGGATGCCGAGTTCGGCCGCCGTGCGGCTCGCCTGGCCCGCGCAGTCGAGGAACACCTCGGCGGTGCGGGCCAGGTCCGTGTGCGGCGGGGTGAGCAGGGGGCGCACAGCGGGGTCCGGGGTGGTGTCCGCCGTCGGCGGGAGCGCGGTCAGCAGGCGGTACGGGCCGATGGCCGACCAGTCGGCAACCGGGCCGAAGCGCGACTCCGCAGCCGCCGCGCGGGCCGCCGCCGAGGCCTCGTGCCAGGCCGCGGCCAGCTCGGGCAGGCCCCGGCGCGGGACCGCGACCCCGGCGGTGGAGGTCAGCCCCGCGGTGGTGCGCAGCCGGCCCGCCGCCGCCGTCGCCGGGTCCAGTACGTCGGGGGAGCGCAGTCGGATCAGTGCGGCCAGCGACAGGGTGCCCGCCCCCGCAGGTGACGGGATCGTGGACAGTGCCGCCGCGGACGGCACCGTACGGGCCGACGGGGTCTCGTCCGGCCACGGGGTCACGCAGACCACCGTGTGCAGCCCGTCCGCGTCCGGGCCCAGCGCTTCCCGCAGCGCGGCCACCGCCATGTCGCGCTGCCAGCCCCGGCCGGCCGTCAGGACCGCGCCGAACTCCCGGGACAGGTCCGCGCCGGCCCGCGCCTCGTCGGAGAGCAGCGCCCCGATCCTGGCCGCCACGTCCATCGCTGCGGTCAGCTGTCCGTCGGTCGGCCCCGGGTCCGCGTCGAGCAGCCATACGTAGCCGAGCACGACACCCCGATGGCGTACCGGCAGGCAGATCCGGCCGCGGAACACCCCGGCCTCCGGAGCGGCGGGGATGCGGACCGGGCCGGTGGCGCGGGCGATGCCGAAGCCCTCGAACCAGGCGCGGACCGCGGGTGTCGAGCGACGGGTGAGGATCGACCGGGTGCGGACCGGGTCCATCGCCGAGTCGTCGTCGCTGTCGTGCGCCCCGAAGGCGACCAGACCGAAGTCCCGGTTCTCCAGTGTCGCGGGGGCGCCGAGCAGTGCGGAGATCTCGTCGACCAGCTCCTGGTAATCGCCCTTCACCCGACCATTCTCCCACCCCTTCAGACATATGTCTGAGATCCAGGACATGGATGCGTGACAGCTGTCGATGGCACAGGATCGGAGGGATCCTTAGATTTCACGGTGGTTCTCCGTGCTGTACCGGTCTGATTCAGTTCCTGCCGATACGGCCCTCGTTCATATCTTTCCGTTGGAGGTGCCCCGTGCTGGCTCCCGTGATCCTCGCTGCGTCGCGCAGTGACAAGATGCGCCGTTTCATTTCGGCTGCTCCGGGGACCAAGCAGGTCGTCGACCGGTTCATCGCCGGCGAGACGGTCGAGCAGGTCGTCCCGATCATCAAGGACGCCACCGGGAAGGGCCTCGAGGTCACTCTCGACGTCGTCGGCGAGGACATCACGACGCCCGAGCAGGCCACCGCCGCGCGCGACGCGTACCTGGAGCTGATCGACCGCCTGAAGGACCTCGGCCTGGGCACCAGGGCCGAGATGTCCATCAAGCTTTCGATGTTCGGCCAGGCGCTGGAGGGCGGCCACGAGATGGCGCTCGCCAACGTCCGCCCGGTGGTCGAGGCCGCCGCCGCGATCGGCACCACGGTCACCCTGGACGCCGAGGATCACACCACCCTCGACTCGATGTTCGCCATCCACGAGGAGCTGCGGAAGGACTTCCCGCAGACCGGCTGTGTCATCCAGGCCTACCTGTTCCGCACCGAGGACGACGCCCGCCGCCTCGCCGCCGCCGGCAGCCGCGTCCGCATCGTGAAGGGCGCCTACAAGGAGCCCGCCTCCGTTGCGTACCAGGACAAGGCGGAGATCGACAAGGCGTACGTCCGCATCCTGAAGACGCTCATGGAGGGCGAGGGCTACCCGATGATCGGGTCCCACGACCCGAGGCTCATCGCCATCGCGCAGGAGCTCGCCCGCAAGGCCGGGCGCAAACTGGACGAGTACGAGTTCCAGATGCTCTACGGGATCCGCAGCGACGAGCACATCCGCCTCGCGGCCGAGGGCCACCGGATGCGTGTCTACACCGCGTACGGCACCGACTGGTACGGCTACTTCATGCGCCGCCTCGCGGAGAAGCCGGCCAACCTGCTGTTCTTCGCCCGCTCCATCCTCACCAAGGGCTGACCCGCCCGCCCCGCTGCCCCCACCCCGCTGAAGCAAGGAGACAAGGCACTCATGGACGCTGTGACCCAGGTCCCCGCGCCGGTCAACGAGCCGGTCCACTCCTACGCCCCGGGTTCCCCGGAGCGCGCCCGTCTGGAGGCGAAGCTCAAGGAGCTCGCCGAGAACCCGATCGACCTGCCGATGACCATCGGCGGCGAGAAGCGGATGGGTGGCGGCGAGCGATTCGACGTCGTACAGCCGCACAACCACAAGGCTGTCATCGGTACGTTCGCCGGCGCCACCGAGCAGGACGCCCGGGACGCGATCGACGCCGCCCTCGACGCTGCCCCGGCGTGGCGTGCGATGTCGTTCGACGACCGCGCCGCGATCATCCTTCGTGCCGCCGAGCTGCTGTCGGGCCCCTGGCGCGAGACGCTGGCCGCCTCGACCATGCTCGGCCAGTCGAAGACCGCCCAGCAGGCCGAGATCGACACCCCGTGCGAGCTCGTCGACTTCTGGCGCTTCAACGTGCACTACGCGCGCCAGATCCTGGCCGAGCAGCCCCCGGCCAACTCCCCGGGTGTGTGGAACCGCATGGACCACCGCCCGCTGGAGGGCTTCGTCTACGCGATCACGCCGTTCAACTTCACGGCCATCGCGGGCAACCTGCCCACCGCCCCCGCTCTCATGGGCAACGTCGTGGTGTGGAAGCCGTCCCCGACGCAGACCCACTCCGCCGTGCTGCTGATGCAGCTCCTGGAGGAGGCCGGTCTGCCCAAGGGCGTCATCAACCTGGTGACCGGCGACGGCATCGCCGTCTCCGAGGTCGCCCTGAACCACCGCGACCTGGCCGGTATCCACTTCACCGGCTCGACCCCGACCTTCCAGCACCTGTGGAAGACGGTCGGCAACAACATCGCCAACTACCGCACCTACCCGCGTCTGGTCGGCGAGACCGGCGGCAAGGACTTCGTCGTCGCGCACCCCAGCGCCGACCGCGCCGTCCTGAAGACCGCGCTGACCCGTGGCTCCTTCGAGTTCCAGGGCCAGAAGTGCTCGGCCTCCTCCCGGGCGTACGTCCCGGCCTCCATCTGGAACTCCGGTTTCAAGGAGGAGTTCGCGGCCGAGGTCGACTCGATCACCATGGGTGACGTCACCGACCTGTCGAACTTCATCGGCGCCGTCATCGACGAGCGTGCGTTCGCCAAGAACAAGGCCGCGATCGACCGGGCCAAGACCGATGCGTCCTGCACCGTCGTCGCAGGTGGCACGTACGACGACTCGGTCGGCTACTTCGTCCGCCCGACGGTCGTCGAGTGCGCCGACCCGGCCAACGAGGTCTTCACGACCGAGTACTTCGGCCCGATCCTCGCGGTCCACGTGTACGAGGACGACAAGTACGACGAGATGCTGGAGCAGATGGAGTCGGTCTCCGACTACGCGCTGACCGGCTCGGTCATCTCGGGCGACCGCGCCGCGGCCGCGTACACGATGGAGAAGCTCCGCTACGCGGCGGGCAACTTCTACATCAACGACAAGTCGACCGGTGCTGTCGTCGGCCAGCAGCCCTTCGGCGGCGGCCGTGCCTCGGGCACGAACGACAAGGCGGGCGCCCCGCAGAACCTGCAGCGCTGGACGCTGACCCGCGCCATCAAGGAGACGCTGGTCCCGCCGACCGACTACACCTACCCCCACCAGGGCTGACGCCCTCCGGGGTGCGGCGCACCCGCACCTCGCCACAGATCCCGCCCCCGCCCGGCTCCCCAGCCGGTCGGGGGCGGATTCCATTTCCGCCCCTCGGTGCAGGAAGCATCAATCTCCTACTGTGTCGGCGTTCAGTGCCAGCCGTGCACGATGAGCGACAGGCCGGTCGCGAACCCGCCGCCGAGCAGTACCAGATACCGGCCGTACTGCCGCCGGTGACGCCGCATCAGCAGTCCGAACCCGGCGAAGCCCAGTCCCACAGTCAGGGTCCGTGCACCGCGCGCCGTCGCCGACGCGGCGAGCCACTCCGCCGCCCCGGTCCCGGCCCGGCCCGCCTCGGCGCCGTACACCTTGAACGGGATGCCGTTCCACGGCTGGTGGCGCACCGCCGGGGCCCCATCGAGTGCCAGCTCGTGCCGGACCTCGACCCGCATCCCCTCCGTGGTCAAAGGTGCCCGTCGAGGTTGGCGAAGGCGAGCCGGGCCGCGAGCAGTACGGCGACCGGCAGGGCGGCGAGGCCGGCGGGCAGCCAGGCCAGTGCGGCGGCGGCACCGGCCGCCGAGGCCACACCGACGGCGGTGAGGGTGTCGGGCGACACCTCACGGCGGACGAGCGTGGCGCGGACACCGGAGAGCCGGTCCGCGTACCACGGCTTCAGCGTGTAAAGGCCGTTCATGGACCCAACTCTCCTTCGGCGCACCGCTCTTCGACACGTGGCAGCTACTCAGATGTGCGCTGAGTACCTGTGGGCGCAGGTGCCTGAGAGGCTGGGGGACATGACTGAGCCGTTGTGGCACACCGTGCACACCTACGAGCTGACCCCGACCGCCCGCGACGGGATCCGCGCCTTGCTCGACACCGCCTTCGAGGGCGGCTTCAGCGACGACGACTGGGACCACACCCTGGGCGGCATCCACACCTACGCACGCGACGGCAGCGGGCTCCTCGCGCATGGGAGTGTCGTCCAGCGCCGGGTGATCCACGCCCACCGCTCGTACCGCATCGGATACGTCGAGGGCGTGGCGGTCCGCGCCGACCGGCGGCGCGAGGGGCTCGGCGACCGGGTGATGACGGCGCTGGAGCGGGTCATCGACGGGGCGTACGCCTTCGGGGCACTGTCCGCCTCCGAGACCGGGGCCGCGCTGTACGCGGCGCGCGGCTGGCAGGTGTGGCAGGGGCAGATCGGTGTGCAGGGGCTGAGCGGCGTGGTGCCGCTGCCGGACGAGGAGGGCAGCACGTACGTCCGTGGCGCGGCCGGACGCCCGTTGCCCTCCCCGTCCCGGAAGCTGATCTTCGACTGGCGCGACGGCGATGTGCTGTGACGGGACCCGCGGCAGCGCCCCGCGTCCCGGGCCGCGGGGCGCTGCAAGCAGAAGGACGCGGCTGCAGCTGCTGAGGGGGGTGGGCCTGCAGGGCCTGACAGCCGGGGCGTGACTGTCAGGTCCTGACCGGTCAGCCGCTGATGCTCGCCGCCCCCGTCTCGATGTGGCCCGTGTACCGGCGCGACCATGTGCTGTCCGTGTCGGCCGTGACCGTGAAGTCGTACCAGCCGTTCTGCCCGGCGACGGCGTTGAAGTAGTCCTCCGTGGAACCGCCGGCCGGCACGGTGTACGTCCACGGGCCGTCGGCACGGTAGTTGTTCGATCTGAGGGTGAACTTCACCGCTGCCGTGGACGCGTTGGACAGCCGGAACCAGATGGCGGTCCTGCCGGTGTCCGGTGCGGCGGCGTATCGGGCGGCGACCTCCAGGCCCTTGCCGGCCTTCGTGGCATCCCCGGTGAAGCGGCGGAGGAACCGGTTGGGGCCGGTCATGGTGATGTCGTACTTCCCGTCGCCGTACCCCGTACCGATGTTGAAGGAGTCGGACGCCGTCCCGCCCGCGTCGACCGTGTGCTGCCAGGGTTCGGTCGAGCGGTACGCGGTCGGCTGGATCGAGAAGTGCGCGGCGCTCCTTGCGGGGGCGCCCTGGTTGGCCATGGAGAACCAGGCCAGGATCTTCCCGGCGGTACCGAACTCCAGCCGGTCCAGGTTCCCGTTCGTCTGGTACGGCAGTGCACGGGCCGGGCGGGTGCCGGGCTCCTGCGCGGGCAGCGCGTTGGTCTGCGGGGCCGGGTTGGGCAGTGGGGCGCAGGTGCCGATGCCGATCACCTTGGCGGTGGAGGGCAGCGAGGGCACTCCGTACACCGGATGCGCGAAGTCGAAGACCCCGGTCAGGTCACCGGTGACCTTGCGACGCCAGGCGCTGATGTTCGGGCAGGCGGCCGGCTTGCCGATGGCCGAGGTCCAGGTCTCCAGGAAGCGCAGCACCGAGGTGTGGTCGAAGACCTCGGAACTGACCCAGCCGCCGCGGGTCCACGGCGACATCACCAGCATGGGGACGCGGAAGCCGAGACCGTACGGGACGCCGTTCAGGAATTCGCCGGCCGTGTTCGCGGGCGGCGCCGGGGGCGGCACATGGTCGAAGAAGCCGTCGTTCTCGTCGTAGTCGAGGAACATGACCGTCGAGTCGAAGACCTCGGGACTGGCGGCGAGCGCCCGGTACACCAGGTCGACGAAGTGCGCGCCGTCACCGGGCGGCGCGTAGGGGTGCTCGGAGAAGGCCTGGTTCGCCACCACCCAGGACACCTGGGGCAGCGTGCCGTTCAGCGCGTCGGCCTTGATGGCGGCGGCGATGTCGTCCGGTGTCGAGCCGGTGGTGGCGGGCACGGATGCCATGCCCCGGTCGTGCAGCGGGCTGCCGGGGGCGGCGTCGGTGAACTTCTTGAAGTAGGCGAGACCGTTGTCGCCGTAGTTGTCCTGCGCGTTCTGGTAGACCTTCCAGCTGACCCCGGCCCGCTCCAGGGCCTCGGCGTACGTCTCCCAGGTCAGGCCCGACTCGTCGCCGCCGTCGTGGCTGGACGAGTCGACCTTGCCGCTCCACAGATAGGTCCGGTTGGGGCCGGTGGCGCTCAGGGCGGACGAGAAATAGCCGTCGCAGATCGTGTAGTTGTCGGCCAGCGCGTAGTGGTACGGGATGTCGCTGCGGTCGAGGTAGCCGAGCGTACGGACGTTGCCCACCCCCGACACCCAGTTGTCGAGCCGGCCCTTGTTCCACGCGGCGTGCTGGGAGGACCAGCTGTGCGGCAGATCGCCGTTGCACTGGGCGAGTGTCTCGCCGTCGGCGCCGCCCGCGGCGGGCGTGGCGCTCAGCCTCCACGGGTACTGGCGGCCGAGCCCGTTCGGCTGATTGAAGACCGGCTGTCCGCCGGGGAGGGTGATCGCGGCCCGGTCGGAGAAGCCGCGCACCCCCTTGAGCCTGCCGAAGTAATGGTCGAAGCTGCGGTTCTCCTGCATCAGGATCACCACATGCTTCACATCGGTGATGGTCCCGGACGCCGAGGCGGCCGCAGCGGCGGCCGAAGCCGGTCCGGCCGCCCCGGGTATCGCTGCGCCCGCCGCCGCACCCGCGCCCAGTGCCACAAAACTTCTCCGACTGACCGGTCGCATCCGTCCACCTTCGCCACGCGTGTGCCCCGGTGGCACACCGAGCGCAAGGGTCCCGGCGATGGCCGGCAGGGGCCAGAGATGTGCGGCGCGGAAAAGGTGAACAGTCGGTCAACTTCTTGTCCGGGCCTGGTCGGCGATCACCCGGCCGACGGTCCGGCCCTCCAGCGGGGTGCCGAGCTCCCGGCCGCCGTCCATCTCCTCACGGAAGTACGGATCGACGGACAGGTGCAGATTCCTCGGCCAGAGCCTCGCCCGGGCCGGTGGAGGCCCGGAGTCCTTGCGGCGACGGTGGAGGCCGAGGACGACGGAGCGGTGCTCTCGATGGTGTCCCGTGGTCTCGGAATGGCGATCATGCCGCAGCTCTCCCTGGAGGGAGTACCCGACGACGTCGGGATCACCGCTCTCGAACCGGAACGGCCGAGCCGGCCGGTCGGCCATGTCACCACCTCTGAGCAGGCATGATCGCCGGCCGCGCGGGCCCTGATCCGAGAACTGCGGGTGGGCGGCGCCAAACCTCCGTCTCAGATAGTAGGAAGTCCGAGTAATTGTGGAGACAGACCGGCCGAGCTGCCCTAGCTTTGTAGAAGCCGAACGTCTCGCTAGATCCAGCGACTGGCGGTCGTGAGCACGTGCCCCGATGCAGGCAACCCCTGCGGCATCCGCTCCCCGCCCCTTCCGGCGCCTCGAAATCCCGATCTCGAAATCACGTTCACGATTTTTCGATCTCGAAATCCTCGCGATCTCAAGGAGTCGATCCACCATGGCCGAGACGACTGTCCGCCGCGTCCGTCACACCCACCGCCCGACCGAGTCGGAGCGCCAGAATGCCGCCGCCGCCCTGCAGCGAGCCCTCGACCGCAGGGACAACGGCGGCTCCACCGGTCACTGAGACCGGCGGGATTCAGCTCATCCGCGGCTGATCTCGAAGTGGTCGATGCGCTCGCCCGACTCGGCGAGCGCGGTGACCTTCATCCGGGCGTGCCGCCCGGGCTCGACCTCGACCGCGAGGAACGAGAAGCCGGTGTAGCGCACCCGCGACCACTCCACGGTCTCGGTGGCCCTGCCGCCACCCTTGACCACGTGGTACGTGTTCACGCTCTCCTGGTCCTTGACGTGCCCCTCGTACGTGTCCGGCGCCGGGAAGTCGTACAGCGCCTTGCCCGCGCCGCCCGCCGTGACGTACACGATGCCGTCCCGCGTCGGGTCGGTGCGCTCGCCGATCGGCACCTTCCGCGCGACCGCGTTCTTCAGGATCGCGTCGGTGCGCTCGTAGACGTGGTTGTGGCCGTTGATGACCAGGTCCACCTGGTGCTTCTCGAAGAGCGGCACCCAGGCGTCCCGCACCCCGCCGTCCGAAGCGTGCGCGTTGGTCGTCGAGAAGGCGCAGTGGTGGAAGAACACGACGATGAAGTCGACGTCGTGACGGGCTCGCAGCTCACCGAGGCGCCGGTCGAGCCAGCGGGTCTGTCCGCCGTCGCTGATCCCGAAGTTGGCGGGGATCTCGTACGAGACGTCGTTGGCGTCGAGCGCGACCACGCCGACATTGCTGTGCACGAACGAGTAGGCGCCGGGCTGGCCCACCGGGTCGGGGCCGTTGTCCGGCAGCGACCAGCGGGCGTTCTGGCCGCCGTAGCCGTCCGGCGAGTACCAGGCCTCCATGTCGTGGTTGCCGGTGGTCACCATCCAGGGCACGGTCTTCGAAACGGTTTCCGTCTGCGCCAGGAACTGGTCCCAGGTGCGGGCGTCGTACGTGTCGCTCGTCTGGCCGGAACCGGACGGGTCGGCGTAGCAGATGTCGCCCGCGTGCAGGTGGAAGGCCGGGTTCTGGCCCAGGATCAGCTGGTCGTTGCCGAGGGCGTGGTAGCTGACGCCCTGGTCGCCGAAGGCCGTGAAGGTGAAGGGCTCGGCGTGCGAGGGCGCGGTGGTGAAGGTGCCGAGAGTGCCCAGGTTGCGGGTGTCGGCCGGGTCGAAGCCGTCGTGGCCGACGCCGTAGTAGTACGTCGTGCCGGGCTGCAGCCGGTCCAGTCCCGCGTGTACGTAGAACTGCTCGGCGGCCGCGATCTTGCCGTCGTTCAGCAGCGGGGTCGTCAGGTGCCGCACCTCGGCGTCGATCTTCCGGCTCAGCGCCCACGGCTTGAGCCCGATCCGGATGTACGGGCGCTTGACGGCGAACGGAACCTGCCAGGAGACACGCATCTGCGTCTTCGGGTCGGCGCCGTACGCGAGATGCCGGCCGAACGGGGCGACCAGCGAACCGTCCACCTGGGTGGAGGAGCTGCGCGAGGAGAGCACGGTGGGCGCGGCGTAGGCGGGCGAGGCGGCGAGCCCGGCGCCGACGACGGCCGCGGTCGCCGCACCGGCGCGGAGCGCGCCACGCCGGGTGAGCCGGGTGCGCAGGTAGTCGTGCTGCTCAGCCATGCTCATTCGGTCGGCGAGCTTCTCGGGAATTCCGAAGCGAGGGATGTCCATGGCCAGAACATCCACCCGGCGGCTGACGCTTTCCCTTCGAATGGATGAACGGTACACGTACAGCGCCCCATGTGTCCGTATGGTGGACGTAAAATGTCATGGGGTGGGACGAGCAGTAAGGTGCCGACATGTCTCGCAGCATCAATCTCGCAGTGATCCCTGGTGACGGTATCGGCCAGGAGGTCGTGGCTCAGGGCCTCAAGGTTCTCAATGCTGTTCTCCCGCAGGATGTGAAGCTGGAGACCAAGGAGTTCGACTTCGGTGCCAAGCGCTACCACGCGACCGGTGAGACGCTCACCGACGCGGATGTCCAGGCGCTCAAGCAGCACGACGCGATCCTGCTCGGCGCGATCGGTGACCCCTCGGTCCCGTCGGGCGTCCTGGAGCGCGGCTTCCTGCTGAAGCTCCGTTTCCTCTTCGACCACCATGTGAACCTGCGGCCGTCGAAGCTCCTTCCGGGTGTCGCGACCCCGCTCAAGGGTCAGCCGGAGATCGACTTCGTCGTGGTCCGCGAGGGCACCGAGGGCCCGTACACCGGCAACGGCGGCTCGATCCGCACCGGCACCCCGCACGAGGTCGCCACCGAGGTCTCGGTCAACACCGCGTTCGGTGTCGAGCGTGTGGTCCGCGACGCCTTCGCCCGCGCCCAGGCCCGCCCGCGCAAGAAGCTGACGCTGGTCCACAAGAACAACGTGCTGACCTACGCCGGGCACCTGTGGACCAACATCTTCAACAAGGTCGCGGCCGAGTTCCCGGACGTCACCACCGACTACCTGCACGTGGACGCGGCGACGATCTTCCTCGTCACGCAGCCCGAGCGCTTCGACGTGATCGTCACCGACAACCTCTTCGGCGACATCATCACCGACCTCGCCGCGGCCGTCTCCGGCGGCATCGGCGTCGCGGCCTCGGGCAACATCAACCCGAGCGGCGAGTTCCCCTCGATGTTCGAGCCGGTCCACGGCTCCGCCCCGGACATCGCGGGTCAGGGCAAGGCCGACCCCACGGCCGCGATCCTCTCCGTCGCCCTCCTGCTGCGCCACCTCGGCTACGAGGCCGAGGCCGGGCGCATCGAGGACGCCGTCTCCGCCGACCTCGCGGAACGTGGCGACACCCCTCGCACGACCTCGGAGATCGGCGACGCGCTCGCGGTACGCGTAGCCGGCTGACCCGACGACTCCACTTCGAAGCCGCCGGGTCGCAACCGCACCCGGCGGCTTCTCCTGTGTGGTCCCGGGTGCCACCATCGATCCCTGGACCGCAATCACGTCATTTCGTGCATGGCCCCCCTCGAGCGATAATCGAACGGGGCCGTGGCTTGTGGTAAAGCTCGGACGTCCTAGCACCTGTCTGACAGGAGCGGCGTGAGCGCGGTCCCTCACACACAAAACCGGTGAAGGACACGCACTCATGACGACGCCCACGATCGAGCTCAAGCCTTCTTCCACCCCGCTGTCCGACGCGGAGCGCGAGGCGATCCTGGCCAACCCCGGATTCGGCCGCTACTTCACCGATCACATGGTGATCATCAAGTGGACCGAAGGCCGCGGCTGGCACGACGGCCAGCTCGTCCCCTACGGCCCGCTGTCGATCGACCCCGCCACCAACGTCCTGCACTACGCGCAGGAGATCTTCGAGGGGCTCAAGGCCTACCGCCAGCCCGACGGATCGGTGGCCACGTTCCGCCCCGAGGCCAACGCCAAGCGCTTCCAGCGGTCCGCGCACCGTCTGGCCATGCCCGAGCTGCCGGTGGAGACGTTCATCGAGGCGTGCGACGTGCTGGTCCAGCAGGACAAGGCATGGGTTCCGGCGCACGGCGGCGAGGAGTCGCTCTACCTGCGCCCCTTCATGATCGCGTCCGAGGTCGGCCTCGGTGTGAAGCCCGCCAACGAGTACCTCTTCATCGTCATCGCCTCGCCCGCCGGCGCCTACTTCCCCGGCGGTGTGAAGCCGGTCTCCATCTGGCTCTCCGAGAACCGGGTCCGCGCCGTCCCCGGTGGCATGGGCGACGCCAAGACCGGCGGCAACTACGCCGCGTCCCTCCTCGCCCAGGCCGAGGCCGCCGAGAAGGGCTGCGAGCAGGTCGCCTACCTCGACGCGGTCGAGCACAAGTGGGTCGAGGAGCTCGGTGGCATGAACCTGTACTTCGTGTACGGGAACAAGATCGTCACCCCGGCCCTGACCGGCTCGCTGCTCGCCGGTGTCACCCGTGACTCGCTGCTCCGGGTCGCCCGTGACCTCGGCTACGAGTCCGAGGAGGACCGGGTCTCCATCGACCAGTGGCGCGCCGACACCGAGAACGGCACCCTCACCGAGGTCTTCGCCTGCGGCACCGCCGCCGTCATCACCCCCGTCGGCATCGTCAAGTCCGCGGGCGGCGAGTGGACCCAGAGCGACGGCAAGCCCGGCGAGGTCACGATGAAGCTGCGCGACCGGCTCCTCGACGTCCAGCGCGGTATCGCGGAGGACACCCACGGCTGGATGCACCCGCTCGGGTGATTCCCGGTCCGGTACGACTTCGCCCGCCCCGGCAGCCGCCAGGGCGGGCGAAGTCGCTTTTGCGCGCGGCTGCCCCGCGTACCGATGGCCCCGAGCGGACGGCTGTCGGGACGAGGTCGCGTGGAGCGCTGCGCCGGTTCCGCGACGGTGTCGACTCCGCGCTGTTCCATCGGCATGGGGCGACCCCTGTCAGCCAATTTGAGCACCGCTCTATGTGACGTTGGGTACGGCGCCATCCAACGGTTCTCATAGGGGGAATTCATGATTAGAGTGATGCTCAAATAGGAGGTGTGGTGACGTGCGACTGACCCCGACCGAGCGTGACCGGCTGCTGCTCTTCGGCGCCGCCGAACTGGCACGGGCGCGCCGCGCGCGTGGACTGAGGCTCAACATCCCCGAGGCGACCGCGCTCATCGCGGACACCGTCTGCGAGGCGGCCCGGGACGGGCGGCGGCTCGCGGAGGCGATCGAGGCCGCGCGCAGCGTGCTGGGACCCGACGACGTCCTGCCCGGCGTGGCGGACGTGGTCACGGAGGTGCATGTGGAGGCCGTCTTCGACGACGGATCCCGGCTCGCCGTCGTCTCCGACCCCATAGGCGCCGGCACCGGAGTCCGGCCGGCGAACGCCGCGCCCGGCGCCGTGCTGCCCGCACCGCCGCACGCCGAGCCCCGGCCCGAACTGCGGCTGACCGTGCGCAACACCGCGACCGTCCCGGTCAGCGTCACCTCGCACTTCCACTTCTTCGAGGCCAACCCGCGGCTCGACTTCGACCGGGCCGCGGCGTACGGAATGCGGCTGTGCGTCCCCGCCGGAGCGTCGGTCCGCTTCGATCCGGGTGGCGAGACCGAGGTCGGCCTGCTGCCGATCGGTGGCGCCCGGATCGCGATCGGCTTCGCGGGCCTGGTCGACGGTCCGCTGGACGCGCCCGGAGCGAAGGAAGAGGCCCTGCGGCGTGCGGCGGCCTGCGGCTATCTCGGAGCGGAGGACGCCTGATGGACCCCTACGCATACGCATCGGTCCACGGACCGCGCGCCGGCGACCGGGTCGTCCTCGGCGACTCCGGACTGGTGGTGCGCGTGGAGTCGGACGCGCAGGCGCCCGGCGACGAGTTCCTGGCCGGCTTCGGCAAGACCGCGCGCGACGGCCTGCACCTCAAGGCCGCCGCCGTACGCGACACCTGTGACGTCGTCATCAGCAATGTGCTGGTCATCGACGCCGCGCTGGGCATCCGGAAGGTCTCCATCGGCATCCGCGAAGGCCGGATCTGCTCGATCGGACGGGCCGGGAACCCGGACACGCTCGATGGTGTGGACGTCGTCGTCGGTACGGGCACCACGATCGTGTCCGGCGAGGGCATGATCGCGACGGCAGGCGCCGTCGACACCCATGTCCATCTGCTCTCGCCGCGCATCATGGAGGCCTCGCTCGCCTCCGGTGTCACCACGGTCATCGGCCAGGAGTTCGGCCCCGTCTGGGGCGTCGGCGTCAACTCGCCGTGGGCGCTGCGCCACGCCTTCAACGCCTTCGACGCCTGGCCGGTCAACATCGGCTTCCTGGCCCGCGGTTCGTCCTCCGACGACGCGCCGCTGGTGGAGGCGCTCGCCGAAGGCGGCGCGTCCGGCTTCAAGGTGCACGAGGACATGGGCGCGCACACCCGGGCGCTCGACACGGCCCTGCGGGTCGCCGAGGAGCACGACGTACAGGTCGCCCTCCACAGCGACGGGCTGAACGAATGCCTCTCCGTCGAGGACACCCTGCGCGTCCTCGACGGCCGGACGATCCACGCCTTCCACATCGAGGGCTGCGGTGGCGGCCACGTACCGAACGTCCTCAAGATGGCGGGCGTCCCCAACGTGATCGGCTCCTCCACCAACCCGACCCTTCCGTTCGGCCGGGACGCGGTCGCCGAGCACTACGGGATGATCGTCTCCGTACACGACCTCAAGACCGACCTGCCCGGGGACGCCGCGATGGCACGGGACCGGATCAGGGCCGGAACGATGGGTGCCGAGGACGTGCTGCACGACCTCGGCGCCATCGGCATCACCTCGTCGGACGCCCAGGGGATGGGCCGCGCGGGCGAGACCGTGCGCCGCACCTTCGCCATGGCCGGGAAGATGAAGGCCGAGCTGGGCCCGATGGAGGGCGACGGCGCCCACGACGACAACGCCCGGGTGCTGCGCTACATGGCAAAGCTGACGATCAACCCCGCCATCGCGCACGGTCTCGCGCACGAGATCGGGTCGATCGAGGTGGGCAAGCTCGCCGACATCGTGCTCTGGAAGCCGCAGTACTTCGGCGCGAAGCCGCAGCTCGTGCTGAAGTCGGGCTTCCCGGCCTACGGGGTGACGGGCGACCCCAACGCCGCGACCGACACCTGTGAACCCCTCGTCCTGGGACCGCAGTTCGGAGCGTACGGAGCGACCCCCGCGGACCTCTCGGTGGCTTTCGTGGCAAAGGCCGCGACCGAGCTGGGCTCCGACCTGATGCCGACGCGACGACGCAGGGTCGCCGTACGCGGCACCCGGGGGATCGGCCCGTCCGATCTCCGGCTCAACTCCCGTATCGGGGACGTGGCGGTGGACGGGCACAGCGGCCTGGTCACGCTGGACGGTGAACCGGTGCGCTCCGGACCCGCCGAATCGATCTCCCTCAACCGCCTCTATTTCCTGTAAGGACGAGGAGTCCGACGACATGACCTTCCGTATGCCGCCCGAGTGGGCCCCGCACGAGCGCACCTGGATGGCCTGGCCGGGGCCCAACGTCACGTTCACCGGTGACGACCTCGCCGAGTCCCGCAGGGCATGGGCGTCGGTGGCCCGTGCCGTGCGCCGCTTCGAACCGGTCACCATGGTCGTCGGTCCCGGCCAGGCGGAGGGCGCCCGCGCCGCACTCGGCCCGGACATCGATCTGGTCGAGCGCGAACTGGACGACGCCTGGATGCGTGACATCGGTCCGACCTTCGTCACCGACGGCAGCCGACTGGCGGCCGTGGACTGGGTCTTCAACGGATGGGGCGCACAGGACTGGGCGACCTGGGAACACGACGCGAAGATCGCCCGCCATGTCGCGGATCTCGCAGGGGTCCCCGTGCACAGTTCACCGCTGGTCAACGAGGGCGGCGGTATCCACGTCGACGGCGAGGGCACCGTCCTGCTCACCGAGACCGTCCAGCTCGGCAAGGAACGCAACCCGGGCTGGACCAAGGAAATGGTCGAGGCCGAGATCCACGCCAGACTGGGCACCACGAAGGCGATCTGGCTGAAGTGCGGTCTGACCGGCGACTACCCGCCGCACGGCTTCGGTACCCTCGGCCATGTCGACATCGTCGCCGCGTTCGCCGGCCCCGGAGTCGTCGTCGTCCACACCCAGCCGGACCCGTCCCACCCCGACCACGAGCTCTGCAAGGAGAACGTGGAGATGCTCAGGTCCCGGACCGACGCCCGGGGCCGTCCCCTGGAGGTCGTCGAGGTCCCTGCCCCGACCGTGGTGCGGGACGAGGACGGTCACTGGGTCGACTACTCGTACATCAACCACTACGTCTGCAACGGCGGCGTGGTGCTGTGCGGCTTCGACGACCCCCGCGACGAGATCGCCGCGGGCATCTTCCGCCGCCTCTACCCCGAGCGGACCGTGACCCTGGTCGACGCACGTACGATCTTCGCGGGTGGTGGAGGCATCCACTGCATCACGCAGCAGCAGCCGAGGGTCTGATGGATTGCATGGAGAGCGACGTCCGGCACGCCGCACAGGGCCACGTGCTCCGGCGCATCCACCCGGTGCCGGACGGCTGGACCGTGGGAGCCCACCGATGACCCCCGGCCCGCGCCGCCGCAACACCGCCCCGCCCCGGGAGGAGGTGCTGGCCGCCGCCATGGCCACCATCGCCGAACGCGGTCTGGACGGGCTCACCATGGCCGGTCTCGGCCGTGAGGTCTCCATGAGCAGCGGGCATCTCCTCTACTACTTCCGTACCAAGGACGAGCTGCTGCTCCAGGCCCTGGAGTGGAGCGAGGGCAGGCTCGGAGCACAGCGGAGGGAACTGCTGGCCCGGCAGATCCCGGTCCGTGAGCGGCTCGACGCGTACGTCGACCTGTACATCCCCGACGGCCACCGCGATCCGCACTGGACGCTCTGGCTGGAGGTCTGGAACCGCTCGCAGAACGCGGACGCCGACGCACGTGCCCGGCAGGCCGCGATCGAGCGGGCCTGGCACCGGGACCTGGTGGCGCTACTGGCGGAGGGCGCCTCGCACGGGGAGTTCCGGGCCGTCGACGCCGAACGGTACGCGACCCGGCTGCGCGCCCTGCTCGACGGGTTCAGCATCCATGTGGCGATCGGCCTGCCGGGCACCGACCGGGGCGGAATCCTCGCCCATGTACGGGAGTTCCTGGACGAGTCGCTCGCCTGACGCCGCCGCCCGTTTCACCGCTGCGGCAGTCGGCTGCGCATCAGCGCGAACGCGTCCTCGGCGCCCTGGTGGATCTGCTGCACCACCTCGGGCGGGCCGGACAGATAGCTGGTCATCACGGTGGCGCCGGTGCGGCCGGTCAGCAGGACATAACGGATGTCCGCGGCCGAGCCGTCGTTGTACCTGACCAGCGTGCCCTGCTCGGTCACCAGGTCGTCGAAGCCGGGCAGGTCCGGCGGGGTGGTCTCGCGGATGTCCTTCCAGCGGGCCTTGCCGTCCCGCTGGTTCGGGCAGCGGCCGACGGCGTTCTTGCCGTCGGTCAGGAACTTCTTCGCGGTGGTGGTGTCCGCGTACACCCGGATCCGGGAGAGTCCGTTCTCGTAGGGCGCGGCCTTCCGGGACCGCCGCCCGAGCGCGGCCAGCGTGCCAGTCCTGTTCGGCTTCGCGGCGAGTGTGCAGTTCTTCCGCACCACCGTCTCCGCCAGCGGATCCCGTTCGTACGGAGCGGACTTGACGAACCCGGGGCCCCAGTCCGCGGGGGTCAGCGCGGCGCTCCGTACGACCCTGTGGGCCTGCGGGGTCGTGGTCGCGCCGGTGCCCGCAGGGGTCGAGGAACCGCCGCCCGGGCTGTCGTCGCCGATGGCGCGCAGCAGCACGACCAGCCCCAGCGCCACCACCGCCGCGCCGGCGGCGATCAGCACCAGGTCGCGGGGGGAGCGCCGGCCGGACGGGCCCCGGCCCGAACCGCCGCCCGGCCCCGGCCCCGGCCCCGGCCCCGGTCCGGGACCGGGCGGCGGCGGTGGGGACAGCGGGCCGGACGGCGGGCCGGTGGGCGGCTGCGAGGTCACCGTGGATCCCTACCACCGGCGACCGCGCCGCCCCGCCGCCGATCGGGTAGTCCGGACCGCCGTCGCCGCGGCTGTTCGCCCGGCCGTGAACGCAACGCACGTAAGTACGCATGATCGTTGCCCTATGCACTCTTGTTACGTTCCTGGCCGTTGGGGCACGGTGACAGACCATGGGACGAGAGCAGTGGAAGAAAATCTGGGTCGGCTCCGCCGGCAACATGGTCGAGTGGTTCGACTGGTTCGTGTACGCGACCTTCGCGGTCTACTTCGCGGACTCGTTCTTCCCCGAAGGCAATGAGACCGCGAATCTCATGAACACCATGGGCATCTTCGCCGTCGGCTTCTTCATGCGGCCGGTCGGCGGCTGGCTGCTCGGCCGGATCGGTGACCGCAGGGGACGCAAGGCCGCGCTGACCCTCACCGTCACCCTCATGTCGGCCTCCGCGATCCTCATCGCCATCGCGCCGACCTACGCCGTGGCGGGGTACGGCGGCGTGGCCGTCCTGCTGGTGGCCCGGCTCCTCCAGGGCCTCTCGGTCGGCGGCGAGTACGCAGCCAGCGCCACCTACCTCACCGAGGCGTCCGCACCCCACCGGCGCGGCTTCGCCTCCAGCTTCCAGTACGTGTCCATGACCGCCGGACAGCTCGTCGGCCTCGGCCTGCAGATCGTCCTGCAGCGCAACATGTCCGACGCGGCGCTGCACAGCTGGGGCTGGCGCATCCCGTTCGTCGTCGGTGCGCTCGGCGCGGCCATCGTCTTCTATCTGCGCCGCTCCATGCTGGAGACCGAGGTGTACGCCGAGTCCGGCGCGGCCGCCGAGCAGGACCGGGGCACGCTGAAGGCGCTGTGGAAGCACAAGCGCGAGGCGTTCCTGGTGATGGCGCTGACCATGGGCGGGACCGTCGCGTACTACACGTACACGACATACCTCACCAAGTTCCTCTCCAAGAGCGCCGGCATGGAGAAGTCCACCGCCTCGCTCGTCAGCTTCTGCGCCCTGTTCGTCTTCATGTGCATCCAGCCGCTGGCCGGCATGGTCTCCGACAGGGTCGGCCGCCGCCCGCTGCTGATCACCTTCGCCGTCGGTTCCACCTTCCTGACCGTGCCGATCATGACGATGCTCAAGAACGCGGGGACCTTCTGGCCGGCGTTCGGCCTGGCGCTGCTCGCTCTGGTCGTCGTCACCGGCTACACCTCGATCAACGCCTGTGTGAAGGCCGAGCTCTTCCCGACCGGCATCCGCGCACTCGGTGTCGCCCTCCCGTACGCCCTCGCCAACGCCCTCTTCGGCGGCACCGCCGAATATGTGGCGCTCTGGTTCAAGGACGCGGGTATCGAGTCGGGCTTCTACTGGTACGTGGCGGGCTGCGCCGCGGTCTCCCTCGTCGTCTATCTGACGATGCGCGAGACCCGCGACATCGACCTGGGCCGGGTCGGCGCGGCCGACCCGAAAACCGGGCAGGCGACGGAGCAGTCCGGGGCGACGAGCGTCACGCCCGCATCCTGAGACGGCCGACGGCACGGAGGCGGTGCTGTGCGAGACTGCCTCCGTGTCCTTGTTCGTCATGATTATTGGCAACAGGCGCGCCGGTCCGCAGTGACCGTCCCGTACCACCAGATGCGGAGCGGCCACCGTGCCCCAGACCCGCGCGCAGACCTCTCGCACCCGCGAGGGGTTTTTTCGTTTTCCGGCCCTCACCTCGGCCGGGCCGATGCGCGCGCGATGATGGGGGCAAGTGGAGCCCGATCGTCCGGATCCACTCATCCGACAGGAGTCAGATCAGCATGACCACCAAGGCCAAGGCCACCGATGACAGCTTCCATGTCTTCGACACCACACTGCGCGACGGTGCACAGCGTGAAGGCATCAACCTGACGGTCGCGGACAAGCTGACCATTGCCCGGCACCTGGACAACTTCGGCGTGGGCTTCATCGAGGGCGGCTGGCCCGGAGCCAACCCCCGCGACACGGAGTTCTTCGCCCGCGCCCAGCAGGAGATCGAGTTCAAGAACGCCGAGCTGGTCGCCTTCGGCGCGACCCGCAGGGCGGGCGGCAAGGCCTCCGAGGACCCGCAGGTCAAGGCGTTGCTGGAGTCGGGTGCCCCGGTGATCACGCTGGTCGCCAAGTCGCACGACCGCCATGTGGAACTCGCCCTGCGCACCACGCTCGACGAGAACCTGGAGATGGTCCGCGACACCGTCTCCCACCTGCGCGAGCAGGGCCGCCGGGTCTTCGTCGACTGCGAGCACTTCTTCGACGGTTACCGCGCCAATCCCGAGTACGCCAAGGACGTCGTCCGGGCGGCCTCCGAGGCCGGCGCCGATGTCGTCATCCTCTGCGACACCAACGGCGGGATGCTCCCCGCCCAGGTCCAGGCCGTCGTCTCCACCGTCCTCGCCGACACCGGCGCCCGGCTCGGCATCCACGCCCAGGACGACACCGGCTGCGCGGTCGCCAACACCCTGGCCGCCGTCGACGCGGGCGCGACGCACGTCCAGTGCACCGCGAACGGCTACGGCGAGCGGGTCGGCAACGCCAACCTCTTCCCCGTCGTCGCCGCCCTGGAACTGAAGTACGGCAAGGCCGTCCTCCCCGACGGCGCACTCGCCGACATGACCCGCATCTCGCACGCCATCGCCGAGGTCGTCAACCTCACGCCCTCCACGCACCAGCCCTATGTGGGTGTCTCCGCCTTCGCCCACAAGGCCGGGCTGCACGCCTCCGCCATCAAGGTCGACCCGGACCTCTACCAGCACATCGACCCGGCGCTGGTCGGCAACACCATGCGGATGCTCGTCTCCGACATGGCGGGCCGCGCCTCCATCGAGCTCAAGGGCAAGGAGCTCGGCATCGACCTCGGGGGCGACCGCGAGCTCATCGGGCGCGTCGTCGAGCGGGTCAAGGAGCGCGAGCTCAAGGGCTACACGTACGAGGCCGCCGACGCCTCCTTCGAACTGCTGCTGCGCGCCGAGGCCGAGGGCCGGGTGCGCCGCTACTTCCGTACGGAGTCCTGGCGCGCGATCGTCGAGGACCGCCCCGACGGCAGCCACGCCAACGAGGCGACCGTGAAGCTCTGGGCCAAGGGTGAGCGTCTCGTCGCCACGGCCGAGGGCAACGGCCCGGTCAACGCACTCGACCGGGCGCTGCGCGTCGCCCTGGAGCGGATCTATCCGCAGCTGGCCAAGTTGGAGCTGGTCGACTACAAGGTCCGCATCCTGGAGGGCCGCACCGGCACCGAGTCCACCACCCGGGTGCTCATCACCACGGGCGACGGCACCGGCGACTGGGCGACCGTCGGCGTCGCGGAGAACGTCATCGCGGCGTCCTGGCAGGCGCTGGAGGACGCGTACACCTACGGCCTGCTGCGGGCCGGGGTCGAGCCCACGGAGTAGCCGGCCCGGCCAGGGGCGGACCCACGGAGCAGTCTCCGCGGGCCCGCCCCTCCCCCCGGACAGACCGGCCCTGTTACTGGAGATGCCACTTCTGGTTGGCGGCTCCGGTGCAGGTCCAGATCTGGGCGCGAGCCCCGTTCGCCGTCGACTGGTCGGTGATGTCCAGACACTTGTCCGCGGCCGTGTTGACGACGTCGCCCGTCGAGGAGTTGTACGTCCAGCGCTGCGCCGAGGAACCGTTGCAGGTGTACAGCTGCACCTTTGCTCCGTTGGCCGTCGACGCGGACGTCACATCCAGGCAGGAACCCAACGCCTGGATGGAACCGTCCGCTGCCACCGTCCAGCGCTGCGCCGCCGAGCCGTTGCAGTCATAGAGCTGGACGGCCGTCCCGTCGGCGCTGCTGCCGCCCGCGACGTCCAGGCACTTGCCCGCAGGGCCCGAGAGGACGCCCGAGGCGCCGGTGGAGCCGGACGGGCTGCCGGACCAGGTGAACGTCGCCGAGGTGCGGCCAGGCAGGGAGTAGGTGAACTTCTGGCCGCCCCAGTTGACGGTGACCTGTTGCGCCGAGGTACCGCCGTTGTAGGCGATCAGCGCCTTCGAGCCGTCCGGGTTGCGCCATGCCACGTTGGGCACGGTGGAGCTGGCCGTCGAGGCGATCCGCTGGGCGCCGGGCCGGACGAACTTCGTCAGATGACCCATCGTGTAGTACTCGATGTTGTAGTCGACCTGCCCGCTCCTGCTGTCCCCGTTGTGCACGGTGATCAGCCCGTCACAGGTGCCGCAGCCGCCGTTGTGCGGACCCCGGTTCTGGTCCACGGCCAGGGACCACTTGGTCACCGACTTCGCCCAGTTACGGGTGTAGTCGACGATGTTGAGCATGTCCTCGCGCTGCTGGTCGGCGATCCAGGTGCCGCCGGAGTGCTCGGTCTGGAAGGCGTCCATCGCCGGGTACTGGTTGTGCACGGTGGTCTGCTTGGTGACGTCACCGCCGTAGCCGTGCCAGGCGACCCCGCCGAAGTTCGGGTGGTTGCGCACCGCCGGGTCGTCCACCGTGGCCGCCGCGTAGGCGTCGTAGGTGTCCCAGTTCCAGTCGTGGGCGAGGACCTTGGTGGCGAGCCCGGCGGACTGGAGTTTCGGCAGCAGTTCGGTCTTGGTGAAGTAGGCGAGCCCCGAGCCGTTCCAGCTCATCGACGGATAGCCGGAGCAGCAGGTCGGCTCGTTCTGCGCGGTGACGTAATCGACCGGAACGCCCTGGTCCCTGTACGCCTGGAGGTACTTCACGAAGTAGTCGGCGTAGGTGCCGTAGTTCTCCGCCTTCAGCCAGCCGCCGTTCAGCTGGCCGCTGTCCTTCATCCAGGCCGGCGCGGTCCACGGCGACGCGACCGTCGTCAGCGCCGGGTTGAGCTGCTCGGCCTGCTTGGTCAGCGGGAGCACGTCCTCCAGATCGTGTGCGATCGAGAATTTCGCCAGCGACGGGTCGGTCTGGCCGGACGGTACGTCGTCGTACGTGTAGCCGGTCCTGGCGAGGTCCGAGCCGCCCATCGGATTGCGTACGAACGAGAGCCCGATGCCCTCGGTGGGGGAGAACAGCTTCTTCATCGTCGCGTCGCGGGTCGCCTGGCTGAGCGCCCCGCTGCTCTTCATCAAGTACGCGGCCGTGTCGGTGAACGAGGCGCCGCCGCCCGTGAACGTCTGGTAGCGGGTGTTCTCGTCGACCGTGATGTTCGTGCCGCTGCCACCGTTCCCGGCGCCGAAGGCGATCGGGGTCTGGGCTTCCAGGCCGCGGGTGACATGTCGGCCACCGGCGTCGTCCGTCGTGGTCAGCGCGATGTTCACGGTCTCACCGGCGGCCTGCGCCGTTCCGGACGAGAGCCCGCTGAGACCCGCGGTCGCGAGCACTGCGGCGACCAGCGCGCGAGCGGCTCTGCTTGATCTGATCATGGGCTGCTGCCTTTCTCGGCAGGGACTGTGGGGGAGTTGCCGTCGATCGAGGCGTGAGTGAACTGCTGTTGAGGGCTCGCGTCAAGGGGGCGTGTGTTCACAACTTGAATGCGCAACGCGTCCTGCCTGCTGGGGATATGGGTACGGACCAATGTCGACGTGAAGTATTGACGGCACTGTTCCAGCGGGGTTAACTCACGCCGCAACGCCGGTACCGGTTCCGGAACCGGTTGCGGTACCGGTTGCGGTACCGGTGCCGCACCCTGTCCCGCCTTGTCCTGGAGGCCCCCCGATGCGTGTCACCATCGCCGATGTCGCCCGTGAGGCCGGCGTCAGCAAGACGACCGTGTCCCGGGTCATCAACGCCAAAGGTGAGGTGGACGGTTCAACGGCAGCCCGTGTTCGCGAAGTGATCGCAACACTTGGTTACGTACCCAGCTCGGGTGCCGTCGGACTGGCCCGCGGCAGCAGCCGTACGGTCGGCATGCTGGTGCCCTCGCTCACCTGGCCGTGGATGGGCGAAGTGCTCCAAGGTGTCGTCGACACCGTCGAGGCCGCCGACTACGGGCTGCTGCTCTTCACCTGCAACCGGGGTGCCGAGTCCGTGGAGCGCTTCACCAGCCAGGTGTCGGCGCGGGCCTTCGACGGACTCGTCGTCGTCGAACCCGAGAACACCCTGGACCACCTCACCGCACTGCACCGTGGCGGCCTGCCGATCGTGCTCATCGACGATCGCGGCCACCACCCCGAGTTCCCCTCCGTCGTGACCACCAACCACGAAGGAGGCGCGTCCGCCGCCCGCCATCTGCTGGCCGCCGGACGCACCAGGCCCCTGGTCCTCACGGGCCCCCAGCACTTCGGCTGTGTACGCGACCGGCTGGACGGATTCCGTACGGTCCTGCAGACCGATCTCGTCGTCCACGGGGACTTCACCGAACGGTCCGGTCGACAGGCGGTGGAACAACTCCTCGCCGAAGGCGCGCAGTTCGACTCGGTCTTCGCGCACAACGACATCAGCGCGGCGGGCGTGCTGCGGGCGTTGCGCGCGGCCGGCCGGTCGGTGCCCGACGACATCGCCGTGGTCGGCTTCGACGACATCCCGATGGCCGAGCACACCGAACCACCGCTGACCACCGTGCGCCAGCCCACCCGGCAGATGGGTGAGACGGCTGCGCGGCTGCTGCTCTCCCATCTCGGCGGCACGGCCACCCCCGACGGACCGGTCGTGCTGCCCACCGAACTGGTCGTGCGCCTCTCGGCGCCGTAGCGGTCCCGCCGGGCTCCCTCCCGGCCGCCGCACCCCTTGTCGCCCACGCGCCTCCCCGCGCACCTCGGCACCAACCGCACCACCGCACCATCGGTACCACCCGCAGTAACCGCACCACCCGTACCCGGCGCGCCGAGCGCCGACCGCCCTCCGTCCCGGATCCTCCGGAACCGCAGTCCTTCCTGGAGTCGCCATGTCCGCACGCCGCCGCCCCGCACTGAGAGCGCTCTCAATAGCCACCGTCGTGGTCGCGCTCGCCACCGGTTGCTCGTCCGCCAACTCGGGTGCCAACAAAGGGGGTGGCGGCGCCTCCGGCGTGCTGACCCTGGGCAAGCCGGACGGACCGCAGACCAACAACAGCAACCCGTTCCTGAACACCTCGGCCGGCGCCACGCTCGGCTACCGCTACATGATCTACGAGCCGCTGGCGATGACGAACCAGATCAAGCCCGCGGACAAGGCCGAGCCGTGGCTGGCGACCGACTGGACGTGGGAGGACAACTTCACCAAGGTCACCTTCAGCCTCGACCCCAAGGCGAAGTGGGCCGACGGCAAGCCGCTGACCGCCGATGACGTCGCGTACACGTTCAACCTGCTGAAGACGCACTCGGCGCTCAACTGGAACGGCATCCCGTTCGACGGCGTCGCCGTCGAGGGCAAGAAGGTCGTCCTGACCTTCAAGGACTCCCAGTACGTCAACCAGAACAAGATCATCCAGACCTTCATCGTTCCCAAGCACATCTGGGAAGGCGTCAAGGACCCGGAGACCTGGCCCAACCGGAACCCGGTCGGCTCCGGCCCGTACAAGCTCAAGACGTTCACCCCGCAGACCACCACGCTGACCGCCACGCCCACGTACTGGAAGGGCGCGACGAAGGTCAAGGAGCTGCGGTACAGCGCGTACAACGACAACAGCGCGGCGACCACGGCGCTGGCGAGCGGAAAGCTCGAGTGGTCGTTCGTCTTCATGCCGAACTACAAGCAGCTGTTCATCAACAAGGACCCCAAGAACCACAAGCTGTGGTTCCCCTCGGGCCTCGGCATCCACGGACTGTGGTTCAACACCGCCCGCAAGCCGTTCGACAACCCGGCGCTGCGCAAGGCCATGGCGATGGTCGTCGACCGCAAGGCGATCTACACCCAGGCCGAGGCGACGCTCTACCCGGAGATCACCAACCCGACCGGCATCCCGCTGCCCGCCGGTGACTCGTTCCTGGCGCCCGAGTACAAGAGCGCCACGACCGCACCCGATGTGGCCGGCGCCAAGAAGATCCTCGACGAGGCCGGGTTCAAGCTCTCCGGCGGCGTGCTCAAGGACCCGAGCGGCAAGCCGGTGAAGCTCACGTTCACCGACCCGGCCGGCTGGAACGACTACATCACCGGGCTCTCCATCATCAAGGACAACATCAAGCAACTCGGCATCGAGGCGAAGGTCAAGACGCAGACCGCCGAGGCCTGGGGCGCGGACGTCGCCAACGGCAACTTCGACGCCACCCTGCACTGGACCAACAGCGGTGCGACCCCGTACGACATGTACCAGAACATCATGGACGGCGCGATCCTCCAGCCCATCGGCAAGGCCTCCCAGACAGGCAACTTCGGCCGGTTCAAGAGCCCCGAGGCGACCCAGGCGCTCAAGGACTTCGCCAACGCCACCGAGGAGGCCACCCGCACCGCGGCCATGAACAAGCTCCAGAAGATCATGGTCGAGCAGGCGCCGATGATCCCGACGGCCGCCGCCCCCATCGGAGCCGAGTACTCCACGAAGAACTGGGTGGGCTGGCCCACCGAGGCCGACCCGTACGCCCCGCCGCAGCACACCCAGCCCTCAGCGCTGCAGATCGTGCTGAAGCTCAAGCCCTCCAAGTAGTACGGGGAAACGGACCGGCCATGACCACCACCACCGATCAGATCGACGACATCGTGCTCGAAGCACGCGGAGTCACCAAGCACTTCCCCGTCCGCCGCACCGGCCGCGATCTCGTCTCGCGCCGGCGTCGCACCGTCCACGCCGTCGACGACGTCTCGCTGCAACTGCGGCGCGGCACCGTCACGGCCCTGGTAGGGGAGTCCGGCTCCGGGAAATCCACCGTCGCCCGGCTGCTCTCCCAGCTGTATCCGCTCACCGAGGGTGAGATCCGGCTGGGCGGCAAGGCGGTGAAGGCGGGCCGTGGCCGGTCCTTCCGCTCGTACGTACGACAGGTCCAGCTGATCTTCCAGGACCCGTTCGCCTCGCTCAATCCGGTGCACACCGTGCGCTACCACCTCACCCGGTCGCTGAAGATCCACGGCCGGGAGGCGACCGGGACCGAACTCGCCGCACTGCTGGAACGGGTGCAGCTCACCCCTGCCGCCCAGTACCTCGACAAGTTCCCGCACGAGCTCTCCGGTGGCCAGCGCCAGCGCGTCGCCATCGCCCGTGCGCTCGGCGCCGACCCGAAGGTCCTCCTGGCCGACGAGCCCGTCTCGATGCTCGACGTCTCCATCCGGCTCGGCGTCCTCAATCTGCTGCGGGACCTCAAGGAACGCCTCCATCTGGCGATCCTCTACATCACCCACGACATCGCCTCCGCCCGCTACTTCGCGGACACCACGCTGGTGATGTACGCGGGCCGGATCGTCGAGGGCGGGGACAGCGAGACCGTCACCCAGCGCCCCGCACATCCCTATACCCAGTTGCTCATCGCCTCGGCACCCGACCCGGACCGGGTGGTCGCCGAGGAGGAACAGGAGGAGACCGGCAGTGGCGAACCGCCCTCGCTGATCGCCCCGCCGGCCGGCTGCCGCTTCCACCCGCGGTGCCCGAAGGCGATGGAGCGCTGCCGCACCGAACTGCCGCCGCGCTTCGACCTGGCGGACGGCCAGTGGGCGGCCTGCTGGCTGTACGCGGAAGCCGCCGACGACCACCAGAAGGAGGCTGCGAAGTGAAGTATCTGCTGCAACGGCTCGCCTTTTATCTGGTCACCGCGTGGGCCGCGATCACCATCAACTTCCTGATCCCGCGCCTGATGCCCGGGGACCCGGTTCAGGCGCTCCTCTCCCGCTTCCAGGGCCAGCTGGACACCAGCGCCATCGACTCGCTCACGGCGCTCTTCGGTCTCGACAAACACATGTCGCTCTGGGAGCAGTACACCGACTACTGGTCGCATCTGCTGGACGGCGACCTCGGGCTGTCCTTCACCTTCTTCCCGACGCCGGTCAGCGAGGTGATCAGTCAGTCGCTGCCGTGGACGCTGGCGCTCGTCGGCGTCACCACCCTGATCAGCTTCGCGCTCGGCACCGGCATCGGCGTCTTCACCGGCTGGCGGCGCGGCTCCTGGATGGACAGCCTGCTGCCCGTCACCACGTTCATCTCCGCCATTCCGTACTTCTGGCTGGGACTCATCGCCATCGCGCTGTTCGCCGTGAAGTGGCCGCTCTTCCCGGCCTCGGGCGGATACGACAACGCCCTGGTGCCGGCCTTCGACTGGCCGTTCGTCTCCAGCGCGCTCTATCACGCCGCGCTGCCGGGCCTGACGATCGTGCTCAGCGCAATGGCCGGCTGGATCCTGGGCATGCGGAACATGATGGTGACGGTGTCCAGCGAGGACTACGTCATGGTCGCCCAGGCCAAGGGGCTCTCCGAGCGGCGGGTGATGTTCGGATACGCGGCACGCAACGCGATCCTGCCCAACATCTCCGGCTTCGCCCTCTCCCTGGGCTTCATCGTCGGCGGCACGCTGCTGGTGGAGATGGTCTTCTCCTACCCGGGCATCGGCTACCAGCTCTTCCAGGGTGTGGCTGCCAAGGACTACCCCCTGATGCAGGGCATCTTCCTGATCATCACGCTCTCCGTCCTCGCGGCGAACCTCCTCGCCGACGTGATCTACATGGTCCTCGACCCCCGTACCCGAAGGGAGGCCTAGGACATGGCCGTCACCGCTGCCGAGGTCGCCGTACTCGACGCGACCGAGACCCCGGCGCCGAGCAAGCGCAGGCTCCGCTTCCTGCGCGGCCGCAAGACCGTCGTCGGCCTCGGGATCCTGCTCTTCTTCGTCGTGATCGCCGTCATCGGGCCGTGGATCGCCCCGTACGACCCCGACACCATGAGTAATGCACTGCTCCAACCACCCTCCGGCGCGCACTGGTTCGGCACCACACAGACCGGACAGGACGTGCTCTCGCAGATCCTCGTCGGCACCCGCGGCGTCCTGGTCGTCGGTTTCGTCGCCGGCATCTTCGCGACGATCCTGTCTGTACTGATCGGCGTCAGCGCCGGCTTCCTCGGCGGCACCGCCGACGAGTTGCTCTCGGTGCTCTCCAACGTCTTCCTGGTCATTCCGGGGCTGCCGCTGATCATCATCATCGCCAGTCTCGTCTCCGACACGGGCGACCTCCTGATCGCCACCGTCATCGCCCTCACCTCGTGGGCCTGGGGCGCGCGCGTCCTGCGCGCCCAGACGTTGTCGCTGCGCCGCAGGGACTACGTCGAAGCGGCCCGCGCCACTGGTGAGTCCACCTGGCGGATCATCCTCTTCGAGGTCCTGCCGAATCTGACGGCCGTCATCGCGTCCGGTTTCGTCGGCACGGTGATCTTCGCGATCCTGTCCGAGATCACCCTCGCCTTCATAGGCGTCGCCGACATCTCCAACTGGAACTGGGGGACCGTCCTGTTCTGGGCGCAGTCCAACCAGGCACTGGCCCAGGGCGCGTGGTGGTGGTTCGTCCCGGCCGGACTCTGCATCGCCCTGCTCGGCATGTCGCTCGCCCTGATCAACTTCGGCATCGACGAGTTCGTCAACCCGCGGCTGCGTACGGAGACGGGCGCGTCCCGGAAGGTCCGGATGCGGGTCGGCTTCACCCCCGTGGCGCGCGGTACGCACGACAAGGAGACCCGCTCATGAGCGAGCCCGTCCTCACCATCAGCGGCCTGAACGTGGACTACGGCACCGGGGACGCCGCCGTGCACGCGCTGCGCGACATCGACCTCACCCTGCACCGGGGCGAAGTCCTCGGCCTGGCAGGCGAGTCGGGCTCCGGCAAGTCCACCCTGGCGTACGCCGTCACCCGCCTCCTCTCGCCGCCCGGAGTGATCACCGGCGGCGAGGTCCACTACCACCGGCGCGACGGCGAAGCGCTCGACCTGCTGACCCTGACCGCCCCCGAGCTCCGCGCCTTCCGCTGGCAGGAGTTGTCGATCGTCTTCCAGGGAGCGATGAACTCGCTCAACCCGGTGCACACGGTCCACAGCCAGCTCACCGACGTGCTCAAGGCGCACCGCCCGGAGATGGACCGGGCCGAACGCACCGCACGCGCGAAGGAGCTGCTGTCGCTGGTCGGCATCTCCGCGGACCGGCTCTCCGCCTACCCGCACCAGCTCTCCGGCGGTATGCGCCAGCGCGTGATGATCGCGATGGCGCTTGCGCTGGAGCCCGAGATCGTCATCATGGACGAGCCCACGACGGCCCTGGACGTCGTCATGCAGCGCCAGATCCTGCGCCAGCTGGTCAAGCTCCGCGAGGAACTGGGCTTCTCGGTCGTCTTCATCACGCACGACATCTCGCTGCTGATCGAGTTCTCGGACCGGATCGCGATCATGTACGGCGGCCGGATCGTCGAGGAGGCCGGTTCCTCCGACATCTATCAGAACCCCCACCATCCCTACAGCGACGGCCTGCTGCACTCCTTCCCGGCTCTGCACGGCCCCCGTCGCGAACTCACCGGCATCCCCGGCTCACCACCGCATCTGTCCGCGATGCCGGCCGGCTGTGCCTTCCACCCCCGCTGCGGCAAGGCACTCGAGCCGTGCGCCACCCACGTGCCGGTGCTCGACCGGCCGGAAGGGGACGGCTCCCGCACAGTGGCCTGCTGGCTGCATCAGCCGGCCCCGGTCACCGTCGCCCCCCGCTCGTAGCGACCCCACAGCACACCACAGGAGAACCATGAACCTCGTCATCCCCCAGGGATACGCTCGCGAGATCACCGCCGAGCCCGTGACCGGTCTGCCCGCCGACTTCCGCTGGGGCGTCGCCACCGCCGCCTACCAGATCGAGGGAGCGGCTGCCGAGGACGGCAGAACCCCGTCGATCTGGGACACCTACTGCAGGGTGCCGGGCATGGTCGTCCGCGGCGAGAACGGCGATGTGGCCTGTGACCACTACCACCGGATGCCCGAGGACGTGCAGCTGATCGCGGACCTGGGCGTCGACACGTACCGCTTCTCGCTCGCCTGGCCGCGTATCCAGCCCGGCGGCCGCGGCCCGGCCAATGCCAAGGGCCTCGACTTCTACAAGCGGCTGATCGACGAGCTGGAGTCCAAGGGCATCACCCCCTGGATCACCCTCTACCACTGGGATCTTCCGCAGGAGCTGGAGGACGCGGGCGGCTGGCCGGCCCGCGACACCGCCTACCGCTTCGCCGAGTACGCCGCCCTCGCCTACGACGCGCTCGGCGACCGGGTCAAGCACTGGACCACGCTCAACGAGCCGTGGTGCTCGGCCATGCTCGGGTACGCGTACGGCAACCAGGCCCCCGGGCGTACGAACTTCGGCGAGGCGATCCACGCGGTCCACCATCTGCTGCTCGGCCACGGACTCGCGTCCCGGTACATCCGCGAGACCGCCGCCGCCCGCGGAAACGACCTGGAACTGGGCATCACGCTCAACCTCGGTACCGCCACCCCCGAGACCGACAGCCACGAGGACGCCGAGGCCTGCCGGCGCGCCGACGGGCTCGGCCGCCGCCTCTACCTGGACCCGGTGGTCAAGGGCGCCTACCCCGAGGACGTCATCGCGGACCTCGCCCTGCAGAACGTCGAACTCCCGGTCCAGGACGGCGACCTGGAGATCATCTCCACCCCGCTCGACGTCCTCGGCGTCAACTTCTACCGCGGCACGCTCTTCTCCGGTGTCACGGAGGAGGGGTCCCCGGTGGACGCCGACGGCCTGCCGGTCACCCGTGGCATCGAGCGTGACCTGCCGCGTACCGCCATGGACTGGGAGATCACCCCCACCGCCCTCACCGACCTGCTGGTGCGGCTGCAGAAGGACTACGGCATCCCGACCGTCATCACCGAGAACGGCGCCGCGTTCGACGACACCGTCTCCGAGGACGGCGAGATCCATGACGCCGACCGCACCACCTACCTCGCCGACCACATCGCCGCCGTCGCTGCGGCCCGCGCCGAAGGAGCCGATGTCCGGGGCTACTTCGCCTGGTCGCTGATGGACAACTTCGAGTGGTCCTACGGCTACGACAAGCGGTTCGGCATCGTCCGCGTCGACTACGACACCCAGGAGCGGACGCTCAAGGACAGCGCCAAGTGGTACCGCGACACGATCCGCCTCACCCGCGGCGCGTAACTGCGGCAACAACCAGGTCTCCCAGCCCTGCCGGCTGTCCCGCAGCCCGGCGTCGACCGCATCGCGCAGGCCGGCGTGAACGCGGAGACCGACTGGATGCGAGTCGAGCAGAAGAAGCAGCAGAAGCACCTTTCAGTGTCCGAAGGAGCCGCAATGCCACCACGCACCCACCGCGCCCGCCACCGGGCCAGACCGACGACGGCCGCACTGGCCGCCGTCACCGTCCTCGCCGGTCTGCTCGCCGGAGCCGTCCCGAGCGCCAGCGCCGCCACCACAGCGGCGACGGCGGACGACCCGGCGCCCGTCCTCGTCGACCGCTTCGAGGGCGAGGTCCCGTTCGCCAACCAGCCCGCCGACGGCATCTTCACCTGGGGCGGCGACTCCGACGACCCGCCCACCCTGACCCTGAAGGACCGGGCCGACGCCCCCGAGGGCGCCAAGGTCCTCGAAGGTACGTACAACATCAGCGGTTACGGCGGCCTCAGCCACGACTTCGCCGCCGATCAGCCCGCCCACGACTGGTCGGCCCACAAGGGCATCCGCTTCTGGTGGTACGGCCAGAACACCGCGCCGCTGCCGCCCGGTTCGGGCAAGAGGATCAACTTCGAGATCAAGGACGGCGGCGCCAACGGCGAGGCGTCCGAGCTGTGGACCACGTCGTTCACCGACGACTGGGAAGGCTGGCACCAGGTCGAGATCCCGTTCACCGACTTCACGTACCGCACCGACTACCAGCCCGTCGGCGGCATCGACCAGGTCCTCGGCCTCGACGAGATGTGGGGCTACGCCGTCACGCTGCCGACCGGGGCCCCCGGCTCGTTCGCCATGGACGGTGTGGAGCTGTACGGGAAGGCCGACGCGGCCCTGAAGGCGAGCGTCGTCACGGACGCGGCGGTCCATACGGTGAAGGAGGGCGGCACGGCGGACATCGATGTCTCCGTCGCCACCACCGGCTCCGTACCGATCGAGGAACCCGTCACCGTCGCGTACGAGACCAAGGGCGGCAGCGCCGAGGCCGGCAAGGACTACACGCCGGTCACCGGCACGTACACCTTCCCGGCAGGCACCGCGTCCGGGACCTCGCACCGGATCTCGGTGGCCACCAGGAAGGACGGCGCAGCCGAGTCCGCGGAGACGATCCCGCTCGAACTCACCGTCACCGGCGCCAAGCCGCCCAAGGAGAACCCGCAGGTCGTCATCGACGCCCATGGGCTGCCGTACCTCGACCCGAAGCTCCCGGTGAAGAAGCGCGTCGCCGACCTCCTCTCCCGGATGTCGCCGGCCGAGAAGGCCGGCCAGATGACGCAGGCCGAGCGCAACGCACTGAAGTCGCAGGGTGACATCGCCACGTACGACCTCGGCTCGCTGCTCTCCGGCGGTGGCTCCGTCCCGACGCCGAACACCCCCGAGGCGTGGGCGAAGATGGTCGACGCCTACCAACTCCGGGCCCAGGCGACCCGCTTCCAGATCCCGCTGATCTACGGCGTGGACGCGGTGCACGGGCACAACAACGTCATCGGCTCCACGATCATGCCGCACAACATCGGCATCGGTGCCGGCCGCGACCCGAAGCTCGCCGAGCGGACCGGTGCGGTCACCGCCGACGAGGTCCGCGCGACGGGTATTCCGTGGGACTTCGCACCTTGCCTCTGCGTCACCCGCGACGAGCGCTGGGGCCGCTCCTACGAGTCGTACGGTGAGGACCCGGCACTCGTCGAGTCCATGGAGACGGTCATCCAGGGCATGCAGGGCAGCGCCTCCGGCAAGGACCTGCACCGCAACGACAAGGTCCTGGCCACCGCCAAGCACTACGTCGGCGACGGCGGTACGGAGTTCGGCTCGTCCACCACCGGTTCGTACACCATCGACCAGGGCGTCACGAAGGTCACCCGGCAGGAGCTCGAAGCCGTGCACCTCGCCCCGTTCGAGGAGGCCGTCAAGCGCGGCGTCGGCACGGTCATGCCGTCGTACTCATCGCTCGACATCCTCGGCGACGACCAGGGCCCGGTGAAGATGCACGCCGACGCCGAGATGATCAACGGCGCGCTCAAGGACCGGATGGGCTTCGAGGGCTTCGTCATCAGTGACTGGCAGGCCATCGACCAGATCCCCGGCGACTACGCCAGCGACGTCCGTACGTCCATCAATGCCGGACTCGACATGATCATGGTCCCGACGGCGTACCAGGACTTCACGAAGACTCTCCAGGACGAGGTCACCGCGGGCCGGATCAGCCAGGCCCGGATCGACGACGCGGTCACCCGCATCCTGACCCAGAAGTTCCGCCTCGGCCTCTTCGAGAAGCCGTACGCGGACACGGCCGACATCGACCAGGTCGGCTCGGCCGGACACCGCGCGGTGGCCCGCGAGGCGGCGGCCAAGTCGCAGGTCCTGCTGAAGAACGACGGCGGAGTGCTGCCGCTCAAGGCATCCCAGAAGGTGTACGTCGCCGGGTCGAACGCCGACAACATCGGCAACCAGGCCGGCGGCTGGACCGTCAGCTGGCAGGGCTCTTCGGGCAGGATCACCACGGGTACGACGATCCTGGAGGCCATGAAGAAGGACGCCACGGACGCGGCCTCGGTCACCTACTCCAAGGACGCTTCGGCATCCACGGACGGCTACGACGTGGGTGTGGTCGTGGTCGGTGAGACCCCGTACGCCGAAGGCATCGGTGACGTCGGCAACGGCAACGACCTGGAGCTGACCGCGGCGGACAAGGCCGCGATCGACAAGGTCTGCGCCGCGATGAAGTGCGCGGTCCTGGTGGTCTCCGGCCGCCCGCAGCTCATCGGTGACCGGCTCGGTGACATCGACGCACTCGTCGCGTCCTGGCTGCCGGGCACCGAGGGCGACGGAGTGGCCGACGTGCTGTACGGGAAGCGTGCCTTCACCGGACAGCTGCCGGTCACCTGGCCGAAGTCCGAGTCGCAGCTGCCGATCAACGTCGGCGACGCGACGTACGACCCGCAGTTCCCGTACGGCTGGGGCCTGACCACGCTGAAGAAGGCCCCGACGGGCGGCGAACTGACTCTGGGCGCGCTCGCCGTAGCCGCACACATCGCGGAGAAGGCCGGACTGGGGAAGTCCGAGGCCGGCAAGGCGATCGTCGACCAGGCCCGCCTGCTGGTGCAGCAGAAGGCCGGCGGGAAGCCGACCGCGGCGGTGTCCAAGCCGTTCGCCGACGCGGACCATCTGCTGCTCACCGGTGATCTGACCGGGGCGGTGGCCCAGCTGAGGACGGCGTACCGGGCCGTGCAGCGGTAACAGAGACGGGGCTGACCCAGGTGGGCGGAGCATTTGTCGCCCACCTGGGTTAGCGTCGTTATATGCGGAACAGGCTGTTCCCGACCCTGCTGGCCGGCCTGCTGCTGATGCTGTCGGCAGCGATGCTCGCCATGGCCCCGGCTGCGCCGAGCGCCACGACGATCAACGATGTGGCCCGGGCCCTGCGCCAGGGCCCGGTGTACGTCGATCCGGCGGCGGCGGACCAGCTGTCCGCGGGCCAGGCCGACGCCCTGACCAAGAAGATCAAGGACGCGGACAAGCCGGTCTTCGTGGCTGTGCTGCCGCGGACCTCCGCGTTCCCCGAGGCCACGGTGTTGCGGACGCTGCGTAACGACACCGGGATCACCGGTGTGTACGGAATCCGCCTCGGCGACACGTTCAAGCTGGGCGCGGACCGGTCGGTCATGTCCGTCACGGCCCGCCAGAACCTCTCCGTGGCGCTGCAGGCCCCCGGCACCGCCACTGACGCCACCACCCAGCTCACCACCTTCGTCGACCAGGCCGTCGCCCAGGCGCGCGGCCACGCCCCCGCCTCCTGGAGCGGCGGCTCGAACGGCACGGGATCCGGCGTGACCGCACTGATCACGGTCGGTGCGCTCGCGGTGATCGGCGGTGGGACCGCGTACGCGATCGTCCGCCGCAACCGCCGCCGCAAGGCGGAGGAGGAACGGGCGGCGCTCGACAAGCTGCGGGTCGTCGTGGACGAGGACATCACCGCATACGGCGAGACCCTCGACCGCCTCGACTTCCACCCGGCGGAGGCGGGCGCCGACGACGCGATGCGCGCCGACTACGAGCGGGCACTCGACTCGTACGAAAGCGCGAAGTCCCGTATGGACAAGGCCCAGCACCCGTCCGACGTGCGCGAGGTCACCCAGGCCCTGGAGGACGGCCGCTTCTCCCTGGCCGTCCTGGAAGCCCGCCGCACAGGCGATCCCCTCCCGGACCGGCGCCCACCGTGCTTCTTCGACCCGCGCCACGGCCCTTCGGTGGCCGATGCCCTGTGGACGCCGTCCGGCGGCGCACCGCGCGAGGTCCCGGTCTGCGGCGTGGACGAGATCCGGCTGCGCGACGGCGAGGACCCGCTGAGCCGCACGGTCGACACGGGCGACGGCCGGCGCCGCCCGTACTGGGAGGCGGGCCCGGCCTACGGTCCCTGGGCGGGCGGATACTTCGGCGGCGGCCTGCTCCCCGGCCTGCTGGTGGGCACCCTGCTCGGCTCGATGCTCTCGTCCCCGGCCTACGCGGCGGACTACGGCGGTGGCGACTTCGGGGGTGGCGACTACTCCGGCGGTGACTACTCCGGCTCCGACTTCGACCCGTCCGACTTCGGCGGCGGGGGCGACGGCGGGGGATTCGGCGGAGGTGGCGATTTCGGCGGGGGCGGCGACTTCGGTGGCGGGGGCTTCTGAGAGCCGAGGCCGCGCACCGGCAGGCTCCGCCGGAAAGTCCCCGGGCACAGCGATGAGGGCGCCCGCACAGCCGCTTCACCGCGGGTGCGGACGCCCTCGTACCTTCCCAGGATCAGCGGCCTGCCCGGACCCGGCGTAGGCGGGTGGGGCAGCGCATCAGCGGGGGGAGAAGTTGTTACAGATCCTGCTCGATCTGCATTTCCCGGACCTTGTCGTCACGGTGCGTCTTCTCGTTCTTGATGGTGTAGGTGGTCGCCGGTCCGCTGCCGCTGACCTTGGTGATCTCGCCCTGACACTTCTTGTTCTCCTGGTCCAGGTACTCCACGCGCTGACCCTCGTTGTGCGGCATTGACTTCTCCGTTTCTCGGTCTACACGGGCAGGAGCCGTCCCGGCGTTTCAGCACGGGCCGCCCCAGCCGGCGCCCGCTTCTCATCGCGGTGCGCAAAGCCAGACCACACCGTGTTCGTACAACCAGCGACTCCAGGGAGCCCAATGGGGTCAACGGTTCCTGGTGAGACCTGCCAGTTCGTCCCGCGAGAGCCGCAGCGCTCCGGCTGCCACGTTGGCGGTCAGGTGGTCCGGATCGCCGGTGCCCGGTATGGCCAGGACGTGCGGGCCCTGGTGCAGCGTCCAGGCCAGCCGGACCTGCGCGACCGTGGCTCCGTGTGCGCGGGCGACGACGAGCAGTTCGTCGTCGCACCCGGCGCTCGCGCCCTGCTCGCGTCCCACGCCGGCGATCGCGAAGAACGGCACGAACGCGATGCCCATCTCGCCGCAGGCCCGCAGGAGATCGTCGTCGTCCGCGCTGTGCGCGTCGATGCCGTACCGGTTCTGCACGCAGACCACCGGGGCGATGGCCTGTGCCTCGGCGAGGTGTTCCGGTGTGACACCGGAGACTCCGAGGTGGCGGACCAGCCCCGCCTCGCGCAGCTCGGCCAGCGCGCCGAAGTGCTCGGAGACGGACTCCTGGCCCATGACGCGCAGGTTCACCACGTCGAGGTGGTCGCGGCCCAGCTGGCGCAGGTTCTCCTCGACCTGGCCGCGCAGTTCGTCGGGCCTCGCCGGCGTGCGCCACGCGCCTGAAGCGTCCCGCACCGGACCGACCTTGGTGGTGATGACGAGATCTTCGGGATACGGCGCCAGCGCCCGATTGATCAGCTCGTTGGCGGAGCGCAGCGGCGAGAAGTAGAACGCGGCGGTGTCGATGTGGTTCACACCGAGATCGATCGCGCGGCGCAGCACTGCTATCGACCGGCTGCGATCGCTGGACGGACTGTCGGCGCTGAACGCCTTGCCGATCTGTGTCAGGCGCATCGCGCCGAATCCGAGCCGGTTAACGGTCAGGTCACCGAGCTTCCAGCTGCCCGAGGCTGTCGCGGTGGTCGTCTCAGAGGCCATGAGGTAACCCTTCAGGTGGAGTTGGGAACGTACGAAGGGCGACTTCGTCACGTGGCGAGGGAGTTGGCGGGTGATTCACGCGAGCCGTACAGCGCGAGCCGCGATGGCTTGCGCTCCTGCTCGATAGCTGATAACTTCGCCCTAGAAGGTGTGTCCTTCTTTCGGATCTTCATGTGTGCAGGGTATCGCTCGGGCTGACGGTCCGTCCAGTGGCCGCCCGTGCTTCCGACTTTTCGACGCCCGAAAACCCGACGCCGACAGCCACATCACAGACGTGATGCGGCTGTCGGCGGCGGGCCGAAACCGGCGTGGGCCGAGGTCTAGTTGAAGCCGAAGCCCTGCGGAAGCGGCTCCTGCCGGAACAGCCGGGACGGAACGGCGTCGGCCAGGGCCTTGTAGCCGGTCGGGTTCAGGTGCAGATGGTCGCCGTCGTCGTACGTCGGCAGGAGTTGTCCCGGCTTCTGCGGGTCACGCGCCACACGATCGAAGTCGATCATGCTGTCGAACCGGCCGCTGGTGCGAATCCACTTGTTGACCGCCTGCCGGGCCTGCTCCCGGTATCCGTCCGGGTCGTCGTACGGCGTGTTGCCGCCGAAGGGCGTCAGCGTCGCCCCGTACACCCGGATCCCGTGCGTGTGTGCCCGGACGATGATCTGGTCGTAGGCCGCGATCAGATCGTCCGCCACCTGCTTCTGGGCGGCTTCCGAGGCATCGGCCGTGCCGATGTCGTTGACGCCTTCGAAGACGAGCAGCCACTCGACGCCGCTCTGTGACAGTACGTCACGGTCCACCCGTGACAGGGCGTTGGGGCCCAGACCGTCGTTCAGTACCCGGTTGCCGCCGGCCGCCTGATTGAGGATCGCGGTGTCGGTGGTGTCCCGGTGCGACCGCAACCTGTCCTGCAGCTGGTCCGGCCAGCGGTTGTTCATATTGGTGATGGAGCCCCGGCCGTCGGTCAGCGAGTCGCCCAGCATGACAGCTGCCGCAGTGGTGCTCCTGGACCACACCTCGACGCCGCTCAGGAAGTACCAGTGCGCGGTCGATGCCGCCCCGGCCAGGTCCGTGTCCTCGACATGGTTGCCGGCCCGCACGAACGACGTGGTCCGGGAACCGGGGTGCGAGGTGATGGAGTTGGACGCCTGGCCCTCGGCCAGGTACATCGTCACGGAAAGGTTGGACCCGGGCTCCAGCTCGAAGTCCAGCGGGTCGGAAACGATCTCCGACCCGACCGGAACGACCGCCGACGACCGGCCGTGGAAGGTCACCTTCCGGGAGGTCCCCGACTGGATCGCACTGTCGCCGGCCCGCCCGCCGGCCGGAAGCGCGACCGAGACCGCGGTGATGGGGAGCGCCGCGCCTCCGAACGCGTTGGAGAAGCGCAGTCGCATCTGCCGTCCGCCGACCGCCATGTGGACGGTCTGCCGCAGGGTGCTGTCGGCGAGGACCAGATTGTCCTGCGTGAACGGCGCGGGCGGCATATTGGCGGGCTCCGTCAACTGTGGCATCGACGTCCAGGTATTCACCCAGTGGTTGTGCAATTGCTGCGATTTTGCGTCGACGGACAGACCCGGTGCCTTGTGGGCGCCCTCCGTGCCCACGGCTCCCACAGCAGAGGCCGTCGTCACTGTGGCCGCGAGAGCCACTGTTACGGTCAGGCCGGCGATCGAAAACTTTCGGGCCATGGACTGCGTCCCCTCCATCACAATGATCCATGCACGCTGTGGCGGTGACGGTAAACGGGCTGGTTACTGGGTGTCAAGAAGTCTTACAGGATCCGACTTGAGTCGGTGAAGTGTCGAAACTTTCGAAAGGTTGGAAAGGGGGCGATGTGACGCAAGACCCCTGCAGCGAAAACTGACTGATCGTCAAATAGCTGTGACGCATGCGTAGCCGGAGCGCGGAGTGCGCAGAACCCGGGTTGTCCGCATTCGAGCGGCGCGAGGGCTCCGCGGATTTCCCGCCGGCTCCCGGGGGCGTCTCAGAAAATTCCGGCACACCGAGGAATTGATGCCGTGACGCGCGACCTGCCCGAATCGATCCGCTGTCGTCCGACGGTTATGAATTCCTCGGTTTGCGCACCAGAAGGCAGGCTTGGGGAATGGGCGCGCTTTCCGGCTCACGGATCAGCGTGGCGTCCACCACGAGCCCGGCGCGGGTCGCGGACTCGGCGATGCGGTCGGGTGGCAAGAGGTGGACGTCGAGGCTCATCGCGTGGCCGCCGTACCCCTTCTCCTTGCGCCGTCGCTCGTCGCCGACGTGGAAGCCGAGCAGCAGGTGGCCTCCAGGGGCCAGCACCCGGTGGAACTCCGCGAACACCGTCGGCAGCACTTCCGGTGGCGTGTGGATGATGGAGTACCAGGCGACGATGCCGCCGAGCGCGCCGTCCGCCGACTCCAGGGCTGTCATCGTCCCGATGTCGAACCGCAGGCCCGGGTGGTCCCGCCGGGCCACTTCGACCATTCCCGGCGACAGATCCACGCCGAATGCCGCCAGGCCGAGGGAGCGGAGATGTGCCGTCACGTGGCCGGGTCCGCACCCCACGTCGGCGACCGGGCCGCCACCGGCTCCCTGCACGAGTTCGGCGAATGCGCCCAGCATCGAGCGCCCCAGCAGATCGGCCTCGAATGCGGGGGGTACGAGCTCGGCGTAGTCGACGGCAACGGTGTCGTACGACGCCCGGGTTTCGCGTAGGTAGGAAGGCTCGACCACGCCGCAGACCCTATTACTCCCCGCACGGGCAAGCGCTGGAACCGAGAGGGAAGGAAATGCCGAGCGCCCGCCTCCCTCCCCGGCGGGGGAGTGGAAGGCGGGCGCGCTCGAGTCGGAGTGCCTCCGAGGATCAGGCCTGCGCCGCGGCGGCCTTGATCGCGGAGATGTCGAAGTTCAGCTTGACCTTGTCGCTGACCATCACGCCGCCGGTCTCCAGCGCCGCGTTCCAGGTCAGGCCCCAGTCGGAGCGGAGGATTTCCGCGCTGCCCTCGAAGCCGACGCGCTCGTTGCCGTAGGGGTCGGTGGCGGAGCCGTTGAACTCCAGGTCGATCGCGAGCGGACGGGTGATGTCCTTGATGGTGAGGTCACCGGTGATGCGGTACTGGTCGCCGCCGAGCTGCTCGGCCCGGGTGGAGCGGAACGTCATGAGCGGGAACTTCTCGGCGTCGAAGAAGTCGCCGCTGACCAGGTGCCCGTCGCGGTCGGCGATGCCGGTGTCGACGCTGGCGATCTTGACGTCGATGGAGGCGGCGGAGTGGTGCGGGTTGTGGCCGTTCAGCGTCAGCGTGCCCTCGTGGTCGCCGAAGGAGCCGCGGACGTTGGTGACCATGGCGTGACGCACGGTGAAGCCGATGCTGCTGTGCGACGGGTCGATCGTGTACGTGCCGGTCAGCGCGGCCAGGGCCGGGTCCACGGCGGTGGCGGTGGTGGACGGGGCGGCGGCGGACTTGCGGTTGAACAGAGCCATGGCTCCTCCTCGGGGGACGTGATCGAGCGGGGGTCGAGGTCATTGTTTAACCTTCAACGACATCCACTGTAGCCACACCTTGTTCAAAGTTCAACATCTGGGGCGGGGCTGATTTCGGAGGCGCGTCCGCAGGGGTGACGACGTTCGCCCCGTCGACACCTGATGCCCTCTGGCGGACGCGCGTAGAACTCGGGCACTATCTCCCTGCCCTTGTTGTCATGAGCAGGAGGAGTCCCCCATGGTGTCCCGTATGACACTGCGCCCCGTCCTGACCGCCCTCGCCCTCGTCCTCGGCGCCCTGTTCGCCCCCGGTATCGGCGTTCTCGGCAGCGGCGCCACCGAGGCCCACGCCGTCACCAAGCTCACGCACGCACAGGCCACGTCCCGGTTCAGCTCGTCCGGTATCACCTGGTCGTCCTCCGGCGGCTGCTCGAACCGGAACAACGCCACCTGCACGTCCTTCGATCAGCTGAACCTCGCCACCGCCCAGGGGGCCCAGACCCTGAAGAGCGCGACCGGCTGCGCGCTCAACATCACCGGCGGCACCGAGACCGGGCACGCCAGCGGTACGTACTCGCACTGGAACGGGTACAAGCTCGACTACGGCAAGTCCACCTGTCTCACCAACTACATCCACAGCGCCTTCAGCTACATAGGGCTCCGTGGTGACGGCGCTCCCCAGTACCAGTCCGGCTCCGGAAACATCTACGCGGACGAGGGCAACCACTGGGACGTCCTGTACTACAACTGCGGCGGCTGCTGAGCCCGTACGCGCAGGTGCCCCCGCCCGGAAGATCTCGGGCGGGGGCACCTGGCTGTTCTTCTCCCTGGGCTCAGGAGCCCACGCTCACCGTGAACCGCCGCGGGTTGCCGTCGTTCGCCGCTCCGGAGACGTCCGGCTCACCGTCGGGGCGTACGTCGTCGTACGGGAACGCGTACCCGATCGGGGTGTTCGCGTGCACCACGCGCGACCAGTGGTTCGTCACCGCGCCCTGGTAGTAGTCCGCCACCGTCGTGCCGTTCGGCTGGTCGGGGTGCGAGAGCATGAGGGACCGGTTGAAGCCCGCCGCCAGTCGCGCCAGCAGCGCCTTCTTGTCGTCGGAGTCGCCCGGGTTGTTGGTGAACGGCCCGTGGTTGCAGGTGAAGATGTCCTTCGACGCCGGCTTGGTGAAGGTGTGGCCGCCGTCGAAGGTCAGGACGTCACCGACGACCCGGCCGGCCCGTACGCCCCGGCCGCCCTGGAGGTCGATCCGCAGGTCCGTACCCCGGTACTTCTCCCAGACCTGGTCGACCTGTGCGGTGAACAGGTCCCGGAAGGGCATCTGGTCCGGCCGGTCGAAATACGGCGCCATCAGGTTCTGCGGCGAGATCACCCGCAGCACGTTGCCGTCCGTGCCACGGGTCACCAGCTTGTCCCACGGCTGTCCGTCGGCCGCCGCCTGGGCGGTCAGGGCGTCGGCGATCCGCTGTACGGCGCCGTTCGGAAGCGGTGCGACCGTGTGCGTCGTGTCGCCCGCCAGCGTGAGACCGATCGGCAGCGCGGTGACCAGATCGACGTAACTGATGTTCGCGTACAGCTGCTGCGGGTTGAAGGTGAACTCGCAGAACGACCAGGTCCGCCCGTAGTTCGGGTCGGCGGACGTCGCGAACGCCGGCTCGACCAGCGCGGGGCCGGGGTTCAGGAAGAAGTCCAGCTTGTCGTCGCGTACGAAGTAGACGCGGGCGCCGTACATCTGAGGAAGTGTCAGAACGACGGGCCCGGCACCGGCCGGCTTCAGCGGGATGGCGCAGTCGACCGGCAGCGGGGTCTGCGGTGCGGCGGGGGAGTCGGGGCGGTAGACGCTGCCGTCGGCCCGCAGCAGCATCCAGCGGTCGGTGCCCTGCTCATGGCCGGTGACGTAGGCGTGGACCGTGCCGGGCAGCGAGCGGTTCTCCAGGGCCAGTTCGCAGGTGGCGGCGGCCGCCGACGCGTGCGGGCTGAGGGCGCTTCCCCAGGCGGGGTAGGTGAGCGCGGTCGCGGTGGCGGCGGCGCCCGTCAGGAACAGTCTGCGCGAGATCACGGGGGGACTCCTGAGGTGTGGGGGCCGCGGACGGGAACGATCGTGCGGGGAGGTGGGACAAGGGGCGTCCGCGGTGCGCACCACTCTTGCGACGGCCGCCATCAGCGTCAAGGGTTGTGACTGAGAGCGCTCTCAAGAATGGAATTTCTTCACAACTCGTCGTGTGTGAACGGTAATTGGCGGACGTTTGCTGGATGAGTCCTGGCTGCGCGGTCAGGAAGTGAACACCGCGACCGCCTGGCCCGCACACCGGTCACTTGGACTTACGCATCGCGGTTGTTGGACTGGCACGCACATCGGGGTCCCACGTCGTTGACGGTGTCCCGACATGGGGACTACTCAGGGCACATGTCGCGAAGATTCACTTCGGCGGGCGCTGTCGCCGCCGCCTCAGCCGCCGTCCTGGCGCTCGTGGGGACCGCACTCCCCGCCACAGCCGCCACCCCGCCCCCCGCCGTAGCCGGCACGGCCGTCCCCGCGGACGCCGTCGTCATCGGATCCCCGCAGCTCTCGGTCGCTGTCGCCGACGACTTCCCGCGCGTCCTGTCGTACACCGACCGGGCCGGCGGCAACCAACTGCTCGGCAGTACACGGGCGGTCACCGCCGTCACCCTCAACGGTGCCGCGCACGCGGTGCAGCCGAAGGGTGCGCCCGAGGTCACCGCCACGACCGCGCGGTACACGCTCACCTTCCCCGACCTGCCCGGTGTCGAGATCGACGCCTCGCTCTCGGTCTCCGGACGCACCACCACCTTCAAGGTGACGGCCGTCCGCGACACCGAGGCGTTCCGGGTCGGCACCATCGACATCCCCGGCCACGACCTGGTCTCCGTCGGCTCCACGGAGACCGGCGCCGCCACCGCGTTCACCCGCCTCGACCCGGACTCGACGAAGACCGCCGACGTCTTCGCCCAGGTCACCGCGGACACCGCCGCCGACAAGGCGCCGGTCGGCGCCTCGTACGCGATCGTCAACACCGGCTCGCTCGCCGCGGCCGTCGAGTCCAACTCCTCGTACGACAAGCCGTCCGGCGCCACCGGGGGCGATGACGCCCGGTTCTGGCACCAGGCCCGCAAGGCCGACGACGGCACCGTCCGGGTCGGCGTCTGGTCCGGGCAGTGGACCTATCGCGGCGACGGCGCACCGAAGCCGGAGAGCGGCGCGAACCTGCCCTGGGCCAAGGTCGTCGTCACCCCCGACGCCAACGGCGACAAGACCGTCGACTGGCAGGACGGCGCCGTCGCGTTCCGCACCATCGGCGTCACCGCGCCCGGCAGCGACGACACCGCGAACCGGGTGATCACCCACATCCCGTTCAACTTCGCCAGCCAGGCCACCCACCCGTTCCTGCGCACCCTCGACGACGTCAAGCGGGTCTCGCTCGCCACCGACGGCCTCGGTCAGCTGGCGCTGCTCAAGGGGTACGCCTCCGAGGGCCACGACTCCGCCCACCCCGACTACGGCGGCAACTACAACAAGCGCGCCGGCGGGCTGAAGGACCTCAACACGCTGCTGAAGGACGGCAAGAAGTGGGGCGCCACGTTCGGCGTCCACGTCAACGCCACCGAGGCGTACGCGGACGCCCGCGCCTTCGACGAGAAGCTCGTCGACAAGACGAAGCCCGGCTGGAACTGGCTCGGTCAGAGCTACTACATCGACCAGCGCAGCGACATCAACAGCGGCAACCTGGCCCGCCGCTTCCAGCAGCTGCGCGACGAGACCGACCCCAACCTGAGCCTGCTCTACATCGACGTCTACTACACGCACGGCTGGATCGCCGACAAGACCCTGCAGTCCGTGCAGAAGCAGGGCTGGAACGTCGCGACCGAGTGGGCCGACAAGTTCGAGCGCGGCTCGCTGTGGTCGCACTGGGCCAATGACCTCGACTACGGCGGCGCCACCAACAAGGGACTCAACTCGCAGATCATCCGGTTCATCCGCAACAGCGAGAAGGACGTCTGGAACAACGACCCGGTCCTCGGCCAGACCGCCATCGACGAGTTCGAGGGCTGGACCGGCGAGACCGACTGGAACGCCTTCTACGACAACATCTGGCAGCGCAACCTGCCCGCAAAGTACCTCCAGCAGCAGAAGATCACCCGCTGGGACGGCAACGACATCACCTTCACCGGCGGTGTCCGGGGCACGGTCGAGGACGGCAGGCGGACCTTCTACGACCACGGCCGCAAGGTGCTCAGCGGCACCGACTACCTGCTGCCCTGGGACGGCGGCAAGAAGCTGTACCACTACAGCAAGTCCGGTGGTACGAGCAGCTGGCCGGCGCCGTCCAAGGGCGCGTACACCGTCTACAAGCTCACCGACAACGGCCGGGTCAAGACCGGCACGGTCCGGCCCGTCGACGGGAAGATCACGCTGACGGCCACCGCCGGACAGCCGTACGTCCTCTACCCGGACCACGCACCCGCAGCCGCCGACCCGGAGTGGGGCGAGGGCAGCGCGGTCGACGACCCCGGCTTCAACGACAACGGGCTCGACGACTGGTCGAAGACCGGCACCGTCGCGCGTGACAGCGACGACCAGGGCCGCAACAGCGCGAAGCTCTCCGGCGACGGCACGGCCGCCGTCGCGCAGCGCATCTCCGGCCTCAGGCCCGGCGCGCGTTACACCGCCTCCGCGCTGATCGAGGTCCAGCCCGGGAAGACCCGGCACACGACGCTCTCGATCGGCGGCAGGTCCGTAGCCGTGGACCGCTCCACGGCCGAGGACTACGTCGCCGCTTCGGACTGGCACGGCACGTACTTCCAGCGGGCCAAGGTGAACTTCACCGCCCCCGCGGACGGCCGCACCACGTTCCGTATCGAAGCGGCCAAGGGCAGCGCCGCGACGGTGCGGGCGGATGACGTCCGGATCGTCTCCAACGCCCCGGCGACCAAGAAGAACACCGTCGTGTACGAGGACTTCGAGGACGTCGACCAGGGCTGGGGCCCCTTCCTCAAGGGCGACGCGGGCGGCTCCACCGACCCCCGGACCGTCATCTCCCAGCTGCACGCCCCGTACACCCAGGCCGGCTGGAACGGGAAGCTCGTCGACGACGTGATCGGCGGCAAGGAGTCCCTCAAGGCCCACGAGGAGAACAGCGGACTCGTCTACCGGACCGCGCCCTGGACGGTGCCGATGGCCGACGGCCACCGGTACAAGATCGAGTACGACTACCAGTCCAGTCACGCCGGTGCCTACGAGTGGGTGGACGGCTACGACCGGATCACGGCCGACGGCAACCCCGACTCGGTCGAGACCCGGACCACCGCGATCGGGCAGCAGCGCACCACCGGGCACTTCGCCGAGACCGTCACAGCGGCCTGCGGCGACACCTGGACCGGGCTCCGCAAGCGCGACGACGCACCGGAGGGCGCCGACTTCGTCCTCGACGGGTTCACCGTGACCGACCTCGGCCAGGCCCCCGCGGGTGAGCAGGCCGCCTGCGGCACGCTCAGCGTCGACCCCGCCGCCGAGACCTTGGAGCCGGGCACGGCCAACGTCGTCAAGGCCGGCTTCACCAACTACGAGGCAACGGCCGCGACCGACGTGTCGGTCGGCCTCACCGTCCCCGACGGCTGGAAGGCGGAGCCCGTGGGCGCCGTCACCTTCGACTCCGTGGCGGCGGGCGCCAAGGTCACCGTCAACTGGCAGGTCACCCCGCCGGTGGACGCCGAGTACCGGACGTACAGCCTGGGCGCCGAGGTGTCCTACACGGTCGGCGGGGCGAAGCGGACCCTCGGTGCGCAGACGTCCGTACGGACCCTGCCGCCGCCGCCCACCACGGACAGCTGGGCCAGCGACCTGGACTGGACGGCGTCGAGCAACGGCTGGGGACCGGTCGAGCGCGATCTCTCCAACGGTGAGACGGGCGTCGGCGACGGCACTCCGCTGACGATCGGCGGCACCGTCTACGCCAAGGGCCTCGGCAGCCACGCCCCGGCGAACATCCGCTACTACCTGGGCGGCAAGTGCACGTCGTTCACCGCCGAGGTGGGCGTGGACGATGTGCAGAAGACCGCGGGCAGTGTGCAGTTCAGCGTCAGGGCCGACGGGACGGAGAAGGTGAAGTCGCCGGTCCTCAAGGCGGCCGACACCGCCTGGTCGCTCACGGCGGACGTCACCGGTGCGAAGTATGTCGAGCTGGTCGCCGCGGACGGCGGCGACGGCAACGGCAACGACCACGCGGACTGGGGCGACGCGCGGTTCCACTGCGGAAACTGAATGAGCCGGCAGTGAGCAGTGAGCAGTGAGAGGGGTGGGGCCGATCCCGGTCCCACCCCCTTCCCGTACGGCCGGGGTATTCTCACCGCACTCCACTGTGTCCGCCAGGGCGGTGCGGGGGAGAAGCGGATCAGAGGCTGGTTCCACCACTGTCGGGTCCGGCTCCCGGGTCCCGCTCCGTCCGGACGCCCCGGACGTCATGCCCGCAGCCGTGCGGGACGCCTTCCGCGAGGCCGACCGTCACCCACTTGGGCGAACCGGTCGTGGGCCGTCCGGATGACATCCGACAGGCGCAGGACGCACTGGGGATGGACGCCCCGGGGACCATCGGTGTGTACCCCGGGACCCACCGGTATGTGCAGTACGACACAGTGAGCCTTTGTGGAGCCCGCACAAAAGGGGACGGTCGTGGGCTGGTGGTTCGCCTGCATGGCGCAAGGGTTCTGTCCGGCTCCACCAGGAAACGGGTCGGGAGACTGTGCAGAGTCGACGGCACGTTTCTCTTGGTCGGCTTCGTAGGGTCGATACATGACCGTTGTGGACGAAACCCCGGGCGAGCCGACAGACACCCGTGGCCGGGTGGCCGAACTGCTGGCACTGCGTGAGCAGGCGCGGCGCGGACCGAGTGACCGGGCGACCGAGGCGCAGCACGCCAAGGGCAAGCTGACGGCCCGTGAGCGCATCGAGCTGCTCCTGGACCCGGATTCGTTCAAGGAGGTCGAGCAGCTGCGCCGGCACCGGGCGACCGGTTTCGGCCTGGAGGAGAAGAAGCCGTACACCGACGGTGTCATCACCGGCTGGGGCACGGTCGAGGGCCGCACGGTCTTCGTCTACGCGCACGACTTCCGCATCTTCGGCGGCGCACTGGGTGAGGCCCACGCCACGAAGATCCACAAGATCATGGACATGGCGATCTCGGCGGGTGCCCCGCTGGTCTCGCTGAACGACGGCGCAGGGGCCCGGATCCAGGAGGGCGTCAGCGCGCTCGCCGGATACGGCGGCATCTTCCAGCGCAACACCCGAGCCTCCGGTGTCATCCCGCAGATCAGCGTGATGCTCGGTCCGTGCGCGGGCGGCGCGGCCTACAGCCCCGCCCTCACCGACTTCGTGTTCATGGTCCGCGAGACCTCCCAGATGTTCATCACCGGGCCGGACGTCGTGAAGGCGGTCACCGGCGAGGAGATCTCGCAGAACGGGCTCGGCGGCGCCGATGTGCACGCCGAGACCTCGGGCGTCGCGCACTTCGCGTACGACGACGAGGAGACCTGCATCGCCGAGGTCCGCTACCTGATCGGGATGCTCCCGTCGAACAACCGGGAGAACCCGCCCACCGTGGCGAGCGACGACCCGGCCGACCGGCGCGGCGACGTCCTGCTCGACCTGGTGCCCGCCGACGGCAACCGCCCGTACGACATGCACAAGGTCATCGAGGAGCTCGTCGACGACGGCGACTACCTGGAGATCCACGAGCGGTGGGCCCGCAACATCATCTGCGCCCTGGCCCGGCTCGACGGTCAGGTCGTCGGCATCGTCGCCAACCAGCCGCAGTCCCTGGCGGGGGTCCTGGACATCGAGGCGTCCGAGAAGGCGGCCCGCTTCGTCCAGATGTGTGATGCATTCAACATTCCCATCATCACTCTATTGGACGTACCCGGCTTCCTGCCCGGCGTCGATCAGGAGCACGGTGGAATCATCCGGCACGGGGCGAAGCTGCTCTACGCGTACTGCAACGCCACGGTGCCGAGGATCTCGCTGATCCTGCGCAAGGCGTACGGCGGTGCGTACATCGTGATGGACAGCCAGTCCATCGGTGCCGACCTGACCTACGCCTGGCCCACCAACGAGATCGCCGTCATGGGCGCCGAAGGTGCCGCCAACGTCATCTTCCGTCGGCAGATCGCCGACGCCGAGGACCCGGAGGCCATGCGGATCCGCATGGTCAAGGAGTACAAGGCCGAACTGATGCATCCGTACTACGCCGCAGAGCGCGGACTGGTCGACGACGTCATCGACCCTGCCGAGACGCGCGAGGTGCTGATCGCCTCGCTCGCGATGCTCCGGTCCAAGCACGCCGATCTGCCGTCCCGCAAGCACGGCAACCCCCCGCAGTAGCAGCGGCCGGTGCACCACCCCGCACAGCCCGCCACGTACTGCCGAGAAGACGGAGAGACATCCATGAGCACCACTCCTGCCGAGTCCGTGCTGCGCGTCGAGAAGGGTCTTGCCGACCCCGAGGAGCTGGCCGCGATAACCGCGGTCCTGCTCGCCCGCGCAGCTGCCACCCCCGCCGCCGCCCCGGCCCACCGCGGCCGTACCCACGCCGGCTGGCGCCGCCTCGAGCGCACCCCGGGCTTCCGCGCCCCGCACTCCTGGCAGGGCTGACAACGGCCCAGCAGACGGCCCGCAGCACGCGAGAGGCCCCGCACTCCCTCGGGAGTGCGGGGCCTCTTCGTATGGCTGCCGGAGCCTACCGCAGGCGCGCCATCAACGCGTGCTCCACAAGCGTGATGAGCGCGCTCTTGGCGTCCGCGCGGTGGCGGGCGTCCGTGGTCAGGATCGGGGTGTCGGGGCCGATCTGCAGGGCCTCGCGCACCTCGTCGGGGGTGTACGGCTGGTGTCCGTCGAAGCCGTTGAGGGCGATGACGAACGGCAGTCCGCTGTTCTCGAAGTAGTCGACGGCCGGGAAGCAGTCGGCGAGACGCCGGGTGTCGACGAGGACGACGGCGCCGATCGCGCCGCGGACGAGGTCGTCCCACATGAACCAGAACCGGTCCTGACCGGGCGTACCGAAGAGGTACAGGATCAGGTCCTGGTCCAGGGTGATACGGCCGAAGTCCATGGCCACCGTCGTGGTGGTCTTGTCCCCGGTGTGCGTCAGATCGTCGATGCCCGCGGACGCGGACGTCATCACGGCTTCGGTGCGCAGCGGGTTGATCTCCGAAACGGCACCGACGAACGTGGTCTTACCCACGCCGAAGCCCCCTGCCACCACGATCTTCGCGGAGGTAGTGGAGCGGGCTGCTCCGCCGCTAGAGCTTGCGAAGTCCACTGAGCACCCTTTCGAGCAGTGTCACATCTGGCTGGCCGCCGGCGGACTCGTCGCCGCCGGGCTGATGGATAGCGACGAGTCCGGCCTCGGCCAGGTCGGCTACGAGGATCCGGGCAACGCCGAGGGGGATCGTGAGAAGCGCCGAGATCTCGGCAACCGACTTGATCTCGAAGCACAGCCGGCAGATCCGCTGGTGCTCGGGCAACTGCCCTTGCAGCCGCGACGGATCGGCCGTGGTACTGACCAACGCCTCGATGGCGAGCTGGTATCGCGGTCGGGTCCGGCCGCCGGTCATGGCGTACGGACGGACCAGCGGGTTGTGGGCGGCGGGAGCGGCGGGCTCGGCGGGCCGCCGCGGCTGCACCGTCTGGATACGAGGCTGCTGGGGCGATTCGATCCGATGCGGGCGCTGAGGGGGCTGCGGCGGCTGCTGCTGCCAGCCACCGTCCTGCTGCCACCCGCCGCCCTGTGCCTGTTGCCACCCGCCGTCCTGCGTCTGCCGGCGCGGGTACGGCTGCTGGGGCTCATAAGGCTGCTGCGAGCCCTGTCTGCTGGGTGTGGAGGGGAAGTTGTAACGGTTGTCCCCGTGCTCGCCCGGTACTTGCTGACCACCGTCGTACTGGTGTCCGCCTGGGGGTGTTGCCACAATTCCTCCTCCGACTGCCGGTCCCGATCCCAGTGGGGCCGCGCCACCGCACCTTATGGTGCGGTGACGCATAACGCACTGTCTGTCTACTAGTTAAGAAGACTTCCCTGCAGTTCGGCACGGAGGTCCGGGGTGAGGACCGTGCCTGCACGATCGACCAGAAGGGCCATTTCGTACCCAACCAGACCGATATCGGCGTCGGGGTGGGCGAGAACAGCCAGCGAAGATCCGTCGGAGATGGACATGATGAAGAGGAATCCGCGCTCCATCTCCACAACTGTCTGATTCACCGCGCCGCCCTCGAAGATCCGCGAGGCGCCCGCGGTCAGCGAGGTCAGGCCGGAAGCGACGGCCGCCAGCTGGTCGGCACGGTCCCGCGGGAATCCTTCGGACATGGCCAGCAGGAGTCCGTCGGCGGAGACCACCACCGTGTGCGACACCCCGGGGGTGTTGTCCACGAAGTTGGTGATCAACCAGTTGAGATTCTGCGCCGCCTGGCTCATCGGGCTCACACTAACGCTCCTGGTTGTAGGTATTACTTGTGTCCGAACCAGCGTTACGACCCCGCTGAATGCCCCGTCGCAGGTTGCTCAACCTGCCCCGGACGTCCTCAGGGGCGCGGGAGACCTGAGGGCCGCCCTGCTGGGTCTGCTCCGCCGTGCCCTCGACCAGATTGGCCTTGGGCACTCGCCGGGGAAGTCCGGACGGGGTGACCCCACCCGCCTTCGGCTCCCGGAGCTTGTCGGCCCGCTCCCAGCGCTCGTCGTTCGTCGAGCGCCAGTCGTCGGAGCCGTTCCCGTCCTGCGGCGCGGGCGACGGCCGCTGCGGCAGTTCCTGCTGCTGCGGCTGCTGCTGTGCTGCGACGGACTGGTCGTTTCCGCGGCCCGTGGGCTGCCAGTGCTGCTGACCGCCCCGGCGCGGCAGACCGGCATCGGTCATCTCGCTGCCGACGTTCGGGGTGGGACCCGAACGGTCGAAGCCTACGCGCTCCTGCGGCTCGGCGGGAGCGCTCGGGACAGATTCCGGTTCGGCCTGCGGTATGGGCTCGTACGCACCCTGGTACGCACCCTGATCTGCCCACTCTCCCTGGTGGGGCTGGGCGGCGAACTGGTCCTCGTAGCCTCGCTGAGTGCTCTCGGCAGCGGCATATGCAGCTTCCGTATAGCCGCCCTGCGACGGGTAGTCGGACTGCTCGGCGTAGCCGCTGTACGCGTCGTAGGAACTGTCGTACGCCGCCTGCGCGTACTGCTGCTCCTGCTGCGGGTCCTGTGCGTACGTGTCCTCGGCGTAGGAGGCGTCCCGGTACGCATTGCCCTGGAACGCGTCTTCCTGGAACTGCGGGCGTTCGCCGCCCGCCTGGGCCTCCAGCGCGGCCCGGCGCTCCTCACGCATCAGCGAGCGGCCCACCGGGTCCAGCTGTGCGGGGTCGACCGTCGGGTCCTCGTAGCGCGAATCGTCGAAGCCGAGCTCCGCCGCCGTACGCATCTGGGGCTGGTGCGGAAGCGGTTCGAAGGCCTGCTGCCGCGGGATGATCGAGGAGACCGTGAAGTCGTCCTGGGCGGCGAGCGGTTCGAGCTCGCCGCCGCCGCCGTGCGTGATCGCGTCCGGCAGCATGACCAGCGAGGTGGTTCCGGCCTGCTCGCCCGAGGGGCGCAGCTGGACCCGGATGCCGTGCCGGTCGGCGAGCCGGCCGACCACGAAGAGACCCATCCGCTGGGACACCGCGGCGTCCACCGTCGGCGGGTTGGCCAGCTTGTGGTTGATGTCCGCGAAGTCCTCGGCCGTGAGGCCGATGCCCTTGTCGTGGATCTCGACCATCACGCGGCTGTCCGGCAGCCGGGTCGCGGTGACGCGGACCTTGGTCTGCGGCGAGGAGAACGTGGTGGCGTTCTCCAGCAGCTCGGCCAGCAGGTGCACGAGGTCGGTGACGGCCTGGCCGTGGATCTCGGTCTCCGGAACGCCGGAGAGCTCGATGCGCTCGTACGACTCCACCTCGGAGGAGGCGGCCCGCAGGACGTCGACCAGCGGAACCGGCTGGTTCCAGCGGCGGCCCGGCTCCTCGCCGGCGAGGACGAGGAGGTTCTCGCCGTTGCGGCGCATACGGGTGGCCAGGTGGTCCAGCCGGAAGAGGCTCTCCAGCTGGTCCGGGTCGGCCTCGTTGTTCTCCAGGTCGGTGATGAGGGTCAGCTGGCCCTCGATCAGCGACTGGTTGCGGCGCGACAGGTTGGTGAAGATCGCGTTGACGTTGCCTCGGAGCATGGCCTGCTCGGCAGCGAGCCGAACCGCCTCGCGGTGCACCTGGTCGAAGGCGCGGGCGACCTCGCCGATCTCGTCCCGGGTGGTGATCGGGATCGGCTGGACGCGGGTGTCGACCCGGCCCGGCTCGGTCCGCGACAGCTGGTCGACGAGCATCGGCAGCCGCTGCTCGGCGATCGAGAAGGCGGCGGTACGCAGCTGGCGCATCGAGCGGCTCATCTGGCGGGCCACGAGGCCGGCCAGGATGAAGGCGGCCAGCAGGGCCACGAGCACGATCGCGGCGTTGACGATGGCGTCGGTCTTGGCGCTCGACGAGATGTCCGCCGCCTCGGTCACCGCCTTGTCGACGAGCTCGTCCTCGACCGTGGTGTAGCCGTCGAACTTGGCGGTGGAGGCGGCCATCCAGGTCGCAGGCGTGATGCCCTTCTGGGCCAGCTTGTCGGGCTGCTGACCCTGACCGATCTGCTGGGCCATCCCGTCGAAGACCGAGCCGTCGATGCTGGGCGGCGCGACGAACGGCACACCTGCCGCGTCCGCCTGCGCCTTTGCGGACTTCAGCTTCTTGGCGCCGTCGGCCGCCTTGGCGGCCATCACCTGCTTCAGGCGGGCGGCGTCGGCCTCCGTGCCACCGGAGACGAACTCGCCGAGGGCGATCTGCTCCAGGTAGTTGTACGAGCCGAACGCCTTGACCTGGGCGTTGAACTTGACGCCCTCCTGGCTCGGGCGCACCAGCAGGTGCATACCGATGGAGCGCTGAAGCGATTCTGCGGCCTTGGCCAGCTCGATCGCGTAGACCGTACGGCCGTAGCTCGTGATGTTGCCGGTGCCCAGGCCGAGCTCGTTGCAGAACTCCATCAGGGAGTGCTGGACCTTGACGTAGCCCTCTTCCGTCTTCACCGGGTCCATGGCCTCGGCGTAGGCGGCCTTGCGCAGGTCGGGGAGCTTGGGCTCCTCCTGCTTGAAGAGCTGGAGGCGGCGCTCCAGGCCCTGCTTCTTCGGCATGCCCTGCACGGCCTCGTCGAACTTGGCGGCGGCCGCGTCCGTGGCGGCGTACACCTGGCCGACGACGGCTGCGTCGCGCTTGTTCGACAGCAGGGGCTGGGCGGAGAGGTCACGCTCGTTGAGCAGTGCCTGTCCGTACACCGAGGCCGCGCGCACGATCAGCGCGGTCTTCTCGGCGTCCTGGGCCTCTCTCCAGGTGTCGATCGACCCCTTCACCTGGAAGCCGCCCATGACGAGGCCGACCAGGACAGGGATCAGAAGGATCGCGTTCAGCCGGGTGGGCACCCGCCAGTTGCGCGGGGACAGCCGACTTGTGCTGCCGCCGGCCGGTGCCTCTTCGGACACTTCGGCGGGTGGCGCCGCGATGCGCGGCGGCGGGGTGAAGTTGCCCCGCTCCTGCTGCGCCGCGGAGCCCTCGTTGCTACGCCTCACTCGACCAACAACCTCTCGGCGTCGGCACCTACGCTGTGCCGTTTCTCGTTCAGGGCCGTACTTACTCGGGAGTTTCGTCGAATTGCAGCACGGGGACCGGCCGCGTTCCAAACAGTCGGAATCAGCCATTCCGAGTGGTCCAAGCCTCAGATAAAACGGGCATAAAGAGCGAGCCCCGTCAAAAGGCGGGGCTCATGTGAGCACAGCGACACCAGACGAATGCATCGGGTGTTGAAGCCGGAGTAATTCTCTGTCGAAACGTTATGAACGCGGGGGTGGATCGTGTCAAAGGACACAGTCCACCCCCGTGCGACTACAGCAACTTCCGTATCCCCATACCGACTTGCGGCGAGCCTTCGGCTACTTGAGCCGCGCCATCAGCGCGTGCTCGACGAGCGTGATCAGGCCGCTCTTCGCATCGCCGCGGTGGCGGGCGTCCGTCGTGATGATCGGGGTGTCGGGGCCGATCTGCAGGGCCTCGCGCACCTCGTCGGGGGTGTACGGCTGGTGTCCGTCGAAGCCGTTGAGGGCGATGACGAACGGCAGTCCGCTGTTCTCGAAGTAGTCGACGGCCGGGAAGCAGTCGGCGAGACGCCGGGTGTCGACGAGGACGACGGCGCCGATCGCGCCGCGGACGAGGTCGTCCCACATGAACCAGAACCGGTCCTGACCGGGCGTACCGAAGAGGTACAGGATCAGGTCCTGGTCCAGGGTGATACGGCCGAAGTCCATGGCCACCGTCGTGGTGGTCTTGCCGCCGGTGTGCGTCAGATCGTCGATGCCCGCGGACGCGGACGTCATCACGGCTTCCGTACGCAGCGGGTTGATCTCCGAAACGGCACCGACGAACGTGGTCTTACCCACGCCGAAACCACCCGCCACCACGATCTTTGCCGAGGTGGTGGCCCGGGCCGCACCGCCGCTAGAGCTTGCGAAGTCCACTGAGCACCCTTTCGAGCAGTGTCACATCCGGCGCGCCGCCGGCCTCTCCGTTACCCGGCTGGTGGATCGCCACCATGCCGGCTTCCGCCAGATCCGCGACAAGGATCCGGGCCACACCGAGCGGCATCGACAGCAGCGCCGACACCTCGGCCACCGACTTGACCTCACGGCAGAGGTGGCAGATCCGCTGGTGCTCCGGGAGCAGCGTCCCCAGGTGCGCCGGGTCGGCCGTGGTCGAGACCAGTGCCTCTATGGCGAGCTGGTAGCGCGGCCGGGTCCGGCCGCCGGTCATGGCATACGGACGGACCAGCGGCTGGTCGCCTTCACCTTCGTACGACGCGTGGTGCAGTGCGCCGTACGGATCGGGTGAGGCGGGTGGCGGGGTCATGAATCCTCCGGGCGTGACAGCTGAGTGTCGGCTTGCCGTCTGAAGGGGCCGGTGGGGGGCTGAAGCGGCCGGACGGTCGATGGTGGGAGTGCGGTACCTGGGGGGATCGCGTCGGTCACCGGTTCATGGCCGCCTCAGTGGAGCAGGCTGCCCTGGAGCTCGGCGCGGAGATCGGGGGTCAGGACTGTTCCCGCGCGGTCGACCAGCAGGGCCATCTCGTACCCGACCAGACCGATGTCGGCGTCCGGGTGGGCGAGCACGGCCAGCGAGGAGCCGTCCGAGACGGACATCAGGAAGAGGAACCCGCGCTCCATCTCCACCACGGTCTGGCTGACGGCGCCGCCCTCGAAGATCCGGGAGGCGCCCGCGGTCAGCGAGGTCAGCCCGGAAGCGACGGCCGCCAACTGGTCGGCACGGTCCCGCGGGAATCCTTCGGACATGGCCAGCAGGAGTCCGTCGGCGGACACCACCACCGTGTGCGACACCCCGGGGGTGTTGTCCACGAAGTTGGTGATCAACCAGTTCAGATTCTGTGCGGCCTGACTCATCGGGCTCAACTAACGCTCCTGCTGGTGAGTGGGGCCGAGTGGGAAACTGCCGGTCGACGAGCCGTTGTTGGCCTGCCGACCCTGCTGGATACCCCGGCGGAGATTGGTCAGTCGCCCGCGCACATCATCGGGCGCACGCGAAACCTGAGGTCCCGACTGGTGGCTCTGCTGCTGGGCGGTGCCCGGCACCAGATTGGCACGCGGCACCCGGCGAGGCAGACCGGAAGTGGTAATTCCGCCTGCTGCGGGCTTCTTGGCCCGCTCCGCCTGCCGGACGAGATCGTCGTTCGGCGAGCTACGCCAAGTACTGGTGGTGGCGCCCGTGTCACCCGCACCGCGACGCGGCATCGGGGCAGCGGGACGGTCCTGGGGGGCCTGCTGCGGGACGGACGGTGCCTGCGGCCCGGCGGGCGGCTGCTGACCGCCCTGCTGCGGGCCGTGGAACCAGTTCGTCTCCAGGGTGTCGTACAGCGGCGTACGACCGTCCCCGGGGCCCGCCGGAGGCAGCGCCTCGGGCTGCGGCTGCGGCGGCAGGACCGGACGATACTGCCCCTCAGCCGCGGGAGCTGCGGCCGGACGCGGAGCACGGAAGTCCTCGTTGTCCCGGCCGCGCGGACGCGGAGCCGGCAGCCCCTGGTCCTGCGACGGCTGCGGACGGCCGAAGTCCGGACGGGCGAACTGCGCGGTGCCCGCCGGGTCCTGGTGCTGCGGGAAGTGGGCCTGCGGGGCCGGGGCCGAGAAGTCCGGACGGGCGAACTCGGCGGTGGAGCCGGGGCCCTGCCGGTCGTCCAGCGGGGGACGCTGGCCCATGGCCGGGTTCATCGGCCGCTGGAACTGGCCGGTGGACTCGGGCTCCTCGTGACCGCGCGGGGCGTCGAGGGGGTTGCGCCGCGGCACCGACGGGTTCTCGGTGCCCCAACTGGTGGTCTGCGGGCGCTGCGGCTGCGGGTTGCCACCGGGCAGTTCGGCACGGGGACCGCCGACGGGCGGCAGCTGACGGCCGGGGTTGCCCGGGCCGCCGGACTGCTGGAAACCGCCCTGGTTGTCGGGGGCGTTGTGGCGGGCCTGCTGCGGCTGCGGCGCCTGCCGTCCGGCCGGACCGTTCTGGTGGCCGGGCTGACCGGGCTGGTCGTACTGCCCCGGCCGGCTCTGACCGAACAGGTTGGACTGGCCCTGGTCCGTACGGCCGGGATCGCCCTGACCGCCCGGTGCGCCGAGCCGGGCGCCACCGCCGAAGGCGCCGGACAGCCCGCCGCCCTGACGCGGCGGCTCCTGCCGCCCGAAGTCCTGCGGGCCGGTGCCGGAGAGCCCGGCACCCTGGAACCCGGCGTTCTGCTGACGCTGCTGGTTCGGCTGAGGCGGCTGACCCTGCTGATTCGGCTGGCCCTGCTGGTTCTGCGGCTGGCGGGGACCGCCGCCGTCACGCGCCGGCAGTGCGGCCCGCGGACCGGAGCCCGCACCGACCTGTCCGCGCTGCGCACCGGCAGCCGCGCCGAGGCCCGGCCGGTTTCCGGTGCCGGCAACGGCGCCGTTGCCGGCGGCGCGCTGCTGACCCGCGGCCGGCTTCGGTGCCGGCTGCTTGCCGCCGTGCGCGACATCGACAGGGAGCATGACCAGCGCGGTCGTGCCACCGGAGTCGGACGGCCGCAGCTGGATCCGGATGCCGTGACGCAGGGACAGCCGGCCGACCACGAACAGACCCATGCGGCGCGAGACCGAGACATCCACGGTGGGCGGCGAAGCGAGCCGTTCGTTGATCGCCGCGAGGTCCTCGGGGGAGAGGCCGATACCGGTGTCGTGGATCTCCACGAGCACTCGCCCGTCCGGCAGTGCGTGACCGGTGACCCGGACCTTCGTCTGCGGGGAGGAGAACGACGTGGCGTTCTCCAGCAGCTCGGCGAGCAGGTGCACGAGGTCGTTGACCACACGGCCGGCGACCTCGGTGGCGGGCACCGCGGCCAGTTCGATGCGCTCGTACTGCTCCACCTCGGAGGCGGCGGCACGGAGAACGTCGACCAGCGGGACGGGGCGGGTCCACCGGCGGCCCGGCTCCTCGCCCGCGAGGACGAGGAGGTTTTCGCCGTTACGGCGCATACGGGTCGCGAGGTGGTCGAGCTTGAAGAGGGACGACAGCTGGTCCGGGTCGGCCTCGCGGGACTCCAGTTCGGAGATGAGCGAGAGCTGACGCTGGATGAGACCCTGCGAACGCCGCGAGAGGTTGGTGAACATCGCGTTGACGTTGCCTCGCAGTAGCGCCTGCTCGGCGGCGAGGCGGACGGCCTCGCGGTGCACGTCGTCGAAGGCCGCGGCCACCTTGCCGATCTCGTCACGGGAGTGCAGACCGACCGACTCGACCGAGGTGTCGACGTCCTGCGGGTCGGCCTCGGAGAGCTGCTTGACGAGCTCCGGCAGACGGTCCTGGGCGACCCGGGTGGCGGTGTCCTGCAGCCGCCGCAGCGAGCGGATCATGGACCGGGCGACGACGAAGGCGCCGATCAGCGAGACACCGAGCACCAGCAGGATGAGCGCACCGCTGATGATGGCCTCGCGCTGCGACTGGTTGCGAAGCTCGCGGGCCTTGCCCTCCATCTGGCCGAGGAGAGTCTCCTCGATGGTCTTCATCGCCTGGATCTTGGTGGTGCTCTGGTCGTACCAGTCCAGGTACGAACGCTCCGCCGTGCCCGCCATGCCGGTGGGGCTGTCGAGCACCTTCTGCGCGTAGGTGTCGGCGGCCTTGATCTCCGGGTTGTTGCCGTTCTCCAGCGTCGCCGTCAGTTCCTCGGCGTTCTGTCCCGAGGCCGTGTAGGTCACGTCGAACGACTTCAGCGCCAGCGTCTCCTTGTGGAGAGCGGCGCGGCCGAACTGCCGGTCGTTCTGGTCGAGATGCGATCCCTTTCGGACACCGCCGCCCGGCAGCGCAGCGGCGATGATCGCCCGCTGGACCGACGCGTACTCCTTGGCGGAGGAGAACGCCGCCAGGGCACGGGTCCGCTTGATCATCTCGGGGTTGCTGGTCGCCTGCGCCATGTCCTGCGAGAGGCTCAGCAGCGAGGTGATCAGCTGGCTGTACGCGTCGACGGTCTGGAGGCTCGGGCTGCCCTTCGCGTACGCGTCCTTGCGTATGTCGCGGATCTGTCCGAGCTGGCCGGCGATCTGCGCGACGCTCGAGTGGATGCCCTCAAGAGCCTCGTCGTCGTCGGTGTTGCCGATCTCGTTCGTCGCCTCGAAGAACGCGGACTTCGCCCGGTCGGTCCTCTTGCGCGGCTCGGCGACCTTGGGGTCGTCGGCCTTGACCCCGTTGGCCAGCGGACCGGCCGACCGGTCGCGCTCCTCCTGGAGCGCCTGGGCGAGCGTGGTCGCCTGCTTGGTCATCTGGGTGAGCAGCTGCATGTGGTCCAGCTGCTGGATGTCGTTCATGGAGTCGTTGATGCGCAGACCACCCAGGGTGGTCGCGGCGACTACAGGAAGGGCGAGCAGCGAGACCAGGCGCGTACTGATGCGCCAGTTCCGCAGAGCTATTCGCGAGCCCGTGTTGACGGCGCCCCGGGGCACGAGCGGGGTGATCGGACCGGCGCTGGTGCTCGCCGGGCCGGCCGAGCGCGGGGCGCGCTCGCTGCTGTCGCCGGCCGCGGCCGGTCCGGGGTTCTGGGCGTGCTGGGGCGAGGAACCGCGGTCGGTCCCGCCGTGCGGCTCCTGTTCCGCCGCAGCGCTGCCATCCCTCTTGAAACGTCCCTGCACTAGCGTCGCAACCTCTGGACCAGGCGTCCCCCCGCGTAGACGGGCGGGACGGTGTCGGCGTCGTGGGGCGTCTTTTCCCGCCCCATGGTGGTCGTGAGTGACCGGCGCTCTTCCCCTTCCCGCCGCCACTCGGCGCTGCGTTGCGCCCCTGCGCGCCGGCCTGAAACCCGCGGCGGTGCGTGGAATTCCAGCACAGTGCCGGATCTCCAACAAGGGCCCCGCGTCACGCTGTGACCGGAGTGACACGTTGTGATGGCTGGGTAACAAGTCGTAGAGAGTGTTTAGGGGCAAACCGGTTCATCACGCGCGCATGTGGTGGAGGTCGGGGGTGTCCCAGTCGACATGATCAGCAGCGGAATGGTTCATTCAGTGATGCAATGTCCGTTTCTTCGATCAAGATCGGGCGTCCGGAATGAGGTAATTGTCGACTGCTTCGTGAGCAAACTCACATGATGATCGTCGTCCCTTCCGGGGATCCGGAGGGAATTGGATGTTTAGCCTGACGCTTTACAGGGATGGCAAATCCGACAACCGGCGCCCCTCCCGGCGGCGCCCGTACCGACAGGGTCTTGACGGCAGATGAAGACGACGATGATGTTCCGCAACATTGCCAACCCCCGGCGCACCACGCTGGCGCACCTCAAGGACGCCGAAGTGCTGCAGACGCCGGAACAGCCGGAGCACGCCGTCGACCTGCCGACGCAGACGGCCAACCCGCGTCGCACCATCCTGATGGAAGCCCCGGCCATGGCCGCCACCGCCGAGTAATGCGCGCGATTGTCCCCCTCACCCGCGTTAGCCTGGGGCGTCAGTCTTCAGCCAGCCAGCAAGTGAGGGGCGACAGCATCCCGTGCGCATCGCCAGGTTCTCCATCGACGGCAATGTCGCCTTCGGCGCGGTCGAGGGCGACGGCACCGTCGACTCCGGTGACCTCGTCCTCGACATCATCAAGGGCATCCCGTACGCCGACTTCGAGCTCTCCGGCACCAAGGTCCCGCTGAGCAAGGTCCGGCTGCTGCCGCCCGTGCTCCCCAACAAGGTCGTGGCCATCGGCCGCAACTACGCGGAGCACGCCGCAGAACTCGGCAACGAGGTCCCGGACGTACCGGTCGCCTTCTTCAAGCCCACCACGTCGGTGATCGGCTCCGGGGACGCCATCGAGTACCCCTCCTTCTCCAACGAAGTGCACTACGAGGCCGAGCTGGCCGTGGTCATCGGCCGGATGTGCCGTGAAGTGCCGCGTGAGCGCGTCAAGGACGTCATCTTCGGCTACACCTGCGCCAACGACGTCACCGCCCGCGATGCCCAGAAGCGCGAGAAGCAGTGGGCCCGGGCCAAGGGCTTCGACACGTCCTGCCCGCTGGGCCCCTGGGTGGAGACCGACCTCGACCCCAGCGACCTCGCCATTCAGGCCACGGTCAACGGTGAGCAACGTCAACTGGGCCGTACGAGCGAAATGATCCGCTCCATCGAGGACCTGGTCGTCCACATCACGGAGGCGATGACGCTGCTCCCGGGCGATGTGATCCTCACCGGCACTCCGGCAGGGGTCGGACCCCTGCATGTCGGCGACGAGGTCGCCGTCTCCATCGAAGGCATCGGCACTCTCACCAACAAGGTGATCAAGCGTGGCTAACACGAACTCCCCCAAGCTCTCGACCTCGCTCGAGCAGGGGGTACCCCCCCGCGTACGGTTCTGTCCCTCCCCGACCGGCAACCCCCACGTGGGCCTGGTCCGCACCGCCCTCTTCAACTGGGCCTTCGCCCGGCACCATGGCGGCACCCTGGTCTTCCGGATCGAGGACACCGACGCGGCCCGCGACTCCGAGGAGTCGTACGACCAGCTGCTCGACTCGATGCGCTGGCTCGGATTCGACTGGGACGAGGGCCCCGAGGTCGGCGGCCCGCACGCCCCGTACCGGCAGTCGCAGCGCATGGACATCTACAAGGACGTCGCCGAGAAGCTTCTCGCCGGCGGGTACGCGTACCACTGCTACTGCACCACCGAGGAGCTCGACACCCGCCGCGAGGCCGCCCGCGCCGCCGGCAAGCCGTCCGGCTACGACGGCCACTGCCGCGACCTGACCGCCGAGCAGACCGCCGCGTACGAGGCCGAGGGCCGGACGTCCATCGTCCGCTTCCGGATGCCCGACGAGGCGCTCACCTTCACGGACCTGGTCCGCGGCGAGTTGACCTTCCAGCCGGAGAACGTGCCGGACTACGGCATCGTCCGGGCCAACGGCGCCCCGCTCTACACGCTGGTCAACCCGGTCGACGACGCGCTGATGGAGATCACCCACGTCCTGCGCGGCGAGGACCTGCTCTCCTCCACCCCGCGCCAGATCGCCCTCTACAAGGCGCTGATCGAGCTGGGCATCGCCAAGGAGACCCCTGTCTTCGGGCACCTGCCGTACGTCATGGGCGAGGGCAACAAGAAGCTCTCCAAGCGTGACCCGCAGGCCTCGCTCAACCTTTACCGCGAGCGCGGCTTCCTCCCTCAGGGACTGCTCAACTACCTTTCCCTGCTGGGCTGGTCGATCGCCGAGGACCGCGACATCTTCTCCGTCGAGGAGATGGTGGCGGCGTTCGACATCAAGGACGTCAACGCCAACCCGGCACGCTTCGACCTGAAGAAGTGCGAGCACATCAACGCCGAGCACATCCGCATGCTCGACGTGAAGACCTTCACCGAGTCGTGCGGTCCCTGGCTGAAGGCCCCGTTCGCGCCGTGGGCCCCGGAGGCCTTCGACGCCGCCCGGTTCGAGGCCATCGCCCCCTACGCCCAGACCCGTGTCACCGTCCTCTCGGACATCACGGCCAACGTCGACTTCCTCTTCCTCGACGAGCCGGTCGAGGACGAGGCGTCCTGGGCCAAGGCGATGAAGGAGGGCTCCGACGCCCTGCTCGTCACCGCCCGGGCCAAGCTGATCGAGTCCGAGTGGAACGCCGAGGCGCTCAAGAACGCGATCCTCGCCGCCGGTGAGGAGCACGGCCTGAAGCTCGGCAAGGCCCAGGCCCCGGTCCGCGTCGCCGTCACCGGCCGCACGATCGGTCTGCCGCTCTTCGAGTCCCTCGAGATCCTGGGGCGCGAGAAGACGGTCGCCCGGATCGACGCGGCACTGGCCAAGCTGGCCGCGTAAGCGTCTCCTGTACGCCGGAAGGGGGCGGTCACCGGTTCATCCGGTGGTCGCCCCCTTCCGCGTGGCCGAGCCCCGGTTGAGCGGTAGCGTGGCCTCATGCCGATCCGAGCCGTGATCTGGGACATCGACGACACGATCTTCGACTACACGGGCGCCGACCGTGTCGGTATGCGCAAACACCTGGCGAGCGAGGGCCTGCCTGCCGGATACGCGTCCGTCGAGCAGGCACTCGACGCATGGCGGGCCATCACCGACGTGCAGTGGGTGCGTTTCGCCGCCGGGGAGACCGACTTCCAGGGACAGCGCCGGGACCGGGTCCGTGCGTTCCTCGGGCGCTCGCTGACGGACGCGGAGGCCGACGCCTGGTTCGGCCGGCACGTCGTCCACTACGAGGCCGCCTGGGCGCTCTTCCCGGACGCGGTGCCGGCTCTGGACCTGCTGGCCGACCGCTACCGGCATGGCGTCCTGTCGAACTCCAGCATCCACAACCAGGACCGCAAGCTGCGCACTCTCGGCGTGCGGGACCGCTTCGAGGCCGTGGTGTGCGCGGTGGAGCTCGGCATCTCCAAGCCCGAGGCCGGGGCGTTCCACGCCGCCTGCGACACGCTCGGGCTGGCGCCGCAGGACGTCGTGTACGTCGGCGACCACCCGGACATCGACGCCGGTGGGGCGGTGGCGGCCGGACTGAAGGGGGTCTGGCTGGACAGGGACGGGCGTGGCGGGCGGCCCGAGCTGGTCCGGATCACCGGACTTGATCAGCTCCCCGGACTGTTGGCGGGCAATACCCGTTTTGGAGCGCCGGACACCTTCAGGTAATGTTCTTCCTGCGCCGCCCGAGCGGGCCGAAAGATCCGGCCGGGAAGCGCAAACCGAACAAAATCCCCTCTGGGGGTTGAGTTTTGGTGGGCTATGGTGTAATTGGCAACACTACGGTTTCTGGTACCGTCATTCTAGGTTCGAGTCCTGGTAGCCCAGCGCAGAGCTTCATCTGTAAAACACGCCCCCGTTGTGTAGCGGCCTAGCACGCTGCCCTCTCACGGCAGTAGCGCCGGTTCGAATCCGGTCGGGGGTACAGATCCTTCCCGCGAGATCACCTGGGTCGCACCCACGATTTCGATGCAGGATCGCTAGGGCCCCCGTTGTGTAGCGGCCTAGCACGCTGCCCTCTCACGGCAGTAGCGCCGGTTCGAATCCGGTCGGGGGTACTTGTAACACCATGGGCTATGGTGTAATTGGCAACACTACGGTTTCTGGTACCGTCATTCTAGGTTCGAGTCCTGGTAGCCCAGCGCAGAGCTTCATCTGTAAAACACGCCCCCGTTGTGTAGCGGCCTAGCACGCTGCCCTCTCACGGCAGTAGCGCCGGTTCGAATCCGGTCGGGGGTACAACAGAGCAGAAGACCAAGGGCCCTTCACTTCGGTGAAGGGCCCTTGGTCGTATGTCCGGGGCCCGTTGTGCGCGGGGACCCGCTGTGTTCAGAGACCGTACCGCCGGGCCGACTCCTCCTCCTGGGCCAGCCTGCGCAGCGCCAGCAGCAGCGGTTCGTAGAGCACCACCGAGGCGACCGCCATCTCCACCTGCTCAGCGCCCGCCGGATAGGACTCCATCATGTCCAGGTCGTGGACGGCCACTTGCTCCATGAGGCGGGCCTGCTCCGCCAAGTACTCGATGTCACACGGGTAGCCGAGCCGGATGAGGGTGGCCATCGACGCAACCAGTGCGCGATGGACCGGGTCCAGTGAGCCGAGATCCTTCACGAACGCCCAGCCGAGCCGGTCGAGAAGCCGGTCGGCCTCGTGGCGCGCCTCGGCCGTCTCCGGGGCCTCCTCGTCCGGCTCGGGGCCGTGCGGCAGGGACCACAGCGCCGCGCCGAGGCGGATCGTCCGGCCGAGTGCCTCGTCGTCGACATGTCCCAGTACTTCGCGTGCCGTTGCCACCGGAAGGCGGCCGACCTGGATCAGCGCCCGCACCAGACGGAGTCGGCGCAGATGGCTCTCGTCGTACTCGGCCTGGGTCGCACTGACGCGTTCACCGGGCGGCAGCAGCCCCTCACGCAGGTAGTACTTGATCGTCGCGGTCGTGACGCCGCTCTGCTTGCTCAGTTCCGACAGTCGCATGTCCGGTGCCTTCCCTTGCGCCACCCCTTGGGCAGTGCCACTATCCAATCATTGGATAGTGACGCTCTCCAATGGTCGCCACGAGACAGGGGGCACTGCATGTTTGCCAAGCCGATACCGGGGCGGACGACCGCGGCCGCTGAGGGGGAGGTGGTCGTCCTGCTCATCGGGATGCGCATCAACCACTTCTGGGGCGTGCACCACTGGCTGCCGGTTCTCGCCGCAATGCCGCGCATGCTGCGGGAGTTGAGCCGGGACAGGAGTCGCGGACTGCTCGGCTACACGCTGCTCACCGGGTCGCCGAGGACGTACTACGTCGTCCAGTACTGGGAGTCGAAGGAGAAGCTGTACGCGTACGCGAGCGCTCCCGACATGTTCCACCGCAAGGCCTGGGCGATGATGAACCGCAAGGAGAAGAAGTCCAGGCAGCACGTGGGGCTGTGGCACGAGACGTACATCGCACCTGAGGGATCGTACGAGTCGATCTACGCCGACATGCCGCCGTACGGACTGGCTGCGGTGACCGGCGTGCTGCCCGTCGAGGGGCGGGGCCGTCGCGCGGCGGATCGTCTCGCGCATCGCTCGGTCACGGAGCGGAAGGGCTGAGCGGGGCCGCCACGACGCTGGGGCGGCCTTTCGGATCAGGGGGGAACCGAGTACGTCAGCCGTTGCGGCGCAGGGCCTCGCTCAGCCGCGCGGCCGAGTCGATGACCGCCTGGGCGTGCATCCGGCCCGGGTGGCGGGTCAGCCGCTCGATCGGTCCGGAGACCGAGACGGCGGCGACCACCCGGTTCGACGGGCCGCGCACCGGCGCCGAGACCGAGGCGACGCCCGGCTCCCGCTCGCCGATCGACTGGGCCCAGCCGCGCCGCCGGACGCCGGAAAGCGCTGTCGCCGTGAAGCGGGCGCCCTGGAGGCCGCGGTGCAGGCGCTCCGGCTCCTCCCAGGCCATCAGGATCTGGGCCGACGAGCCGGCCTTCATGGTGAGTGTGGAGCCGACCGGCACGGTGTCCCGCAGTCCGGACAGCCGCTCCGCGGCCGCCACACAGATCCGCATGTCGCCTTGCCTGCGGTAGAGCTGCGCGCTCTCGCCGGTGATGTCGCGCAGGTGTGTGAGCACCGGGCCGGCCGTCGCCAGCAGGCGGTCCTCGCCGGCCGCGGCCGCGAGCTCCGCCAGCCGCGGGCCGAGGATGAAACGGCCCTGCATGTCCCTCGCCACCATCCGGTGGTGTTCCAGTGCCACGGCCAGTCGATGGGCCGTGGGTCGTGCGAGCCCGGTCGCCGCGACCAGCCCGGCGAGGGTGGCCGGACCGGACTCCAGGGCGCTCAATACCAGAGCTGCCTTGTCGAGAACGCCGACGCCGCTAGAGTTGTCCATACGACGATACTCGCGTCTCACTCTGTGAAACGCAAGTTCAATTTTCGGCAGAAGTTGCGAACCTGTAGGGGCGGCCATACAACGGCCCGAAGCCACCGCCCCGCACGGGGGTCCGGACGGCGGCGCACCGAATCTCTAGTTGGGCCGGCGAAGACGCCGGCCGGAGGGAAAGCGATGGGTAGGACACTCGCGGAGAAGGTCTGGGACGACCATGTCGTCCGGCGCGCCGAAGGTGAGCCCGACCTCCTCTTCATCGATCTGCACCTGCTGCACGAGGTGACCAGCCCGCAGGCCTTCGACGGCCTCCGTCAGGCCGGACGCCGGGTGCGGCGCCTCGACCTCACCATCGCCACCGAGGATCACAACACCCCGACCCTCGACATCGACAAGCCCATCGCCGACCCGGTCTCCCGCGCCCAGTTGGAGACGCTGCGCAAGAACTGCGCGGAGTTCGGCGTACGGCTGCACCCGCTGGGCGACGTCGAGCAGGGCGTCGTGCACGTGGTCGGCCCGCAGCTGGGGCTGACCCAGCCCGGCACCACGGTCGTCTGCGGCGACTCCCACACCTCCACGCACGGCGCGTTCGGCGCGCTGGCGTTCGGCATCGGCACCAGCCAGGTCGAGCACGTGCTGGCCACCCAGACGCTGCCGCTGGCCCGTCCGAAGACGATGGCGATCACCATCGACGGCGAACTGCCCCACGACGTGACGGCCAAGGACCTGATCCTCGCGATCATCGCCCGGATCGGCACCGGCGGCGGCCAGGGCTACATCCTCGAATACCGCGGCTCGGCCATCGAGAAGCTCTCGATGGAAGCCCGGATGACCATCTGCAACATGTCGATCGAGGCGGGCGCCCGGGCCGGCATGATCGCCCCGGACGAGACCACGTTCGACTACCTGAAGGGCCGCGACCACGCCCCTCAGGGCGAGGACTGGGACGCCGCCGTCGCGTACTGGAAGACGCTGCGCACGGACGAGGACGCGGTCTTCGACGCCGAGGTGGTCATCGACGCCGCGGAACTGGCCCCGTTCGTCACCTGGGGCACCAACCCCGGTCAGGGTGCGCCCCTGTCGGCGAACGTCCCCGACCCCGCTTCGTACGAGGACGCCTCGGAGCGGAACGCCGCCGAAAAGGCCCTGGAATACATGGGGTTGACCGCTGGGCAGCCGCTGCGCGAGATCGGTGTCGACACCGTCTTCGTAGGCTCCTGCACCAACGGCCGCATCGAGGACCTGCGTAACGCGGCCTCGATCCTGGACGGCCGCAAAGTCGCCGACGGCGTACGGATGCTGGTCGTCCCCGGTTCGGTCCGGGTCGCCCTGCAGGCTGTCGAGGAGGGCCTGGACAAGGTCTTCACCGCGGCAGGCGCCGAATGGCGGCACGCGGGTTGCTCGATGTGTCTCGGTATGAACCCCGACCAGCTGGCCCCCGGCGAGCGCTCCGCCTCGACCTCGAACCGTAACTTCGAGGGCCGGCAGGGCAAGGGCGGCCGTACTCACCTGGTCTCCCCGCAGGTCGCCGCCGCCACCGCCGTGCTGGGCCACCTGGCCTCGCCGGCCGACCTGTCCGACGCCCGTACGTCCGCCGGAGTCTGAGAATCATGGAAGCTTTCACCACACACACCGGCCGGGCTGTCCCGCTGCGCCGCAGCAACGTCGACACCGACCAGATCATCCCCGCCCACTGGCTGAAGAAGGTCACCCGCGACGGCTTCGAGGACGGACTCTTCGAGGCCTGGCGCAAGGACGGGAACTTCGTCCTCAACCGCCCCGAGCGGGACGGCGCCACGGTCCTGGTGGCAGGTCCCGACTTCGGTACCGGCTCGTCCCGTGAACACGCCGTCTGGGCCCTGCAGAACTACGGTTTCAAGGCCGTCATCTCGTCCCGGTTCGCCGACATCTTCCGCGGCAACTCGCTGAAGAACGGCCTGCTGACCGTCGTGCTCGACCAGAAGGTGGTCGACGCACTCTGGGAGCTGACCGAGGCCGACCCGAAGGTCGAGATCACCGTCGACCTGGAGGAGCGCCAGGTCCGCGCCGAGGGCATCACCGCCGACTTCGAGCTCGACGAGAACGCCCGCTGGCGACTGCTGAACGGGCTGGACGACATCAGCCTCACCCTTCAGAACGAAGCGGACATCGCGACTTATGAGGCGGCAAGGCCGACCTTCAAGCCGCGTACAATTAACGCCTGAGCAGCGCGTTTCCAGTACTGCGCCCTCTACCTTCTGGTAGAGGGCGCAGTCGCTTGTTGAGACCCCGTCGGGCGACAACTCGCCCCAGATGGCACAATCGGTGCATGGAACGCGACAGCCAACTCAAGCTTTACGGCCAAGTCGCCGACCAATTGAAGGAAGCGCACGCAAGAGTGCGCGCACTGCAAGTCCCGGAGGGCGTAAGGATGGCGCTGTCCCGGAAGCTGTTGGTCGTCACGGCCGCGGCGAAGCACGATCTACCGGATGCGGCAAGGCGTCTGGACCGGTTGATGAAGGACCTCGATGAGGGCCGATTCCCCGAAGGTGACTGACTCTGCGGAACTGCGCAGCGGTCGACTTCGTTGCGGCACTAGGGTGATTAGCCCGTTTCGTGTTTGATTTGCGGTATATATCTGCCTAACGTGCGAAAACGCTTGAACACTTTCGTTCTGGCAATGTCTCCGAAGGGGAAGACGTGAACAAGGCGCAGCTCGTAGAAGCGATTGCCGACAAGGTCGGCGGCCGCCAGCAGGCCGCAGACGCTGTCGACGCGGTACTCGACGCGATCGTCCGTGCCGTTGTCGCCGGGGACCGTGTCTCGGTCACCGGCTTCGGCTCGTTCGAGAAGGTCGACCGGCCGGCTCGCTACGCCCGCAACCCGCAGACGGGTGAGCGCGTACGGGTCAAGAAGACCTCGGTGCCCCGCTTCCGCGCGGGACAGGGCTTCAAGGACCTGGTGAGCGGCTCGAAGAAGCTCCCCAAGCACGATGTGGCCGTGAAGAAGGCGCCCAAGGGCAGCCTCTCGGGCGGTGCTTCCACCCGTACGACCACGAAGGCCGCCGCCAAGAAGGCCACTGCCAAGAAGGCCACGGCGAAGAAGGCCACCGCCAAGAAGGCGGTGACCGCGGCGAAGACCACCGCCGCCAAGAAGACCACCGCGAAGAAGACCACCGCGGCGGCCAAGAAGACCACGCCGGCCAAGAAGACCACGGCCGCGGCGGCGAAGAAGACCACGGCCGTCAAGAAGACCGTCGCCAGCAAGACCGCGCCCGCCAAGAAGACCACGGCGAAGAAGGCGCCCGCGAAGAAGACCACGGCGCGCAAGACCACGGCCAAGAAGGCCGTCGCGCGGAAGAAGTGAGACCGAGCAGCGCAGGGCTTCTCACACGCGCCGGGCCGGGCTCCCCATGGGGAGCCCGGCCCGCGGGCTGTTCGGGGCCCGGCCCGCTGCCGGAGGGGCCCGGTGGTCCGAGGCGCCCTTCAGAACGTCTGCAGCGTCACCAGGGTGATCCGCCGGTCCGCACCCTCGCCCGCGACCTCGATCCGCACCCGCTGCCCGGGGCGCAGCAGCCGCAGGCCGCCCGCGTCGAAGGCCGGGGCGTCGAATTCCACCGGGGTGCCGTCGTCGAGCAGCACACTGCCGGTGCGGGTCTCGGGGTCGTACGTGTACGAGGTCGCCTGCATGAACGGCAGCCTATCGGTCCCGCGCGGGCACGCCCGCGGCCCAGCGGTCCGCCGTGTACGGGCCGACCCCGAGGCGCACGGCCGCCCGCAGATCGTCGCCGGTGTCCACGTCCTGGCGGACCGAATCGATACCGGCTGACGTGATTTCCACCGCGCCGGAGGAAAGATGCCGAGCCCTGGACGGGCCACCGAAAGCCGGACGCAATTCCACCCCGGACGTAGCCGAAAGAAATGTCGTGCCGATTCCTGTCGCATCCGTAACAAATGCGCGAGGAAATTCGGTTGCGAAATCGAGGACCCGGGCCAATTCCGCGGGTCGCAGTGCGGGCAGATCCGCGTTCAGCGCCGCGACCGCGGCGGCGGGCCGCCGGTCGCGCACCGCCCGCTCGCCGTGGACGAGTGCGGCGTTGAGCCCGGCGGCCGGTTCGTCGGGAACGGTGCGCGCCCCGAGCGCCGCGAGCGCGGCCGCGGCCACCGGGTCGTCCGTGACGACCACCACATCCCGTACGGCCCGGCAGGACAGCGCGGCAGCCACGGTGTCCTGCGCGAAGGCCAGGGCGAGCCGGGGGCGCAGCATGACGCCGGCCGCCCCCGTGAGCCTGCTCTTGCCCTGTGCCAGCGGCTTCAACGGGACGACCAGGGACCACAGGCCGGTCGGGTCGGTGTTCGTGGCGATCTCCCCCTCGATGCACATCGCCGCTCATTCTCGCCTGCCGGTGTGACAACCCGGAGGTTCGGTCCCGGAGGCGAGGCGTACGGTGTTCTCGACAGAGCAGGGGCCTGGGGCCAGAATTGGCCGCCCATGGGCCAGGCAGCTCGTCAGGTCCGTAGAGGAAGGTGTCCGAGTGTCCCGCCGCAGAATCGGCTTCTGGTACCGCCTGGCGGCGGCCATCGCAAAACCACCGCTGGTGGTTCTGTTCAAGCGTGACTGGCGGGGAATGGAACACATCCCGGCCGACGGCGGATTCATCACTGCGGTCAACCACAACTCGTATCTGGACCCGCTTTCCTACGGTCACTTCCAGTACAACACCGGCCGGGTGCCGCGGCTTCTCGCCAAGGCGGGCCTCTTCAAGACTCCCTTTGTCGGAATGATCCTGCGCGGCACCGGACAGATCCCCGTGTACCGCGAGACGACCAATGCGCTGGACGCTTTCCGGGCCGCCGTCGACGCCATCGAGCGCGGTGAATGCGTCGCCTTCTACCCGGAGGGCACCCTCACCCGCGACCCCGACATGTGGCCGATGGCAGGCAAGACCGGCGCCGCCCGCGTCGCGTTGATGACGAAGGCCCCGGTCATTCCCGTCGCGCAGTGGGGCGCCAACCTCGCGATGCCGCCGTACGCCAAGGAGCAGAAGCTCCGGCTCTTCCCCCGCAAGACGCTCCAGGTGCAGGCCGGACCGCCCGTCGACCTCTCCCGGTTCCACGACAAGGAGCCGACGCCCGACGTCCTGCGTGAGGCGACCGAGGTCATCATGGCCGCGGTCACCGCCCAGCTCGAAGTCGTACGCGGCGAGAAGGCCCCCGCCCAGCTCTACGACCACCGCAAGGCGCGTGCCGAACAGCGGCGCAAGGCCGAAGGGAAGGGACCCAAGTGACGCACCCCGTAAAAGCAGCCGTCTTCGGAACCGGCTCATGGGGTACGGCGTTCGGCATGATCCTCGCCGACGCCGGTGGCGAGGTCACTCTCTGGGGCCGTCGTGCCGAGGCCGTCGAGGCGATCAACACGACCCGTACCAACCCCGACTATCTGCCGGGAATTGAACTCCCCGAGTCCATCAGGGCCACCACCGACGCCGCGGAGGCGCTGCGCGGCGCCGACTTCGCGGTGCTCGCCGTGCCGTCGCAGACACTGCGCGCCAACCTCGCCGACTGGGCCCCGCACCTCGGACCGGACACCGTGCTCGTCTCGCTGATGAAGGGCGTCGAACTCGGCACCGCCGAGCGGATGAGCGAGGTCATCGAGGACGTCACCAAGGTCGGTGTGGACCGCATCGCCGTCGTCACCGGCCCCAACCTGGCCAAGGAGATCGCCGAACGCCGCCCTGCCGCGGCCGTCGTCGCCTGCCAGGACGAGTCGGTGGCCCGCCGCCTCCAGGCCGCCTGCCACACCTCGTACTTCCGCCCGTACACCAACACCGATGTGGTCGGCTGCGAACTGGGCGGCGCGGTCAAGAACGTCATCGGTCTCGCCGTCGGCATCGCCGACGGGATGGGCCTCGGCGACAACGCCAAGGGCTCGCTCATCACCCGCGGCCTCGCCGAGACCACCCGGCTCGGCCTCGCCATGGGCGCCGACCCGCTGACGTTCTCCGGACTCGCGGGCCTGGGCGACCTGGTGGCGACCTGCTCCTCGCCGCTGTCGCGCAACCACACCTTCGGCACCAACCTCGGCCGCGGCATGACGCTGGAAGAGACCATCGCCGTCACCAAGCAGACCGCCGAGGGCGTCAAGTCCTGTGAATCGGTGCGCGATCTGGCACGCCGGCACGGGATCGACATGCCCATCACGGAGACGGTCGTCTCCATCGTCCACGAGGGCAAGCCGCCGATGGTCGCACTGGGCGAGCTGATGTCGCGCAGCGCGAAGGCCGAGCGCCACTGAGTGGATGCTCCGTACGCGGGTCGGCCCCGGGGGCGCTGACGTGACCCGTACCAGCAGGTACGCTCAACGCGATATGAGCAGCGAGAACCTCCCCCAGAGCCCGGAGCAGCAGCTCCGCAAGCCGCGTGTGGCCGTCGTGTTCGGCGGCCGCAGCTCCGAACACGGCATTTCGGTCGTCACCGCAGGTGCCGTCCTGAACGCCATCGACCGGACGAAGTACGACGTCCTGCCGATCGGCATCACGACGGACGGCCGCTGGGCGCTCACCGCCGACGAGCCCGAGCGGATGGCCATCACCGACCGGAAGATGCCGGACGTGGCACAACTGGCCGAGTCCAGCGAGGGCGGCGTGGTGCTCTCCGTCGACCCCGGCAGCCGCGAGGTGGTCTACAGCGAGCCCGGCTCGGTCCCGAAGGCGCTCGGCGAGGTCGACGTCGTTTTCCCCGTCCTGCACGGCCCGTACGGCGAGGACGGCACCCTCCAGGGGCTCCTGGAGCTGTCCGGGGTGCCGTACGTGGGCGCCGGTGTGCTCGCCTCGGCGGTCGGCCAGGACAAGGAGTACATGAAGCGGGTGTTCACCTCGTTCGGGCTGCCCGTCGGTCCGTACGTCGTGATCCGCCCCCGTGAGTGGGACACCGACCGCTCCGGTGCCCGCAAGCGCATCGTGGACTTCGCCGGTGAGCACGGCTGGCCGCTCTTCATCAAGCCCGCCCGGGCAGGTTCGTCCATCGGTATCACCAAGGTCGACGACCTCTCCGGCCTCGACGAGGCGATCGAGGAAGCCCGCCGCCACGACCCCAAGTTCCTGGTCGAGTCGCTGCTGCGGGGCCGCGAGATCGAGTGCGGGGTGCTGGAGTTCGAGGACGGACCGCGCGCCAGCGTGCCCGCCGAGATCCCGCCGGTCACCGCGCACGACTTCTACGACTTCGAGGCCAAGTACATCGACTCGGCGTCCGGGATCGTGCCCGCCCCGCTCACCGAGGAGCAGACGGCCGAGGTCCAGCGGCTCGCGGTCGAGGCCTTCGAGGCGGCGTCCTGCGAGGGCCTGGTGCGCGCCGACTTCTTCCTCACCGAGGACGGCAGCTTCGTGATCAACGAGATCAATACGCTGCCGGGCTTCACCCCGATCTCCATGTACCCGCGGATGTGGCAGGAGAGCGGCGTGAGCTACCAGGAGCTGGTGGACCGGCTGATCCAGGCAGCGTTGACCCGCCCGACCGGCCTGCGCTGAGAAGCACCGGGCCGGATGTGCGCACAGGCACCGGGCCGGACCGCGCGGACGACACTCTCTAGATGCTGCTGGGGACCGTCTTCTTGACGGCGGCGGCGAACGCTGCCAGCGGGCTGATGTCATGCGCGTACGCCGTCGAGAGCGATACCTCGACATACGCCTTGCGATAGGTGGTGGTGAAGCGCGGACCGGCGTCCTCCGGCTGCTCCAGCAGCCAGTTGACGCCGTCCGCCTCGGCCCCCTTCGCCATCGGATCGTCCATCTTTGCGGGCCGGTCGACGCCGCAGCGCAGTACGATCGCCCCGTCCCCCCAGCCGGCGGTCAGCTCCGACTTCGGCCCGGGGTCGTTGCGCTCCTGTCCGGCGACGGTCTTCGGCAGCTCCTTGTGCAGTGCACGGCAGTAGGCTGCGGCTTCCGGCGTCGGGGTGGGAACCGTGATCGACGCATGGGCGTCCGTGGTGGAGCAGCCCGCCGCGGCCAGCAGCAGAACGGCAGCGGACGGGCCGAGGAACACGGGGCGGCGAAGCCGGCGGCGGAAGGACGTCACCGGCCCAGCGTATAAGGGGGCTACAGATGAACGACCGGGCAGGTCAAGGTTCTGGTGATGCCTTCCACCTGCTGGACCTTGGCGACCACCATGCGTCCGAGTTCATCGACTGTGTCGGCCTGCGCGCGCACAATCACGTCGTAGGGGCCGGTGACGTCCTCTGCCTGGATCACTCCCGGGATTTTCGTGATGGTCTCGGCGACGGTCGACGCCTTGCCCACCTCGGTCTGGATAAGGATGTACGCCTGTACCACGGAACCTCCAGGGCGGCCACGAGGATCATGTGGGGGAAAGAGACGCCACGGTATCGCGTTGCCACGGGCCGCGGGGAGACCTGCGGACCGGATGACGTCCCACCGCGTGGCGTACGGATGGCAGCGGTTGACGTATCTCTTGACAGTACCGACAGCAGTGACGGCTCGCGACCGCAAGTGCAGCGGTCCGGATGGGGGACAGGCATGCCGGCGACAACCGGAGCAGACTGCATCCGACGGCCGGGCCACGGTCCCGGCCCCCGGCCGCCGATCCAGGCCGGACGCCCGTCCGGCGCGATAGATGAGAGGTGAGACTCGGTGAAGGGAACCGTGGGCGAGTTGGGGGAGTTCGGGCTCATCAGGGAGCTCACTTCCCGCCTCACCACCACTCCGGCGGTACGGCTCGGACCCGGCGACGACGCCGCGGTCGTGGCCGCTCCCGACCGCAGGGTCGTGGCCAGTACCGACATCCTGTTGGAGGGACGGCACTTCCGCCGCGACTGGTCGACGGCGTACGACGTCGGACGCAAGGCCGCCGCGCAGAATCTCGCCGACATCGCCGCCATGGGCGCCGTGCCCACCGCGCTGCTGCTCGGCCTGGTCGTCCCCGCCGAACTCCCGGTCACCTGGGCGGGCGAGCTGATGGACGGCATCCGTGACGAATGCCAGGTCGCGGGGGCGGCCGTGGTCGGCGGTGACGTGGTCGGCGGGGAGACCATCACCGTCGCGATCACTGCACTCGGTGATCTGCGCAACCACGAACCGGTCACCCGGGCCGGCGCCCGCCCCGGCGACGTCGTCGCCGTCACCGGCTGGCTCGGCTGGTCCGCCGCCGGGTACGCGGTGCTCTCCCGCGGTTTCCGCTCGCCGCGCGCCTTCGTCGAGGCCCACCGGCGCCCCGAACCGCCGTACCACGCCGGCCCCGCGGCCGCCGGGCTCGGCGCCACCGCCATGACGGACGTCAGCGACGGGCTCGTCGCCGACCTCGGGCACATCGCCGAGGCCAGCAAGGTCCGGATCGATCTGCGCTCCGGTCTCATCGACATCCCCTCGCAGATGTCCGACATCGGCCAGGCGGTCGGCGTGGATCCGCTGCAGTGGGTGCTCACCGGGGGAGAGGACCACGCGATCGTCGCCACGTTCCCGGCGGACGTGAAGCTGCCCGCCCGCTGGAAGGTGATCGGCGAGGTCCTCAACCCGTCGGCGCTGCCCCAGGTGACGGTCGACGGCGCGCCCTGGACCAGCAAGGGCGGCTGGGACCACTTCGGTGGTATCGAGGACAGCCCTTAGGGGGCGCCCGGCAGCTCCGGCGCCCGGAGTAGATTTCGGGGTATGCCCATATCTGCATCCCCCGCCGCACCGCTCGTACCACCCCGTGTACTCACCGTCGCCGGATCGGATTCCGGCGGCGGTGCGGGCATTCAGGCCGATCTGAAGACGATGCTGGCGCACGGCGTGCACGGCATGAGCGTGATCACCGCGGTGACGGCGCAGAATTCGCTGGGTGTCCAGGGCGCGTGGGAGCTGCCCGTGGAGGCTGTCCGGGCCCAGTACCGCAGCGTCGTCGACGACATCGGGGTCCAGGCGGTGAAGACCGGCATGCTGGCGTCGGCCGCACTCGTGGAGACCGTCGCCGCACTTCTCGCGGCGACCGACGCCCCGGTCGTCGTCGACCCGGTCGGGGTCTCCAAGCACGGCGATCCGCTGCTGGCCGCCGAAGCCCTCGATTCCGTACGGCAGAAGCTCCTGCCGGTCGCGACGGTGGCGACCCCCAACCTGGACGAGGTGGCACAGCTCACCGGAGTGACCGTCACGGACGAGTCCGGAATGCGGCGGGCCGCCGGGGAGATCCTCGGATACGGACCGCGCTGGGTCGTCATCAAGGGCGGGCATCTGCCCGGCGAACCGGTCGACCTGCTCACGGACGGCACCGAGGAGCACTGGCTGCGTGCCCCCCGGCACGACAACCGGCACACCCATGGCACGGGCTGCACCCTGGCCTCCGCGATCGCCTGCGGGCTGGCCCGGGGGCAGGACGTACCGACTGCGGTACGGGCCGCGAAGGAGTACGTCACCGGGGCGATCGCGGCAGGCTTCCCGCTGGGCGCCGGGATCGGCCCCGTCGACCACGGGTGGCGGCTGTAAGGGACCGGCGCACAGCAAAAAGCCGGTCCACCGAGGTGGACCGGCTTTTTGGGCAACCGGAAGGCTGCGCTACGACGGGAACGTCAGCGCGCGACCTTGCCGGCCTTGATGCACGAGGTGCAGACGTTGAGCCGCTTCGGCGTCCGACCGACCACGGCACGCACGCGCTGGATGTTGGGATTCCAGCGACGGGACGTACGGCGGTGCGAGTGCGAAATGTTGTTGCCGAAGCCCGGCCCCTTGCCGCAGACGTCGCAGTTGGCAGCCACGGGTCACTCCAAAGACTTCAGATGCACTTACAGTGAATTCCGGCGCGCCGGAATCATTTGACTGAAGTGGCGGTACCGGAGGAATGGCCCGACTCTCATCGGGCAACCGAAGCAGCATACAACGGCTGCGTCGGTAGAACGAAACTACCATGGGTTTCGCCGCCGTCCGCCCCGCCCCTGTCCCTGCCGGGCCCACCGGACCGGACTACTCTGCGGTTCAGCCAGCCGCCCACGGCCGCTCTCCAGGAGGAACACCACGTGCCGCAGACCGCCGACGACATGGACGCCGTCGCGGTGCGTACCTGGTGCTCGCTGGCCCTGGAAGCACTGGGCCGGGAGCGTGCGGCGATCGACGCGATCAATGTCTATCCCGTCGCGGACGGGGACACCGGGACCAACCTCTATCTGACGGTGGAGTCCGCGGCAGGGGCCGTCGAAGCGGTCTTCGCCGGGCACGAGACCGGCGCGTCCGTGCCCGCCCTCGCCGATGCCGTACGGGCCATGGCGCACGGGGCGCTGATCGGCGCCCGCGGGAACTCCGGCACGATCCTGGCGCAGCTGCTGCGCGGCATGGCGGGGGTGCTGGCCGACGGGCACGACGCGGACCATCTGCGGCTCGCGCTGACCCGGGCCGCGACCGCGGCCAGGCAGGCCGTCGCCCACCCCGTCGAGGGCACCGTGCTGACGGTGGCCACCGCGGCCGCCGAGGCCGCCGGGCGCACGGCGGGCGACCCGAGTGCGCAGGCGGTCGTGCAGGCCGCGTACGAGGGGGCACGCACTGCGCTGGACGAGACCCCCGGACAGTTGGCCGTCCTCGGGCGGGCGGGCGTCGTGGACGCCGGAGGACGGGGTCTGGTGACCGTCCTCGAGGCCCTCGTCGAAGCGGTCTCCGGGGAGACGCCCGAACACGGCATCTGGGTGGCCCCCGACATCGCCCCCGTGACCACTGCCGCGGCCGAGGACTGCGCGGCGCGCGGACCGCAGGACGGCCCCGCCTTCGAGGTGATCTATCTGCTGGAGGCCGGGGACGACGCGGTCGACCGGCTGCGCACCCGGCTCGACGGGCTCGGTGACTCGCTCGTCGTGGTCGGCGGGGACGGGCTCTGGAACGTCCACGTCCATGTCGACGACGCGGGTGCGGCGGTGGAGGCCGGGGTCGAGGCCGGCCGGCCGTACCGGATCCGGATCACCCACTTCGGCGCCGACCGGGTCCACCTGCCCCACAGCGAACCCTCGCAGCGCGGTGTCGTCGTAGTGGTTCCCGGCCCCGGGCTCTCCGGCCTCTGCTCCGAGGCCGGTGCGACCACCGTGCTCGCCCGGCCCGGGGAGCCGCCGGCCAGCGGTGAACTGGTCGACGCGATCCGCCGCGCGCACGCCCGCGAGGTGGTGCTCCTGCCGAACGACGCAGAGCTGCGCCACACGGCGGCGGCCGCCGCCGAACAGGCCCGTACCGAGGGCATCCGGGTCGCCCTCATCCCGACCCGGGCCGCCGTCCAGGGCATCGCCGCGCTCGCCGTCCACGAACCGGACCGCAGCTTCGACGAGGACGTGGTGGCGATGACCGCTGCGGCCGGTGCCACCCGCTACGGCGAACTGGCCGTCGCCGAACGGCAGTCCTGGACCATGGCGGGCATCTGCCAGGCCGGCGACATCCTGGGCCTGATCGAAGGCGATGTGGCGGTCATCGGCGAGGACGTCCCCAGCACGGCCCGGGCGGTGATCGACCGGATGCTCGCGGCGGGCGGTGAACTCGTCACTCTGGTACTGGGCGAGGACGTACCGGACGCCTTGGCCGACGCCCTGGAGGAGCATGTGCGGGAGGGCTATCTGGCGGTGGACACGGTGGTGTACCGGGGCGGCGGACAGGGAACGCCGCTGCTGATCGGCGTGGAGTAGGGCGGATACGGGCGGCGCCGCCGCCCGTGAAGCGTCGTCCCGATCGCCGGACGGGCTTGAAAGCGCCGGTCAACTGCCCGCCGGGCGATGAAATCCAGCTCGTCCGCCGATTGCGGAGAGAACGGGCACCTGGCGGGCCCGGTCCCTACTTGTGCGGCGTCCGGTCCGCATGGTCCTCGGCCGTGATGTCGGGCAGCCCGGCCGCCAGTACGGCTGCCGCCTCCGCCGCCCGCCCCAGCTGAAGCAGCAGCCGGCCGCCGCACCAGGGGATTCCGGTGGTGCGGGCGACTTCTGTCAGTGGTGTGGTGTGCAATGGATCGCGTGTCTGCGTTCGACGAACCCCTCAAGAAGCTGCTCGGCGGTGCCACCGCGAAGGTGATGGCCGAACACCTCGACCTGCATACGGTCGGTGATCTGCTGCACCACTACCCGCGGCGGTACGAGGAGCGCGGCAAGCTGACCGCGCTGGCCGACCTCCCGCTGGACGAGCATGTGACCGTCGTCGCCCAGGTCGCCGACGCCCGGATCATGATGTTCAACAACGGCAAGGGCAAACGCCTGGAGGTGACCCTCACCGACGGCAGCGGCCGGCTCCAGCTGGTCTTCTTCGGCCATGGCGTGCACAAGCCGCACAAGGAGTTGCTGCCCGGGCGCCGGGCGATGTTCGCGGGCAAGGTCTCCGTCTTCAACCGGAAGATGCAGCTCGCCCACCCCACCTACCAGCTGCTCGACGCCACGGACGCCGACGAGGCCACGGAGGCGGTGGACGCCTTCGCCGGGAAGCTGCTGCCCATCTATCCGGCCTGCAAGCAGCTCGACTCCTGGCGGATCGCCAAGGCCGTCGACACCGTGCTGCCCAGCGCCCGGGACGCCGTCGACCCGCTGCCGCCCTCCCTGCGCGAGGGGCGTGGCTTCACCCCGCTGCCCGAGGCGCTGCTGAAGATCCACCGTCCGCAGACCAAGGCGGACATCGCCGAGGCCAGGGACCGGCTGAAGTGGGACGAGGCGTTCGTCCTCCAGGTCGCGCTCGCCCGCCGCCGGTACGCGGACACCCAACTTCCGGCGGTGGCGCGGATCCCCGCCCATGGCGGGCTGCTCGACGCATTCGACGCCAAGCTGCCGTTCACCCTCACCGAGGGCCAGGAGAAGGTCTCCAAGGAGATCTTCGACGACCTGGCGACCGAGCACCCGATGCACCGGCTGCTGCAGGGCGAGGTCGGTTCCGGGAAGACGTTGGTCGCGCTGCGCGCCATGCTCGCCGTCGTCGACGCGGGCGGACAGGCCGCGATGCTCGCCCCCACCGAGGTGCTGGCCCAGCAGCACCACCGGTCCATCACAGAAATGATGGGCGAGCTGGCCGAGGGAGGAATGCTGGGCGGCTCCGACCTCGGCACGAAGGTGGTGCTGCTCACCGGCTCCATGGGCATGGCGGCCCGCCGTCAAGCGCTGCTGGACCTGGTCACCGGCGAGGCCGGGATCGTGATCGGCACGCATGCGCTGATCGAGGACAAGGTGCAGTTCCATGACCTGGGACTGGTCGTCGTGGACGAGCAGCACCGCTTCGGTGTCGAGCAGCGTGACGCCCTGCGGTCCAAGGGCAAGCAGCCGCCGCACCTGCTGGTCATGACCGCCACACCCATTCCCCGTACCGTCGCCATGACCGTCTTCGGTGACCTGGAGACGTCCGTGCTGGACCAGCTGCCGGCCGGCCGCTCGCCGATCGCCAGCCATGTCGTCCCCGCCAAGGACAAGCCGCACTTCCTCGCCCGCGCCTGGGAGCGGGTCCGCGAGGAGGTGGAGAACGGCCATCAGGCGTATGTCGTATGCCCCCGGATCGGTGACGACGCCGACGACGAGTCCGAGAAGAAGAAGGGCAAGAAGCAGCCGCCCGAGGACGACGGCGACAAGCGCCCGCCGCTCGCCGTCCTGGAGATCGCCGAGCAGCTCACCAAGGGCGCCCTCGCCGGTCTACGCATCGCGGTGCTGCACGGCAGGATGAACCCCGACGACAAGGACGACGTGATGCGCCGCTTCGCCGCGGGCCAGGTCGACGTCCTCGTCGCGACGACCGTCATCGAGGTCGGGGTGAACGTCCCCAACGCCACCGCGATGGTGATCATGGACGCCGACCGGTTCGGCGTCTCCCAGCTCCACCAGCTGCGCGGCCGCGTCGGCCGTGGCTCCGCCGCCGGCCTCTGCCTGCTGGTCAGCGAGGCGCACGAGGCGAGCCCCGCCCGGGCCCGTCTGTCCTCCGTCGCGGCCACCCTCGACGGCTTCGAACTGTCCCGGATCGACCTCGAACAGCGCCGTGAGGGCGATGTCCTCGGCCAGGCCCAGTCCGGTGTCCGCTCGTCCCTGCGGATGCTCACCGTCATCGACGACGAGGAGGTCATCGCCGCCGCCCGCGAGGAGGCCGTCGCCGTCGTCGCCGCCGACCCGGAGCTGACAGACCTGCCCGAGCTGCGCACCGCCCTGGACGCACTGCTCGACAAGGAGCGCGAGGAGTACCTCGACAAGGGCTGAGCGCAAGGTCTGAACGCAGGAGGAGAGGGCAGCCGGGCACCGGACGGACGACAACGGCTGAGGACGGGGGAGACCCAGGTGTCCGACGGGGCCCCCGGGCCCGAACGGGCCCGAAGCCATATCGTGGGACGCACGGCGCCCGCCCCACCCCGGCGGGCCACCCCGACCCGAGGATTCAGACACCCATGACCCGCGTGATCGCCGGCTCGGCCGGCGGACGCCGCCTGGCCGTCCCGCCCGGCACCGGCACCCGCCCCACCTCCGACCGCGCACGCGAGGGCCTCTTCTCCACCTGGGAGGCGCTCCTCGGCACCCTGGAGGGCATCCGTATCGCGGATCTGTACGCGGGCTCCGGCGCCGTCGGCCTCGAAGCGCTCTCCCGCGGCGCGGTCCACGCCCTTCTCGTCGAGGCAGACACCAGGGCCGCCCGCACGGTCCGGGACAACGTCCGCACGCTCGGCCTGCCCGGTGCCGAAGTCCGTACCGGCAAAGCCGAACAGATCGTGACAGGACCGGCGCCCGCGGACCCGTACGACGTGGTCTTCCTGGACCCGCCGTACGTCGTCACCGACGACGATCTTGGCGAGATACTGCTCACACTCCGCGCCCAGGGCTGGCTCACGGACGCTGCCCTCGTCACCGTGGAACGGAGCACCAGAGGCGGAGAATTCAAGTGGCCCGAGGGATTCGAGCCACTGCGGGCCCGTCGCTACGGCGAGGGGACGCTTTGGTACGGTCGCGCCGCCTCTACGTGCGAAGACGCACGATGACCGCACCGGAGAGCGAGGGACTCAAGTTGCGCCGCGCCGTCTGTCCGGGGTCGTTCGACCCCATCACCAATGGACACCTCGACATCATTGGCCGCGCCTCGAAGCTGTACGACGTCGTACATGTCGCGGTGATGATCAATCAGTCCAAGAAGGGCCTGTTCACGGTCGATGAGCGGATCGAGCTGATCCGCCAGGTCACCGCCGACTTCGGCAACGTCCAGGTCGAGTCCTTCCACGGCCTCCTGGTCGACTTCTGCAAGCAGCGCGACATCCCGGCCATCGTGAAGGGCCTGCGAGCCGTCAGTGACTTCGACTACGAGCTGCAGATGGCCCAGATGAACAACGGCCTCTCCGGCGTCGAGACGCTCTTTGTACCGACCAACCCCACGTACAGCTTCCTGTCGTCCTCCCTGGTCAAGGAGGTCGCGACCTGGGGCGGCGATGTCTCGCACCTGCTGCCGCCGCTGGTCCACCGGGCCCTCGTGGACCGGCTCGCCCAGGAGTGAAGCACTGACAGCCCGTCACCAGGTGTCGGACGGGCGCCGACTGGCCGTACAGTCGTCCCGTCCGTCTCCAATCAGCAGTAGAGAGTGGCGAGCACACGGTGGACGTGCAGAAGAAGCTCGACGAGATCGTCGAAGCGGTCGGGAACGCCCGGTCCATGCCCATGTCGGCGTCGTGCGTGGTCAACCGCGCCGAGCTGCTCGCGATGCTCGAAGAGGTACGTGAGGCCCTCCCCGGCTCGCTCGCCCACGCCCAGGAGCTCCTCGGCGGCCGGGAGCAGCTGGTCGAGCAGGCCCGCCAGGAGGCCGAGCGGATCATCGAGTCCGCCCACGCCCAGCGCGGCTCACTGGTCTCCGACACCGAGATCGCCCGGCAGTCCCAGTCCGAGGCCGACCGCATCCTCGACGAGGCCCGCCGGGAGGCCGACGAGGTCCGCGCCGAGGCCGACGAGTACGTCGACAGCAAGCTCGCCAACTTCGAGGTCGTCCTCACCAAGACGATCGGCTCCGTCGACCGTGGCCGTGAGAAGCTCCTCGGCCGCGGCCAGGCCTTCGATGAACAGGGGTACGAGGACCCGGACTTCGCCGAGGCCCCGGAGCGCAGCACCGACCCGGCAACACTGCAGCGTCGCGCAGACGACTACGTCGACACCAAGCTCGGCGCCTTCGAAGCCGTGCTGGCCAAGACCCTGGAGGCGGTCGGCCGCGGCCGGCAGAAGCTGCACGGCCGGGTCGCCACCGACGAGCTCGGCGCGCACATGGCCGCCCAGGACGCCGCGGGCAGCCAGGGCCACACCAGCGACGAGGACCACTGGGCCGGTCTCGCCGAGCTCGCCGCCCCGGAGCCGCAGCCGGTGCCCCAGCCGGTCCAGCCGCACTTCCCGGCGCAGGCCCAGCCGAGCTACGCGGAGACGTACGCGTACCAGGAGCAGCCCCAGCAGGACATGTACGGCTACCAGCAGCAGCCCGACCCGTACGCCGCCTATCAGCAGCAGGGCTACGACCAGGGCCACGCGCAGCTGCAGGCTCAGGGCTACGACCAGGGCCAGACGCAGGGGTACGACAGCTGGCAGCACCAGCCCCTCCCGCAGCAGGGGCTTCACCAGCAGGGCGAGAGCGCCCTCGACGAGACCAGCCTGTTCGACACCAGCATGATCGACCTCGACCAGCTCCGCCGGTACGAGCAGGAGCGCTGACCGATTCAGGTCGATTCGGGTCCGGAATCGGACCCGATTGGGAGCAGGGTTACGCGTCCAGTATCCTGGTCCTTCGGTCGCGAGTATGACTGCGATCCCGGCTGCCCGCTTCGACTCCGAACCGGTCGGCCCCTCCCACGGTGCGCGATGCGCCATGCACACGATTTCGAAAGCAGGAAAAGCCCTGAACGGCCACCTCGACCACCGAAACCCTCTCGTGTTCGATACGCACGAGCTGGGTCGGCGTCCCGGTGCCCTCCTGCGGCTGACCCGCTCGGTGGACGCCCCCAAGGACCTCGGTATCGACGGGGTCATCGGTGTGCCGGAAGGCGCACCGGTGGAACTGGACCTCCGCCTCGAATCGGTCATGGAAGGGGTGCTTGTCACAGGCACCGCCCGTGCGTCGGCCGAGGGGGAGTGCGTAAGGTGTCTGGAGCCGCTGCGCCAAGAGGTTGCGGCGGACTTCCAGGAGATGTTCTCGTACCCTGACGCCGATGACCGGGGCCGCATCAAAGCGGAACCGGCCGACGACGCCGAGGACGACGAGGACAGGCTCTTCATCGAGGACGGCCTGTTCGACCTCGAGCCGGTGCTGCGTGATGCGGTGGTGCTCGCACTGCCGATGCAGCCGGTGTGCCGGGAGTCCTGTGCCGGTCTGTGTTCCGAATGCGGAATCAGGCTGGACGAGAACCCCGGTCACCACCACGATGCCGTCGACATTCGTTGGGCGGCATTGCAAGGACTCGCCGAGACCGTTTCGGACGGCGAGAAGGACAACATGGGCGGCGCCGAAGCGGGCGTCGACGAGAAGCAGGAGAAGTAGCCGTGGCTGTTCCGAAGCGGAAGATGTCGCGCAGCAACACGCGCCACCGCCGGTCGCAGTGGAAGGCTGCGGTCCCCACTCTGGTTTCGTGCGAGCGTTGCCAGGAGCCGAAGCTGCAGCACATCGCGTGCCCGAGCTGCGGCACGTACAACAAGCGCCAGGTCCTCGAGGTCTGAGCGGCTGGTGAGAGGCCCGATGTCTGAGTTGTCCCACGCCAAGAAGCAGGCAGACAACGTCAACACAGCCTCGTCCCACACGCTTCTGGAAGGGCGGCTCGGGTATCACCTCGAGTCCGCCCTTCTGGTGCGTGCGCTGACCCACCGCTCGTACGCATACGAGAACGGCGGTCTGCCCACCAACGAGCGGCTCGAATTCCTCGGGGATTCGGTGCTCGGCCTGGTGGTCACGGACACGCTGTACCGCACCCACCCCGACCTGCCCGAAGGCCAGCTGGCCAAGTTGCGGGCCGCGGTGGTCAACTCGCGTGCACTTGCTGAGGTGGGCCGCGGCCTCGAACTCGGCTCCTTCATCCGGCTAGGCCGGGGCGAAGAGGGCACGGGCGGCAGGGACAAGGCGTCCATCCTCGCCGACACCCTTGAAGCGGTGATCGGCGCGGTCTATCTCGACCAGGGCCTCAGTGTGGCCTCGGAGCTGGTCCACCGGCTCTTCGACCCGCTGATCGACAGGTCCTCCAACCTCGGCGCCGGCCTGGACTGGAAGACCAGCCTCCAGGAACTCACCGCGAGCGAGAGCCTCGGAGTCCCCGAGTACCTCGTCACGGAGACCGGCCCGGACCACGAGAAGACCTTTACTGCTGCTGCTCGCGTCGGTGGTGTCTCGTACGGCACCGGCACCGGCCGTAGCAAGAAGGAAGCGGAGCAGCAGGCGGCCGAGTCCGCCTGGCGTGAGATCAGCGCCGCCGCGGAGGAACGGGAAGCTGCGGCCAAGGCCGCCGCTGCCGACGGAGGGGCCGCCGATACCCCTGCCGACCCGTCGCCGTCCACGGACGTCGCTCCGGCCTGACGCGTCGACCCCTCGGTGCCCTGTGCACCGGGGGGTTTGCCGTGTCCGGAATCAAAGACAGGTACGTAACCTTGTTCCGAAGGAACTGAAGGAGCTGCACCGTGCCCGAGCTGCCCGAGGTCGAAGTCGTACGGCGAGGTCTCGACCGCTGGATCACCGGCCGCACGGTCGCCGACGTCGAGGTCCTGCACCCGCGCGCCGTCCGCCGCCATATCGCGGGCTCCACGGACTTCGCGGCCCGGCTCAGCGGCAGCCGCTTCGGCAGGGCCATGCGCCGCGGCAAGTACCTCTGGGTGCCACTGGACGAGGTGTCCTCCTCGCTCCTCGGCCACCTCGGCATGAGCGGCCAGCTGCTGGTACAGCCGCAGGACGCCCCCGACGAGAAGCACCTGCGGATCCGGATCCGCTTCGACGACACCCTCGGCACCGAACTGCGCTTCGTCGATCAGCGGACCTTCGGCGGGCTCTCGCTCCACGAGAACACCCCCGACGGGCTGCCCGACACCATCGCGCACATCGCCCGCGACCCGCTGGACCCGGCGTTCGACGACGCCGCGTTCCACACCGCGCTGCGGCTGCGCCGTACGACGGTCAAGCGCGCGCTGCTCGACCAGTCGCTGATCAGCGGCGTCGGCAACATCTACGCGGACGAGGCGCTCTGGCGCACGAAGCTGCACTACGACCGGCCCACCGCGACGCTGACCCGGCCCAGGTCGGCCGAGCTGCTCGGTCATGTCCGCGACGTGATGAACGCGGCGCTCGACCAGGGCGGCACCAGCTTCGACAGCCTCTACGTCAATGTGAACGGCGAGTCGGGCTACTTCGACCGGTCCCTCGACGCCTACGGGCGCGAGGGCGAGCCCTGCCACCGCTGCGGTACGCCGATGCGCCGCCGCCCGTGGATGAACCGCTCCAGCTACTTCTGCCCGCGCTGCCAGCGGCCGCCGCGGCCCTGAGGGGCGTCCGGCCGCGGAGCCCTCAGCTCTCGCGGGCCTCGTCGTAACGGTTGCGGGCGTCCAGCACCTCGGGCATCCGGCCCTCGACGAGCTCGATCAGCCGGCGCAGCCGGTCGGCGACCTCGCGTCCCAAGGGAGTCAGCTCGTAGTCGACACGCGGCGGGTTGGTGGGCTGCGCCTCCCGGTGGACGAGCCCGTCCCGCTCCAGAGCGTGAAGCGTCTGGGAGAGCATCTTCTCGCTCACCCCGTCGACCCTGCGCCGCAGCTCGTTGAAGCGGGAACCGGAATCGTGGAGCGCGGTCAGCGTCAGACTGCCCCAGCGTCCGGTGACATGTTCCAGCGTGCCGCGCGAGGGGCACTGCCGGGAGAACACGTCGAACGGCAGGCTGTCGGTGCCGTCCCGATGCGTGCTCTCGTCCATGGAAACAGCTTACGCCCGCACAGCGCTCACTTCTGGAGTGCGCTGTGCGGGCGTAATCGCTGAGGCCTGGACGGCTCCGGGGTGGGTGTCCGGCGGGTCAGAAGCCGAAGTCCTGCGTCCACCAGGGGCCGCCGGAGCCGTAGTGAACTCCGACACCGAGTGTCTTGTAGTCGCAGTTGAGAATGTTTGCTCGGTGGCCTTCGCTGTTCATCCAGGAGGCCATCACGGCCTGTGCGTCGGCCTGGCCGCGGGCGATGTTCTCGCCGCCGAGCCCCGTCACGCCGGCCTTGGTGGCACGGTCCCAGGGGGTCTGGCCGTCCGGGTCGGTGTGGCTGAAGAAGCCGCGGGCCGCCATGTCGTCACTGAAGTCCTGGGCCAGCGAGGCGAGCGAGGCACTGGCCGTCACCGGGCTGCAGCCGACCTTCGCGCGCTCCTCGTTGACCAGGGCGAGCACGGCCGCCTGTGCGGAGGTGCCGGCAGCCGGGGGCGAGGATTGGTGGGTCGGAGCGGCGGCCGACGTCTTCGGCGTCGTCGAGGCCTTGGCCGTCGGGGTCTTGGTCGCCGGGGCGGCGCCGGTCCTGTCGGCCGCCGAGGGAGCAGCGCTCTCCTCCGTCCTCTCCGCCTGCTTCGTCCGCTCGGCCTTCTCCGAAGGCGAGGCGGACGGGGTCGACGAGGGGGAGGGCGACCCCTCCGGCCCCTGGGAACGCCCTGTACCGCGGCTGGCCGAGGCCGACGACATGCCGCGGTCGGCCGGTGCAGTGGTGGAACCGCCCTGCGTCAGCAGGTCCGGCGCCCCGTCCGCGCGGACCTGGTCGGCGGCCGTGCCGCCGCTCACGTGGTAGCCGGCGCCGCCCGGCAGCAGTCCGGAAGCCACGGCCACGGCTCCGACGGCCATGGCCGCGGAGACGCCGACCAGTCCGGTACGCAGATGCATGGCGGACCGCTTCCTGCGGCGGGCGCCCCGTTGACGGCGGGTGGTCGCGGCCTTGTACGGGTCGGCGGCCGGACCTGCTTCGGGACCTGCGGCGGAGCGTCGATGGCGGCCCATCTGCTGTCCCCTTCTGGCGATCTGGACGCCACTCCGGGCGTCAACATGCCTCACCCGATCAGGTGAGGCTATTGCGACCGGACTGTACGCCATGGCCTATGGGGCGGAAGTGCCCGTTGAGCAATTGGCCGGTTAGCGTTCTGGCATGAACGAAGATGTGCGACTCACTGCTTGGGTACGCGGCCGAGTACAGCAAGTAGGGTTCCGCTGGTTCACCAGGGCAAATGCTTTGGAGATCGGGGACCTCACCGGATTCGCGCTCAATCTCGACGACGGTCGGGTGCAGGTTGTCGCCGAAGGGCGACGTGAGAATTGCCACCGTCTGCTGGAGTGGCTGCGGTCCGACGACACACCCGGCCGCGTGGACGGAGTCACTGAGATCTGGGACACCCCGCGCGGTGGTTACGAGGGATTTGCCATCCGCTGATCGTGATCCGAATGCCGACCGAATTCGGGGCCGTGTTCGGACCGTGTTCGACGGGCGGCGGGGCGTGACGGTGTGCGCCACTGATCCGCGTACACATGAAATGACCTGCGGAAGGACCGGGTGGTTGCCAAGAATCGGTTGGCATGCCAGGCTGCGGCAGTAAGGATGATCTCCACGCCCTTCAGGGCCCCGCAGGAGAGTCGCGCCGCATGATCGTCAAGCCGCGCGCCCCAGGGACGCCCGCCTCTACAGGGTGTGATCGTGTTGACCGTCAAACTTTTTGGTGAGACGCTGAAAACCCCGCGCACCTTAGCTGTTTGGCAGAGCTGGTTGGCAGCAGAACCGCAGTGATGACAGAGCGCTGCCGAGCACCGCGGGTGCGATTCCCTCACGACCCACACCGCATCGGTCGGTCACTCAGTGTGGAGGACCATCCATCATGGCAAAGGCGCTTCTCGGTTACGTCGGCGGTTCCGACCCGCGACTCCTCGCCGAGATGCGACGGCTCCAGCAGCGCGTCCAGGATCTTGAATCCGAGCTCGTACGGATTCAGGACGAGAACGACGCGCTCAACGCCGCCGCCCAGCACCAAGAGTCGCTGCTCGACAGCATCGACATCGACGTACCCCAGGCGGAGCCGGCGCTGACCTGATCGAAGGCCCACAGGGGCCGGTCGGGCTGCTTGCGTCAGCCGTCTGAGTTCATCACCGGATCGTCACCGGATCACTGAAGATCATCGCTCTGATCTGTCGCGCTATTGATCCGCCGCGTTCTTGATCCGTCACGTAGCACAGCAGCAAGATTTAAAGGGGCGCCTCGGCGTCCCTTCTTTCTTTGTCTCGCTGACCTGCGCCGGACCGCCCCCGGATGTACACCTCTTCCCTTACCGTCTGATGTGCCCTGCACCTTCATCAGCGAAACCGAGAGCGAAAGGTAGAGTCCGGCGGCGTGCATCTCAAGGCCCTGACCCTGCGTGGTTTCAAATCGTTCGCCTCCGCCACGACCCTGCGGTTCGAACCGGGGATCACCTGCGTCGTCGGTCCGAACGGTTCCGGCAAGTCCAATGTGGTGGATGCGCTCTCCTGGGTCATGGGTGAGCAGGGAGCCAAATCTCTGCGCGGCGGCAAGATGGAAGACGTGATCTTCGCCGGCACCACCGGGCGGCCGCCGCTCGGACGCGCCGAAGTGTCGCTGACCATCGACAACGCGGATGGCGCACTGCCCATCGAATACGCCGAAGTGACGATCACTCGGATCATGTTCCGCAACGGCGGCAGCGAGTATCAGATCAACGGCGACACCTGCCGGCTCCTGGACATCCAGGAACTGCTCTCGGACTCCGGCATCGGCCGGGAGATGCACGTCATCGTCGGGCAGGGCCAGCTGGACTCCGTACTCCATGCCGATCCGATGGGGCGGCGCGCGTTCATCGAGGAGGCCGCGGGCGTACTCAAGCACCGCAAGCGCAAGGAGAAGGCGCTGCGGAAACTGGACGCGATGGGGGCCAACCTGGCCCGCGTCCAGGATCTGACGGACGAACTGCGACGGCAGCTGAAACCGTTGGGCCGGCAGGCGGCCGTGGCCCGGCGGGCCGCCGTCATCCAGGCCGATCTGCGCGACGCCCGGCTGCGGCTGCTCGCCGACGACCTGGTGCGGCTGCGCACCGCGCTGCGCAGCGAGATCGCCGACGAAGCCGCGCTGAAGCAGCGCCGGGAAGCGGCGGAGGCCGAGCTCAAGGCGGCTCTGGCACGTGAGGCGGAGCTGGAGGACGAGGTACGGCGGCTGGCGCCGCGGCTGCAGCGCGCCCAGCAGACCTGGTACGAGCTCTCGCAGCTGGCCGAACGGGTGCGCGGCACGATCTCGCTCGCAGATGCCCGGGTGAAGAGTGCCACCGCCGCACCGGAGGAGGAGCGGCGCGGTCGCGACCCGGAGGACATGGAGCGCGAGGCCGCCCGGATCCGTGAGCAGGAGGCGGAGCTGGAGGCCGCGCTGGAAGCGGCGGAGCACGCGCTGGAGGACACCGCCGCCCACCGGGCCGAACTGGAACGGGAGTTGGTCGCCGAAGAACGCAGGCTCAAGGACGCGGCCCGAGCCATCGCGGACCGGCGCGAAGGTCTGGCGCGGCTGACCGGACAGGTCAACGCGGCCCGGAGCCGGGCCGGTTCGGCGCAGGCGGAGATCGACCGGCTGGCCGCCTCGCGCGACGAGGCGCAGGAGCGGGCGGTCGCAGCGCAGGAGGAGTACGAGCAGCTCAAGGCCGAGGTGGAGGGCCTGGACGCGGGTGACGCGGAGCTGGGCGAGCGCCACGACGCCGCCAGGCGGGAGCTGGCGGAGGCGGATGCGGCCCTCTCGGCCGCCCGGGAGGCCGCCACCGGCGCGGAACGCAAGCGGGCGGCGGTGGCGGCCCGCCACGAGGCACTGGCCCTGGGCCTGCGCCGCAAGGACGGCACGGGGGTGCTGCTCGCCTCGAAGGACAGTCTGTCGGGTCTGCTCGGCCCGGCCGCGGAACTCCTGACGGTGGCCGCGGGCCACGAGGTGGCGGTGGCGGCGGCACTGGGCGCTGCGGCGGACGCGGTGGCGGTGACGGATCCGGCCACGGCGGCGAACGCGATCCGCCTTCTGCGCAAGCAGGACGCGGGGCGGGCGGCGTTGCTGCTGGGGGGCGCTGCGGGCGCGGGGCACGTACCGGGGCAGGACACCCCGGCCCACGGTGTTGCCGGGCTCGCCGGGGCGTCCGGCCCGGTGCCTCGCGCCGCGGGCCCGGACGCCCCGCCGGCCGTGGCCGATCTTGTCCAGGGTCCTGCCGAGCTGATGGGCGCCGTGCGCGGGCTCGTGCGGGGCATGGTGGTCGTCCCCACGCTGGAGGACGCCGAGGATCTCGTTGCCGCGCATCCCGAGCTGACCGCCGTGACCGGCGAGGGAGATGTTCTGGGGGCGCACTTCGCGCACGGCGGGTCCGCCGGCGCGCCCAGTCTTCTCGAAGTGCAGGCGTCCGTCGACGAGGCCGCCGCCGAGCTGGCGGAACTGGCCGTCCGGTGCACCGAGTTGGCCGAGGCCCAGCGACTCGCGGGGGAGCGGCGCAGCGCCTGCGCCGAACTCGTCGAGGAGCTGGCGGAACGGCGCAGGGCCGCCGAGCGGGAGAAGTCAGGGGTGGCCCAGCAGCTCGGGCGGCTCGCCGGGCAGGCGCGCGGCGCCGCGGGTGAGGCCGAGCGGTCGGCCGCCTCCGCCGCTCGCGCCCAGGACGCCCTGGAGCGGGCGACCGAGGAGGCCGAGGAGCTCGCCGAGCGGCTGCTCGTGGCCGAGGAGATGCCGGTCGAGGAGGAGCCCGACAACTCCGTGCGCGACCGGCTCGCCGCCGACGGGGCCAACGCGCGCCAGACCGAGATGGAGGCCCGCCTCCAGGTCCGTACCCACGAGGAACGTGTCAAGGGGCTCGCCGGACGCGCCGACTCCCTCGACCGCGGCGCCCGTGCCGAACGCGAGGCCCGCGCCCGCGCCGAGCAACGCCGCACCCGGTTGCGCCACGAGGCCGCGGTCGCCTCCGCCGTCGCGTCCGGCGCCCGTCAGCTTCTCGCCCACGTCGAGGTGTCCGTCGTACGGGCCGAGGAGGAGCGGGTCGCGGCCGAGGCGGCGAAGGCGGAGCGTGAGCGGGAGCTGACCGCCGAGCGCGGCCACGGCCGTGAGCTCAAGGGCGAGCTGGACAAGCTGACCGACTCCGTCCACCGCGGCGAGGTGCTGGGCGCCGAGAAGCGGCTGCGGATAGAGCAGCTGGAGGCGAAGGCCCTCGAGGAGCTGGGCGTGGAGCCGGCCGGGCTGGTCGGCGAGTACGGCCCCGACCAGCTGGTGCCGCCGTCGCCGGCGGCGGAGGGCGAGGAGTTGCCGGAGGACCCGGAGCACCCGCGCAACCAGCCGAAACCGTTCGTCAGGGCCGAGCAGGAGAAGCGGCTGAAGTCCGCCGAACGGGCGTACCAGCAACTCGGGAAGGTGAATCCGCTCGCCCTCGAGGAGTTCTCGGCGTTGGAGGAGCGGCACAAGTTCCTCTCCGAGCAGCTCGAAGACCTGAAGAAGACCCGGGCCGATCTGATGCAGGTGATCAAGGAGGTCGACGAGCGGGTCGAGCAGGTGTTCACGGAGGCATACCGGGACACGGCCCGCGAGTTCGAGGGCGTCTTCTCACGGCTCTTCCCGGGCGGCGAGGGCCGGCTCGTCCTGACCGATCCGGACAACATGCTGGCGACCGGTGTCGACGTCGAGGCCCGCCCGCCGGGCAAGAAGGTCAAGCGGCTCTCCCTGCTGTCGGGCGGCGAGCGGTCCCTGACGGCCGTCGCGTTGCTGGTCTCGATCTTCAAGGCGAGGCCGAGCCCGTTCTATGTGATGGACGAGGTCGAGGCAGCGCTCGACGACACCAATCTGCAGCGACTGATCCGGATCATGGAGGAGCTCCAGGAGAGCTCGCAGCTCATCGTGATCACGCATCAGAAGCGGACGATGGAGGTCGCCGACGCGCTGTACGGCGTGTCGATGCAGGGTGACGGGGTCTCCAAGGTCATCAGCCAGCGACTGCGCTGAAGCTTTACTCATTCTTCAAACCTTCAACGCACCTGATGGGCGGTCCTGGGTAGAAGCGGACCATGCTCGATTTTTGAATTCGAAACTTGAACGCATACTCTCTGAAACGTCGTTTTTAACTTCAAGTGGTGGCGGCTGAAGAGTTGTGCGCCACTTGAGAAGAGTTCGCCCCCCCCCACGCCTGACGACTCGCCCCCCCACGCCTGACGACGCGGCCAGGCACCAGGAGTTCATGTGACCAGCACATCGCAGACACCGGGATCCGGAGCCCGAGCAGCCCATCCGGAACACCTCGGCCATGTCATCTTCATCACGGCAGCCGCTGCGATGGGTGGCTTCCTCTTCGGCTACGACAGTGCCGTGATCAACGGCGCCGTCGAGGCGATCCGGGACCGGTACGACATCGGCTCCGGAACCCTGGCCCAGGTCATCGCGATCGCTTTGATCGGCTGCGCCATCGGCGCCGCCACGGCGGGCCGTATCGCCGACCGGATCGGCCGCATCCGGTGCATGCGGATCGCCTCGGTGCTGTTCACCATCAGCGCCATCGGCTCCGCGCTCCCGTTCGCCCTCTGGGATCTCGCCTTCTGGCGGATCATCGGCGGCTTCGCCATCGGTATGGCCTCGGTCATCGGCCCGGCCTACATCGCCGAGGTGTCGCCGGCCGCCTACCGTGGCCGGCTCGGCTCCTTCCAGCAGGCGGCGATCGTCATCGGCATCGCCATCTCGCAGTTGGTGAACTTCGGCATCCTGCAGATGGCCGACGGCAAGCAGCGCGGCACGATCGGCGGCCTGGAAGCCTGGCAGTGGATGCTCGGTGTGATGGTCGTTCCCGCGCTCCTGTACGGGCTGCTGTCGTTCGCGATCCCCGAGTCGCCGCGGTTCCTGATCTCGGTCGGCAAGAAGGACCAGGCCCGGGAGATCCTCCGTGAGGTCGAGGGCGGGAGCGTCGACCTCGACGCCCGCGTCCTGGAGATCGAGACGGCCATGCACCGTGAGCACAAGTCCACCTTCAAGGACCTGCTCGGCAGCCGCTTCGGCTTCCTGCCGATCGTCTGGGTCGGTATCGGCCTCTCGGTCTTCCAGCAGCTCGTCGGCATCAACGTGGCGTTCTACTACTCGGCGACGTTGTGGCAGTCCGTCGGCATCGACCCGACCGACTCGTTCTTCTGGTCGTTCACCACATCGATCGTCAACATCATCGGTACCGTGATCGCGATGCTCCTGGTCGACCGTGTCGGCCGCAAACCGCTCGCGCTGGCCGGCTCCGTCGGTATGGCGATCGCGCTGGCCTTCGAGGCCTGGGCCTTCTCCGCCGATCTCGTCAACGGCAAACTCCCGACCGCCCAGGGCGTCGTCGCCCTCGTCGCGGCCCATGTCTTCGTGCTCTTCTTCGCCCTGTCGTGGGGCGTCGTGGTCTGGGTCTTCCTCGGCGAGATGTTCCCGAACAGGATCCGCGCCGCCGCACTCGGTGTCGCCGCCTCCGCCCAGTGGATCGCCAACTGGGCGATCACCGCGAGCTTCCCGAGCCTGGCCGACTGGAACCTGTCGGGCACCTACATCATCTACACATGCTTCGCCGTGCTCTCGATCCCCTTCGTGCTCAAGTTCGTGAAGGAGACCAAGGGCAAGGCGTTGGAGGAGATGGGCTAATCCCCGCTGCCCCTCTCCTCGACCACGCGTCCCCGGCCCGCGCCCGCGAGCCGGGGACGCGCGCATCCGCCCACGTCATCGTGCGAGTGCGTCGCAGAACAACCGCAGGCTGCGCCACCCCTCCTCGACCGGCATCCCACCGCACAGCGGATGCAGCACCAGGCTGTCCGCCTCCAGTGAGGCCAACTGCTGCGGGGTGACGACCCGGTAGACCCCTTCGTCCCGCAACTGCGTCACCGTCGTGGCTGCCGAGCGTACGGCCGAGCGGATGTCCTTCGACTGCCAGGAGGCGTACGTCCGTGCCTCGTGCAGGAAGTGCTGACCGTAGTCGGCCCAGGTCCGATCCGGGTCCTCCGAGACATGAAGCAAGGGCGTCTCGGCCGCCGGCATCATGCAGAACCCCTCCGTGCCGTGGGCCGCGCGCTGCTCGTGGTAGTACGCCTCCAGCTCGGGCAGATGGGCGCTGGGGAAGAACGGCAGCCCCAGCCGGGCCGCCCGCCGCGCCGCCGCCCGCGAGCTGCCCCCCACCAGCAGCAGCGGATGCGGCTGGGTGTACGGGCGGGGAGTGACCTGGGCCGTACGGCCGCGGTACGGGAACGGTTCGCCGGTCCACGCCTGCAACAAGGTCTCCAGCAGCTCGTCCTGGAGCCGGCCGCGCCTGCCCCACTCGACACCCGCCTGTTCGTACTCCTCGGGCCGGTATCCGATGCCCGCGACCGTCACCAGCCGGCCGCCGCTCAGCAGATCGAGGACCGCGATGTCCTCCGCAAGCCGCAGTGGGTCGTGCAGCGGGCCGATGATCGCCGAGATCGTGACCGCGATCCGGTCCGTGGCGCCGAAGACCGCTCCTGCGAAGACGAAGGGGGAGGGCAGCCAGGAGTCGGCGGCTCCGTGGTGTTCCTCGGTCTGCACGGTGTCGACGCCGTGCCGGTCGGCGTACGCGGCCATCTCCAGCGCCGCACGGTAGCGGGCCGAGAGGGAGTCGGGGGTGGCGGCGGGATCGACGAGGTTGAACCGGACCACTGTGAAGGCCATGACGGGTGTCCCCTTTTCGCCGGGCGGGCTTGGCGCGCCGGGACAGTAGCTGACGTAGCGTCAGAAGTGTAGAGGTGTACCGTCACCGCGCCCCGGCCGGACGCGGCAGCAGGGCGTACAGGGCGCCGGAGACGGCGATGGTGGCGGCCCAGCCCAGGCCGTGGCGCCCGATCCAGGTGGTGGCGAGCGGGCCGGTGAACCACTCCACGCCGGTCAGCAGCAGCCCGACCACCAGCCCCGAACCCCACGCGGCCACGGCGGGCACGGAGAAGCCGCCGGTGTACCAGTAGGCACCGGCGGGAGAGGTGTCCAGCAGGGCCGTCGCATCGTAGGTGCGCCCCCGCAGCAGATCCACGCCGAAGACGCCGATCCAGGCGGAGAACGTCACCGCGAGCAACGTCAGAAAGGAGACGAACGGATCGATAAAGCTACTCGTCGCCATCATCAGCAACCCGCCGAGGAGGAGACTGATGGCCGCATTCACCCCGACCGCCCAGGTGCGCGGGATCATGAATCCCAGCGTCTGCGCGGTGAAGCCGGCCGAATACATCGACATCGCGTTGATCAGCACCATTCCCACCACGGCAATCAGCAGATATGGCACCGAGATCCAGTCCGGCAGCAGCGTGCCGATGAAGGAGACCGGATCGCTGCTGGTGGCCAGGCCCGGAGTGCCCACCGCCATCACCGCACCCATCAGCACCAGCGGCAGCGAGACGAGCACCGCACCGCCCACGGTCGCCCCGACCACCGCCCGACGGGGAGTGGTGCGTGGCAGATATCGGGTGAAGTCCGGGGCGGACGGTACCCAGCTGATGCCGCCGGCCGCCAGGGTGCCGATCCCGGCGATCATCAGCGCCGTCGGTCCGGCCGGTCTGTCCAGGACGGCCCGCCAGTCGGTGCCGACCCCCAGGTGGATCAGCGCGAGGGCGCTGAACCCGCCGAAGAGATATGCCGACCAGGTGGAGCACGCCCGCAGCGCGCCCGCCCCGAGCCCGGACACCAGAAAGCTGCTCGCCACGAAGGCCACCAGCACCGCCATGATCAGCGCTGTGGTGGAGCGGACGGAGAACAGCAGATCGAGCACGGCCAGCAGGGCGTACGTACCGGTGACCGCGTTCACGGTCTCCCAGCCCCAACGGGCGATCCAGATCAGCGCACCGGGCAGCAGATTGCCGCGCTGCCCGAAGACGGCCCGGGAGAGCGCCATGCCTGGCGCACCGCCCCGCTGCCCGGCGACCGAGACCAGGCCGACCAGTCCGTAACTGACGACGGGCGCTGTGACCGCGACGATCAACACCTGCCAGAGATTCAGGCCGCTGAAGACGACGAGCCCCGCGCCCACGGTGAGCAGCAGAACGGTCATGTTGGCGGCGGCCCAGGTGGGGAAGAGGGTGCGGACCCGACCGGTGCGCTCGCTGTCGGGGACGGGTTCCAGGCCGCGGGTCTCCACGAACGGGAGCGTACCTTTACCGCCAAAAGGTGCATAACGCTCCGTCGGATTCCTGGGCGATCCTCCGGTGCCGCCCGCGGGCGCGGCCGTGACTGATACTGGGTGGGTTATGGAATTCGTCATCCTTGCTGTAGTCATCGCCGCCCTGGTCGTGGCCGGCCTGGTCAGCGGGCTCGTGGTCAGCGGCCGCAAGAAGAAGCAGCTGCCCCCGACACCGTCGAGCACACCGACCCTCACTCCTCCCGCCGAACCCCATGTCGGCGAGGAGGCCGAGACACCGCGCGAGGAACCGCGCCGCACCATCGAGGAGGTCGGGCCCCCCGACGTCCAGGCTCCCGTCGCGGAAGCCCCGGCAGTCGCCGAGCCGGAGGCACCCGCTGTCCCCGCGCTCGAGATCCCCGAGCCCACCGCGGGCCGTCTCGTACGGCTGCGCGCCCGGCTCGCCCGCTCGCAGAGCACCCTCGGCAAGGGGCTCCTCACGCTCCTGTCCCGCGACAATCTGGACGAGGACACCTGGGAGGAGATCGAGGACACCCTGCTCACCGCCGATGTCGGCGTCGCACCCACCCAGGAGCTGGTGGAGCGGCTGCGCGAGCGCGTCCGCGTCCTCGGCACCCGTACCCCCGAGGGGCTGCGCACACTGCTGCGCGAGGAGCTCCTCGCCCTGCTCGGCACCGACTTCGACCGTGCGGTCAAGACGGAGAGCGGTGTCGACACCCCCGGCGTCGTGATGGTCGTCGGTGTCAACGGCACCGGCAAGACCACCACCACCGGCAAGCTGGCCCGGGTCCTCGTCGCCGACGGCCGCAGCGTCGTGCTCGGCGCCGCCGACACGTTCCGTGCCGCCGCCGCCGATCAGCTCCAGACCTGGGGCGAGCGCGTCGGTGCCCGCACGGTCCGCGGACCCGAGGGCGGCGACCCGGCGTCGATCGCGTTCGACGCGGTGAAGGAGGGCATTGCCGAGGGCGCCGACGTCGTGCTCATCGACACCGCCGGCCGGCTGCACACCAAGACCGGGCTCATGGACGAGCTCGGCAAGGTCAAGCGTGTCGTCGAGAAGCACGGCCCGCTCGACGAGATCCTGCTCGTCCTCGACGCCACGACCGGGCAGAACGGCCTGGTTCAGGCTCGGGTGTTCGCCGAGGTCGTCGACATCACCGGCATCGTCCTCACCAAGCTGGACGGCACCGCCAAGGGCGGCATCGTCATCGCCGTCCAGCGCGAGCTGGGCGTACCGGTGAAGCTGGTGGGTCTGGGCGAGGGTCCGGACGATCTGGCTCCGTTCGAGCCGGAGGCGTTCGTCGACGCGCTGATCGGCGACTGACGCCCTCGGGTCCGCCCGATCGCTGTTTCGTCCTCAATTGCCGGACGGGTTCACTTTCGAGCCCGTCCGGCAATTGGGTTTCAGGCCCCGGGAGCGATGGCAGATGTAGGCCAGCGTGCCCAGCAACAGCCGCGCCTGCGGCGGCCTGCCCGACGTGTCGAGGACCGGCGGACGCAGCCAGCGGGCCGGGCCGAGACCGCCCTCGTCGGACGGCGGGGCGGTGATGTGGCAGCCGGGACCGAGCGCCCGCAGATCCAGATCCGCGTCGTCCCAGCCCATCCGGTACAGCAGCTGAGGGAGTTCGGCGGCGGCGCCCGGCGCGACGAAGAACTGGGCCCGCCCGGACGGTGTCACCGCCACCGGGCCGAGCGGCAGACCCATCCGCTCGAGCCGTACCAGCGCCCGGCGCCCGGCCGGTTCGGCGACATCGAGGACGTCGAACGTGCGCCCCACCGGCAGCAGCATCGACGCGCCCGGCACCTCGGCCCACGCGCTCGCAGCCATGGCCAGCGTGGCGCCGGCGGGCACCTCGTCGGCGAAGTCCAGCGGATGTGCGCCCGGGGAGGCGCAGCCGTTGTCGCCGCACGAGCAGCGGCCGGCCGCGGCCCGCGCTCCCGGCGCGACGGCCCAGCCCCACAGCCCTGTGTATTCGGCCACCGCGGTGCACTCGGCCGTACGGCCTCGACGCCGTGCGCCGGATCGCATCTCACGGATGCCGCCGATCGTGAAGCCCATGCCCCCTCCAACGGGTCCGGCTCGCCGGTGGTTACGACGAGGAGTGCGGTCGTTACATTCCGTCGCCCCGTCGACCGAGCAGCGCACGCATGAACCTGTGGTGGTGCGGCACGGCCCGCGCGCCCCTGTGTGCGTCACTGCGTCTGCTACTGATCGCCGTCTGTCAAGTGAATCGCGCCCGACGGTGAACGCGTTCATTCGATGGGGTGGCGAATGGTGGCGTTTCTGTAATCACGCTCGCCGGACGGGTGATCGTAGGATTACCGTCGGTACACGAACCATGGAAGTATGTGCGCCGATGGGTATGCCGGAGGCAAGTCGATTTCCTGTTCGATGGTGCACAACCGCCGTACGGACGGCTTGGGCCCACGGCATTCTGATAGTGGTTCGCGCGACACGTATTCAGCGGGATGGGGGCGTTCCAGTGAGTGGCAGCGGCGCAGGCGATACGAATGCCGGTAAGCGCCCCAACGGGCAATTGGGATCATGGTTCGTGCGCAGCGGCTGGTCCAAGGGCGAGCTGGCACGGCAGGTGAACCGCAGGGCGCGCCAGATGGGCGCCCACCACATCAGCACGGACACCTCCCGGGTCCGGCGCTGGCTCGACGGTGAACAGCCGCGTGAGCCGATTCCGCGCATCCTCTCCGAGCTCTTCTCGGAGCGCTTCGGCACCGTCGTCGCCGTCGAGGACCTCGGGCTGCGCTCCGCCCATCAGTCACCGTCGGTGGCCGGTGTCGACCTGCCCTGGGCAGGCCCGCAGACCGTCGCGCTGCTCAGCGAGTTCTCCCGCAGCGACCTGATGCTCGCCCGCCGCGGATTCCTCGGCACCTCGCTCGCCCTCGCCGCGGGCCCGGCCCTCATCGAGCCCATGCAGCGGTGGCTGGTGCCGGTCGCCGCCGCGACCCCGGCGGATCCGGAGCCGTCCGCGGCGGACCGGCGTCCCTCCCGCCTCTCCAGCCCCGAGCTCGACCTGCTGGAGTCCACCACTGTGATGTTCCGCCAGTGGGACGCCCAGTGCGGCGGCGGCCTGCGACGCAAGGCCGTCGTGGGCCAACTCCACGAGGTCACCGACCTGTTGCAGGAACCGCAGCCCGCGGCCACCGCCAAGCGGCTCTTCCGGTGCGCGGCCGAACTCGCCGAGCTGGCGGGCTGGATGAGCTATGACGTCGGCCTCCAGCCCACCGCCCAGAAGTACTTCGTCCTCGCGCTGCACGCCGCCAAGGAAGCCGGCGACAAACCGCTGGGCAGTTACGTCCTGTCCAGCATGAGCCGTCAGATGATCCACCTGGGACGGCCCGACGACGCCCTCGAACTCATCCATCTCGCCCAGTACGGCAGCCGGGACTGCGCCACCCCGCGCACCCAGGCCATGCTGTATGCGATGGAGGCCCGCGCCTACGCCAACATGGGCCAGCCCAGCAAGTGCAAGCGGGCCGTCCGGATGGCCGAGGACACCTTCCTCGACGCCGGGATCGACGGCGAGCCCGAGCCCGACTGGATCCGCTTCTTCTCCGAGGCCGAGCTCAACGGCGAGAATTCCCACTCGTACCGTGACCTGGCCTATGTCGCCGGCCGGAGCCCCACGTACGCCTCGCTCGCCGAGCCGATCATGGAGAAGGCCGTCGAGCTCTTCGGCGAGGACGACGAGCACCAGCGGTCGTACGCACTGAACCTGGTCGGTCTCGCCACGGTGCACCTCCTCAAGCGCGAACCCGAGCAGTCCACGCTGCTGGCCGAGAAGGCCCTGCGGGTTGCCAAGAAGGTGCGCTCCGAGCGCGTCAACACGCGGCTGCGCAAGACCGTCGACACCGCTGCCAGGGACTTCGGAGACATCCCCGAGGTCGCCAGGCTCACCGATCTGCTCACCGAACAGCTGCCCGAGACCGCTGAAGCGATCTGACCGGGCACCCAGCACTCCGGCCACGACGAGCACCCCGACAGACCGATCTCGGCTCCCCCTTGCCAGGTCAGTGGGTGATCGGCGTGGCCGGTTCGCGTTCCCGTTCCCGTACTCCAGAGTCGTAACCGCACCGTATGCGGCCCCGGCCGCAGGGTAGGCCCGGCCCCGGATACGCCACTCACGATTCATGGGGACGTAACACGACACACCTCTTCGTCACTGCGGCGAAACATCGTGCGGCATCGGCGGAAACCGCGCTGGGCGAACCTCATGGCGCATAACCGGCCCGCACCTTTTCCACAGTGGTCCCGCAAGTGGTCCCGCAGGTTTTGCCCGCACGCGGCCGCACCGACGACGAGGAGACGCCGATGCCCCCAGGCATCACGACGCTTGCCGCAGACGCCCCGACGCTGTCTGCCGCCAACACCGGGTTCATGCTCATCTGCTCGGCCCTGGTGATGATCATGACTCCGGGTCTGGCCTTCTTCTACGGAGGCATGGTCCGCGTCAAGAGCACCCTCAACATGCTGATGATGAGCTTCATCAGCCTCGGGATCGTCACGATCCTGTGGGTGCTGTACGGATTCAGTCTCGCCTTCGGCACCGACATCGGCTCGTTCATCGGCTGGAGCTCGGACTTCGCAGGCCTCAGCGGGATCGGCATCACCCAGCTCTGGGACGGCTACACGATTCCGGTCTACGTCTTCGCCGTCTTCCAGCTGATGTTCGCGATCATCACTCCGGCGCTGATCAGCGGTGCCCTCGCCGACCGCGTCAAGTTCACCTCCTGGGCGCTGTTCGTCGCCCTGTGGGTGACCGTCGTCTACTTCCCGGTCGCGCACTGGGTCTGGGGCGCCGGCGGCTGGCTCTTCGAGCTCGGCGTCATCGACTTCGCCGGTGGTACGGCCGTCCACATCAACGCCGGTGCGGCAGCCCTCGGCGTGATCCTCGTCATCGGCAAGCGGGTCGGCTTCAAGAGGGACCCGATGCGGCCGCACAGCCTGCCGCTCGTCATGCTCGGCGCCGGTCTCCTGTGGTTCGGCTGGTTCGGCTTCAACGCCGGCTCGTGGCTCGGCAACGACGACGGCGTCGGCGCGGTGATGTTCGTCAACACGCAGGTCGCCACCGCCGCCGCGATGCTCGCGTGGCTCGGATACGAGAAGCTGCGCCACGGCTCCTTCACCACCCTCGGCGCCGCCTCCGGCGCGGTCGCAGGCCTGGTCGCCATCACCCCGTCCGGCGGCGCGATCAGCCCGCTCGGCGCCATCGCCGTCGGAGCCATCGCCGGTGTGCTCTGCGCCATGGCGGTCGGCCTCAAGTACAGGTTCGGCTACGACGACTCCCTCGATGTCGTCGGCGTCCACCTCGTCGGCGGTGTTGTGGGCTCCCTGCTCATCGGCTTCTTCGCCACCGGCGGCGTCCAGTCCGACGCCAAGGGTCTCTTCTACGGCGGCGGTCTCGACCAGCTCGGCAAGCAGGCCGTCGGTGTCTTCGCGGTCCTCGCGTACTCTCTGGTCGTCTCCGCGGTCCTCGCCTTCCTCCTCGACAGGACGATCGGCATGCGGGTCGACGAGGACGACGAGATCTCCGGCATCGACCAGGTCGAACACGCCGAGACCGCGTACGACTTCAGCGGCGCCGGCGGCGGTGCGGCCCCGCGCACCACGGGCTCCGCACCGGTATCGGACTCGACGGCAGCAGCGCAGACCAAGAAGGTGGACGCATGAAGCTCATCACGGCGGTCGTGAAGCCGCACCGGCTCGACGAGATCAAGGAGGCCCTGCAGGCCTTCGGCATCCAGGGCCTCACGGTCACGGAGGCCAGCGGATACGGTCGCCAGCGCGGCCACACCGAGGTCTACCGGGGCGCCGAGTACACCGTCGACCTCGTCCCCAAGATCCGTATCGAGGTACTGGTCGAGGACGAGGACGCCGAACAGCTCGTCGATGTCGTGGTGAAGGCCGCCCGAACCGGCAAGATCGGAGACGGCAAGGTCTGGAGCGTCCCCGTCGAGACAGCCGTACGGGTCCGTACGGGTGAACGCGGCCCGGACGCACTCTGACCGACGGTCTCGCAAACTGAAAGGCAGCTGGGTGACGAGCACTGAAGTGACCACCGATTCCGAAGACTCGGGACCCAGCGGCTACGCGGCGGCCCGACTGCGCCTCCTCCAGGAGAAGGCGCAGTCCGGGCCGCCGCGCCGTGCGGCCCTGGCCTCACTCACCGACGACTGGCTGACCGCCCTGTTCACCGCCGCCGCCGAGGCGACCGGCGTCCGCGGCGCAGCCCTCGTCGCCGTCGGCGGCTACGGCCGCGGCGAACTCTCCCCGCGCAGCGACCTCGACCTCCTGCTGCTGCACGACGGCAATGCCGACGCCGGCGCCCTCGCCTCCCTCGCCGACCGCATCTGGTACCCCGTCTGGGACCTCGGCCTCGCGCTCGACCACTCCGTGCGGACCCCCGCCGAAGCCAGGAAGACGGCGGACGAGGACCTCAAGGTGCAGCTCGGACTGCTCGACGCCCGGCCCGTGGCCGGAGACCTCGGCCTGGTCGCCGCGATGCGCACCACGATCCTCGCCGACTGGCGCAACCTCGCCCCCAAACGCCTCCCTGCCCTCGACGAACTCTGCCGCGAACGGGCCGAGCGCCAGGGCGAGCTCCAGTTCCTCCTCGAACCAGACCTCAAGGAGGCCCGCGGCGGACTGCGCGACGCCACCGCTCTGCGCGCCGTCGCCGCCTCCTGGGTCGCCGACGCGCCCCGCGAAGGCCTCGCCGAGGCCCGCCGCGTACTCCTGGACGCCCGTGACGCCCTGCACCTGACCACCGGCCGTGCCACCGACCGCCTCGCCCTCCAGGAACAGGACCAGGTCGCCACCGCCCTCGGCCTCCTCGACGCCGACGCACTGCTGCGCCAGGTGTACGAGGCCGCGCGCACCGTCTCGTACGCCACCGACGTCACCTGGCGCGAGGTCAACCGCGTGCTCCGCGCCCGGTCCGTGCGCCCCCGGCTGCGCGCCATGCTGGGCGGTGGCAAGGCGGTCGCCCCGGAGCGCACCCCGCTCGCCGACGGCGTCGTCGAGGCCGACGGCGAAGTCGTCCTCGCCCGCACCGCCCGCCCCGAACGCGACCCGGTGCTCGTGCTGCGCGCGGCCGCCGCGGCCGCCCAGTCCGAACTGCCGATCTCCCGGCATGTCGTACGCCACCTCGCCACCGTCGCGCGCCCGCTGCCCGTGCCCTGGCCCGCCGAGGCCCGTGAGGAACTCGTCACCCTGCTCGGCGCGGGGGAGGCCACCGTCCCCGTCTGGGAAGCCCTCGAAGCGGAAGGGCTGATCACCCGGCTGCTGCCCGACTGGGAACGTGTCCACTGCCGGCCCCAGCGCAATCCCGTCCACACCTGGACCGTCGACCGCCACCTCGTCGAGGCGGCCGTCCGGGCCTCCTCCCTCACCCGCCGCGTCGGCCGTCCCGACCTCCTCCTCGTCGCCGCCCTGCTGCACGACATCGGCAAGGGCTGGCCCGGCGACCACTCCGTCGCCGGCGAGGTCATCGCCCGCGACCTCGCCGCCCGGATCGGCTTCGACCAGCACGACGTGGGCGTCATCGCCACCCTCGTACGGCACCATCTGCTGCTCGTCGAGACCGCCACCCGCCGTGACCTCGACGACCCGGCGACCGTCCGGTCCGTCGCCACCGCCGTCGGGACCACGTCCACGCTGGAACTCCTGCACGCCCTCACCGAGGCCGACGCGCTGGCCACCGGGCCCGCCGCCTGGTCCACCTGGCGTGCCTCCCTCGTCACCGACCTGGTCAAGCGCGTCGCCGCCGTTCTCGCGGGCGAGACCCCGGACGAACCCGAACCGGCCGAACCCAGCGCCGAGCAGGAACGCCTCGCCATCGAGGCACTGCGCACCGGCGAACCCGTCCTCGCCCTGCACGCCCAGGCCGAACCCGCGAACGGGGACGGCGAACCGGAACCCGTCGGCGTCGAACTCCTCATCGCCGTCCCCGACCGCCCCGGCGTCCTGCCCGCCGCCGCCGGAGTACTCGCCCTGCACCGCCTCACCGTCCGCGCCGCCGACCTGCGGGCCGTCGAGCTCCCCACCGAACTCGGTGAGTGCGTCGACGTCCTTCTGCTCAGCTGGCGGGTGGCGGCCGAATACGGCTCCCTGCCACAGGCCACCCGGCTCCGCGCCGATCTCGTACGCGCCCTGGACGGCTCCCTCGACATCCAGGCCCGCCTCGCCGAACGCGAAGCCGCCTATCCCCGGCGCCGCGGGGTGAAGGCCCCGCCGCCCCGGGTGACGGTCGCACCGGCCGGCTCCCGGCTGGCGACGGTGATCGAGGTGAGGGCCCAGGACGCCCCGGGGCTGCTGCACCGGATCGGCCGGGCACTGGAGCAGAGCGCGGTGCGGGTGCGCAGCGCACACGTGTCGACGCTGGGGGCGAACGCGGTGGACGCGTTCTATGTCACAGGCGCGGACGGCGAGCCGCTGGGCGATGTGCGGGCCGCCGAGCTGGCCGGAGAGGTGCAGCGGGCCCTGAGCTGAGCTTCCGCGATCACGTGGAGAGGCCCTCGTCCGTCACGAGTATGCGGGCGAGGGCTTTGTGTTTCCCGGTGTCCGGATACCCTGGGGGACGACTGACCTGCACCCGACCCCGACCCTGAGGACCGACGAGCGCCGTGTTCGATACTCTCTCCGACCGCCTTGCCGCGACTTTCAAGAACCTCCGGGGCAAGGGCCGCTTGTCCGAGGCGGACATCGACGCCACGGCACGCGAGATCCGTATCGCCCTGCTCGAGGCCGATGTCGCGCTTCCCGTTGTCCGTGCCTTCATCGCCAACGTCAAGGAGCGGGCGCGCGGCGTCGAGGTCTCCCAGGCGCTGAACCCTGCCCAGCAGGTCGTCAAGATCGTCAACGAGGAGCTCGTCGGCATCCTCGGCGGTGAGACCCGGCGACTGCGGTTCGCCAAGAACCCGCCCACCGTGATCATGCTCGCCGGTCTGCAGGGTGCCGGTAAGACCACCCTGGCCGGAAAGCTCGGTGTCTGGCTCAAGGGCCAGGGCCACTCGCCGCTGCTCGTCGCCTGTGACCTCCAGCGCCCCAACGCCGTCAACCAGCTGAGCGTCGTCGCCGACCGCGCCGGTGTCGCCGTGTACGCCCCGCAGCCGGGCAACGGCGTCGGTGACCCGGTCCAGGTCGCCAAGGACTCCATCGAGCACGCCCGCTCCAAGCAGTTCGACGTGGTGATCGTCGACACCGCGGGCCGCCTCGGTATCGACCAGGAGCTGATGCAGCAGGCCGCGGACATCCGCGACGCCGTCAGCCCCGACGAGATCCTCTTCGTCGTCGACGCGATGATCGGCCAGGACGCGGTCAACACCGCCGAGGCCTTCCGCGACGGTGTCGGCTTCGACGGCGTGGTGCTCTCCAAGCTCGACGGTGACGCCCGCGGTGGTGCCGCCCTGTCGATCGCCCATGTCACGGGCAAGCAGATCATGTTCGCGTCGAACGGTGAGAAGCTCGAGGACTTCGACGCCTTCCACCCCGACCGCATGGCGTCGCGCATCCTCGACATGGGTGACCTGCTCACCCTGATCGAGCAGGCGGAGAAGACCTTCACCCAGGAAGAGGCCGCCAAAATGGCCTCCAAGCTGGCGTCCAGCAAGGGCAAGGACTTCACGCTCGACGACTTCCTGGCGCAGATGGAGCAGGTCAGGAAGATGGGCTCCATCTCCAAGCTGCTCGGGATGCTGCCCGGCATGGGGCAGATCAAGGACCAGATCAACAACATCGACGAGCGGGACGTGGACCGTACCGCCGCGATCATCAAGTCGATGACGCCGTACGAGCGTCAGGAGCCGACGATCATCAACGGCTCGCGCCGGGCCCGTATCGCCAAGGGTTCGGGTGTCGAGGTGTCCGCCGTGAAGAACCTGGTGGAGCGGTTCTTCGAGGCGCGCAAGATGATGTCGAAGATGGCGCAGGGCGGCGGCATGCCGGGTATGCCGGGGATGCCCGGCATGGGTGGCGGTCCCGGTCGCCAGAAGAAGCAGATCAAGCAGGCCAAGGGCAAGCGCAAGAGCGGCAACCCGATGAAGCGCAAGGCCGAGGAGCAGGCCGCGGCGACCCGCCGCGAGCAGGCGGCGGCGCAGGGCGGCGCGTTCGGCCTGCCGGCCCAGGAGGACAAGAACTTCGAGCTGCCGGACGAGTTCAAGAAGTTCATGGGCTGACGCTCCACGCTCGGCCCGTATGCGAAAGGGGCGCCCGCCGGGAAGGCGGGCGCCCCTTTCGTGTGTGCCCCGCGTGCTCAGGCCGCGTGCCGCCCCGGCCGCAGTGTCGTCCCGTTGGCCAGCCCCGCCGGGTCGAGCCCCAGCGATACGGCGGCGGTGGCGCCGACGTCCGCCAGGCTGCCCGCGTCCGGCAGCAGCTCCACACCGTCCGCACCGGGCCGGTGGATCAGCACGGGGACGTACTCCCTGGTGTGGTAGGCGTGCCCGATGGTCGGGTCGTTGCCGTGGTCGGCGGTGACGATCAGCCGGTCGCCGGGGGCGTCGAGCAGCGCCAGGAGCGCGGCGAGCCCCGCGTCTACCTGCTCCAGCAGACGGCCGTACCGTTCGGCGTCCTGCTGGTGTCCCGCCAGGTCGGTCTCCTGGACATTGGCGACGACGAGCGCGTCGCCGGGCGCGCGTACCGCTTCGAGGGTGTGGGTGAGCACGTCCGCGGTCTGCACGGCAGGGTGCCGCTCGGCCGCGTCGCAGGCCAGGATGTCGGCGGCCTTGCCCACCAGGGTGACCGGGATCCCGGCGCGGGCGGCCAGGTCGGGCAGCTGCCGGGTGTGATCGATGCCGGCGCCGAGGTGCTGCACGGCGAGGCCGCCGTTGCGGTAGAAGCCGGTGGCGGGGGTGTCGAGGCCTACGGTGCCCGCGTCGCCGAGGCGTACGAACTGCGGAAGCGGGCCGTCCGCGTGACCGCCGACCGCGATGACCCGGGCGACCGGCGCGACCGCGCGTACCGTACGGGCGATGGCGAGGATCCCGCCCGGTCCGTCGAAGGGGAGGTCCTCCAGACGGCCGGAGGCGTTCCAGTTGATGCCGGGGTCGGCTTCCAGGTTGTCGTGCACGAGCACCGCGCCGTCGACGACGAGAAGCGGCCGGCCGTCCAGCGGTGCGACGCGGTGCCCGGCCGCTTCCAGAGCCGTGGTCACCTCGTCCAGATGGTCGCCGAGCCGGGCCACCGTCACCCGGCTGAAGTCCGCACCCATCATCGTCTGGTGGCCGGCGAACGTGTCCGCGCCGGGGTAGCCCAGGGCGGCCCGGCCCGCGGCGACGGGCAGATGGGTGCGGCGGGCGAGATCCGGATGCGGGTGGACGAGACCGAGCCCCAGCGAGCCGAGCACCGGCAGCCGCAGCGGACGGCCGAGGGCCTCGCGACAGTGGTCGAGGACATGCCCGCAGGTGTCGGCGGTGAGATCACCGGGGCGCAGGGTGCCCGCGTCGGGCATGGCGCCGATGCCGAATCCGTCGACGACGACGATGACGGTCTTGGCCATGGTGTGCTCCTTACAGGGCCCGGCCCTGGGCGTCGTGGAGCCCGCACAGCCGCGGGGTTCCGGACGAGAGTCCGGCGACGACGGCGACGGTCGAGCGGGTGACGAAGATCTGGGTACGGAAGGCGAGCAGCGCGGTGTCGCCGAGCCGGACGTCCTGGCCGTCGGTGGGGGCGTCGAGCAGCCGGTAGTAGTCGATGTTCTCGGCGGGAGCGCCCTGCACGCCGAGGCGTGCGCCGGTGCGCGGCAGCAGGGCGCTGCCGATGTGGGAGCGGGCGTAGAAGCCGCCGCCGTAGAGGGCGGGGCGACCGTCGTCGAGGGTGTGGGCGATCTCGCTCACGTACACATAGGCGGGCTTCTCGGGCTGGCCGGAGTCCAGTGCGTGCAGCGGGGTCGTGCCGGTGAGGGCGTGGCCGGGCTCGCCGTGGGTGGCGCCGTGGGCGGCGAGCAACGGCAGCGAGGCCATCGAGGTGGCGCTCGGGGCGCTCAGCTTGAGGTCCTCGTGCCCGCGGGCGGCCAGGAGCTCGCGGGCCTTCAGGACGAGCGTCAAGTTGGGGGTGGCGTACGGGGTTCCGGTCGCCGGGTCGCACAGGACGCACGGGAAGGCGGTGACGCCCGCGATCCGGATGCCCGGCAGCCGCTCGGCGGCCTCGGCGAACGCGTCCAGGCGGGGGAGCGGGACACCGCCCTCCTGGCCCGGGTAGACGGTGCCCTCGGCGCCTTCGAGCCGTACGAGAATGTCCTGCACCAGGCCCAGCCGCTGGGCGGCCTCGGAGACGGCCCGGGCATTGGCCAGGTCGTAGACGGTGACGGTCTCCGGGCGCCAGGCCAGCATCTCGGGCAGGGCACGGCGGGGGATCTGGACGAGGTGGCCGAGGTTGCCGGCCCGGGCGCCCGTCGCGTGCAGGATGCGGGCCTCGGCCGGGTCGATGGCGGCGTACTTGGGGATGTGCCGGGCGACGGCCCTGATCAGCTCGGGGTTACGGCCGAACTGTTTGACGACGAACCAGAGGGAGAGGCCGAGCCGTTGGGCCTCGGCGGCGAGGAGTTCGGCGTTGGCCTCGACGGCGTCGAGGTCCATCACATAGGTGTCGGGCGGGATCTCACCACGCCGGTGGAGGGCCGCCGCGGCATCGACGAGCTCCGGGTTGCGGGTGAGCACGGTGTCGAGAAACACGGTCAGGCGTCCTTCGGGTCGTTCACTTCGGCAGGCCGGTCGCCCAGTGCGTCGAGCGAGCGGCGCAGGATGTCGACGACGAGATCCGCCCCCGCCCGCATGGGGTTGATGCGTACGGTCCAGTCGGCCAGCTCGGGTGCGTCGTCCAGCGCAGAGCTGGACATCCGGTAGAACAGCGGCGCGATCTCGTAGCGCGAGTTGGAGCCGACGGGGTAGGGCGCCGCCCCGAAGCGTGCGGCGACGGCGGGCAGCTCTTTCGCCACCGGCCGGTCCAGGCGGACCAGCAGACAGAGGTCCTGGGCGTTGGCGATCCGGACCTCGGCGACGCCGGCCACTTCCCCGGCCGCCAGCCGCTCGGCGACCTCGGCACCGACCTTGGACTGGACGGCCCACATCACCGGTACGTGGGTCAGGGCGCGCAGGGCGTCGAGCGCCTGGTGGCCCTGGACCTGGCCGCCGCCGGAGTAGTTGTCGCGCCGGATGTGTTCGACGAGATCGCGGGCTCCGACGACGACGCCGACGCCTTCGGGACCGTGCAGCTTGAACAGCGAGAAGCAGGAGGCGTCGGCGCCCAGTTCCACCCCCGCGGCGGGGGTGCGCATCACGGCGTAGTTGTCGTCGACGAGCGTGCGCACGCCGGCGGCCCGGCAGGCGGCGAGGACTTCGGCGGGGTCGTACGAGTCGGCGAGCCGCTGCCGGGTGTGCTGGACGTACGCCCACCGGAACCGGCCGGACGCCAGGGCCTCGCGCAGTGCGGCACCGTCGTTGAAGTCGACCTCGACGGTCCGCACACCGATGCCGCGCAGGGTGACCTCGGTGGTGCGGTAGACGGGCGCCCGGTGGATGAGCAGCGGATCCCCGGCCAGTACGGCGGCGTTGAGCGCCGCGCGGATCGCGCCCGTGCCCGCGCCCTGCACGAACGCGGCGTCCTCGGCGCCGAAGAAGTCGGCCAGGACCGCTTCGACGCGGGCGGTGGTGCGGGGACGACCGAGACCGGGGACGACGCCGGCGTCCGCTTCGAAGAGCTGGGGGCCTTCGAAGTGGGCGGCGGTCGCCTCCAGCAGCCGGAACTGCCGGGCGATCGCGTCGTCCAGTGCCACGGTCGCGAGGGGGAATGTCTGCGGTAGTGCCGGGTTCATGATCAGATCTCTTCCACGCCGGCGCCGGTGAGAAAGCGCAGCGGATTGCAGCGGGTCATCAGGTCGATCAGGCCGTCGTCGACGCCGGCGGCGCGGGCCTTGGGCAGGAAGCTCCGGAAGAGATGCCCGTACCCCTGGCCGCCCTCCGTGCGCAGGTAGCCGTGGCGCGAGATGTCGCAGCTCAACAAAACCCGGTCGGCATGCCCGGCCTCCAGCAGGGCGAGCAGCAGCCGCAGCCGGGTGTCGTCGCTCTGGTAGCTGTCCTTGCCGACGGTGTCGAACGCGACATACGCACCGCTCGCCGCGAGCTCCCGGTGCACGGCCGGATCGTCGAGAAGGTCCTGGTGGCCGATGCTGATGCGGTGCGGCTCCACGCCCTCGGCGGTGAGGAGCTCCAGTTGGGCGAGGCCGCCACGGCCGAGCTGCGCATGGGTGGCGACGGACAGCCCGGTGGCGGCCGCGGCCCGCGCGGCGGCCCGCAGCACCTTCGTCTCGGCGGCGGTGGGTGTGTCGCCGTGGCTGCCGATCTCTCCGAGGACGCCGGGGCGGATCCCGGTGGAGCCGATGCCCGTGCCGATCTCGCGGACGAGGGTTGCGGTGAGCTCGTCGATGTCGGCGGCGGCGATCTCGGGGGTGTGGAACGGCTCGTAGTACCACCCGGTGGCGGCGACGACGGCGACCTGCGCGTCCCGGGCGATCCGGGCCAGGGTGGCGGCGTCCCGGCCCATGCCGCGGCAGGTCAGCTCGACGACGAGGCCGAGCCCGAACTCCTCCCGGAGGGCGGCCAGCTCGGCGGTGACGGCCGCGGCATGCCGGTCCGGGTGGAGGACGGCCGCACCGTCGCCCCGGTGGTCGAGGTCGAGGACGAGGTGCTCATGAGCGAGGGCGGGGCCGCGCACCGAGCCGGGGACGAGATCGCCGACGACCGTACGGAGCACGGGCTGCGGGACGGTGGTGTGCATCGTGGAGAGTTCCTTCCTGGCGTACGTGACCCGGCCTCAGCCCTTGATCGGGGTGAACAGGTCGAGCCAGTACAGGACGTTGAGGAGGATTCCGCCGACGATCACCGCTGCCGGAGCGGCGGCCATCCGCACGACCGGCCGGCCCATCGCGTCGTTCAGCAGGTAGAGCCCGCCGACGACGAGGATCCCGAGTCCGCCGCCCATGGCGTTGGCGGCCATCAGTGAGCCGAAGAGGATCGCGAGCTGCAGCGTGTCGCCGATCGCGCTGCGCAGGTGCTCCGAGGAGTCGCGGACGCTGGGCAGCTTGCCGAGGACCTTGCCGATGGAGGAGAGGGCCAGGATCTCGAGGGCGAACACGGCGGCGCCGACGATCGCGGCGAGGAACGGGTTCGGCATCAGATAGCCGATCGGGTACACCAGCGTGAACCCCGCGATGCCGTACGCGCCCGACGCGAGCGCGGTCGTCGCGATCAGCGGGATGAAGCCGAAGACCCGGTAGAAGTCGACCTGGGCGGCTTCCGTGTACTGCCCCTTGGCGATCAGGAAGCTGGTCGCCTCGCCGCCGCCGAATATATGCATCTGCGCCAGCACACAGACTCCGGCACCCAGCACCATGAAGAGCGGCAGATACCTGCGCAGCCGGGCCGCGCTCGCGCTGAACAGGGAGGCCATCGGGTCGTCGTCCAGGACGATCTCGGTGACGCCCGCGGCCTTGTCGGCCTTGCGCTGCTTCATGTCCTTGGCGATGGCCAGGGCGATCAGCATCAGAACGCCGATGGCCATGGCCAGCGCCCCGGCGAACATCTTCGGCCAGACCTTCATGGTGAGGACGACCAGCGCGAGTTCGAGACCCCCCGCGACGCCGCCCCACTTGCGGCCGAACTGCTTGGTGATCGCGAGCACCGGGAACAGCGTGAAGAGGAACAGGATCGGCGTCGACATCTGCTGCATCGCGGTGATGAAGTCGACCGGCAGATCGTGTGCCACGTCGTTCGCGCCGTTCAGGCCGAAGACGACGACCGCACCCCAGGCGCCGCCGAGGATCGGTGCGAGCCACTTCTTCGGCGCCAGCATGCCGAGGATGTCGGTGGGCAGGAAGACGAGCCACGGATTCAGCACACCGGTGGAGAGCGCCATGGGTGCGCCGAGTCCGAAGATGAACCCGGCGGACAGTCCGAAGGAGACCGCCGTCGTGGCGCTGCGCGTGGTGCGCCCCTGGATGAAGTCCAGCAGGAACGGGCGTACGCCGTCGTTGAAGACGGCCAGCGCCATGTGCGAGATGTACGCGGTCAGCGCACAGAGGGCTATCACGGTCAGCTGCTGGGCCAGTGTGAAATCGAGGCCGGCTCCGGCGGCGAGTGTGGTGCTCACAGGGTCACTCCTTCGTGCCCGGGGTGTTCAGGAAGAGGTGGCCGGGGTCAGCCGCGGGCGGCGATGGCGCGCGCCATGAGGGGGGCGATGACGTCGATCTGGTCCATCGAGAATCCGAAGGCCTTCTTGCCGTCGGCGAGGAGGGCGGCGACCTCGTCCTCGGAGGGGATGCTGCGCCCGAAGGTGTGGCAGGCGGCCGAGCCCATCAGGCCGACGAGTACGCCGAGGGAGGCGCCGGCGCCGGTGTGACAGGTGCCGAGGTAGTAGTCGGCCTGTCCGACGCGCAGCTTCATCGCGGCGTCCATGTCACTGGAGGCGACGATGTCGATGCCGTCGATCGCGAGCTGCTTGATCGTGTCGGTGACCTCGACCTTGCCGACACCGCCGGTGAGGATCTTCGTCATGGCTGGTCCTTCTCTGTCTGGGGTTGGACGGGGTGGGTCAGGAGGCCGGGGCGGCCGGTGAGTGCTGGGCGAGCACGGCGAGGTGCATGCCGAGGAAGTTGATCTCCGAGTCGGGGAGCGCCGCTCCGAGCTCCTGCTCGGCCCGCGCGGAGATGGCGCGGGCGCGCGCGACGGCGTGGGGATGTCCGGCCAGTTCGGCGGCGACCTGGTCGTCGGTGAGGAACTGCTCGATCGGTTGGCCGTCGAGGAGCCGGGTGAGGGCCATCATCAGGTGACTGGTCAGCATTCCGGCGCTGGCTTCGGTGACGGTGCGCCCGTCGGCTTCGAGGGCGGCCAGTTCGGCGGCGACGAAGTCGGCGACTTCGGGCTTGACCTGGCCTCCTTCACGGAAGAGCCGGATCCGCAATGCGAGCTGGTCGTCCACGATGATCCTCCTATAATCGACAGAAACCAGGATTTTGTATTTTCAGATCGTCCGAGGCCACAGGTGGCCGGGGTCGGTCTCACCGGATCCACCGGATCAGTACGAGGGCACGCGCTCGCCCCTCAGTACCTCGGTCTGCAGCCGGGTCACCAGCGAGAGATCGAGCGACTCCCGGACGGCGGCAAGGGCCTTCGCTCCGCCGGTCCGGCCGATGATCGCCGCGCTGGAGTTGCGCAGCGACAGCTCGCGGGTGACCTCGTCGCCGAGCGGAAGCACGTCGACCCCGAGCCCGATCCGGTCCTGCACCTCGTCCAGGTTCCAGACGGTGGCGTCGACCTCGTCACGGGCGAAGAGGTCGGGCAGTTGCATGTACGAGGCCTCGCGCCACTCGATGTCCTCGCGGCCGGCGAAGACTCGCTCGACCAGCATCCGCAGGTCCTCGGAGGCGTGGTCGACCGCCACCCGCAGCCCGGGGGAGTCGAGGTCTGCGCCGTGCCGCAGCAGCATGCCGTGCGCACCGACATACGTGGCGGGGCCGAGCTCGGCGACCAGCTCCACCGGATGCTCGGCGATCAGCTGGTCGGCCGCGAAGCGGGAGAGGACGACCAGGTCGACCTTGCCTTCGAGGAGTGCGGCGGTACGGGCCCCGGCGCCGCGCATGAAGGTGATGGCAAACGGCGCGCCGGCCGTTTCGAAGGCGCCGCGCAGCCCGGTCGCCAGACCCTCGTACCGGCGTGAGTACGGCAGGGGCATCGCGGCGAGCAGGGTGCCGAGGCCGGAGAGCCTCCAGAGCACGGAGCGGTCCGAGCGGACGAGGAAGGTGCCGAGGTGGCCGCGGGCGGTCGTCTCGATGGCGCCGGATTCCTCCAGCAGCTGCAACGCCGCCTGCACGGTGCCGTTTCCGCAGCCCAGCTCCTCGGCGAAGTCGCGTACCCGGGGCATGCGGGTGTCCGACTCATGGTTGAGGAGCAGGACGGCGAGCTGCCGGGCGGCGAGGCCGTTGCGGGTGAGGAAGCGTTCGTCGGTGACGTTCACGAATCGAACAGTAAACAGGATTCTGGATATTGACAAGGGTTCACGCGTCCGCGCGCCGATGTCCCCCCATGGGCCCACCGGGCGGGCCCCCCGGGAGCTTTGGTGCTTAATGTCGCTTCAAGGTCGTCGGCAGAGGAGCGCGCGTGACCAGTCCTGTACCGCCACGCGATCGGACCGACCAGCCGTGGCGCTCCGAGGGCGCCCCACCGCCCCCTCCGCCGCGCCGGAAGATGCCGGGCGGCTGGGGCGGACTGCTGCTGACCGCGCTGGCCGTCTATCTGATCACCAACCTGGTGCTCTCCTTCTTCAACGGGAGGAACGAGCCGACCATCGCTTACACGGAATTCAGCAAGCAGGTCACGGCGGGCAACGTCTCCAAGATCTACTCCAAGGGCGACGCCATCCAGGGGCAGCTGAGGAAAGAGGCGAAGGTCCCCGGCAGCGACAAGACGTACACCAAGTTCGTCACCCAGCGGCCCGCCTTCGCCGACGACAACCTCTGGGCCGAGCTGATCAAGGACGATGTCACCGTCACCGCGGAACCGGTTGTCCAGCAGCGCAGCTTCCTCGCCAATCTGCTGATCTCCCTTGCCCCGATCCTGCTGCTCGTCCTGCTCTGGGTCTTCATCGCCCGCCGGATGTCCGGAGGATTCGGCGGCGCCGGCGCACTGGGCCGCAAGGCCCCGCCCAGACCGGTCGAACTGGAGGGCGCCAAGCGCACCACTTTCGAGGACGTGGCCGGGATCGACGAGGTCGAGGGCGAACTCAACGATGTCGTCGACTTCCTGAAGAACCCGCAGGAGTACCGGAAGATGGGCGCCCGGATGCCCGGGGGAGTGCTGCTCGCCGGCCTGCCCGGCACCGGCAAGACGCTGCTCGCGCGGGCCGTCGCGGGCGAGGCCGGGGTGCCGTTCTTCTCCGCCTCCGCCTCCGAGTTCATCGAGATGATCGTCGGCGTCGGCGCGAGCCGGGTACGGGAACTCTTTGCCGAGGCCCGCAAGGTCGCCCCCGCCATCGTCTTCATCGACGAGATCGACACCATCGGCCGGGCCCGCGGCGGCGGCTCCGGCATGGGCGGCCACGACGAGCGCGAACAGACGCTGAACCAGATCCTCACCGAGATGGACGGCTTCTCCGGATCGGAAGGCGTCGTCGTCCTCGCCGCGACCAACCGGGCCGATGTCCTCGACCCGGCGCTCACCAGGCCCGGCCGCTTCGACCGGATCGTCCAGGTGAGCCCACCGGACCGGGGCGGCCGGGAGGCGATCTTGAAGATCCACACCCGGCAGATCCCGCTCTCCGAGGACGTGAGCCTCGGCCAGGTGGCCCGCACGACCCCCGGCATGACCGGTGCGGACCTCGCCAACCTCGCCAACGAGGCCGCCCTGCTCGCCGTCAAGCGCAAGCAGTCCGAGGTCAACCAGGCCGACCTGTCGGACGCCCTGGAGAAGGTGCAGCTCGGAGCCGAACGACCGCTGGTCATGCCGGAGGAGGAGCGCCGCAGGACCGCGTACCACGAGAGCGGCCACGCCCTCCTCGGGATGCTCCAGCCCGGCGCCGACCCTGTCCGCAAGGTCACCATCGTGCCGCGCGGCCGGGCCCTCGGCGTCACCCTCTCGACGCCGGAGGCCGACAAGTACGCGTACACCGAGGACTATCTGCGCGGCCGCATCATCGGCGCCCTCGGTGGCATGGCCGCGGAGCACCTGGTCTACGGAGTGGTCACCACGGGTTCGGAGAGCGACCTGGAACAGGTCACCAATCTGGCGCGTGGGATGGTCGGGCGCTGGGGGATGAGCGACAGGGTCGGCAGGTTGACGGCGATCCCGGGCGACGCCCAGCAGGCGTACGGCCTCTCGGCGGCGCCCGCCACGCTGGACGCGGTGGACCACGAGATGCGGCGCATCGTCGACGAGTGCTACATCGAGGCGCAGCGGCTGCTGCGCGAGCACCGGGAGAAGCTGGACAGGCTGGCGTCCGCGTTGCTGCAGAACGAGACGCTGGACGAGGAGGCGGCCTACCGGGCGGCGGGCGTCGCGCGCCTGGCCAAGCACTGAGAGCCGCCCGGCCGAGCGCGGAACGCCCTTCTGCGGAACACCCTTCCAGGGAGTGCAGCGCCCTTCTAGGGAGTGGTGCAGACGAGATAGCGGAAGACATTCGGCATCCAGACCGTGCCGTCCCGGCGCCGGTGCGGATGCAGTGCCTCCGCGACCTCCTTCTCCACCTGGGACCGGTCCGTCGCCCGTACCGCCGCGTCGAACAGCCGGGTCGACAGCAGCCCGCGCACCGCGCTGTCCATGTCCGCGTACCCGAACGGGCACGCCACCCGCCCCGAGCCGTTCGGATTGAGCCCGACCCGGAACGCGACCTCCTCCAGATCGTCCCGGCGCGCCGGGCGCCAGCCTCCCGCGCGGGGCGCCCGCACCCCGTCACCGAGCCGGGTCGCCACCCGTAGCACCGCCGCAGTGGCACACCGCTCGGGCGGACCCCATCCGGTCAGCACCACCGAACTGCCGCGGGCGACCAGCGGAACAGCGGACTCCAGCTCCGGTTTCAGCCCCTCGGAGTCGCCCGCCGAGCAGCCGATCGGGGTGAACACGGTGAGCAGGTTGTACGGGGGGCCTTCGGGCCGGGCGGCGACGGACGGATCACCGTCGAGGAGCACCGGCAGACCGTCCCGGGCCCGCTCGGGTCCGGGGTCGGGCAGCAGCCGTTCGCGGGCCAGAGCAAGACGCTCACGGTCGGTGTCGACTCCGGTGACGTGCGCCGCACGGGCGGCGGCCATCAGCAGCGCGAGCCCGGAGCCGCAGCCGAGGGAGAGCAGCCGCGTACCGGCTCCGATTTCGAGCCGCTCGTACACCGCTTCGTACAGCGGTGCGAGCATGCGCTCCTGGATCTCGGCCCAGTCACGGGCCCGGGTTCCGGGATCCACCGGGGCGGATGCATCCGCCTGCCTGTGGTGCCGGACGAGCGTTGGTGTCATGAAAGCGCCCCAATCCGCCGAGAAGTCGGTCGTACCCGAGTGGACGGCCCCCGTGTGTCTGCGCGCCCGCACTCCCCCGTAAGTCAGAGAACTCCGCATCCGCGGCTTCGTCCAGGGGTCGGAGGGCAATGGTTGCGAGCTACGGTCGTGCGCGCCGGGGGACACGTCGTGCGCCCCCGGATACAGGCCACGAGGGCCGGTCCCGTCACTCCGTGCGGAGCGAGATGTCGCCGTACGATGCGCGCCATGGCAAAGGCACCCGTTCTCACACCCCAGGCCGAGGACTTTCCCCGCTGGTACCAGGATCTGATCAACAAGGCCGAACTCGCGGACAACGGTCCGGTGCGCGGCACCATGGTCATCCGACCGTACGGATACGGCCTGTGGGAGCGGATGCAGCAGGAGATGGATGCCCGCATCAAGGATGCGGGCGCCCAGAACGCCTACTTCCCACTCTTCATCCCCCAGTCTTACCTGACACGCGAGGCGGAGCACGTCGAGGGCTTCGCACCCGAGCTCGCCATCGTCACCCACGGCGGCGGCAAGGACCTCGAAGAGCCTGTGGTGGTGCGGCCGACGTCCGAAACGATCATCAATGAGTACTTCTCGAAATGGGTCCAGAGCTACCGGGATCTGCCCCTCCTGATCAACCAGTGGGCCAACGTCGTCCGCTGGGAGATGCGCCCGCGGGTCTTTCTCCGTACGACAGAGTTCCTCTGGCAGGAGGGCCACACCGCCCACGCCACGTACGAGGACGCCCGGGAGTACGCCGCCCGCATCCACCGGGACGTCTACGCGGACTTCATGACCGAGGTCCTCGGCATCGACGTGGTGCTCGGCCGGAAGACCCCGAGGGAGCGGTTCGCGGGCGCCGTCAACACGCTCACCCTCGAAGCGATGATGGGCGACGGCAAGGCCCTGCAGATGGGTACGAGCCATGAGCTCGGCACCAATTTCGCCAAGGCCTTCCACACCGAGTACCTGTCGAAGGAGGGCAGGCGGGAGCTGGTCTGGCAGACCTCCTGGGGCACCTCGACCCGGATGGTCGGCGGCCTGATCATGTCGCACGGCGACGACCAGGGGCTCCGCGTCCCGCCGCGGCTGGCCGCCGTCCAGGTGGTCGTCCTCGCGATCAAGGGGGACGACGCGGTACTCACCGCGGTCCGCTCCATCGGCGACCGGCTGCGCGCCGCCGGGATCAGGGTGCACCTCGACGACCGCACGGAGACCCCCTTCGGTCGGCGCGCGGTCGACTGGGAGCTGAAGGGCGTACCGGTACGGATCGAAGTCGGCCCGCGCGATCTGGAGAACGGAACGGCGATGCTGGCCCGCCGCATCCCCGGCGGGAAGGAACCGGTCCCGATCGAGGCGCTGGCAACGCTGCTGCCGGCCGTTCTGGAGGAGGACCAGGCGACCCTGCTGCGTGAGTCCCGGGCCCGCCGCACCTCCCGTACCAGCGAGGCGGCCACCGTCGAGGAGGCCGCAGAAGCAGCGGCCGCGGGCGGCTGGGCCCGCATTCCGTGGGACGTCCTGGGCCCGGCGGGGGAGGCCCGGCTCGCGGAGCAGGGAGCCTCGGTACGGTGTCTGCTGGCCGAGGACGGGTCGGTGCCTCAGTCCGACGACGCCCCCGGTACTGTCGCCGTCGTGGCCCGCGCCTACTGACGCCCGACGGTGTTCCCGGAACCGTCCGTCCCCGGCGCGCATGCGCTGTCTGCGCGCCGGGGCGTACGCGTCACGGCGTACACGTCACTACGTACCGGCTTCGTGCGAGCTGCGAGGGTTCTCCGCAGATCAGCGCACCTGCCCTCGTCAGGACACATGAATGGCAACTGACTGGTACGTGCAAAATATTTGGGATGGCCCGGAATCGGAACACCGGGGCACTCAGGCTCGTTGTCACGACGTGAGCACGACACCACCTGTACTTGCCGCAGAGCTGGCGCAGGCGTGGGCCGATATTCAGCGGTACCACCCCGAGCTGCCCGATCTTGCCGCGCCCGAGTCCCTGATCGGAGAGTCGTCGTCCGCCTGTGGCGCCGAGCTCTCCTTCGAGCGACTGCTGCATGAGGCAGTCCATGGCATCGCCGCCGCCCGAGGTGTCCGTGACACCTCCCGCGCCGGCCGCTACCACAACAGACGATTCCTCGCGATCGCCGAGGAGCTGGGTCTCGACCACGCCGAGGAGCCCCACCCCAGCAGTGGCTTCTCGCTGGTCACGCTCAACCCCGAGGCCAAGCGCCGCTACCGCCCGACGATCGAGCGACTGCAGCGCGCCCTCAAGGCGCACACGGTCGCCACCGCCGCCGACACCAAACGCTCCTTCCGCGGGCCGGCCGCACGGCACGGCTCCTCCGGAGGTGGCGTGCGCGTCAAGGCCGTCTGCGACTGCGGACGCAACGTCCGGGTCGTACCGTCGGTCCTCGCCCAGGCGCCGATCGTCTGCGGTGGCTGCGGAAAGCCCTTCCGCATCCCGGAAGCGGCGGTCGCGGTGGGGTGACCCGATGTGGTGTGGCACAATGGCTAGCTGTACTCGACAGCCGCACAGGAACCCTCTCGCCTCCGGCTGACGCGTCCATCGGGCACCCGAGTACCGCAACCCCACGTGGCATCTTCGTTGTGCCCAACCACGTCATAGACCAGGAGACACCACTCCCGTGGCAGTCAAGATCAAGCTGAAGCGTCTGGGCAAGATCCGTTCGCCTCACTACCGCATCGTCGTCGCCGACTCCCGTACCCGCCGTGACGGCCGGGCCATCGAGGAGATCGGCCTGTACCACCCGGTGCAGAACCCCTCGCGCATCGAGGTCAACTCGGAGCGCGCGCAGTACTGGCTGTCCGTCGGCGCCCAGCCGACCGAGCCGGTTCTCGCGATCCTGAAGCTCACCGGTGACTGGCAGGCCCACAAGGGCCTCCCCGCCCCCGCGCCGCTGCTGCAGCCGGAGCCCAAGGCCGACAAGCGCGCCCTGTTCGAGGCCCTGGCCAAGGACACCGGCGAGGAGTCCAAGGGCGAGGCCATCACGCAGAAGGCGAAGAAGGCCGACAAGAAGGCGGACGAGGCTGCTGACGCTGCCGCGCCCGCCGAGTCGACCGAGGCCTGAGCATGCTCGAGGAGGCTCTCGAGCACCTCGTGAAGGGCATCGTCGACAACCCCGACGATGTGCAGGTCGCCTCGCGCAACCTGCGCCGTGGTCGTGTGCTCGAGGTCCGGGTCCATCCCGATGACCTCGGCAAGGTGATCGGCCGCAACGGCCGCACCGCACGCGCGCTGCGAACCGTCGTGGGCGCCATCGGCGGCCGTGGCATCCGCGTCGACCTCGTCGATGTGGACCAGGTTCGCTGACAGAGTTGAACACCGGCACGGGCCGGGGAGGGCCATGCGCCCGCCCCGGCCCGTCGTCGTATGACAGGAGAGACACAAGGTGCAGCTGGTAGTTGCGCGGATCGGCCGCGCCCACGGCATCAAGGGCGAGGTCACCGTCGAGGTGCGTACGGACGAGCCGGAGCTCAGGCTCGGCCCCGGTGCCCGCCTGACCACCGACCCGGCAGCGAACGGGCCGCTGACGATCGAGACCGGACGGGTGCACAGTGGCAGGCTGCTGCTGCGTTTCGAGGGAGTACGGGACCGTACGGCGGCCGAGGCCCTCCGGAACACCCTGCTGATCGCCGACGTCGACCCGGCGGAGCTCCCGGAGGACCCCGAGGAGTTCTACGACCACCAGCTCATCGACCTCGACGTGGTCCTCGCCGACGGCACCGAGATCGGCCGGATCACCGAGATCTCGCACCTGCCGTCCCAGGACCTCTTCATCGTGGAGCGCCCGGACGGCAGCGAGGTGATGATCCCGTTCGTCGAGGAGATCGTCACCGAGATCGATCTGGAGGAGCAGCGCGCGGTCATCACCCCGCCGCCCGGCCTGATCGACGACAGCCAGGCAGTGATCGTCTCCTCGCGCGACGAAGAGGCCTCCGAGCCGGGGAACGACGCCTGATGCGGCTCGACGTCGTCACGATCTTCCCCGAGTACCTGGAACCGCTGAACGTCTCGCTCGTCGGCAAGGCCCGCGCCCGCGGCCGCCTCGATGTGCACGTGCACGATCTGCGGGACTGGACGTACGACCGGCACAACACGGTGGACGACACGCCCTACGGCGGCGGTCCCGGCATGGTGATGAAGACCGGGCCGTGGGGTGACGCCCTGGACGAGACCCTGGCGGACGGGTTCGAGGCCGGGGCGCACTCCCCGGTGCTCGTGGTACCCACACCCAGCGGCCGTCCGTTCACCCAGGAGCTCGCCGTGGAGCTCTCCGAGCGGCCATGGCTGATCTTCACCCCGGCCCGCTACGAGGGCATCGACCGCCGGGTGATGGACGAGTACGCGACCCGCATGCCGGTCGTCGAGGTCTCCATCGGGGACTATGTGCTGGCCGGCGGGGAAGCCGCCGTGCTGGTCATCACGGAAGCGGTGGCCCGGCTGCTGCCCGGTGTGCTCGGCAACGCCGAGTCGCACCGCGACGACTCCTTCGCACCCGGCGCCATGGCCGATCTGCTGGAGGGCCCGGTCTTCACCAAGCCGCCGGAGTGGCGTGGCAGAGGCATCCCGGACGTCCTGCTCAGCGGTCACCACGGGAAGATCGCACGCTGGCGGCGGGACGAGGCGTTCCGCCGTACCGCGGTCAACCGGCCCGATCTCATCGAGCGTTGCGAGGCGAGCGCCTTCGACAAGAAGGACCGCGAGATCCTCTCCATCCTCGGCTGGTCGCCGGAGCCCGGCGGCCGATTTTGGCGCAGGCCCGAAGGCATGGAAGAATAAGCCGCTGCTGTACGTCCGGTGTGCGCCCCTGCCACAGGGGGAACGACGCCCGCCCGACGCGATCAGCACCCAGATTCCTTACGATCTCCCGTCGATGACCTGTGGCATCGGCGAAGAAAGCAGACAACATGGCTTCCCTGCTCGATGGCGTCAATGCCGCCTCCCTGCGTACGGACGTCCCGGCGTTCCGCCCCGGTGACACCGTCAACGTCCACGTGCGAGTGATCGAGGGCAACCGCTCCCGTATCCAGCAGTTCAAGGGCGTAGTCATCCGCCGCCAGGGCTCCGGCGTCAGCGAGACCTTCACGGTCCGCAAGGTCTCCTTCAGCGTCGGCGTCGAGCGCACCTTCCCGGTGCACAGCCCGATCTTCGAGAAGATCGAGCTCGTCACCCGCGGTGACGTCCGCCGCGCGAAGCTGTACTACCTCCGTGAGCTGCGCGGCAAGGCCGCGAAGATCAAGGAGAAGCGCGACAGGTGAGCTAGCTCCCAGGTCCACAGCACGGCCGGATAAGCTCTGGCTGCGATGGACACGGAAGCAAAGCCCACGGAGCGCGACCGCTCCTCCGCACCCGAAGCAGGGTCGGAGGAGAGGTCGCGCTCTTCGCATATCCCGGACCGGTTCGCCACGATGTCGTGGCGGCGGGCAGCCGCGCTCGGCGCCGTCTGCGCGGTCTTCCTGCTGCTGTTCAGCACCTATGTGCTGCAGCCCTTCCTGATCCCCAGTGGCTCGATGGAGTCCACGCTGCGGGTGGGGGACCGGGTGCTGGTGAACAAACTGGCGTACCGTTTCGGCTCCGTACCGCAGCGCGGCGACGTCGTCGTCTTCGACGGCACCGGATCCTTCGTACAGAAGAAGCCCGAGGCGAACCCTGTCACCGCGCTGGCACACGGCGTAGCGGCATCCCTGGGGCTGGCGGAGCCCGCCGAGACCGACTTCGTGAAGCGGGTGGTGGGCGTGGGTGGTGACCGGGTGGTCTGCTGCGACAGGCGGGGCAGGGTCGAGGTGAACGGCCGGCCGGTGGACGAGGAATACCTGTATCCGGGCGACGCCCCGTCCAGGGCGGCATTCGACATCGTCGTCCCCGACGGCGCGCTGTGGATGATGGGCGACCACCGCAGCAACTCCCGGGACTCCCGCGACCATCTGGGCGAGCCGGGCGGCGGCATGGTGCCGGTCGACCGGGTGATCGGCCGGGTGGACTGGATCGGCTGGCCGCTGGGCCGGCTGGGCCCGCTACCGGACACCGGTGCCTTCGACGGCGTACGGATACCGGACGGGACCCATGGGTAACCGCGGGCGCGACAGCCGCGCCTCGGACCCCGGCACGCCGCTGCCGACCGGCAGCAGGCCGACGGCATCGCGGTCGCTCCCGACCCGGGCGGAGCGGCGCAAGCTGGCCCGCAAGGTCAAAAGGCGGCGGCGCAGGTCGGCCGTGAAGGAGATCCCCCTCCTGATCACCGTGGCGCTGCTCATAGCGCTCGTTCTCAAGACCTTCCTCGTGCAGGCCTTCGTGATCCCGTCCGGATCGATGGAGCAGACCATCCGGATCGGCGACCGGGTGCTCGTCGACAAGTTGACCCCGTGGTTCGGTGCAAAACCCCGGCGCGGCGACGTCGTCGTCTTCAAGGATCCGGGCGGCTGGCTCCGGCAGGAGAACGTCGCCAAGAAGGATCCGCCCGTCGTCGTCAAACAGGTGAAGGAAGGACTGACCTTCATCGGGCTGCTGCCGTCCGACGACGAACAGGATCTGATCAAGCGTGTGGTCGCCGTCGGCGGCGACACCGTGAAGTGTTGCGACAAGGACGGCAAGGTCACCGTCAACGGTGTTGCGCTCGATGAGCCCTATCTGCATCCGGGTAATCCGCCCTCCACACTCAAATTCGAGGTAAAGGTTCCGGCCGGCCGAATCTTCGTGATGGGCGACCATCGCTCGAATTCAGCTGATTCGCGCTTCCATCTGGACGAGCCCGATCACGGCACGGTCTCCGAGAACGAGGTCGTGGGACGGGCCGTCGTCATCGCCTGGCCCTTCGGCCACTGGCGGAGGCTGGAGGAGCCGCAGACATTTGCCTCGGTGCCGGACGCGCGCGCCGGGACAGCGGCTGCGTACGGACTGTCGAATAGTGTGTCCTCCCAGGATCTCAATGGAATGGTCCGGCTCCCGACCCCTGCGGAACTCCCGCTCGTTATGGGAGTGGTGGGCCTGCGCCGAATGGGTCGCGGGCGGTGGCACGGAGTGAGGAGTGGATGTGGGGGATTTGGCGGTCGGCGCACGATCCGGACACGACGAACCCGAGGACCGGGCGGAGCATCCGGAGAACGGTGAATCCTCCGAGGTGGCGGGCCGGACGGAGAGTGACGGCGACTCCCCGGACAGCGGCGGTACGGCTCCGGGGAAGCCACGCTCCTTCTGGAAGGAGCTGCCCCTGCTCATCGGCATCGCGCTGATTCTGGCGCTGCTGATCAAGACGTTCCTGGTGCAGGCGTTCTCGATTCCCTCGGACTCGATGCAGGACACGCTCCAGCGGGGCGACCGGGTGCTGGTCGACAAGCTGACCCCGTGGTTCGGTTCGGAACCTCAGCGGGGCGAGGTCGTGGTCTTCCACGACCCGGGCGGCTGGCTGGAGAGTGCCCAGGCGCCGGCACCGAATGTGGCGCAAAAGTTCCTCAGCTTCATCGGACTGATGCCGTCCGCCGAGGAGAAGGACCTGATCAAGCGGGTCATCGCGATCGGCGGCGACACGGTGGAGTGCAAGGAGAACGGCCCGGTCACGGTCAATGGCGTGGCGCTGAACGAGACGTCGTTCATCTACCCGGGCAACACCCCCTGCAACGACGAGCCGTTCGGTCCGATCAAGGTGCCCGAGGGCCGCATCTGGGTGATGGGTGACCACCGGCAGAACTCCCTCGACTCCCGCTACCACCAGGAGCTGCCCGGTCAGGGCACGGTCTCCACGGACGAGGTCGTCGGCCGGGCCATCGTGGTCGCATGGCCGATCAACCGCTGGGCGACGCTGCCGATCCCGAGCACATTCGACCAGCCGGGGATCAACGCGGCGACGGGGCTGGTGCCGGGAGCACTCGGGGTAGCCGGAGCGCTGCCCCTCGTGTTGTGGCGCCGTAAGAGGCTGACCAACAGGCATACCGCCGGGTAGGGTGCCGACTCGGATCAGCGATTGTCGATCTCCGAGTGGGGGACGCTGGGATGAGTGGAACAGGACGTACGGGTGACGGCCACGGCCGGCTCGGCAGCATGCTGTCGGGGCTGGCCGTGGCTGTCGGCCTTGTGCTCTTCCTCGGCGGGTTCGCCTGGGGCGCGCTGGTGTACAAGCCGTACATCGTGCCGACCGAGTCGATGACGCCGACGGTGAATGCGGGAGACCGGGTCCTCGCGGAGCGCGTGGACGGCAGCGAGGTGCGCCGCGGCGACGTGGTGGTCTTCACGGACCCGGCATGGGACAACAACATGCCGATGGTCAAGCGGGTCGTCGGAGTCGGCGGTGACAAGATCGCCTGCTGCGAGAAGAGCGGCCGGCTCACCGTCAACGGCAAGCCCATCGATGAACCGTATCTGCAGACAGAGGGCCTCGCCTCGGTGAAGAACTTCACGGCGAACGTGCCCAAGGGACAGCTCTTCCTTCTCGGGGACGAGCGCAGCGGCTCCCTGGACTCCCGGGTCCATCTGGACGACCCGGGACAGGGGTCGGTGCCGCGCAGCGACGTGCAGGCCAGGGTGGACGCCATCGCCTGGCCGATGGACGGCATGATCGAGCGACCGCAGACGTTTGCCGCTCTCCCCGGTGGGGTGTCGGCCCCCGGCCCCCTGAAGCTTCAGCTCGGGGCCGTGGTGGCGGGCGTGGTTCTCATCTTCGGAGGCACCGCGTACGGTCCGATCGCCGCGCGGTCCGCACGCAGGAGGAACGGGCAGGACCGAAGGGTGCCTGCTGGTGCCCACTGAGAAGCGGAAGGTGGCTCGGGTGGTCCTGCTCGACCCCGACGACCGCATTCTGCTGGTGCACGGATATGAACCGGAGGACCCCACGAGCACCTGGTGGTTCACCCCCGGCGGTGGGCTGGAGGGTGACGAGAGCCGGGAGCAGGCGGCCCTGCGCGAGCTGTCCGAGGAGACCGGGATCACCGATGTCGAGCTGGGTCCGGTGCTCTGGCAGCGGATCTGCTCGTTCCCGTTCGACGGGCGGCGGTGGGATCAGGACGAGTGGTACTTCCTGGCACGTACGACGCAGACCACGACGGACCTGAGCGGGCTGACCGGGCTGGAACAGCGCAGTGTCGCGGGTCTGAGGTGGTGGACCTCCGCCGAACTGTCGGTGGCGCGTGAGACGGTGTACCCGACCAGACTCGCCGAGCTGCTGCGCACGCTGCTCGAAGAGGGTCCGCCGCGTACGCCACTGGTTCTGGCCCCCGAAATCGCCTAAGCGTCCAGGGGTGCCGGAGCCTGGCGCACAATAGGTGGACGCACGGCTGAAGGGGAACATGCCAATGAGCGCCGAGGACCTCGAGAAGTACGAGACCGAGATGGAGCTGAAGCTCTACCGGGAGTACCGCGATGTCGTCGGTCTGTTCAAATATGTGATCGAGACCGAACGGCGCTTCTACCTCACCAACGACTACGAGATGCAGGTGCACTCGGTCCAGGGTGAGGTGTTTTTCGAGGTATCCATGGCGGACGCCTGGGTCTGGGACATGTACCGGCCCGCCCGATTCGTCAAGCAGGTACGCGTGTTGACGTTCAAGGACGTCAACATCGAGGAGCTCAACAAGAGCGACCTCGAACTGCCGGGCGGCTGAGCCGCCGAGGGCGTCCCTCCGGTCGGTCCCCCTCACGGGTGGCCGAGTTGTCCACAGTCGCCGAGTTGTCCACCAAGATCCACCGGTCGGGGTCGGACAGGACAGAGTCGGTGCCGGAGGTGGTGCCGATATGAACGCACGGGGGGCACTCGGGCGATACGGCGAGGATCTGGCGGCGCGGCTGCTGATCGATGCCGGCATGGCCGTACTGGCACGGAACTGGCGCTGTCGCGCCGGTGAGATCGACATCGTCGCCAAGGACGGCGACGCGTTGGTCGTCTGCGAGGTCAAGACCCGCAGGGCAGGGGCGTTCGAGCATCCGATGGCGGCCGTCACCCCGGTCAAGGCGGACCGGCTGCGACGGCTGGCCGAGATCTGGCTCGACCTGAACGGCGGTCCGCCGCCGGGCGGGGTGCGGATCGACCTGGTCGGCGTGGTGGTGCCGAGGCGCGGAGCGCCGGTCGCCGAGCACGCGCGGGGGGTGGCCTGATGGGGTTCGCGCGGGCGTGTTCCGTGGCGCTGGTCGGCGTCGACGGCGTGGTCGTGGAGGTCCAGGCGGACCTGGAGCCCGGGGTGGCGGCGTTCACCCTGGTCGGGCTGCCGGACAAGAGCCTGGTGGAGAGCCGGGACCGGGTCAGGGCCGCAGTGGTCAACTCCGGGGCCGAGTGGCCGCAGAAGAAACTCACGGTCGGGCTCTCCCCGGCCTCCGTGCCCAAGGGCGGCAGCGGATTCGACCTGGCCGTGGCGTGTGCCGTGCTGGGCGCGGCCGAGCGGATCGCCCCTGCGGCCATGGCGGATGTGGTGATGATCGGGGAGCTCGGGCTCGACGGCCGGGTGCGGCCCGTGCGCGGAGTGCTGCCCGCTGTACTCGCCGCGGCGGAGGCCGGGTACCGCAAGGTCGTCGTGCCCGAACAGACCGCGGGTGAAGCGGCGCTGGTGCCGGGGGTGTCGGTCCTCGGGGTACGGAGCCTGCGGCAGCTGATCGCCGTGCTCAGCGACGAACCGGTGCCCGACGAGCCGGAGATCCGCGAGGAAGGGCGGCCCGACACCATGCTCGCGGGGCTGATGGTGCCGGGCGCGGGCATCGGTACCGGACTGGCGATGGGCTCCGCGCAGGGCGACGGACACCGGCCGGACCTGGCGGACGTCGCAGGCCAGGAGACGCCGCGAAAGGCCCTGGAGGTCGCTGCGGCGGGCGGTCACCATCTGCTGCTGTCCGGACCGCCGGGCGCCGGCAAGACCATGCTGGCCGAGCGGCTGTCCGCCATTCTGCCGCCGCTGACCAGGCAGGAATCCCTCGAAGTGACCGCGGTGCACTCGGTGGCAGGCATCCTGCCCCCTGGCGAACCGCTGGTCTCCCGGGCGCCGTACTGCGCACCCCACCACTCGGCGACCATGCAGTCGCTGGTCGGCGGAGGCAATGGACTGCCGCGGCCCGGTGCGGTCTCGCTGGCCCATCGAGGTGTGCTCTTTCTGGACGAGGCACCGGAGTTCTCCGTGCGGGCCCTGGACGCGCTGCGCCAGCCGCTGGAGTCGGGGCATGTGGTGGTGGCGCGCAGCGCCGGCGTGGTGCGGCTGCCCGCCCGCTTCCTGATGGTGCTGGCTTGTGCATAGCCGGTCACTGACCGGTGTAGCTTCCGCGGGTGCTGAGCAGATCGACGTGGAGCGTGCACTTCGTGAGCCGGGACCTTCCCGAGCCCGCGACCCGGCCGTACTTCCTGCAAGGACTGCCCGACGACCATGAGTCCTGGCTGGATCAGCTGGGGCTGCCGGACGGCCTGCCGTTCCTGCTGTCTCCTCGATTCGAGTACGACGCCGTGTTGAACTCGTACTTCTTTCAGGCGAATCTCCTGACCGCGCCGTGGAACAGCAACGCCAATCGTGCGCGCGCCCTGGCCCGCTGGCTGAACTTCCTGACCGTCGCACGGGCTGGCACGTCGTGGCGGTCGGCGACGGAGGCCGATCATCTTGCGTTCCACCAGTGGCGTCGGCGGGACGATGACGGGCCCGGAGTGATGGGCGGCACCTGGAATCAGGAGGTGTCGCTGGTCAACCAGTTCTACGAGTGGGCCGTCCGCCGCGGCTATGCCGCCGAGGTTCCGATCCCGCAGCGGGCACGCAGGCCGGCGCCGATGGGGTCAGTGGTTGGTGGCCGGGAGACGGGCTCGGTCCCGGCGACCTACGCCCACGACGAAAACGGGGAACGGATCGAGTGGATGACGCCGATCGCCTACCGGCTCTGGCGGGACGTCGGACTCCGCGGCTATGGCACGGACGGGCTGCCCTCGCCACGGTTCCGCGGCCGCTGGGCGGCAAGGAACGCGACCTTCACCGACTTCATGGTTCGGACTGGTCAGCGGCTGTCTGAACAGGCCCATCTCACGGTCTTCGAAATTCCTATGGGCTCCGGGCTGGGCGGCTATCAGCGGTTCTGGCTGCCGGGGACGATCGCAAAGAACCACTCGGCCCGGTGGATCTACGTCCCGCACAGCGTCGTCCAGGAACTGGTCGCCTACCTGGAATGGGACCGGGCCGACGTGGTTGAGGCCGCCCGAGCCGCTGGCCGCTACCAGCGGATTCGGCGCCCACTGGTGATCGAGGACCCGCAGCGTCCGGAGGTGGTCCGTCGGTGGACCGCGGGCAGCAGCCACCGGCTGCGGCTGCGGGACCTTAGCCCGGCGGCACGGCGACGGCTGATGCGGGAGACCCCGGACGGCCTGGAACCGGCGATGCTCTGGCTGAACGAGGACGGCCTGCCGATGTCGGTGTCCGGCTGGAAGGCGATGTTCGCCGCGGCCAACGACCGGTGCCGGCGGGCCGGAGCGCCGGTGGCAGCACACGCCCATCTGCTGCGCCATTCCTTCGCGGTGGTCACCCTCGAGCAGCTGCAGCGAGCCCACATCGCCCAGCTCGGCGAGCTCAGTGACAACCAGCGCGGCCACTACGTCCGGATCTTTGGTGACCCGCTGGACTGGGTTCGCCGCAGGTTGGGGCACGTCTCGGTGGTCACGACGCTCATTTACCTGCATGCCCTACAGGAACTTGAGATGGAGACACGCATGGCTCTGGTCCCCGACACCTGGGAGGACCCTCGCGACACCCCGCTTTCCGAGCTTGCTGGCGACGGAACCGAGGCCGAGCCCGTGAGGGACGGACGATGACCCGCGGCCGCGGCCGCGGCAGCACCGGGCCGGGCCGCGCGGCCGCCTTACCGCACGGCGAGTACACCCCAGCGTCCTCAGTGCAGACGGGGCCGGCAGGGCAGACCGTCGTGCTCTTCCAGGGCGACGACGGACGACAGGCACGATTCGGCGTCGCCTCAGTGCCCCTGGAGGGCTGGCGCATCCCCCTTGCCGAGGCCTTCGCCCAGCGAATCGGCCCGGGCGGCGGACTGCGGACGATGACCTCGGCCACGCATTCGTGGGGCTCACTCATGCGGTTCATGACATTCCTGGCCTCCCACCTCAGCCCTCCGACCAGGCCCGAGGACCTCACTCCGGGACATGTCGAGGCCTTCATCCAGCACCGGACGGCCGCCACCACCGAGTTCTCGGCCCTGGGGGACTGGCAAGCGGTCAAGCTCGTGCTCGGGATGGACAGCATCGGCCCGCGGCTGTCCGCCACGACGCAGGAGATGGTGAATCAGCGGCGCCGAAGGCCGAGAGGTTTCGGGGTTCCGGGCTACTCCGACGGCGAGTTCGCCCGGCTGCTGGCCGCCGCGCGCGCCGACGTCGCAGGAATCCGCGACAGGATCCACGCCGGCGAACAACGGGTACTCCTTCATCGCCACGATCCTGCGGGATCGCGGGACAACGAACGATGGCTCGCGGCCACCCTCGCGGACATGGCCGACACCGGCCGCGTCCCGAGACTGAGCGGACCCGACTTCATGCGCCGGCGGATCGACCTTGCCGAAAACCTCTACGTCGTCCTGCGTGACCTGCCGCCGATCATGGTGCTGATGGTCGCGATGACCGAACGCAACTCCGAGACCATCAAGGAACTCCCAGCCGAGCACCGGATCCTGGACGGACGGGCGGTGGAACTGACGGTGACCAAGCGCCGCCAGGGACAGCGCAAGTGGTTCAAGACGGTCACCTGGGAGATCGGCCCGCCGGAACGGGCCCTGCACACCCCCGGCGGCCTCTATCTACTGCTGCACGGCCTGATGGCCCGCAGCCGGCAGGCCTGCGGCTCCGACCGGCTGATCTGCGTCTGGAGGAACATCCACAACGGGCAAGTCGACGCCACGGCCGAGCACCTACATCCGTTCGCCAGCAAGCTCTGGGGCGCCTCCATGCTCCCGTCACAGTGGGCCGCGAACCGTCAGCGTCCCGTCCTCGCCGACACCACCGAGGGCGCCGAGCCGGAGCCCCTGCAGGTGAAGCTCAACCGGGTCAAGACCAGCACCGAGGTCCGCCGCACCCGCCGGTTGGGCGGCCATCTGCCCTCGGCGGCGAAGACGAACAGCCTGCCCGTCCTCTTCCGCAACTACCTCGGCAGGGATCCGATCGTCCTCGACTGGGCCGACCAGGTTCTCGGCGAGGCCCTGGTCGACGCCGAGCAGGCGGCCCTGCGAGCCCACCAACAGGTGCTGAACGCCGCGGGAGGCGGGCTGCAGGTGGTCACCGGGCCGACTGACGCGGACGTCCTCCACCGCGACGCGGGCCTGTCCCCGGCGGCCGCCCGGCAGGCGGCCGCCGGGGACCTGGACACGGGCTGGACAGCATGCGGTGACCACGACCGGCACCCGGCCACCCAGAGCCGATGCGAGGCCTCGTTCCTCGAGTGCTTCCACTGCGGGAACTGCCTGGTCACCCGCGACCACCTGCCTAGGCTGCTGGCCCTGACCGACGCTCTTACCGAACGTCGCCAGCAGATGGACGAAGGGCAGTGGTGGTTTCGCTATGGCCCCGCCTGGGTCGCCATCCGTTACGACATCCTCGCCAAGTTCAGCGCCGCCGAACTCGCTGAAGCTGAGCTTCGCAAGCCCGCCGACGCCATGTTGGATCTGATCGAAGACCCCTGGGAAATGCCATGACCTTCCTTCAGCTGTCCACGGCAGCGACTTCGAACTCGGCTCCAGACCCGTTCGTTCTCCACGGCCGGCCCTTGCGTCCCGGCATTGATCTGGCGGAGACCTCCCGCTTCAGCGACGAGGTCTGGCGGCTGCGGCCGGCGCTTCACATGAAGGGCCGCCGGGCCCTCATCCTCGACTTCCGCCGGATCCCGGAGCCGTTCCGGCCGACCGCCAAGCAACTGTGTTACACGATGCTCTCCGGCCCGCTCCCACCCGGAGAGCGACGCGGCGCGATCGACAGCATCTACGTGCTCCTCGCGGAGCTCATCCGCTTCTTCAGATGGCTGGACGAGCGGCCGCACCCGCGATGCCGCTCGTTGTCCACCCTGGTCGGCTCCGACCTGCTGGACTACCAGCACTACCTCCTCGCGCAGTTCCCCGAGTCGTGGACTGCTCGTCAGCGAGCCCGCGCGAAGGTCCGCAAACTCTGGCACTGGCGCCAGTGCCTCGATGATCCGCTGTCCTTCGACCCTTGGCACGTCGACGGCTGGGGAGAGCAGAAGGGCGAGCGCCGCCGCGAGAACGCCACCGACCGCATCCCGGAGGAGGTGTTCGGGCCGCTCTTCGTCTGGGCGACGCGGTTCATCGATGACTTCGCCGCGGACATCCTTGGCGCAGATCAGGAGTGGCAGCGACTCCGCTTCAGCCCGCCCGCCCTTTCGGGGAAGCCTGACAGCGAGCAAGACCGCGCGATCAGGGACATGCTGCAGACCTACATC